>NZ_LLWQ01000090.1 GCF_001447385.1 Paracoccus sp. MKU1 | reverse complement strand
CGATCCGGTGCTTTCGATCCGGACGAGGATCGAGCGCAGTCGCGTGGCGGCCGCGCTCATGGTGTCCATGCTGTGCGCTGCATAATGCCAGCCGGCGTCCGCAACATTAGATGCCTCTGCAATGGCCATGTCGCGCGGATCGAGTGTGCCGACTGCATCGGCCGCGCCATTCATGCGTGCCGCATAGCGGTCGTAATAGCCGCTGATCTTGACCACATAGTTCTGTGTCTCTTTATATGGCGGAATGCCGCCATATTTCTGCACCGCGCCTGGTCCGGCATTATAGGCCGCCAGCGCCAGAGGCATGGAGCCGAAGCGGTTCAACTGCTCAAGCAGATACCGTGCCCCTCCATCCAGTTGCAGGCGAGGATCATCATAATAGGCAGGGTTGATACCCAGATAGGTTGCTGTGTCCGGGATGATCTGGGTCAGACCGAACGCCGCCTTCGGGCTTTTCGCGCCGATGGAGAAGTTCGATTCCTGTTTTACCAGCGCCTGGAACCAGCAGCGAAATTCGACTGCGTTGATGCCGGCCTTTGTCAGCGCCGGATGATTGCCGTATTTCACCGCCGTTTCGGCGATCATCTGCTCGATCGTCACCGGCGCGTCGCCCATGATCCGATCGACATAGGGGTTGTTGTCGTCGATCGCATAGACCGTCGAGGCCGCGAAGGCCTCACCCGCCGCGCCGCCGCCTTCCAGGTCGGGGATGAAGGCGCTCGTGCCCGTCAGCAACTTAAGCGTCTCATCCAGGGCGGCCAGCTGTTCATCCTGCTTGTCGAGGATGTCCTGGCGCCTCGCGTTTTCATCCACTTCGGCCGCGCGCTCGTCACGGTCCTGGTCCATCTGGATCAGGAGCTCGGCAATGCCCCGCCCGTCCATGGTGGGCACGCCCTGTCCGACTGCCGCCGGAACGGACACCGTTCCGAGGATCAGCGCCAGCGTCGCCGCCCGGACGGGGATCGGGCGCTCAGCGAGCCACAGGAACATATTCGAACTCGCAATCATCCATCGGGACCAGGGCCATGGTGGACCAGCAATTCGTCTTGCGGATCGGCGTCTCGCCGGCACAGGCCACAAGGACGGGCAGGACGGCGAGAAGCAGCAAAAACGCCTTAATCATGTTTGAAATTCCTCCAGAATTGCGGTTTGGTTTCATAATCTTCACCGAACATCTTGCGGGCGGCCTCGTCGCTGCCCAGGGCGGCGAGAAGAGGGCCGAGGGCCGACAGATCCATGTTCAGCACCGTCGAACCACTATGGCCGTTGAACAGCACCTCGCGCTTGCCCCGGGACCCGTCGAGCAGAAAGCCCAGCTCGTTTTCGGTCAGGTTGTAGCCCGCATAATCCGCGGTGACGGCCTTGCTGTTCGGGAAGAGCATCCGGTTCGGGAGCCCTTCCAGGATCGACTTGGCCTTGCTTTCCCGGATATGCGACGGAAATTGCGTCATCAGGATCATGACCACGTTCTGCTTGCGGACCGTGGCCAGCCATTTAGGGATGCGGCGGGCGAAATAATCATCGTCAAGCACCGTGCTGGCCTCGTCGATGATCACCAGGGTTGGCACCTTGTCCTCGAACATCAGTTCGAGCCGCCGGAAAATATAGGACAGCACCGCCGTTCGCTCAGTCGGCAGATCGAGGATTTCCGTCAGGTCGATGCCAAGGACACTGGATTTCTGGCTGAAGTCGATGACCGGCTCGTCGGCTTCGCCGAACACCCAGCCGTATCGACCGCGCGGACCCCATTCGCTCAGGCGCAGCGCCAGCTCACGGTCATCGTTCGCATCGCCGATGAGCTCCTGGAATTTCTCGAAGTTCCGCAGTTCCGCCGGGGCGCTGCCATTCTGCCGCACGGCCGATTTCAGCGCCTCGGACTGCTGTGGAGTCAAATGCCCGCCCGTCCGTTCCACAAGTGCCGACAGCCAATCCATCTGCCACGCCTCGCCACGAGGCCCGCTTTCGGTCAGCAGAGGGTTCAGCCCTGTCGGTCGCCCAGCGAGGATCTGGGCATAGCGGCCGCCAAGCGCGGCTACGATCGGGCGCAGAGCCTTGTCCTTGTCGAAGAGCACGATCCGCAGGCCCGGGACACGCATGGCTTGGGCGGCAAGGAAGGCTTGCGTCGTCGATTTGCCCGAGTTCGACGGGCCAAGGACCAGCGTATGACCGAGTGTCGGATCGGCCGGCGCCGGCGGACCTTCCTCATGCCAGCTGAATCTGTGCGCGCAGCCGCCTGCCGTCTCGACAACCGCAATCGGCGTCTGCCATGGCAAATTCCTTGCAGGAGAGCCAGCGCTCTCCATGTGAAGCGAGGCCATGTCCGCGAAGGTCGTGGTGCTTACCGTCATGTCCCAGCACTGATAATCTTGGTTGCCGGGATGCTGCGCAAAGAACGTCGCTTCGAGGCTGCGTTCGGTGCGGCTCAGCGTCACCTTCATCCGCTCCGACACGCCGCGAATATGCGACACGCGCTGGTCCAGCTCGGCCTGGCTGTCGGCATAAACGGTGATGGAGAGCTGGTGGGCGCCGACGCCGGCCTTGCCGGTTTCGACGTCATCAGCCACATCCAGCAGTTGCTCCGCCACGGAGGCGGCAAGATCGCCGGCGGCACGCATCTGGTCGATCCGGGTTTTCACCCGGCCCGAGATCTTGTGATTTGCAATGGGCGTGAACGAATGGCAGATCACCATGTCGATCGACGTGTCCAGCGCATCAAGCATTCCCGGCCAGGTCGTCTCCGAGTATTTCCAGATCGCCAGCGTGGCGGCATAGCGCGGCCGCCCGAACCCTTCCTCGATGAGCAGGGTGCCGCGCTTGTGGTCGAATTTGACCGCAATGTTCGCCACATCCTCTGCGATCAGCGTGCGCCGGCCGCGATAGCTTTTGCCGAGGACGGCCGTGTTGATGGCCGAGAGAAAGCCGAGCAGGCTGCCATCGCTGATCTTGAGACGCCTGGTATTGAGCGAAAGACTGGTTTCCAGGATCGACACGACCTCGCGCAGCTCGTGAAGCCGCGTTGTCGTGTCGCCGTCGAGCAGCCGCTTTGCCGCCCTCTGGAACAAGGGCAGCTTTAGGGGCTGGCTCAGGTTGCGCACGACAGTCATCACCAGCACGAAATCATGGAGGTTCTTGCCGGCGAGATGCGCCTGCCATTTGCGATCAAGATCCGCGGCGAACCCGTCGCCGTGGATCACTTTCAGGCCGAACTGCGCCGGGCGCATCATCCGATGGATGTAGACGGTGAACCGCTCGTCCAGACCGTCGAGGACATGCGCGAATGCCCGGCGCAGCTCGTGGATTTCACTGTCCGAGCTGGTGAGGCCGTCGATGCCCGTGATTTCGAGCGCGATCAGCAGACCGTTTTCTCGGGTCCGCACAACCTCGTCGTCAACCTCGATCGCGTAAGGCATGTGCCGATACAGGTTGAGATCTGTGGGAAGGATCGCACGGGCGCGGTCGCTGACTTCACTCAAATCACGGGGGCTAAACATAGCGGCGGAATCTCTTCTTTTTGTTGAGAGAAATGACGGGCCGTGTTTTGGTCCAGATCACGGCCACAACCCGATGACCATTGGGGTTGATAATCGTCACGATCTTGGCGAGGCCGTACCAGAGCGGTGCAGTCAGCAGCCAAGGCAGCCATTTTACCCAGATGAACGGCAACATCGTCAGGCCGCCGACCGCCAGGAAGTAGGGCATCGGCAGGCCATACATCTTGGCCTGCCTCGACAGTCCGAGGATGACCGGAGTACGCTCGGCCATCAGGTGAAGATCGACTTGAGTTGGGTGACGATGTTCGTGGCGCCGAAGGCAAAGAAAGCACCAAGACAGATCATTCCGACCCACATCCAGCTGATCCGGTTGAAGGCAGCCAGAAAGCCGGTAATGACCAGCGCCAATGTGAAGAAGATCGTCGTCGGGTTGCCCTTGATCCAGGTGATGAAGCTGTTGCCGAGCGTGTCGATCTTCGAGAACTGCACCCCGCCCGCGGTGGCCTGGGCTAGCACATCGGTCGCAAACATCGCAGCCCAGACTAGCAGGACGACGAACAGCGCCATCTGCATGTGATTTGGTTTCGTCATGGCAAATTCCCTTTCAATTTCGTGCCATTAGCTGTTCGTGGCGGGACAGAATCCTGACCACGTAATCGCGGGTTTCCCGATAGGGAGGGACGCCGCCATATTTCCGAACCGCCGCCGGGCCGGCGTTGTATGCTGCCAGCGCCAGAGTCGGACTCCGAAAATTCTGAAGCTGCGTAAGGAGATAGCGCGCGCCGCCGTCCAAGTTTTGCATCGGATCGGACGGATCGACCCCAAGAAGCGAGGCTGTCCCAGGCATCAATTGTGCCAGTCCGATGGCACCCTTCGGGCTTCTGGCTCGCTGATTGAAGCGCGATTCTTGCCAGATCATCGCCTCGAACAGCGATAGCCATTCCTGTTTTGTAAGGCCTGCGGCTGTGATGGCGGGATGGTTTTGGTAGCGGAGCGCCGTCTGCCTGACGCTGGGGAGGGCGCCCAGGTATTCACCAACGGGCGCACGGCCGACGATGATGTCGCCGGTCCCCTTGGTGGAGGCCGCCATCAGCTCTATGTCGCTGCCTTCCGGTTCTTCTGGCTTAGGAGGAAGGATCAGCCTGCCGTTGCGGTCATACCGAAAAACTGCACGAGGGCGTGTGTCGGGTTTCGCCACCTCGGCCGTGGGGCCAAAGCGGATCACATCAGCTTGGGCGCAAGTCGTTGCTAGAAGGATGGAGGTGAGAGCTGCTGGGAAAGCCAGCCGGGCCCGTCGCCAGGCTCCGCGCACCTGCGCGCACAGAGCGGTGCAAAATGGCGCGGTATGCTTGGGGTTACTGTGCCCTATCCGTCGAATCTGACCAGTCGGATAGCGTAACTCTCTGCCGTTCGCGTTCGCCGGCGATTGACGGGATGATTGGGGATCGCACGCAATACTGCTTGCAGAAGCTGTAGATGCCGTTGACCGTCTTGAAGAGGCGCATGTCTTCAGCTGTCCCCCCACGCCGTGCTTTGAGCAGGGGGATTTCTTGCTTGCCGTCAGGTGAGACGAGCACCACGACCCACTCACCATACCAGTAGGAGTTGCGCATGTAGGCGTCGGAGCGGCACAGCACTTCGAAGTGCCAGCCATCGCGCAGGTAATCCATGAATTCTTCTGCCTGATCCAGAACAAAGTAAGGTGACTTCATAAAGGCAGGCGATGACACAGTCCGTCTCCACTGACGGTCGCATAGCCCGCGGTTACTGACACCACAGGCATACGACATTATAAGATCGTCAACAACCTTATAATTTCGTCCAACCGTAAAATGTTGTGTACGAACTTACAAAATTGCTCATCCGCCGGCCGGCAGACGCCCTATCCATAGCCCGATTTCTCAAAGGGGCCAACAGGATGCGATGTTGAGAGGGGTGTCTTTCGGGCTTAGCGGCCGTGTTCGCCGATGCTGTGGCCAGACTGTCCCCGCTGCGGCCTGGTCGCGGTGTGCCCGTAATCATCGGTAACAACTTCTGGAGGGATGACGTCGCAACCGAATGCCAGGAACCGGCCGTCCTTGTTGCCTTGGATCTTTCCCAGCGGATCGGGCGAGAAGCCCATCTTCTTCGCCATGCGCATGAACGCCGGCGGACCGAGAAACAGACATCTACGTGCAGAGATCTTGAACAGGAATCGGTTCGCGGCCGCGAGAATAGCCTCTCCAACGCCAGGCTCCTTCTTGGCCACCAGGCGCGTCAGTTCCCATATCTCATCCGAAACAGGGGGAGTGTCTTCGCATAGCTCCGTCGGCATGCCAGGCAACAGGCCCAGGCACGCATCGCGGATCATATACGAACTTCTCACACGATCGCTGTTATCAGTCCGCAGAAGCCGTGCCCCACCTAAGACCTCACCATCGCGGTGCGCAACGATGTACACGGGACCTATGACCCACTGCGGGCCCATGTTATCGTATTGATCGAACTCCAGACCGTCGCCGCTTGTCAGCCCCCAGTTCTTCTGGTCGATGAAGACTTCCTTGCGCAAATCCCAAAACTTCATGATCAAGGACCAGCCACTAGCTACTGCGGAGGCTGTGCTGAACGACTTGGACCAAAGCACGCTGACACAGAAGTCGCGGCCAGCACTTTCTTGCACGGAAGTCTGCGATGCTGCTTCAATGACGTCTATCATGGGGAAACCTTGCTAACCCTAAGAACTGTCGGCCCGCCATCGGGTTGGGGAGCCAGAGGCCTCGGTTCGACACCTCGATGGTCACAACCCCATCGACCGCGTAGAAGTCGAAATATTCGTGTAGGGTCTCCACCATATCCTTCGTGAACTCGGGCAGCCATTGGGTGCAGGTGTGGTCCGGGTTCGCGCGCCACGAACCATCTTCAAACACCTTTACCGCAACCACGCCATCTACGGCGAGATCATCAAAGTGTTCGTTGAGGCTGACAACCATGTCCTTCGTGAACGCGGCCTTCGCCCCGACGATAGTCCTGGTCTCACAGACCCTCTTCTGAAGCATACATGAATCCCTCTTTGGGTCCATCAACACCCCGAGGACTGGACATTCCAGCATGATCGGTGAATTTTATACTTTTGGATAAGACTCTTTATGCTTTCGGATAAGTCATGCTCGACAACAGCTTGCCAAACTACGCCAGGGACCGCGCCTGGCTGACCGAACTTGCGCCCGCTGGGTGGGTGCTGTCGTTCAACTATACGGCTGCCGGCGCCGAGAAGCTCGACAGCACAATGCCTGCCGTCTGGCAGGAAGCCTACGTTCGAGGGGGTGTGTTCCTGGATGACCCAGTTTTCCGCTGGATCGTCAAGGCGCAGTCGGGCGCCACCCGCTGGTCGGAGATCGACCTTCCCGATAGCCAAGGCGTTCTGAAGGCAGCTGCGGCCCACGGGATGCGGTATGGTATGGCAGCAACCCGCATCGTGAACAGCATCCACTCCTTCATTTCGTTGTCACGCGCAGACCGAGAGTTTACGGATTCCGAAGTTCGCGAAGTCACAGAGAAGTTCTTCTATTGGGTGGATTTGCTTCACAACAGGGCGTCATTGACTGATGGCGAAATCGCGGTGCTGGAGTGCCTGCGGGACGGTCTGTCACAAGCGACCGCCTCCGAGCGCCTTGGCGTTTCCCTTCCAACGATCAAGTATCGAAGCCAGCAGGCACAAGACAAGCTTAAGGCGAGAACCAGCACGCAAGCCGTGTCTATCGCCAAGGACAGAGGCTTCATCTAAAAAAGTTTATCCAAAAGTTTAAAACGGTGCCCTTTCCTCTTCCCTGTCCTGTCGCCTGACTCCAACGTCTTCGCCAGTCTGCTGCTGGTTGAAGGATGAGTTGCGATGCAAACACAGGGCGCCGTGCGGCCTACGAACCGATTCCTCGGTGAAGTGCATGAACGGGATGGGATCGGTCTCCGGTATGAGACGGCTTCAGGCGGCACGGGGGTCGTGTGGCTGATCCAGCCATCTGATCCCGAGACCTCGGTCCCATCGCGAATGACTGTCTTGGGACGGTATCTCGTGCAGACCGGGGCTTTCTCTTGCCCAGAGAGGCGTTAAGGCGCTATACAATCTTGTAAGATCGTTACGGACCTTGCAAGGGTGTAGAGATGAAGATCAGCAAGTCATTTATACCAATCGCTTTTTCACTGGCAATCATGCCTGCAATTCCGGTGAAGGCTCACCCGATCGACTGCGCAATCCTGCTCTGCATGGCAGGCGGCTTTCCAGCAAGCACTGAATGCACTGCTGCCAAGATAGAGGTCATTCGCCGCATTACACCTCTCCCGGTCGAGCCGCCGCTGCAGCTGTGGCGTTGCCCTATGAAGCTGGACGCATCAATTGCTGCCAAGATTGGCGTCTCCATGGTCCTCGGGTCAGATGGATTGAACGCCGAGACGCGGGCTATCCGCGATGGGATCGAGATCTACCACATCCAGCAGTATCGGCACAAACGTGGCGGCGATAGCGAATACATCATCGACCGCACCACGGTCGGGAAATACTTGCAAAACGGCCATTTTCAATGGGCTGCGGCCAGCTATCAACACGGGCCTGCGTGGCTTGCGGAGGCAGCCGGTGGTTACACCGTTGCCCGGAGCATCGGCTGCGATGATGATAGACGTCCGGTCTACGGACGGACGTGCGTGCCCACCGTGATCAGCACAACCAACGATCATAACGGCTTCATCCGCGGTGTGTTCATGCGATACCGCGACACCGACGGCACCTACCACATCGAGGCGATCCGCTACTGAACCTAGCGGTCAACCGCCGCGATCCATACTAAGAATTGCCGGGACGCGCTACTCGTTGTAGGGTTCCCGGTTAAAAGCCCCGACAGAGGAGCAAGAGCAGAATCAGAGACATACCGCCCGAAACGTAAAACCCCCCGCGCGGGGGTCCGCACGAGGGGGCTTGGCGTAACACAGGTTTGGCGACCTGCATTGCTCACATGGTTACGAGCATAGTTACTGTCCTGCCCCCGAAAATCAAGAGCAAAAACGCATTTGTGCGAACGGATGCGCATTGCCTGCGGACCCTGCGCCTCACAGTTCGAGGAGCAGAAAACTATGAGCAGATTCGCGGCTTTGGCCGCCCAACCGTCATATCCATGCCTGCCCGACGGCATGACCTTCAGTCACCTGGTCGAGCTGATCGAGCGGCACGCCGGCCGTGCCTTCGGGATCGGCCTTGCCCGGCGAGATGCGCTCCTGCGCATGATGCGATCCACATCGGTCAGTGACTGGACCGATCCACACCGCGATCCGGTTTGCTATCGCGCGCAGCAGGACATGGCAGCGGAGATCGGCATCACGGACCGCGCCTTGCGCGCCCATGAGCGGCAGCTGGAGGCGCTTGGCCTGGTGCTGATCGACACCGCGGCCGATGGGCACCGGTCGGGGGCGGAATTGAGCGATGGGCGGCGCTTGGGCATTAATTTCCGGCCGCTCATCCTGCGTGTGGGTGAGCTGATCGCCTGTGACCGCGACCGCCAGGCCGAGAGCCGGAGGATGCAGACCCTGCGGCTGGAATGCTCGGCGCTGAAGCGTGATGTCCGCCGCGCCATCGAGCGCCTGGTCGAACTGGAGCCGCGGCATCCTGCCCTTGGATCGCTCCTGCAAGCCTTCGCGGCTTGGCCAAGGCGCTACGCCGGTTTTCGGACCGTTGCCCAGCTTGAGGGGCACCTGGCGGATATTCGATCCGTCTATGACCAGCTGACCGAGATCCTGTCATGTCGTGCAGATTCTTCCGGCGTGTCGGAATCCGAGATTCCGGCTATACTAAATACAACCCTAAAGAATCCTGAAATTTGTAGCGGTTCCTCCGCCAATGACCGGCCGGCCCGCAAGCGGGCCGACGACTATCCCTCCATGGCTGGGCCAATAGGCCCAGCCAGTTGCAGAGAAAAAAGTGTCGGAGGGGCCGGACCGAATGGCAACCCTGATGATGTGAGCTGGATCACCCCCCAGGTCATTCGACAGATCGCTGGCCCGTGCTTCCTCGAACGCCTGGACCATCATTGCTCGGGCAACCTGATCACCGAACGAGCCATGCGATCGGCTGCATTCGAGCTCGCAGGATGGCTGGGCATCAACGAAAGCGCGGTCCTGGAAGCCATGGACGTGTTCGGAGACTTGCGCATGGCTCTTTGCATCCTGATCATCGAAGCGAACATGGGGCATCCAACCCATCCTATCCACAGTCCAGGTGGGGCATTGCGAGCGTTCACGCGATTGCAGATGGCCGGGCAATTCAACCTGGCGGGATCATTGATCGGCCTGGTCGAGCGAAGGAGAACCACAGCATGCACAGATTGATACCGCTGCTGCTCATGACAGGGATGACCCTGTTGCCCTCGCCGGGCCTGGCACAGAGCGGTAGCCCGAACGCAGTCTGCTTGCCGCCGGAGGAACCCTATGTCCCATCCGACGACGATGGTTTTCGGGAATATGCAGACGTGGTTTCTGCGGATTTCGAGCGATATTTCAGGGAGTTAACTGAGTATTTTGCCTGCATGGACGGCACGCGGTTTGCGGTGTTTGAGCGGGCACGGGAGGTGTCGAAAGCGCACCAGGCATTCTGGCTGCGAGCCAATAACCTGGGGGTGGCTGAAAAGGCCGCTGCCAACCAGCCCGATGCCGTTGAAGAACGCCGGCAATGAGCTGCCGCGTCGGCATTATGCAGCAGGAGCTTCTGACGCGGCGGCGCCGGCGAGGGCGCGATAGACGGTCATCCTGGACACGCCCAGGTCGCGCGCTACAGCTGCCTTCGACTGGCCTTCGGCAACACGCCTGCGAATTTCGGCTTCATCGGCCGTTTTTTTCCTACCTTTGTAGACCTGTCGCTTCTTCGCGGCCTCGATGCCTGCGCGCTGGCGGTCACGGATGAAGCGCAACTCCATGTCGGCCACCATGCCAAGGACGGTTACCACAACGCGGCCAAGATCTCCGGCGGTGGTCACGTCTGGCTCCAGAACTCGGAGAGCCGCACCCTTCTGGTCGAGGTCATGCACCAGGTTGAGGACGTCTCTGGTCGATCGGCCGAGACGGTCGAGACGATGCACCACCAGCTCGTCACCTGCGCGTAGGAACTGCATTATGGTTTCCAGCTCGGCGCGGCCGGCGCGCGTGGCACCTGATCCGATCTCGGTGCGTATGATCTCGCAGCCCGCGGCAGCTAGGCGCTCTTTTTGGATTTCAAGATCCTGATCAGCGGTGCTGACGCGGGCGTAGCCGATGCGGGCCATGTCATTCTGTCACATTAGGGTGGCTCTGAACAGGTTACTGTAACTTATTGGGCAAAGACAGCCAAATGTGACACATTTGGAATGTCACCATTGTCTGTCTCGTCGGGTGTGCCCTATTGTTACGCATCGGCGCTGAACCCGAGTGCTCTTCGCGCGTTCAGTTGCAAATCGGAGGGAACGATCATGGCAGAGATTCCGAACGAACTGCTCGCACTGCTGCATACCGCTCTTATGAGCCTTGGTGACGCGCCACAGGATGTGACCGATCCGATCCGCGAAAAGCTCGGCGTCGAGACGTCGATGGCCGTCGATGATCTGCTTGCTGCGAGCTACCAGATTGTCGAGGCGGCTGGCCGTCCGGTGATTTTTCCGCCCGCGGCCTAGCCCCTCTCGAAAAATCCTGGGTGCGGTGCGTTGATCCCATAGGTGATCGCCCCATCGCCGAACCGGGCATTAATCTGATCGACTGCGGCCGAGACGCGCTCGCCGCGCGTCTTTTCAGCCGGGGCCAGAGGTTTGAGCAAGTCCCCTTGGCGCTCGGCCAGCAGCGCAACATCCCCCAGCTGGACTCCAACCGCGATCACCTGGCCCGGGCGCCCGTCGCGCCACAGGGACCGCCAAAGCGCACGGTGCAGGCGAAGAAAGAAGGCGGTGTCCTGGTTTGGGAAGCAGCTCACCCCGCGCGACCACACGGGACCGGTCAGCATCGAGACCGACAGGCTGAACCTCCCGGCTACGCGGCCGTCCCGGCGCAATCTGGCCGTGGCTTTCTCGACCAGCCAGCGCCCGACACGATAGGCCCGTCGCGGGTCGCGAAATTCCGGTGACAGGATCTTGCTGTTGCCAAACCCACCCCGCTGCGTCGGCATCAACGGAATATCCATGCCTTGGAGCATCCGCACGAACCGTTCGCCTTCGACCGATCGCCAGATCATGCGAGCGTGGCGCGGATCGAGTTGGCAGAGTGTAACCACGTCATAGACGCCGGCACCCATCAGCCTGTCCTTCATCGCCCGAGAGATGCCCGGTAAATCATCCAGCGCCAGATGCTGGATTCTTGTTGGCATGTTCTCGGCCGACAACCATTGGAATCCATTGGGCTTTTCCAGCTTGCCGGCCACCTTTGCCAAGAGAAAATTGGGGCCAACGCCGGCGCTGAACCGCAGACACGGGCCAACCTCCTCCGCGACGGCGGCCTTCAGCTGCGCGACAAGCCTGGCGGCGCCGTCCAGTGTCTGTGCATCCCCTGACAATGCCAGCTGAAATTCATCGACGCTGCGGATATGGGTGAGTTCGGCGTGGCGGTCCAGCACGTCTGCGATTGCGAGGTTGAAGCGCACATAGAGCCTGTGCCGGCTCGGCCGAAACACGATGCCCGGGCACAAGCGGCGAGCGTCAGCTACCCGCGTCCCAGTTTTCACGCCATAGGCTTTCGCCTCGTAGCTGGCCGCAACGCAGGCGCCGGCGTCCGAATCGACCGCGGTGATCGCCACCGGCCGGCCGCGCAGCGCCGGATCGAGGTGCTGTTCGACGCTAGCAAAGAAGCTGTTCATATCGAGATAGAGGACACGAAAGGGCTGCATGACGCTACATTTGGCGGATGGTCAGATCACCCTTGATGTTCTATCTTTGTTCTTCTGATTCAAGAGGGCAAAATGGACAGGGCTGGTCAGCTGCGCAATGTGGCGTTCGGGGGATCGTGGAGCGAACAGATCGCTGGTCGCGAAGATCTGTTGCACGCCCTGGAAACGCTCAACCGCGCCGCTCGGCGTGCTGCGCAGCATGACCCGCGGCAGGATATGGACGTGGGCCTGGCGCTCGATCTCGCCAGCCGGGACCACCCGAAAGGCGCAATGCTGCGCGCAGCTTGGGCGCGCGGTGTCGCGATAACGGCACCCGGTCCGCGTGTGACCGAGCTGTCGCGCATCGCCGGACTGCTGGCCGAGGCATACAAGGGGCGCTTATGATTGTTGTCCAGACAGAGCTCGCTGCAGATCCTCGACGGCACTGGCCGGGTTCTCGATGCCAAAATCCTCACGCATCCCCTCCTCGATTTCGGGCCAAACACCCGATGCGTGCAGGTCGAAGGTTTCGAGGAAGGCTCTGAGTGCTTGCGCTTGTGCATCCGTCTGGACGATCATTCATTGGTCCGTAGCTGTGGGGAAAATTCGCGGGCGCTCCTATCCGCCATCGAGGTGACTTGCAACCGGAAGGTGTTGTGATGTGCAACTTATATGCCATGCTTGCTGCCCAGGATGGCTCCCGCAAGCATTTCGAGGTTGATCCAGCCCGCGATTTTCTTGGCAACGCAGCCCCGCTGCCGGCGATCTGGCCGAAATATGAGGCGCCGATTGTTCGGCTGGATGCGGATGGCAACCGCGAGATGATGGCAGCTCACTGGGGCTTTCTGACGCCGAAAGTCTCGGCAAAGACCGGCAAGGCTCTGAAGCCGGACGCATGGAACAACGCGCGCGACGATAAGCTCGCCAGATCCGGCCTTTGGAAAGACAGCTTCCTGAACCGCCGCTGCCTCGTGCCTGGCACCAGCTTCCGCGAAGCGAAGGGCCGCAACCCGGCAGAGGATTTCTGGTTTACGCTGATCGGTGACGAGGCTCGGCCGCTGTTCGCCTTCGCCGGCCTCTGGCGGCGCGGTCAGCCCGGCATCGAGGGCGAGGAAGGCGGCTGGATCACGCATACTATGGTGACGACCACGCCCAACGAGCTGGTCAAGCCTGTCCATCCCTCCAGGATGCCCGTCATCCTCGATCCCGAGGATTACGAAACCTGGTTGCACGGCTCGCCGGCCGAGGCGGCCGTGCTGCTGCGGCCCTACCCGGCCGAGCGTATGCGGATCGCAAGACAGGGCTTCGGCGTTCTTACGGATAATGGAGAGTGAAGATGGCAATCATAGAGGACATGCCCGACGAGATCGCCGGCAATGTGTGGAACGTCCAGGTCCACGGTCCCGGGCTTGATGGCTGCTGGATCGTTCAGGGGCCATTTTATGGCAATGTGCCCGACGAGGATGAGATCGTGCCGTCTTGCATCGTCGAGGATCGGGATGCTGCCTTAACGGTTGCCGCCGAATTGGCTGCTGAGACCGCCGTGATCTATGCGGACCCGGACCCTTCCTAGGGTCTGGACTCATTGAGTTTCAAAGCCAGTAGATGACGATGGCCGCAAGAGCGATAGCTGACAGGAAGACCTTTGGGCACCTGTCGTAACGTGTCGCCACACGCCGCCAGTCTTTGAGCCTGCCAAACATGATCTCGATGCGGTTGCGCCGTTTATAGCGACGCTTGTCGTATTTCACCGGTTTCGTCCGCTGTTTCCGGCCAGGGATGCAGGCGCGTATCCCTTTGTCTTTCAATGCTTCTCGGAACCAATCGGCGTCATATCCTCGATCTCCGAGGAGCCATTCCACCTTTGGCAAACTGCTCACCAAAGCACGAGCACCGATGTAATCGCTGACCTGACCGGCGGTGACGAAGAGGTTGAGCGGTCGGCCCTGGCTGTCGCAGATGGCGTGCAGTTTGGTATTCATGCCGCCTTTGGTTCGACCGATCAGGCGTCCACGCCCCCCTTTTTCACCGCAAGGCTGGACGCCGTGCGATGGGCTTTGAGATAGGTCGCGTCGATCATGACCGTCTTCTCTTCACCATGATCAGCGGCCAGACCAGCCATAATCCGAGCGAAGATTCCCCTATCGCTCCACCGTTTCCAACGGTTGTAGAGCGTCTTGTGAGGCCCGTAGGCGGAAGGGGCATCACGCCACCGTAAGCCATTGCGGTTGATGAATATAATGCCGCTCAACACACGCCGGTCATCGACTCGTGGCTTGCCGTGAGGCTTCGGGAAGAAGGGTTCAAGACGCGCCATCTGCGCATCCGTCAGCCAGAAAAGATCAGACATGTTCACCGCTCGTTTTTCGAGCCGTGAATCATGACGCCGGACTGAAATCAATGGGTCCTGACCCTAGGTGCGAACGCTATTTCGTAGCTCGCGGTAGGCCGTTTCCTTCCCAGCCATGTTGCTCTATCTCTGCATCAAAAGCTGATTTTGGCGGCAAGGATGTGAAATGAGCATAGATCTCGAAAGCATGGACCTGAAAGAGCTTCGCGACTTGAAGCAAAAGGTGGATCGCGCGATCAACGACTTCGAGTCGCGGCAAAGGCAGAAGGCGGTCGATGCTGCCAAAGAGGTTGCCGAAAAGTTCGGCTTCAAACTGACGGACCTTCTCAATTCCGCTACGTCGAAGAAGCCTGTGGTCGCAAAATACGCCAACCCGGAAGATACCTCCCAGACCTGGACCGGCCGCGGCCGCCAGCCGCAATGGGTGAAGGATCAGTTGGCCAACGGCGCAAGCCTCGAAGATCTGGCGATCTGAACCTTGTGCTGAGGGCACAGGATGCGCCTGGCAGTTCCTCTCGCGTTCTGGGTTCTCATAGCCCCCACGGTCGCGGGCGCTGTCGGGATCGCTGGCCAAGCCACTGTGATCGACGGCGATACGATTGAAATTCATGGCAAACGCATCCGTCTAGCGGGTGTCGACGCGCCGGAGGCAGGGCAGACCTGTTTCTCAGTAGGCGGAAAGTCCTGGCGTTGCGGCCAGGACGCCGCATTTGCTCTGGCCGATAAGATCGGCAAGGCCACCGTGGCATGCACCATAAGCGGCCGCGACCGCTACGCGCGCGCCATCGGCCAATGCCACGCCGCAGGCCGCGACCTGGGCGAATGGATGATCGAGACTGGCCTGGCGGTGCGATACTACGACCGCAGGGCCCTTTATCGCGATGCGGAGCAGAGGGCCCGGGCCACTCGGCGCGGCATCTGGGCTGGGGCTTTCGAGAAGCCGGCTGACTGGCGGCGCCGGCATTGACCCTACACCCCTTGCAACTATCGTTCCGCGTGCATTCTTCAATGGAGGATTTCATGGGGATTTTTTCTAAAGCCTGTCTGGTCGCCGCCGCCTTCGGCGCCAGCGCGATGCCCGCTGTCGCAGATGGTTGGACCAGCGGGTTTGAGCGTGGAACCTATTACCACACCTTGACTGTCAAAGACCTGCAGCTGGTCGTGGTATGCGACATGGAGGAAACCAGAGGACCAAACGCCGGCTACATGAGCTTTGAGATCGGCGGCAACATGCAGATGTCCGGCCAGGCGCGCTTCAGCTCGGATGCCGGTGGACAGGTTACTGCCGTGGAATATGGAAGTATTTTCAAGCTCTGGCGCTGGCCCGACACATACGCTAAAGGGGATCCATCAAGCAAGTAACTCCTTTTTCCGATGTTCCTCCAGTCCTATCTGAGCCGCGAGAAGATTGCCCGTTTCATCGCCGCCGTCCGGCAGGAGGGATGGCGCGCCGCGTTCCGCAAGCTGCGGGCCTATGTCGCCATGCGCCGCGCCGGGTATGGGCGTTCGGCCCTGCCCGATCCCGGGCACGCCCCCGCCCCCGCCCCCCATTCCGCCCCCCATCCCGAACAGCATCTCAATGCCTTCTGGCGCGAGATCGCCCGCAAGGAGGCCTTCCACGTGAGCCAGCCGCCCGCCGCCACGACCCGCCGCCGCCGGATCACCATGATCGGCGACCTGAACCTGCCGCAATGCCGCAAATACCGGGTCGAGCAGGTGGCCGAGCTGTGGCAGGCGCAGGGGGTGGAGTACGACTATTCGCATTACGAGGACGTGCCGCGCGCCATCAGCCTGCTTGAGGGCGCCACCCACCTGATGCTCTACCGCACCCAGAACGGGCCGCTCAACAGCATGTATCTCTATGAAGCCCGGCGGCTGCGTCTTCCGGTGCTCTACGATCTCGACGACCCGCTGTTCTCGGTTTCGGCCTACGAGACCTACGAGAACATGAAGGCCCTGCCCGAAGCGATGAAGGCGCATTTCGTGGCCGAGGCGCCGCGCTATCTCGACGCGATAAACATGGCCGACATCGTCACCGTCTCGACGCCGGGGATGCGCGAACATGCGCGGCTCTATACCAATCGCCCGGTGTTCTTCCGCCGCAACTTTGCCGACAGCGCCACGTTCGCAGCCGCCGATGCCGCCCTGGCCCGAACCACCCGGGATCCCCAGGCGCCGTTCCGGGTCGCCTTCGCCAGCGGCTCGCAGGGGCACGAGATGGATTTCGCGGTGATGGGCGACGAGATGGCAGAGTTCCTGGCCGCCGATCCGAACCGGCAGCTGGTGATCCTCGGCCATTTCAACCCCGAACTTCTGCCCGAGAAGCTGCGCGGCCAGGCCGAGGTGCACCCCTTCACCGATTACGACGGCTACCTCGCGGCGCTGGCGACGGTGGATTGCGCGGTGATGCCGCTGACCGATGACGCATTCAACCGCTGCAAGAGCGCGGTGCGGGTGATCGACGCCGCCGCCGTGGCCGTGCCCAGCATCGTCACCACGATCGGCGACATGGCCAACGTGGTGCGCGACCGCGAGACGGGCCGCGTGCTGCAACCCGGCGACAGCTGGCGTGCGGCGCTCGAGGCGATGGCGGAAGATCGCGCCGCCACGGCCGAGCTGGGCCGCGCGGCGCGGGCCGACCTGGAACGCCGCTGGCGCGGCGACCGGGACGGCCTGCCGGTGATCGAACCCGAGATCCTGAAATGGGTGCTGGAATGAAGCCGCCCGGCCACATCCTTGTCAGCAACATCTTCTTCGCGCCCTACACCTATGGCGGCGCGACCGTGGTGGCCGAACAGGTCGCGCACCAGCTGATGGCGCGGCACGGCTGCCGGATCACCGCCGTATCGGCAATGTCGCGGGCAGATCTGCCGCCCTACACGGTGATGAAGGTGGAAAAGGACGGCATCGTCAATTTCCTGATCAACCTGCCCCCCGGCCGCGCCTATGCCGAGCATTACGACAACCCGCGCGTGACCGAGATCTTCGCGCGGCTGATCGACGATCTCGCGCCCGACCTGCTGCATGCCCACTGCATCCAGGAAATCGGCGCCGGCATCCTGCCCATGGCCCGGCGCCGCAATCTGCCGGTGGTGCTCAGCGTGCATGATTTCTGGTGGCTCTGCGAACGCCAGTTCATGATCCGGCTGAACCAGAAATACTGCGCCCAGGATCCGGTGCGGATCGAGAACTGCCGCGGCTGCGTCGACGACCTGTCCCGCGCCCGCCTGCGCCGCGAGACGCTTCTGGCCGCCGCGGCCCATGCCGATCTCATCACCTTTCCCAGCCGCTTCGCGCTCGAGCTGTCGCGGCGATCGGGGATGCAGGGCGGCCGGCTTGCGGTCTGGACCAACGGCGTGCGCCAGCCTGGCCCCGGCTTCTTCGAGGCCCAGGCCCGCCGCCGCGCCGCCGATCCGCGCCCGGTCTTCGGCTTCGTCGGGGGGCCGTCGCAGATCAAGGGCTGGCCGCTGATCAAGGCCGCCTTCGAATCCCTGCCCAACGACCATCCCCCCTTCGCCGGCCTGCTGGTCGATGCCAGCCTGGACGGGTCGTGGTGGGCCGGCCAGGACATCTCGGGGCTGAAGGGAGACTGGAAGATCCATCCCCGCTTCGACCAGTCCGGAATGGACGATTTCTATGCCCGGATCGATGTACTGCTGTTCCTGTCGCAGTGGAAGGAAACCTTCGGCCTGACCATCCGTGAAGCGCTGTGCCGCGGGATCCGGGTGATCCAGACCGACAGCGGCGGCACCACGGAACATGACGGCATCGAACCCGGCCGGATGCTGCCGATCGGCGCGCCGCCATCCGCGCTACGGGCCGAGATCGAATGGGTGCTGTCCGGCAAAATCCCGCCTCCCCAACCGCGGCAGGTGACCAGCTATGCCGAGCAGGCCGACGCGCTGATTGATCTGATCGCGGAGATCTGACCGCCCGGGCCTTGCGCGTCAGGCCGTCCAAGCCTCCGGAAGGACCAGCCCCTCTGCCTCGACCTCGGCAGAGATGCGCGCGACATCCTGCGCGAACAGCGCGGGGAAGAAATCCGGCATCGGGTGAGACGCCGATTTATTGACCCGCCGGGCCAGAATCTGCGTGGGATAATCGACATGCCGAATGCCGAGGAAATCCTCGATACTGGCCAGCATGCCACGCTGGTCGGCATGCAGATCCTCGTAGAAGATAACCTTGAGCTCCTCAGCGCCTAGCCCGGCCTTCATCCTACGCAGTGCCCGTCCGTATTCGGCGTTTTCCCAGATGAAGTGCTGACGCGCGAAACGCTCGATCTCGCCTGGGCCCCATTTCTTCAGCGCCTCCAGCTGGTTTGTCACCTGAAGGTGGAACTTCACGTGGCTCCACAGCCGCTTCACCGGATGGCGCAGGATGTAGAGAACCCGCAGCCGGTCGCAATTGGCGGAAATGCGCGGCCAGGCTTCCGCCGGCAGCAGGGCGTGGAGGTTGGAGAAATCGCATCCATAGGTTTCATTGCGGCGGAGCGTGAAAAGGTTGCGATACCAGAAATCGTCCACCGGGCGGTCCAGGTAGGTCGCGACCCAGTGCAGGTTCATCCGGATACGGTCGATATTCGCCTGCGCGGGATCGAACCGCTCCAGATAGCGGGTCCTGGCCTGTTCCAGGCGCCGCTGCTCGCTCAGAATGCCGGTATCGACATAACGGTGATAGAAATAGTGGATTTCCTTTTCCGGCGTGAAATGGAGCTCGGGATGACGGTTCAGGACGTTGAAAAGCCAGGTCGTGCCCGCTTTCATCGCGCCGACGCTCAGAAACAGGTTCCCGAAAAGTTTTTGGTCGCTCATGAACTGTTGCCTTGAATTCTCACCGCGATCGCCCCACGTAGGTATCGCCTTGGGCGGGCAACGTCCAGCATGAAGATGTCCAGACGGCTCAGTCTTCCAGGTAATGCGACAGCATATGGGCGACGATGCGGCTGACGATCGCCGGCCTGACATGAACGTTGTCCTCGCCGAAGGCGCGCAAGCCCGCGGTGATCACGATCTCGTAGCTCGGGAAATAGTCCACGCAATCGTGATCCTGCGCCACCTGTTCGGCAACGACACGAAGAATCGCCTTGGAATAGGCGTTGGCGGTAACGGCATCGCCACCGGAAAACGTGACCTGCAGCGGGACCGGAGAAACGGTCAGCACGATGTGGCGTTTTCGTGTGGCCGTCAGCGCCACAATCATCTCATCCAGCAGCGATCGGCATTCGCCCAGGTCCATGCGGCGGAATTCGAACCGCTTGCCTGCACGTTCGAGCAGCGGACGGGGCGGCACCTCGTTGAGATAGACTCCATGTTCGTGATCGTACCATGCCTCGATCAGCCCAAGCGTGATCACCACCGTATCGGCTTGGGCCAGCCCCTCGTGATAAAGCGTGTTGATCTGGGTGCGACGCTCCATCGCACGTGCGCGCGCAACCGGTCGGCTGCCCGTGGCCAGAAGGCTGTCCAGAACAAGCTCGGGATTGGCTGTTTCATAGAGCGCCCTGGCATCGGCCTTCTGGCCCGCAGCCTGAATGCATTGCAGCATGGTGCCCGGATTGTATTGGTTCAGGATTCTGTTCGGGCGGCCGGGGGCCTCTTCGCGAGGGGCGGAAAATCCGGCCGTCGGAACGGACACGCCAGCCTCCAGCAGGGCGTCTTCGACTTCTCGGGCAAAGCAGGAGCCGATGGTGAAAACGGCACTGTGACGGGGTATGGCGAATGATGGGCGTATGGAAGGCAGGATCAGGTGATCGTCATACCGGGGATCTTCTCGGTCAGGATACTTGCGCGCCCGGTTGCGCAGGGTTGTCCTGAACGCCACCGCGCCTTCCATATGCATATCGTTTGCCTTTCAAAATTTCCAAGCAGTCTATACGGTCTATAGACGCACCATTTTCTGGGCTCAAGACCCATTAGCTCATTCACGGCTGCGTCCCATGACCTCTTCTGCCCAGACCCCACGTTCCCGCCGGTTTCGCGCCGTACGGACCATTGTCGCGCTGATGCTGCGCGAGATGAGCACCACCTTCGGCCGGTCCGCGGCCCGGCAATCAGTGGGTGGTGATCGAACCCGTCATAACGCTGGCGCTGATGTCGGTCGTGTTCTCGCTCTTCCTGTGGCACCTGTCGCTGGACACGAGCTTTCCGCCATTCTATGCCTTGCGACGCACGAGGATCAACCTGTACATGAATGTCGGAAACAATGTCGCGCAATCGGAGAAATTATCCCGGCCGCCGCTCGAATTTCAGGCAGATGCCCCGTTTGGCACGATTCTGGCCCTGTTCCTGCCGAACCGCCATGACCCAGATCATGGCCGTCGCGATCATCTGCACCGGCACCATCCTGCAGCATGACCTGCGGGCCAATCTCGACTTTTCGATGATCGATCTCGGCTATCTCGTCAGCGGCGCCTTGACGGTGGGGATCGGCATGCTCAACTGGTACCTGTTCGAGGCTCTTTACTCATATATTCCGGTCTGGTCGATCCTGATCCGGCCGATGTTGATCCTCTCGTGCATCCTTTATCTCTACGACAATGCGCCTCTGCCCTTACGGGATGTCGGGCGGCTCAATCCAGTCATCCTTCTTGTCGACCTGCTGCGGGCGGGCAGCTACGCCACCTGCAAGGCGCCCTATGCGTCGATCGCCAATGTGATGGGGCTGGGCTGCATTCTGTTCGCGCTGGGGCTGGCGATGCTGAACCTCCACCCGTGGGTAGCGGTGAACCGTTAGGGCCGGGGCATGACGAAGCAGGATACCCACTCTCCCCGCGTGGTGGTGCTGATGGCGACGCACCAGGCCGGCGACGTGTTGGAGCCGCAACTGCAAAGCCTGCGCGACCAGAGCCTCAAGCCGACCTGCATCGTGGTATCGGATGACGGCTCGACCGATGGCACCCGCGCGCGGCTGGCCAGCTTCGCGGCGCAGGCCGGAAGCGACGGGATCGCTGTCACCGTGATCGACGGCCCCTGCCGGGGGGTCAGCGCAAACTTCCTGCATCTTCTGGTCAGGCCCGAAGCCGCCGAGGCCGACTACGTCGCGCTGGCAGACCAGGACGACATCTGGCTGCCGGACAAGCTGTCCCAGGCGGCCCGGATGCTCGCCCCGCACCGGGATGGCCCCGCCCT
>NZ_LLWQ01000089.1 GCF_001447385.1 Paracoccus sp. MKU1 | reverse complement strand
GGTGATGGTCCACGCCTCGCTGAAGGCGCTCGGCCCGGTCGAGGGTGGTGCGGCCGGGGTCGCCCAGGCGCTCATGGATGCCGTGGGGCCGGGCGGTACGGTGATGGGATACGCCTCCTGGGACCGCTCGCCCTATGAGCAGACGCTGAACGGCGCCCGGATGGACGAGGCCCTGCGCCGCGACTGGCCCGCCTTCGATCCCCGGACCGCGGGCACATATCGCGGCTTCGGCCTGCTGAACCGGTTCCTTGCGGAGCTGCCGGGTGCCCGGCGCAGCGCCCACCCGGATGCCTCGATGGTCGCGGTCGGCCCGCTGGCCGGCACCCTGGTCGCACCGCAYMGGCTGGGSCAGGCCCTGGGCGAGGGCTCGCCGCTGGAACGCTTCGTGCGCCTTGGCGGCAAGATCCTGCTGCTGGGTGCGCCGCTCGATGCGGTGACCGTGCTGCATTACGCCGAGGCCGTCGCCGACATCCCCGGCAAGCGCCGCGTCAGCTACGAGATGCCGGTGCTGGGCCCGGATGCCCGGACCATCTGGGAGGCTGCCACGGATTTCGACTCGAACGGCATCCTCGATTGCTTCGCAGTCGAGGGCCAGCCGGATGCGGTCGAAACCATCGCCCGCGCCTATGTCGAGACGGGCCGGCACCGCGAGGGCGTGGTCGGCGCCGCGCACTGCCATCTGTTCGACGCGCAGGATATCGTCGCTTTCGGGGTTGGATGGCTTGAGCGGCAGTTCGGATCGGCGGCTGGTGGCTGAAGGTGTGGAAACCAAAGCCTGAGGATCGATCGTCATGGCACCGCGGATTTCGCACCGGATCGCATCCTTCATCGATGCGCTGCCGCTGGCGCCGGGCCTGAGGGTGCTGGAGATCGGCTGCGGCCCGGGGGTGGCGGCCCGCGAGGTTTCTCGACGCGTCGGGAGCGGCTTCGTCCTGGCCATCGACCGCTCGGCCAAGGCGATCGAAAGCGCGATGGCCGGGTCGAGCGCGGAAATCGCCACGGGTCGCCTGCGGTTCCGGCAGGTGGCGATCGAAGATTTCGATTTGCTGGCCGGCGAGGAGCGCTTCGATCTCGCCTTCGCGATGCGTGTCGGGGCGCTGGACGGGCGCCACCCGGATATCGAGCGCCGCGCCCTTGAACGAGTGCGGGCGGCATTGAAACCGACGGGGCGGCTGTTCATCGACACGGGACATCCGCTCAGGGAAATAAAGCTGATCGGGCGATGATTTGTCTGAGGCTTGGGCGGATCCCCGGATCGAGCCCGGGAATTGCCGCTAGACCTCTGTTGAATTAAACCGGCGCCATAACAACAGGGGACGCTTATGACCGATATCGACCTGAATGCCTTGTCGCTGGCCGAATTGAAGCAGCTGGAAAAGAACGTGGCGAAGGCCATCGCCTCTTTCGAGGATCGCCGCAAGGCCGAGGCGCGGGCTGCGGCGGAAGCGGTGGCAAAAGAGCACGGTTTCTCGCTGGGCGAACTGGCGGAAATGACCCCGGCGCATAAGCGCGCCACCGTAGCGCCGAAATACCGCCACCCGGAAAACCCYGAGATCACCTGGAGCGGTCGCGGCCGCAAACCTGGCTGGATCGCCGAGGCTCTGGAGGCCGGGAAATCCCTCGAGGACTTCGCCATCTGATCGGGGAGGGCAGGGGGTGTTCCAGCCTCCGAATGCGGTKCGGYTGCATGTTTCACTGGCCGMGATCGAGCCGGAGATCTGGCGGCGGCTGGTGGTTCCCGCCGACTGGACGCTGGACCGGCTGCACCTGGTCCTGCAGGCGGCCTTCGGCTGGACCGACAGCCATCTGCACGAATTCCGCATCGGCGGGTTGCGCTACGGCGATCCGGCCCTGCTGGACGACGGTTTCGGCGGCCCCCGCGTTTTCGACTCTACCGAGGTGCGGCTGCAGGATTTCGTCGGGCGTGACGGCAGTTTCACCTATGCCTATGATTTCGGAGACGACTGGCGGCACCTGATCCGGATCGAGGATTGGCTGGCGCTCGATCCGGCGCCGCGCCACGCATTCTGTCTGGAGGGCGCGCGGGCAAGGCCGCCCGAGGATGTCGGCGGGCCGCGGGGCTATGCAGATTTCCTCGGGATCATCCGCGACCCGGCGCACGAGGACCATCGCTCCACGCTGCGATGGGCGGGCGGGCATTTCGATCCGGAATGGTTCGATCTCGATCTGATCAACAAGGATCTGCGCAATGCCTTTCGTGCGAACGCGCGACGCCGGCTGCCCCAGCCGAAGCCGAAGCCGAAGGTACCGAAGGATTAGCAGCGTTTCCCGTTGCGACCCTTCCCCGGCCTGCGCGAAGCTGACCATCCGCCCGACTCTTGCCACGACGCCCCCATGACCGAGATCTCACCGCACCCCCGGATCAAGTTGTCGAAGCTGCGCGATATCGGCTGGTCGCTCTGGGATCCCATCGGCTTGCTGGACCCGGAAAGCCCGGCGGGCAGGTGGGACGACGAAGCCAACCTGTCCTTCGCGGACGAATACGACGGCTATCTGATCGCGGCGGCGTCCCAGTTGCGCCGGGGAACGCCCCGCGACGAGGTGGTCGCATTCCTGGTCGAGATCGAGACCCAACATATGGGAATGGGCGACAACCCGAGTGCCAGGTCGAGGGCGGAAGCGGTCGTTGAGGCGATCCTCGCGGACGAGACCATTTGGACATGGCCCGACGCGCAGGGGCGGTTCAGGGTATGATACACCTGAAGCATGAGGAGGAGTTGCCGATGTCCGTGTCGATCAGGTGCCTGGGCCGATCCGACGTTTCCGTCCTGCGGCAGATGAACGCGCTGTTCGGGGATGCCTTCGACGATCCCGACACCTACCTGGGAGAGCCGCCGGACGACGCCTATCTGAGCGGCCTTCTGGCCGGGGATCATCTCATCGCGCTGGCGGCCATGGACGGCGCCGTCGTCGTCGGCGGCCTGATCGCCTACGAGCTCGAGAAATTCGAGCGGGCGCGTTCGGAAATCTACATCTACGATCTTGCTGTCGCCGAGACCCACCGGCGCCAGGGCATAGCCACCGCGCTCATCGGTGCCTTGCAACGGATCGCGGCCGAACGGGGCGCCTGGGTGGTTTACGTTCAGGCCGATTACGGGGATGAACCGGCCATTGCCCTCTATACCGGGCTTGGAAAACGCGAGGACGTCCTGCATTTCGACATTCCGGTCGATGCGGGATAGTTGACGGACCTCATGAGCGCGTGGGCTGGCGGCTTGTCGCCGGCCACCGGGCATTTCCGGCATCTATCCGCATCATCTGTCCGGTCTTCCGCCCGTTCGCTTGACCCGCCATCGGGTGTTGGGAATGCTGTCTTTTGCAGCAACGGCGGAGTGCATCCTGGTCGCAGGCGGAGCGTATCATCTTCGGGCAGGATCCCTGATCTCTCTGGTCCGGAGGCTTCCATGACGCTGATCCTGCTTGCCATCATGCTCACCGCCGTCGCCTGCGTCATCGCCTGGTATCTCGCCACCTGGGCGCTGCCGGTGATGGTCGCGGTCGAAACCTTCCGATTCATCCACGCCACCGAGGCAGGGTTCCTGCTCTCGGCGCTTGCGGCAGCTGCCATGGCACTGCTGTCGGTCGGGCTGGTGCTTCTGGCGCTGTTCAAGGCGAAGAGCCCGATCCTTTGCCTGCTGGCGCGGGCTGTCTTCGTGATTCCGGCGATGATCGCCGGATATGCCGTCGTGCATGGCGTTACCCATGATGCCATCGACTCCGCCATCGGCCTCAAACTGCTCTGCGGTACCGCCGGGCTGATCACCGGCATCGCCGCGCTGATCAATCTGAACGGCTTCGGGGAACTGGCGCCGCAGGGCTGATCCGAGGGGGGCGGTACTGACGGACATTTCCGCCTGCCGCCTTTTTTCCTGTCGCATCGAGCCAAGGTGATCCGCGCCCGGCGCGCGGATCGCGGTTGTGCGGAAGCCGGGCAGGGGCCTCGACCGGGCCGTGCCCGGCTCACCCCCGGCCCGACGGTTTTCTTATCTCGTGGATTTGTCCGCCACGCATCCGCCTGTCTGGCCGTCAAAGGGCAGGCGCCGCCTTGGGGCGTCGTCGGGGCGCAGGGCCGTGTCCTCGCCTGCGGCTGCGGGCCGCCCCACCCCTGCGCCCCGACCCAGGACCGCCAGCCATGCGGCCGCGGGTCGGGCTGCGCCCTCTCCGCTCTGCCTCCGGGGAAACATGCGTTTCCCGAAGTCAGACCGGCGAGGCGCGGCCCATCGGCGGATCAGGGCAAGGACCCTCCGCCCCGAACCCGAAAGGACAGAGACATGACCGGCAAGACCAGCACCCCCCGCAACCTCGTCATCAACGCCGATTGCATCGAGGCGATGCAGGCTTTCGGCACCGGCTCGGTGGATTTCATCCTGACCGATCCGCCCTATGTGACCCGCTTCCGCGACCGGCAGGGCCGCACCGTCGCCAACGACGACAACGCCCGCTGGCTGCGGCCGGCCTTCGCCCAGATGCACCGGGTTTTGAAGCAGGGCGGTTTCTGCGTCAGCTTCTACGGCTGGAACAAGGTGGATCTGTTCGTGGAGGCCTGGAAGGCGGCGGGCTTCCGCATCGTCGGGCATCTGGTGTTCCGCAAGCGTTACGCCTCCTCGGCGCGGTTCCTGCGCTACGAGCACGAACAGGCCTATCTGCTGGCGAAGGGCGATCCGGTGCTGCCCGCCCGTCCGGTGCCGGATGTGCTGGACTTCCCCTATACCGGCAACAGGCTGCATCCGACGCAGAAGCCGGTGGCGGCGCTGCGCCGGCTGATCGGGGCGTTTACCCAGCCCGGCGATCTGGTGCTGGACCCGTTCAGCGGCAGCGGTTCCACGCTGGCGGCGGCGCATCTGCTGGGCCGCGACTGGCTCGGGGTGGAACTGGACGTGGCGCATTACCGCACCGCCGGAAGGCGGATGGCGGCCCTGCAAGAGCGCGACCGGAAGGCGGCCGCATAGGTCAGCCCCCAATCCAAGGGCGCCCGTCATCGGGGCGGGCGCTGCACCCCACAGCTTCACACGGAAAGGATTTCGGCATGCGCTGGATCATTACGGCGGATTACTGGGGCAACTGCCTCGGCCTGGGCGAGGACGCCGACGGCGTTCCCACCCGCGGCAACCCCAAAGAGGGCGACGCCCTGCCGGTGGAGTTCCGGCTTTATACCGCGCGCGGCAGGCTGCTGTTCGAGGGCCGTTGCGGCGACATCGCGGCCGACTGGTGGCACGGCATGAAACCGCTGCTTTACGCCTGGACCACCTTCCGCTGCCGCCGCCTGGCCTGGCGCCCGGCCGAAACGGACGAACCGTGGCGGCCGCTGCGGCCATAGGCCAGCCACCAAACTCAAAGCGTCACGGCCGCCGATCCGATGGACCGGCGGCCGTCCCGCGTGCGCGCCTTGGATAGGGGGCCGAAAAAATCGCGCTCGCCGGGCTTGGCCCGGCTCGCGGAGGCAGGACGAGGGTATCGGCTGACGTGCCCATGGCTGATGCGACAGGCGCGAACGGCGCGGCATGATCCGGACGGGCGGAGACCACCCATATCGGAGCTCGGCCGGATCATGCCGGAGGCCGGAAAGAGAGGTCGTGCCTTGCGGCCGGACGCCCCTCATGCCTTCATGATCGGCAGYTCGGCGAGTGCGTTCCTGAGACGCAGCATGTCCCAAGGCAGATGTTCGGTAATGGCGAGGCCGACCATATCCGCCGCCGCGCTCACGTCCTTCAGCAGCCGCACCACCTGTTCCAGCCGCATGCGGCCCTGCTCGATCCCGGCAAAGGCATCCGTTGCCGCATCGGGCCTGTTGAACAGCAGCGGCGAGAAATGCGACGGATCCAGCACGTCGAGATCGAAATGCACCGCCAGATGGGTAATCCCTTCGCGCGCGATCCAATCGAGAACCGGCTGGCTGGTCTCGGCCAGATCGGTGGCGGGGATGTGGC
>NZ_LLWQ01000088.1 GCF_001447385.1 Paracoccus sp. MKU1 | reverse complement strand
CGCGCATCCGGATCGGTGGTCGAGCCATGGGTGGCATTCGTCCGCCTCTGACCCCGGAAATCGACCTCGGCATTGCGGCTGTGGCGTTGGTTGCGGGGCATCGGATCGGTCTTGGCAGCTACGGTCAAGGCGGATGGATCGGTGGCCGGGATCCCGAGTCCGGGAGGATCGCCGGGTTCGTCATCCGGCGGGGTCTCGCCCGTCCGCGGTTGGACGCTCTTCATCGAGGGTGAGCCATCAGGCCGCCACCGGTTCGAGGCCCATGGCGAACGCCTTCACCAGCGTGCCGTCGACCGAGAAGTGGTCGTCAGACAGCAGCGGCGCCACCTGGCGGTGCGCCAGGATCGCGGCCATGATCTTGCGCGACATGTCGGTGCTCAGCAGCCGGTCGCAGTTCTCGGTGAAGACGGTCGGCCTTTGGCCCGGGGCTTCGCCCGTTCAGGGCTGAAATCCGTCCCCCGGACGGATTTCCGGGCGCCCCTCACCCCACACGGGATCATCAATGCCGAGGCCGACAAACCAGCGCAACAGCAGATTGTGGTTCATCTGCTCCATCAGCTGGCGCTCGGATCGGACCGAATAGAGGAGCTGCAGCAGGCTCGCCCGGATCAGCCGCTCCGGTGGGATCGAGGGGCGACCAAAGTCGGTGTAGAGCTCATCGAACGCGGCATCCAGGCTGGCCAGCGCCTCGTTCACCACCTGCCGGATCGTCCGCAGCGGGTGGCCCGCGGGGATGCGGGCCTCAAGGTCGACATAGCTGAACAGCGATCCGCTCGCCTCGTCCGTCCCGCGCATCTTTATCACCCCCATCGACCTGCGCAGGGTGAATCATGTTCCGCGTGGCAGGTCGAGGGCTGACTTTTTCAGCGACCTGGTAAAACTCCAAACCGTCAAACGTGAGGCGCGGAAGGCCAGAAATCCGCGCTTCGATCCGTCTGGCACGGGCCTTGCTCTATTATTTCACACGACAGCGACACATGGGGACGAGCATGCCTTCAAGCGAACAGATAGCGGACCACGACGAAAGGGGCCTGCCCTTGCACGACCTTCCGGTGCTGAAGTCGGGAGCCGGACTGGACCTGTTGCGCGGAGTGCGGGTTATCGACCTGACCACCTCGGTCGCCGGGCCCTACGCCCCGATGCTGCTGTCGGATTTCGGAGCTGAAGTCATCAAGGTCGAGCGGTCGGAAGGTGACGACGCGCGAGACTGGGGGCCGCCGTTCCTCGACGGGGAATCGCTGTGGTTCGCCGCCGTCAACCGCAACAAGAAGAGTGTGGTCGTCGACCTCGGCGGCGAGAATGGCCGCGCCGCGCTCGACGGGCTGATCGCGACCGGCGACGTGTTCATCACCAACCAGCCGCCTTCCGTGCAGAAGAAGCTCGGCCTCGACCATGACTCCGTTCGCGCCATCCGACAGGACATCGTCTTCACCTCGATCACCGGCTTCGGCCTCGGCGGGGCACGCGCCGACCTGACCTGCTACGACCTGATCGCCGAAGGTTATTCGGGCATCATGGATCTGACCGGCGAGGCCGGCGGCGAGGCGCAGAAGATCGGCGCGCCGGCAGCCGACATGCTGGCGGGCCAGGATGCAGCCATGGCCACCATAGCGGCGCTGTTCGACCGCGCCAGCAGCGGCAAGGGCCGGCTCATCGATGTGTCGCTGGTGGAGAGCATGACCCGTTTCCTGTCGTGCCGCGCCGTCGCCTATCTGGGCTCCGGTGAGGTGCCGACCCGCTCCGGTGGCACGGATAGCGTGATCGCCATCTATCAGGCTTTCGAAACCGCCGACGAACCGCTGACGCTCGGCCTTGGCAACGACGCGATTTGGAAACGGTTCTGGCAAGCAGTTGGTGATCCAGACTATGCGGCGCGGCCGGAATTTTCCAACAACGCGCTGCGCCGCCAGCATCGCGCGACCATCGTCGAGCGTATCCAGTCGATCATGAAGACCGCGCCGCGCGACCGCTGGCTCGCCCTCTTCGCCGAACAGCGCGTGCCGGCCGGTCCAATCAACGGCGTGGACGCGGTTGCCGCCGATCCGGAATTGCAGCGGCGAGGGATGTTCTATGCGCTTGACGACAACGGGCGGCTCGTGCCGCAGGTGGGGCTGGGCATCCGCGTCGACGGCGAGGCCGGCACGGCGCGCTCCGTGCCTCCTACTTTAGGGTCAGGACTTCGGTAACGGGGCCGTCCCAGTCAATCGCTTTCTGACGCAAACCACCGCTCCGTCGTGAGGCGGAGTGCAGAAGCCTGGCATGTCTCGTCGCCATCCTGTGCATGCCTTTGTCTGAGATCACCCCGGGTGCATGCTTCGGTCCGTGGTCGGCGCAACGGCCGCCAACACGATGCTGGTCCAATGCAATTCCGATGTGCCCATCTCATTGGCGTGCTCGATATGGTTCGGCAACAGTCCTGACCACGACATCATCGGAACCGCGTCCCTGGAGGACCTCGAAGGCCTGCGATCAGGCAGGCAACGGTAGGTAACTCTCGCAGGTCAGGCCATATGAAGCACCCGGATTTCAGACCGGAAGCTGGTGCCATCAACCCACATCCGGTGCAGGATCACGCTGATACGTCGTGCAAGGGCAACCATTGCTCGCTTGGCCCCGCGGCGACGGGCAACCTGCACCGCCCAGCTTCTCAGCCATGTCGATCGCCCCCGGTGCATCATGACGGTGACAGCCTGGCATAATGCCCGCCGCAGGTTCACATCGCCGGCCTTGGTGATCCCGCCCGAGACATCGCGCTCACCCGACTGGTTGCGTGAAGGTGTCAAACCCACCCAAGGCCCGACCTTCTTCGAAGATGTGAAGCGAGCGGGATCATCGACAGCTGACCGGTAAGTCAGGGCCACGACCGCGCCAATCCCGGGCATCGACATCAAGCGATGACAGACTGG
>NZ_LLWQ01000087.1 GCF_001447385.1 Paracoccus sp. MKU1 | reverse complement strand
GTTTCCATCAGCACGACAGGCTGTCCGGCCTCGGTCAGCCCGCGATGAAGCCACTGCGACAAAGGACCAGCCTCGAGCCCAATAGCGGCGATGCTTCCATCCTGCTCACCGATCCAGCGTAGCAGCGCCTCAGGCTCGCTGGCCACCTGAGCCTCCCTGACAATCCGCCCATGTTCGCTGATCGCGCAGATCGCGATTTTCTCCAGCGATACATCCAATCCAACAAACAACTTCATCCCGCAGTCCTCCTCCTGGATCCGATACGGGAACGGCGACAGCTTGCCCCTGATCTTGCAAGCGGTAACGGACAGCGCGACGCAGGCCCCGTTACAGCATCTCATTCCGGCATCAGCCCCTTGATCACGTCGATGCAAACACGGGGAGCGTCCGGGTAGTGGACAGGGAGCTATCCCCATAGCGGGTGAGACGCCACAATTGACGTTCGAGCCCAGAGACGAGCATGACAATCTGCCAGATTTTGAGGAACACTCAACTTCTCCGAAAACGCCCAGTTCAGGATGTAGAAAAGCGCCGCATCGGCAAGTGAGAAAGAGCCAAGGAGATAATCAGCGTCCCCCATTACTTGAGACAGGACTGCAAGACCCTTGTCGATCTGTTCACGGCCGTGGATACGAAGCGCCTTCTGAACATCGGGATCGGAATGGAACTTCCCTGGCACCTTGAGAAATACAAAACCGCGCATGTGGATGGTGCCCACGATGAAGTCAAGCATTTCCATCATTCGCGCTTGCTCCAGGGACGTGTCGGGCCAGAGCTTTCGTTCAGGATGAAATGAGCCCAACCAAAGTGCTATCGCCTGAAACTCGGTCAAAACACTGCCGTCCGGAAGTAGCAGCGCAGGGACTTTGCCTTTGGGGTTCTGGTCCAAGTAATGGGGCGAGATCTGCTCCCGCTTTCGTACGTCGACGATCTGTACGACATGCTCCACGCCGAGTTCATGCAACAGGAACAGGATTCCATTCGAGCAGCTGCCCGGTGAGTGGAAGAGCATTATCAGACTGAATCTCCTCTTTGGCCCACCAGACGCGTACCAGCCAGATTGGGAACGAGGATCGTCCCCGAATCATCCAAAGCACACGCTGGATTTTGTTTTGGTGTCGTGAAGTTGCCGGGAACTGCCCCGGACAGAACCGCTCTCCGGCGGATCCGTCCGGAACAGCAAGGTGTCTATTGTGCAGCTAACGACGGCAGCCACGTTACGATTGAGGGGAACAGACCAATCAACACCACTACTACCAAGGCTAGCGGAACGAAGATCATAGCGCCCGTAAAGACGTCCGGTAGACTGATCTTCTGACCCATGTTTATCTCGGGATTCTGGACCATACCGTGCCCGATGAACACAAGCATTCCAACTGGTGGCGTCAGCAGCCCGATCTCCGCCATAAGTACGACAAATACGCCAAACCAGATTGGATCATAGCCAGCGTTAACCACAATCGGCAACAATAGTGGAACAGTCAGAAGCATCATAGCGATTGCGTCCATAAATGTGCCAATAACCAGATACAATATCACCAACATAAAGAAAAACAACACAGGATTGTCTGAAATAACCTGCATCTCAGCGGATAGCCACTGGGCAGCACCGGTTACTGCAAGAAGGCGCGAGAAAATCGCAGCGCCTATGATCAGAAACATCACGGAACCAACGGCTGATAACGTGCCTTTGCAGGTGTCGATCAGCGAGATGCTAAATCTTCTTCCTCCTTGCACCGCCAGACAATAGAGCGCAGCACCAACAGCACCTACGGCTCCGCACTCCGTAACAGTCAGATATCCACCCCCCATACCGGCAAATATAATAAGAATAAGCGCCGGTACTGGCCAAGCCTCCGAAACAATGCGAAGCTTCTGTATGCGCGAGAGTGCGGGTTTATGCTCTGCTTCTCGACGACGTCCATCTTTACCCGCCCAGTGCGGCAATAGCAAAGCTATCGCGACCACGCTGAGCACATAGGCGATTGTTAGAATGATGCCAGGTATCGTTCCAGCAACCAGTTGCGGGCCAACGGGAACTTCAGCAAATCCAGCATATATCACGAGCATGATGCTCGGCGGAATCAACTGCGCTATCGTGCCCGCGCTAAGCACCGATCCCACCGCAAGCCGTCGATCGTAGCCAGCTTCCAGCATTTCGGCTATTGCGATCCTACCCAGCGCATAGGTGCTGCCTATTGTAGATCCACTTACCGCTCCAAGACCGGCGCCCGCGATGTTGGTCGTGGCCGCCAATCCGCCAGGCAGCCAGAAAAAGAGCACGCGTGCCGCAGCATATAGTTTCTTCGTGATACCGGAATGCCATAGCATAAGTCCCATAAAGACAAACATCGGCAAAACGAGAAGAGTCGAGCTTGCGGACTGAGCAATCGGGGTTTGCGTCAGGGTGGAAACAAGTGGTCGATACCCGATAAGTGTATAGATGCCGATCGCGCCAGACACCGCCATAGCGAGTCCGACGTTCACACCTAATCCCATTAAGGCGAACATCAAGCCGAGAGCGACAACTGCTCGAAATTCCCGCTGAATATCTGCGAAGAACAGTGATGAAGCGAGAATTGCTACAATAGAAAGGATGATGATCCAAGTCATCCCTTGCAATCGCCCACGATAAGCCGACCTGCTATCTGGATTCTGAGACGACGGCATGCTGTCAGTATTATTCGTCATTACTGCACTCCCGGCTGTTCCATGTGTTGCGATGGGACCTCATCATTGTATTGGACAATCCGAACTGTTCGGAGAAAAATCATAATGCCCAAAGCGAGGAATCCTGCCGCAATAACGAATCTAACCCACCATATGGGGATCCTGTATGCGCCCGCATATTCGCTTCGAGCCAAGGCCTTCATGGCTTCGTCGAATCCCAGCCAAGCCAGCCAAACAAGAAAAGGGATAGAAACGACTGCCACGATGATGGCCGCCACCCTTCTTGAAGTCGTGCCGAGATGTTCGGTTAGAAGCGTGACTTCCACATGACTCTGATCGACGCTGGCCCACCAAAGTCCGATTGCCACCAGCGTTACCATCAGCCAGTACTGCGAGATTTCCAGAACTCCCGGGATCGGGACGGAAAACAGGTTCCTGGCAATAATGTCCGCGAATACTAGCAGGATAAGAGCCAGAATCCCAATTGACCCAAGCGACAACAGGAAGATCCTTATCAACTTCGGAAAAAACACCCATATTACCTTCGAGCTCATCGGACACCTCCTCCCAGACGATTTCGGGTTGATTTATATTATCTTCTTACTGAAGGCGATGCGTGGGCGGAACGGTGCCGGGGATTCGCCACCATTCCACCGTCGATGCCTAATTCGCGCGCTGATCGCTTACGATTTCGCGGGCAATGATGTGGGCAAAGGTCTCGGGGCGCGGAAGCTCGCCACCCTTGTCTATAAACTCCGCCCAGGATTGATATTGATTCGGCACTCCGACTTCCTCGGTGAGAATCTTATTCCACTTCACCTTGAGATCGGACAGTTTACTTACGTAAGCAGCCGGGTCTGACAGTTCCGCAGGAGCGGCATCGATTGCGCCCGCTCTCACCGTGTCGTGATAGGAATTTACCCGCGACATCAAGTCTTCATCGGCAATGGTGAAATGCGCATCCGCTCTTGACATAATCTCTGCGGAAGCAAGCTGTCTGGCAGCACCCGCGTCGATCAGAAGACCCGCAGCGAAGTTTGCGGTCTCATCCCAAATTATGTCTTTCAAGTCTTCCGGAAAAGAATTCCAGACACCCGCATTGAAAGCATAAACTGCTTGAGCATAAGATGTAAGGCCCATGGACAAGTTAAAGTACTTGCCGTGGTCAAAGAAGCCCTGCTCACCGGCATCTGCCAGGCTGCCCATCCAGCAATCGATCACACCCCCCTGAAACGCCTGATAGACTTCCGTTACAGGAAGGGAAACAGGGATCATGCCGAGATTCTGAGCTTCGCGGGTCCACGTTTCGCCTGCCACGCGCACGCGTTTGTTTGCCATCGAATCGTAGGTCGAATTATCTTCCTTGCACAGCACCCCATATGTGCCTGTGATGGAGAGAGAGGGGATGATGGGGAAGATTCCAGCCTTTTCGAGTTCCGCGGTATGTTCGGGCATGTTTGCCGTCCACTCGTAGCCAGCGAGGCCGGTGGCGAGCAATTGCAGCAGTGGATCCAATTCGGTAGCGATCGCCAGCTTTCCCTGCCACTCATCAATCGGGAATGCGGATGAATCGTATGCCGGCATGATGAAGCCGAAGTCGAAAATGCCGGAGCCAAGCCCGGAAGGCAGCTCCGCTGCCGGAACGAGGCTGCCCCCGTAGTAGTAATCGAACTTTAGTTTGCCATCCGTCCTCTCCTCAAGACGGGCGGTAAACTTTTCCATTTCATCAGTTAATGGATTGTCCGGCCCGTATAGCGTGGCCACACGCAAGGTGACTGGAGCCATATCCGCTAGGGTCTCTGCTGCATTCCCGGTCGTAGCAGTCGCGGCCGATAAAGCGAGAACGGCAACACCGAGTTGTGGATTCTTCAAAACCATAAGCCATTTCCTCCTTGTTTGAACCTTCACCGCGGCAGTTGCGGATGGTTATTGGGACCGATGGTTGTCGCCGATCGGACCAATGATGTCCTGGAAAAGTTTTCTTCAGTGCATTCGCCCGGGCCGACGAATGCGTGTCAGAAGAACCGAATTTCATTAGCATAGAACGAGACGATGGTCTCGTTGTCTGCAAAGCTCTCCATTGCCTCGTCTCCGAGCGACGCGAACGCGTCTGCAGCGGCTTTACGGCTGTCGAACCAGAGTTCATCCATTCCGTCGTAGCGGTGTTGAACTGGAATCGGACAGCCGCTCAGGGACATGAAGGAACCCTCCCTCACCTCCGTTTGGACGTACCCTCGCAGTGCAATCTCAAATGATTCAGACGCAAAAAAACGTCCGACAAATTCGTTTCGCCAATTGGCGAGGGCCTCAGCACGCGATGAGTCGCGGTTTCGATGCCACAGGACAACGAGTTTGGTTCTGGCAGAACCCAGTTTCACCTGATGTTCATCTCCGGCGAACACCAATGTCCTGTCGCGATCAATGAACGCGGCTTCGTCGGGAACGACGTGAGTCCGGTATTCCAAGGTGTGGGAGAATGACTTCGCGCCGCTTGCGTCCTTCTGACGGATGTCGCTGATCCCGTCGAAAGGTAAATCACCCCCAACCGGTCCGGCGCTCAAGTAGTGGTTCTGGGCATACCCATCCGTGTAGTCACGGTAGGATGGAATGCTCTCGAGCAGCGGACCATGGCTATCTCTCCAATGGGCTGAGTACGCCTCCCTTGAAAGGTCAGAACGCCTCTTGCACAGCACCACCTTCTTCATCGTGCGGACCGGGAAGCCCGGCACCCTCGGAGTACAAACTTCGCCGTGACGAAACGCTGCGCGCACGGCGCCTTCGGATTCGAGACGGCGCCAATAGACGCTTCATGTCGGCTGACAGAAAGTCTGCGGTTCAAGTTATATCCTCCCTGTTCCCTCAACACTAACTGCGATGGCTAAAGACCGCATCTTGAACATTGAAAGCGTCCGCCTGATGGACGGGCGCTCACGGCCTGTCACTTCTGGTCGGCCGAACTCTTTGCATCCCCTGATCGGCGCCCGCTGGCGGGTCCATTGTAAGCGACCTCTGGCTACCACGGCTGGACTAACTTGACGGGCTGAAGCTCCATGGCAACAGGTCGCCGAGACGGCCCTGTGGGTGATCGTTGGCAATGGCTGTGAGCGTGGCCTTGGGGCAGGCTAGGGGCTCGACGCCGTTGATCTTGCAGGTTTCGATCAGCGAGGCGTTGCGGCCCCAGGCGATGCCGCCTTCGTCCTGTCCGGCGGAGAGCGCATTCTTGCGATCAAGGGCCATCACCCGTTCATTCCGCCCATCTTGGAGATGGATCCCAACCGTTCCTTCCCGCCGCTCGAATGCGGCTTCGGTGCCAGACCCATCCGCGACACCTTCCTCATCAATGCCCATGACCGCGAGATCATCGCCAGGCGGGCCGTGGCGAATGCGGGGACCAGCGGCTCCGACGTCCGCGACTCATGCTAGAAGCCGTCGAACGCCGCTTCGGTGAAGGATCTAATAGCCCAAGCGCCCGCCGGACACGTCAAAGACAGCGCCAGTTGTAAAGCTCGAGGCCGGACTGGCGATCCATCCAACCATCTCTGCAACTTCTTCGGGCCGTCCAAGCCGTTTCATTGGAATGCGGGATGTGACTTCGGCTAGATATTCAGAAGTCATTTGCTCCTGCAATTCAGTGTCAATCAAAGCAGGGGCTACGCAGTTGACAGTTACACCGCTCAGCATGAGCTCTTTTGCCAGCCCTTTTGAAAAGCCGATGACAGCGGCTTTCGATGCACCATACGCGCAGCCGTCGGGCAGACCGCAAACCCCTGCAACGGATGCCATGTTGATGATCCTGCCATACCCTTGTCCGCGCATTGCCGCCAGGAACGAACGTGTCACCGTAAAAACCGTTGTCAGATTGACGTCGAGAACGCGTTGCCAGTCCGCATCGGTCTGATCTTCCACCGCGGCGATGGCTCCCTGGATGCCAGCGTTGTTGACCAGAATATGCGGCGCGCCGTATGTAAGGATAAAATTCTCGGCTGCCGATGCGACAGCCCGACTGTCGGTTAGATCAATCTGCTGCGTAACCAACCGCTCGCTTGCGATACCTTCAGTTTTCAGTCGCGACGGGTCCTTGTCCCAAGCGATCACTCGAGCGCCACGGGCAACGAAATGGTCGGTGATGGCTCGCCCGATTCCACCGGCTGCTCCGGTGACAAGTGCGATCTGGTCCGCAAGGGATGATTTGAAGTCTGCGTCCAAGGTGGTAATACTCCAGTTTGGTTCGCCGTGATCTCGCTAGGCAAGCGTTCGCCCGCCATCAACCATGAGATCGGCACCGGTTATCATCATGGCTTCGTCGGACGCGAGAAAGGCTACGGCGTTGGCGATATCAGCCGGTTCCGGCAGACGGTCCGTGCAGTGCGTGGGGAGAATGGTCGCCAGCGCCTTCTCCTTCGAACCGAACCGCTTGATTAACATCTCGTCGACGAGTGGTGTCCATACCCATGTCGGGTGCACGGCGTTGACGCGCACACGCGCACCGCTCTTGCCCGCGCTTAGCGCTGCGCTACGAGTGATTGCGCGAACAGTCGCCTTGCTCACGTTATAGGGTGCTGCGTCGGCGCTCGCCAGGAAGGCGGTGGTGGAGCCGATATTGACGACCGCCCCACCGCCTGTGTTCCTCATCACACGAACAGCTTCGCGAGTTCCGAAAAATGTCCCGTCGACATTAACAGACATGACTCTTCGCCATTCTTCAGTGGGGATCGCGTCCAGAAAATAGCTTTCACGTCCAACCACACCAGCGGCGTTGACCAATATATCAAGCTTTCCGCAATCGCGAACGGCCTTATCGACGACCAACCGCCAACTCTCCTCGGACGTCACGTCCAGTTCCTCGAACTGTGGAGGTGAGAGGCCCTCGAACTCATGCAGAAGAGAAGCGCTCGGCCGCGCACGCAGATCAGCAAGGATGACGCGGCCTCCTTCCTGCGCAATCCGTTTGCCGATCGCAAGGCCTAGTGTCCCGGTTCCGCCGCTGATCAAGGCTACCTTGTCATGGAATCTGTCTTTCATTCACTCACTCTCCTGGTGCAAGCGACTAACGAGTCTGCCGATTGGCGCGATCGTCCTCACCCAGCACTTGCCGCAATTTGAATCGCCACTTGCCATCGGCGCAGCGCACGAGATCATCGTGGTAGCGCCCCATCTCAAAGATGAAGGAGTCCGAAAGCGAGGGGACCGCTGGATCACGAGCAGCGCTGGCGTCGAGGCGGAAGAAGTAGCAGTCCGCCTTCGCCGTATCCCCGTCGACGATGATCTTCAGGTTGGTGAAGACATGCTTGTGGATTTTTGTCGGTGCGCGTGTATGTCCCATCGCGAACTTGCGCAACTGCTCAGACCCCTGGTAGACGCGGTCTTCAGCACCCGCCCGGCGGATCATCCAGATGCCATCTTCGGTGAAGAGGTCCACGAACTGGTCTTCGAGACCGTAGTCGAGGGCCTCACCATAGGCGCACAGCACATCCTCAATGGCCCGCATGTCCTCCATCGCGAGCAGCCGGGCCTCCAGATCACCTTTTGTCGTCATCTTGCGTGCATCTCTGACCTTTGAGCGTTCACAATGATGGCCATCTCGGTTGATGCCGGCAGCTTGCGCATGTCGGGATACTGGGTTCGGAACGCGGCCCCAGCGTCTAGGATAAATTCATCATGTGCGAGCCCGTAGGATGGTTGTCCGGAGGACAATGCGTAGGAGCAGATGCGCATGAATGTTTCCTGTCTTATCGATCTTTGACTGTTTTAGACCATGGCTCTGGAGGGCGCTCCTGTTCCGTTCAAACTGTCCGCCTGTTGAACGGCGGTGGTAAGTCTGTCGCCCAAGCTGGAGCGACGGAGCGCACGACCCCGCGAATGGAGATGAACGGCGGGATGGTCTTGCCCCCATTTCACCGGACACTCAGGCGATTGCGGTTTGAGCTGCGATGAACTCGCGTGGCGAGCGCATTTTCAGCCCTGAGTGCGGGTGGTTTTCATTGTAATCCTCGATCCAGGTGCCGATCAATCCAAGGCCCGTCTGCGCGTCCGGCAATGGCGTGACCTGGACGTAGTCGCGCTTCAGCGTCTTCACGAATGCCTCCGAAATCCCGTTGCTTTGCGGGCTCTTGACCGGCGTGACGCAGGGCTTCAGCCCCAACTGGSGGGCGAAGATCTGCGTGTCCTTGGCGATGTAG
>NZ_LLWQ01000086.1 GCF_001447385.1 Paracoccus sp. MKU1 | reverse complement strand
GATCTGATGCTGGTGCGCCGCCTGGAGCCCTGGCACGCGAATATCGGCAAGCGGCTGGTCAAGTCCCCGCGCATTTATGTGCGCGACACCGGCATCCTGCACGCCCTTCTGGGGCTGACGACGCTCGATGACGTGCTCGGCCATCCCGTTGCGGGCGCCAGTTGGGAGGGTCTGATCATCGAGACCGCCCATGCGCTGATGCCAGAAGGGACGCAGGCGCAGTTCTACCGCAGCGGTGCGGGGGCCGAGGTCGATCTGGTGCTGACCCTGCCGGGCGGCGCGGTCTGGGCCGTCGAGGTCAAGCGCAACCTTGCGCCCAAGGTCGAGCGCGGCTTTCATTCGGCCTGCGAAGACCTGCAGCCCGCGCGGCGGATCGTGGTCTATCCGGGGGACGAGGCTTTCCCGCTGCAGAACGGCATCGAAGTCATGTCGCTGCACCAGTTCGGGCGGGATCTGCTGGCGCTTCATCCGTAAGCGATGCGGGTGCCCATCGGGCGGTATTGGGGGGCGATCCTCTTCCTGGGCGGAAGAAGCTGGGTACCGGGGCGCAGCATCTGGTCCGACATTTTGCGGGTGGTGCTTTGCACCGGGCCCCGCAAAATAATAGTCGGTCACTAATATTTGGCGAAATCCAAAAAGTAGGCCACCCTGGGCCATGGGTTACAGCCGTTAGCTGAGCAGGGCTTGCAGCAATCAGATGCCGCCGGACAGGTCGTCCAGAAAGGCCTGTTCGTCAGGCATACGGCGGAAGCCAGCGGCCCGGACACTCGCCTGAAGGGCTGCAATTGGTCCGCCGGAGTCGATCAGAGCCAGCCTGTCGTAGACCCGGCGCTCTCTCGACCCATCGCACGCAGATCAGCGGCCGTCGCCAGCATATAGAGCCGGCGACAAGCGCGGGCATCGAGACTTGTCGCCTCGCTTCTGCCGTCAGCGAGCCGCGCCAGGACTGGATATTCACCGACCAGATAGGTCATCTCCAGGCCCTCCATGCCCACAGGCGCATATGCCAATATTGCAGTCCGCTCATCGGCGCATGTCCCGTCACAGATGCCGTGCGTGACCTCGACCCCGAGGCCAGCTGCCACCATTCGCCTTCCGTATAGTCCCAGACTTCCTCCAGATCGACCGTTGCCGCGACGGTGAAGGCCAACGCCTTCATGCGTTGCGGCCGGCCATCTTGCGGGCAATGAACTGGTCGAGGTCGAAGCCTTCCGCCCGGCCGGAGTCCTCTCCGGCGATCAGGGCGTCCTGGAGGGCCTTTACCTTGGCCTCGTGTTCCTCCAGAAGCCGCAGCCCCGCCCGCACCACGTCGCTGGCCGAGCCATAGCGGCCGCCCTTCACCTGCGCGTCGATGAAGCTGACGAAGTGATCGCCGAGCGAAACCGATGTGTTGCGGGACATACGGGCCTCCTGTACCTCGATACCGGATATTACCAAGAAATCGTATCAGCTGCAATTGCCGGTTCTCTGCCGCCGGATGGGCATATTGGCATAGCCGCATGCTGTCATATGCCCCTTTGCGATGAAGCGTCTGCTCGAGAGTCGCGCGGATTCGTCAGCGCCTGCACCGCCCGCGCCTGATCCAGCCGCGCGCTCGCCTCGCCGCTGAAGGATTGCCATGCCGGAGAGGCTTCGATGACCCCGGCCAAGGTCGAGGCCGTGTAAGTCGTGCCGAAGGCCTGCTTCGCTCCCTGCGCCGCATGGGCCACGGTTTCCGGCCATTTCAGCCAGCGCGGACTGGCATCGGCGAGGCGATTGACCCAGCCGGCCAGGCCGCGCAGGAAACCCGAGAACCCTTCGAGCAACCCCGGACCTCGTGGCGGCTGGCGCAGAGCCTCCAGCCCGTCGCTGAGCGCCGGCGCCAGCGCGCTGTGAATCTCACGGTTGCGATCCGCGTCGTGGTTCGTCCAGCTGCCCATCTGTCCGGGGGTCTCCAGCCGCTCCAACAGCACCGGGTCGGGATCGACCTGCCGGATGGCGGCGATCAGCCCGCCGGTCGCGATGGCATGTACCGCCTCGGCCTCCTGAAGCCGGCTGGCGACCGTGTCCTGCATGACCAGGTCGCGGCGGCGTTCTTCTTCGTCGGCGAGGCAGCGGGCCTCATAGGCGCGCTCGGTCGCGATCTCTGCGTCCTTCTGTGCCTTCAGCCGCTCCTGCTCAGCTTTCCACGCTGCCCGGTCCAACCGTCGCCGGCGTGGCCCTGTCCGGGCCTGGCCATGCTTCGCGCCGACCTCGGCGTGATAGCGGTCCTGCCAGCCGCGCATCGCCTGCTTGTAGCTGCGAGACGGCGAGCCAGACCAGCCGTGATCCTTGTGCCGGTCCTGCTCGCGATGACCTTCATGGCAGCGCTTGGCGTCCATGCGCATATTACCATCTGCATATATGGGTACCGCCAGCACATGCACATGCGGGTGGGCTTCATCGAGATGCTCGACGATGCTCAGCACCTCGGCCACGTTGCGCGCCGCATCGGCCTTGGCGAAGGCGATCACGTCCCTGCGCCAGCGCAGATACTCAGCCTGGTCCATGTCCTCGACCGGATCGGGAAAGCTGAACACGCTGGCGATCATAACATGGGTGTCGCTGCGGATGCCCCGCAAGGCGTCCTTTCGATCCGGCTGCTCCTTGCGCCGCCGACGCAGCAGCTTGTTCTGTTCGGCGATGCGCTGCTCGATCAGCGCGACCACCTCCGAGGGCTGGATGCCTTCGAGGATAGTGGGCGGCTGCGGGTTCTCGACATGCGGGCAGGCCCCGTCCAGCCGTTCGGCCTCATCCGCGATCTCGCTGACGGACCTGCTCTTGCTGTTGCCCTTGCGCGAATAGGTCTGCTTATGCGCGAAGATCGACTTTTCTGAACGGTCAGACATAACGCAATCCCTCGCTGAAGCCTGCGGCGCGCACTTCGCTGCGGGAAACCAGCTCCAGGTCCAGAGCCATGCGGACCTGTCCAACGCTCAGGGTTCGGCACAGCGGATGACGAGATTTGATCCAGTCGGCAGTTTTTACCGCATGCGCCGGGGTCGGTTCCTGAGGCGGTTCCGGCTCGTCCCCGATATAATCGCGCCAGCGGCCCGTCCTGAACCAGTTATCCGAGAAGCAGACCTTTGAGCGCGTATAGCCTGTGGTCTCCAGCGCATAGCGCTTTACAGCCGAGAGAAGCTTTCCATGCCCGACCTCCTGCATCGCAGCCTCGACGTGGTGCAGGCAGGCTGCTTCGTTGCGACGTCGGTCGGTTGGATAGGCCTTCAATATCTCCAGAGATTCCGCCGCCGCCTCGCGTGCGCACGCGCGCGAAGGTGGTTTATGGATGGTTTCAGGATGGTTTGGGGTCCGCTGTGGACGGGGTACCGGGTCCGCAGCGGACCCCGTTCCGGGTTCACGGCAGACCCCGTCCTCTGTGGACCCCGTCTCATCATCGGGTTCGGCAATGCCCTCCAGCGTGCGGACGGCGGCAAGGGAAATGCGATAGACGACGGTAAAACCGTTCTTGCAGGCACGGCGGCCGGTCTCGATCAGGATGCCTTCGTTCAGGAACTCGTTGATCGTGCGCTTGACGGTGGTTTCGCCAAGCTCGGTGTGCCGCTGGATCGTTCCCTTGGAACACCATATGCCCGACCCGTCATCGCTGGCCTTGTCCGCCAGAAACATGATGATCTGCTTTCGGACTGGACTGCCGAAGCGCCGCCCGGCGCAAAGATTCGCAACCTTCCAGCTCATGCCACACCTCCCCACGGGGTTGCACGGCGGGAAACTGTGACATAATCTTTGAGCAGAAGACCTTTGACAGTGCCGTCGGATGGAGTGCCAGCTCCTCCGGCGGTTTTCTTTTGCGCAGAGGTCACGCCGCAAAACTGCGGGACACCTGCGTCATAACCTATTGATTTGCATGCTGCCGCATTGCACGAATGCGGGACACCACTTCGTTGATTTTGTTCAGTTTTCAGAAGAAGTGGTGGGCGACCCTGGAATCGAACCAGGCATGGGTCTCCCCGGCGGAGTTACAGTCCGCTGCCGCACCTTGCAGCACGTCGCCCGCCGAACGCTCTCGGCGTGGGGCGGTGATTATCCCGCCCGGCGGGGAGCGTCAAGCAGGGATCGGCGGAAAAGTCGCACTTCGTTGCATGCCCCTCTGCCTGACCGCAACGGTTGCATTCGGCAGCATTTTCTGCGCAGTCGAAAGGGCAACCGGGAATGCGACATGGCCGAGAAACCACAGAAATCCAAGAAACCCGCCTGGGTCATCGACAAGGAACGCGCCCGCCGCGCCGCGGCGGCGGAAACCGTCTGGCTGTTCGGCCTGCACGCCGTGCGCGACGCCCTGGCCAATCCCAGGCGCGAAAGGCTGCGATTGGTGGTCACGCGCAACGCGCTGGACCGGTTGGGTCCCCTGCCCCCGGAACTCGCGCCCGAAGTCGTGGATGCCCGCCATTTCGACCGGGTGGTGCCGCTCTCGCCCGAAAGCGTGCATCAGGGTGCCGCGCTGGAGGTGAAGCCGCTGAAATGGGACAGCCTGGCCGATCTGGCGCTCTCCGGGCCGGGGCGTCCGCTGCTGGTGGCGCTGGACCGGGTAACCGACCCGCATAACGTCGGCGCCATCCTGCGCTCCGCCGAGGTCTTTGGCGCGCGCGCGGTCATCGCACCGGCACGACACGCCGCCCCGGAAACCGGGGCACTGGCCAAGACCGCCTCGGGCGCGCTGGAGCGGCAACCCTATCTGCGGGTCACCAACCTGGCCGATACGCTGATCGAGCTGCAATCCATGGGCTACACGGTGCTGGGCCTCGACGGCACCGGCGAGGAAACCCTGCCCGAGGCGCTGCGGGATCTGTCGGGCCGAGCGATCTGCCTGGTGCTCGGCGCCGAGGGGCCGGGCCTGCGCGAACGCACGCGCGAGACCTGCGACCGCATCCTGCGGATTCCCTTTGCCGCGGATTTCGGTTCGCTCAATGTCTCGAATGCGGCGGCCGTGGCGCTCTACGCCGCTTCACAGAGCTGAGCCCGGCCTTCACATCGGCGCTAGAAACCGCCGCCGCCGGTTGAGAATCCCTTGCCGATTTGCCAGATCGGAAACACAGCCCCATCACCCGTGCATCGCCATGATTCGACCGATTCTCGCCAGCCTACTGCTTGCCCTGCCCGTTTGCGGGGCAATGGCACAGGATTGGGCATTGGATGGCATGGATCCGGTCTCTTACGGCACGGAGAACGCCGCCGTACCCGGCCGCACCGATCTGGTGACGGTGTGGCGCGGGCAGGCCTGGCATTTCGCCAGCGAACACAACCGCAATCTTTTCGAAGCCAATCCAAAGGCTTATGCCCCAGGCCTGGGTGGGCTTTGCGTCGTCGCCCTGTCCGAGGGCCGCTCGGAACCCGGCAATCCGCGCTATTTCGTGGTGATCGGCCAGCGCACCTATCTTGTGCGATCCGAGCGGGCGCGTGAGCGGCTTCTTGCCGATCCGCAGCATATCCTGATGCGTGCCAAGGCCGTCTGGGCACGATTGAACCCGTGAATTTTCACTTTTTTGCGAGCGGGGTGGAACTTTTTAGCCACGGTTCCCATTTATTTACCGAACATGACCACGGAACGGTCATGTTCAGATCACTGTCCCTCGTTCCGCGACTTGCGCCCGGCCAGACCACTGGACCGGGCGCTTTTTCCATGCCACTTTCGGTTGAGATCTGGGGGAGGATCATATGAACCTGGCAGTACTTCGCGATATCGGCACTTCGCCGGTCGATGACGACATTGCGCGCATCGCCCGCACGGCGCGCTGCATCGCCATCGTCGGCCTGTCGCCGAACGAGGCCCGACCATCCTGGGGCGTCGCCCGTTACCTGAAATCGCAGGGCTATCGCATCATCCCGGTCAATCCGGGCCATGCGGGCAGCACCATCCTGGACGAACGAGTCTATCCCGACCTGCGGGCGGTCCCGCCAGATATCGGGGTCGACATGGTGGACATCTTCCGCCGGGCCGAGGCCGTGCCCGCCATCGTCGATCAGGCCATGGCGCATCTGCCGCAGCTGGGCACGATCTGGATGCAGCTTGGCATCCGCCATCCACTGGCCGCTGGCCGCGCCCGCGCCCGCGGCCTGACGGTGATCGAGGATCGCTGCCCCAAGATCGAATTCCCGCGTTTTCTTTGAGCCGCGGCTTCAGAACGAAAAGGGCCCCGGATCCATCGGACCGGGGCCTTGCTTCGTGCACGGATGCGATCAGAAGCCCGAATAGAGCCCTTCGTAGATCGGACCCAGCGTGTCCACCTCGAACAGCGAGCTGACCGAGGTGCCGTTCCAGATGTTCAGGATCGCCTGAGCGAACATCGGCGCCGTCGGCACGATGCGGATGTTCGAGGCGGATTTCACCTTTTCGGTCGGCTCGATCGAATCGGTGATGACCAGCGACTTCATCACCGAGCCCTGCACCCGCTCGACCGCCGGACCCGAGAGCACGCCATGGGTGATATAGGCATGCACCTCGGTCGCGCCATGCTCGGTCAGCACCTGCGCCGCCTTGCACAGTGTGCCGGCGGTATCGCAGATGTCATCGACGATGATGCAGGTCTTGCCGGTCACGTCGCCGATCACCGTCATCTCGGCCACCTCGCCCGGCTTCTCGCGGCGCTTGTCCACGATGGCCAGCGGCGCGCCGATGCGCTGCGCCAGCTCGCGGGCCCGCGCCACGCCGCCCACATCGGGCGAAATCACCATCAGGTCCGACAGCCGCTCGCGGAAGTGATGCTTGATGTCCAGCGCAAAGACCGGCGCGGCATAGAGGTTGTCCACCGGAATGTCGAAAAAGCCCTGGATCTGCGCCGCGTGCAGGTCCAACGTCAGCACCCGGTCCACGCCCGCCTCGGTCAGCAGGTTGGCGACCAGCTTGGCGCTGATCGGCGTGCGGGCCTTGGCGCGGCGATCCTGGCGCGCATAGCCGAAATAGGGGATGACCGCGGTGATGCGCGCCGCCGACGAACGCTTCAGCGCATCCGTCATGATCAGCAATTCCATCAGGTTGTCATTGGCCGGGTTCGAGGTCGGCTGGATGATGAACATGTCCTCGCCGCGGACGTTCTCATAGACCTCGACGAAGATTTCCTGATCGTTGAAACGCTCGACCCGCGCCTCGACGGGGGTGACGTTCATCCCGCGATGCATCGACATGCGGCGGGCGATGGCATTGGCCAGAGGCCGGTTCGCATTTCCCGCGATGAGCTTGGGTTCGGTCATGGCCGGCATGGGCTTTCCCTGTCTGGATTCGTGCGATTGCACCCCGCTTAGCACCGGGCTAGCTTGCCCGCAAACCCCGAGGACGAAACCATGGCGCATATCGACTATTACTTCGGCACACCCAGCCCCTGGAGCTATCTCGCCGGCAACCGGCTGGAGGAGATCGCGGGCCGGCACGGCGCCTCGATCACCTACAAACCCGTCGATCTGCTGCAACTTTTCGACCGCACCGGCGGCGTGCGCCCGGCGAACCGCCACCCGTCGCGCATGGAATACCGCGCCCAGGAGCTGCGCCGCTGGTCCGATCACCTGGGCATGGCCCTGAACGCAAAGCCCGCCTTCTGGCCGGTGAACCCCGCGCCCTCATCCTATGCGATCATCGCCGCGCAACAGGCCGGCGGCGGCGACCTGCCGGGTCTGGTGCAAAGCTTCCTGCGCGCCGTCTGGGCCGAGGATGCCGATATCGCCGACGACGCGGTGATCCGCGAGAAACTGGCCGCGGCGGGCTTCGACCCGGACCTGGCCGACAAAGGCCTGTTCGTCGGCGCCGAGACCTTCGCCCGCAATCTGGAGCAGGCGGTCGAGGCCGGGGTCTTCGGCGCCCCCTTCTATGTCGTGCGCGAGACGGGCGAGCGGTTCTGGGGCCAGGACCGGCTGGATTTCCTCGACCGCCACCTGGCAAGCCTGTGAGCGCGCTGCATCTGAGGCACTGGCCGGGCAACGTGGATCGCCCGGCCCTGGCGCTGCATTGCATGATGGGCAACGGCGTCTATTGGGGGCCGATCGCCGAGACGCTGCGCGACCGGGTGCGGATCAGCGCGCCGGACCTGCCCGGCCATGGGCAAAGCCCGGACTGGGACGAAGACGGGGACGCGCCGGACTACCACACCTTCGTCACCCGCGCGGCCGCCGCGCTGATCGACCGGCCGCTGGACCTGATCGGCCACAGCATGGGCGCCACCGTGGCGCTGCGCATCGCCGTCGCCGCGCCCGAGGCGGTGCGCAGCCTGACCCTGATCGAGCCGGTGCTGTTCGCCGCCGCGCCCGAGGCCTTCAACGACGCGCTGATGGACAACGTCGCGGCCCGGCTTGCCGGCGGAGAGGATGCCGAGGCGGCGCGCGCCTTTCTTGGCGTCTGGGGCGGGATCGACTGGGAGTCGCAGACGCCCTCGGGCAAGGCGCGGCTGGCACGCCAGATCCATCTGGTCCAGGCCAGCAACCAGGCGCTGCGCCAGGACACCGCCAATATCCTGCGGCCGGACGGGCTCGAAGCCATCGACGCGCCGGTGCTGATCGTCATGGGCGAGGATTCGCCGGCCGTGATCCCGGCGATCGCCGATGCGCTGGCGGCGCGGCTGCCCGATGTCGGGCGCGCCCGTGTTCCCGGCGCGGGCCATATGCTGCCGATCACCCATCCCCGGCAGGTGGCCGAGCTGATCGGGTTGAACCTGGACCGCGCCTGACCCCGGTCAGTCCGGATCCCAGTCTTCCTCGTGCCGCAGGGGACCGATCGCCAGCCAGCTTGCGCGCACCCGGGCGACGCGGGTATCGCCCCAGGTGCGGAATTGCAGCTCGAACCCCTGTTCGGTAATGTTCACCGCCTGGATATCGGCGCGCTGGTTGGCATCGCGATCCACGTCCCACATGCTCAGCGAGACTTGGACGACCGGAGGCTCGACGAAGCGTTCGTCGAAACGCACGGCCCGGGACTCGACCCGCGGCCCCTGCCCGGTCCACATCGGCCCGCCGCTCTCGAAAGCCGAGAACATCTCGGTCGAGCCATTGGCCACACCGATGGCGAAATGTCCAAAACGTCGCAATTCGCGCTCCTCCCTTTCGCCATGAAAGGCCACGACGGCGCATAAATAAAGCCCCGGTAAAACCGGGGCTTACTATCCTTTTCGTCAATTCCCGGTTAATGTGGGAAATTTGCCTGGTTCGGGTCAAGCCCGATATGCGTGCCAAGCGCCTCCATGTCGGCCAGCAGCTTGACCGCGGCGGCGACCAGTTCCTCGCCGGCGGATTCGCGCTCCTTCGCGGCCTGAACGCGACGATGCGCCTGGGCCATCATCTCGTTGAAGACCTCTTGCGTCATCTCGGCGCGGGGATGCCCGCGTTCCGCCAGCAGGGTGACGGATTCGTTGTTGATCTCGGCGAAGCCGCCGGTCACCGCGAATACCGTCTCGGTCCCGTCGCCTGCCACCACGGTCACCAGACCAGGGCGCAGGTTGACGATGGCCGGCGCATGGCCGGGCATCGCCGTCAGGTCACCCTCGGCGCCGGGCAGGCGCACCTCGCGCACCGGGACGGAAATCAGGTTCCGTTCCGGCGAGACGAGGTCGAACTGCATCGTGTCGGCCATGTCGCCCCCTTACGCCGCGTCAGCGGCGAGACGCTGAGCCTTGGCTTTCACTTCCTCGATGCCGCCGACCATGTAGAAGGCCGCCTCGGGCAGGTGGTCGTATTCGCCGGCCACGACCGCCTTGAACGACTTGATCGTGTCCTCCAGCGGCACCTGAACGCCGTCCGAGCCGGTGAAGACCTTGGCCACGTCGAAGGGCTGCGACAGGAAGCGCTGGATCTTCCGGGCGCGGGCCACGGTCAGCTTGTCCTCTTCCGACAGCTCGTCCATGCCGAGAATGGCAATGATGTCCTGGAGCGACTTGTATTTCTGCAAGATGCCCTGAACGTCGCGGGCGACCTGGTAGTGCTCTTCGCCGACAACCGCCGGATCGAGGATCCGCGAGTTCGAGTCGAGCGGGTCCACGGCCGGGTAGATGCCCAGTTCCGAGATGGCGCGCGACAGCACGGTCGTGGCGTCGAGGTGGGCAAAGGTCGTGGCCGGGGCCGGGTCGGTCAGGTCGTCGGCCGGAACGTAGACGGCCTGGATCGAGGTGATCGAGCCGTTCTTGGTCGAGGTGATGCGTTCCTGCATCGCACCCATGTCCGTGGCCAGCGTCGGCTGGTAGCCCACGGCCGAGGGGATGCGGCCCAGAAGCGCCGACACTTCCGAACCCGCCTGGGTGAAGCGGAAGATATTGTCGACGAAGAACAGAACGTCGGTGCCGGTGGCGTCGCGGAACTGCTCGGCCACGGTCAGGCCGGTCAGCGCCACGCGCATCCGCGCTCCCGGAGGCTCGTTCATCTGGCCATAGACCAGCGCCACCTGCGATTGCGACAGGTTGTCCGGCTTGATGACGCCCGATTCCACCATCTCGTGATAAAGGTCGTTGCCCTCGCGGGTCCGTTCACCGACGCCCGCGAACACCGAATAGCCCGAGTGCACCTTGGCGATGTTGTTGATCAGTTCCATGATCAGAACCGTCTTGCCCACGCCGGCGCCGCCGAACAGGCCGATCTTGCCGCCCTTGGAATAGGGGGCCAGCAGGTCGATGACCTTGATGCCGGTGACCAGGATCTCGGACGCGGTCGCCTGGGCAGCGAAGTCCGGGGCCGGCTGGTGGATGGCGCGGGTCTGGGTCGCCTCGACCGGGCCGCCCTCGTCGACCGGCTCGCCGACAACGTTCAGGATGCGGCCCAGGGTCGCATCACCGACCGGAACCATAATCGGGCCGCCGGTATCCCTGACCGGCAGGCCGCGGACCAGACCTTCGGTCGCGTCCATGGCGATGGTGCGGACGGTGTTCTCGCCCAGGTGCTGGGCCACTTCCAGCACCAGGCGCTTGCCGTTGTTCTCGGTTTCCAGAGCGTTCAGAATCGCAGGAAGCTGGCCGTCGAACTGCACGTCGACGACGGCGCCGATCACCTGCGTGATTTTTCCATTGGCCTCTGCCATGTGTTTACCCCTACGTGTCAGAGCGCCTCTGCGCCCGAGATGATTTCAATCAGTTCCTTGGTGATCGCGGCCTGACGCGAGCGGTTGTAGACCGTCGTCAGCCTGTCGATCATGTCGCCGGCATTGCGCGTGGCGTTGTCCATGGCGGTCATCCGCGCGCCCTGCTCGGACGCCGCGTTCTCCAGCAGCGCCGCAAAGACCTGCGTCGCCACCGAGCGCGGCAGCAGGTCGTTCAGGATCGCGGTCTCGTCCGGCTCATAGTCATAGAGCGCCGAAGCCGAAGCCTCGCTCTCCTCGACCACGGCGGGGATGACCTGCCTTGCGGTCGGAACCTGGCTGATCACCGATTCGAAGCGGTTGTAGAACAGCGTCGCCACGTCGAACTCGCCGGCATCGAAGCGGTCGAGGATCTCGTCCGCGATCTGCCGCGCATTCTCATAACCGATGCGCTTGACCTCGCTCATATCGACGTGATGGACGAAAAGATCGCCATATTCGCGCTTGAGCTGCTCGCGGCCCTTCTTGCCGACGGTCAGGATCGACACCTGCTTGCCCTGCGCCTGCAACTCTTGCAGGCGCTGGCGGGCGAGCTTGACGATGGACGAGTTGAACCCGCCCGCAAGCCCGCGCTCCGAGGTCATCACCACCAGCAGGTGGCGGCGGTCTTCGCCGGTCCCCGCCAGCAGCCGCGGCGCCAGGTCTGAGCCCGCCGCCGCAGCGGTCAGCCCGGCCATGACAGCGGCCATCCGGTCGGCATAGGGACGCGCGGCTTCCGCCGCGTCCTGCGCACGGCGCAGCTTCGCGGCGGCGACCATCTGCATCGCCTTGGTGATCTTGCGCGTGTTCTTGACGCTGCCGATCCGGTTCTTGAGGTCCTTGAGGCTGGGCATCTATCCCTCCCCTCAGGCGTAGGTCTTGGCGTAACCGTCCAGCGCTGCCTTGATCGCATCTTCAAGCTCGCCCGCCACCTTGCGGTCGTTCTTGGTCATGTCCTCAAGCAGATCGGCCTTCTGGTTGCGCAGATACTGGAGCAGCCCCTGCTCCCATTTGGTCACGTCGCGAACCGGGATATTGTCCAGGTAACCCTTGGTGCCGGCATAGATGACGATGACGATCTCGGCATTGGTCAGCGGCGAGTACTGCGGCTGCTTCATCAGCTCGGTCAGGCGCGAGCCGCGGTTCAGCAGCTTTTGCGTCGCGGCGTCGAGGTCCGAGCCGAACTGCGCGAAGGCCGCCATCTCGCGATACTGGGCCAGTTCCAGCTTGACCGGGCCGGCGACCGATTTCATCGCCTTGGTCTGGGCGGCCGAGCCGACGCGCGACACCGAAAGGCCGGTGTTCACGGCCGGGCGGATGCCCTGGAAGAACAGTTCGGTTTCCAGGAAGATCTGGCCGTCGGTGATCGAGATCACGTTGGTCGGGATATAGGCCGACACGTCGCCCGCCTGCGTCTCGATGATCGGCAGCGCGGTCAGCGAGCCGCCGCCATTGGCCTCGTTCAGCTTGGCCGAACGCTCCAGCAGGCGCGAATGCAGGTAGAAGACGTCGCCCGGATAGGCCTCGCGCCCCGGCGGACGGCGCAGCAGCAGCGACATCTGGCGATAGGCCACGGCCTGTTTCGACAGGTCGTCATAGATGATCAGCGCGTCCATGCCGTTGTCGCGGAAATACTCGCCCATCGCGGTGGCCGAATAGGGCGCCAGATACTGCATCGGCGCCGGGTCCGAGGCGGTCGCGGCCACGACGGTCGTGTAGGCCATGGCGCCGGTCTCCTCCAGCTTCTTCACCAGCTGGGCCACGGTCGAGCGTTTCTGGCCCACGGCGACATAGATGCAGTGCAGGGTCTTCATGCCATCGGCCTCGCGGCCGTTGTAGTTCGCCTGGTTCAGGATGGTGTCCAGCGCGATGGCGGTCTTGCCGGTCTGGCGGTCGCCGATGATCAGCTCGCGCTGGCCGCGACCGACCGGGATCATGGCGTCCACCGACTTCAGGCCGGTCGCCATCGGCTCGTGCACCGATTTGCGCGGCATGATGCCGGGAGCCTTGACGTCGGCGATGCGGCGCTCCGAGGCGTTCAGCGGGCCCTTGCCGTCGATCGGGTTGCCGAGCGCGTCCACGACGCGGCCCAGCAGTTCCTTGCCGGCGGGGACTTCCACGATGGCGCCGGTGCGCTTGACGGTGTCGCCTTCCTTGATGTCACGGTCGTCGCCGAAGATCACGACGCCGACGTTGTCGGTCTCGAGGTTCAGCACCATGCCGCGGATGCCGCCCGGGAATTCGACCATCTCGCCGGCCTGAACCTTGTCCAGGCCATAGACGCGGGCGATGCCGTCACCGACGGACAGCACCTGCCCGACCTCGGCCACCTCGGCGTCCTGACCGAAATTCTTGATCTGATCCTTGAGGATGGCCGAGATTTCGGCTGCCTGGATTCCCATTATCCGACCTCTTTCATAGCATTCTGGAGGGAGGCGAGCTTCGAGCGGATCGAACTGTCGATCATCTGCGAGCCCAGTTTGACGATCATGCCGCCGATGAGGCTTTCATCGACGCGCGCGTTCAGTTTCACCTTCTTGCCCGATTTCACGGCCAGCGTATCCGCGAGGCGGGTCTTTTGTTCGTCGGTCAGCGCCTGGGCGCTGACCACGTCGGCGGTGACCTCACCCTTCGCATCGGCGATCAGGTTGCGCAGCTTGGCGATGAACTGCGGCAGGGTGAACAGCCGGCGGTTGCGGGCCATCAGCCGCAGCGTATTGGCCAGCTCGGGCGACAGCCCCATACGGCCGGCAAGCACACCGACTGCGGCTTCCTGCTGCTGGCGGTCGTAGAGGGGCGAGAGGGTCAGATCGCGCAGGTCCTGGCTGGCGTCATAGGCCGAGGCCAGATCGTCGATCTGGGCGGACAGGGCGTCGATGCCGCCCGAGTCCCTGACCAGATCGAACAGGGCCTGCGCGTAACGCCCGGCGATATCAGCGGAAATCGAAGCGGAATTGGCCACGGTCATCCTTCCGGTTAGCGCAAGCTCCGCAGGCGGGCCGGCTGGCGGGCCGGTCTGTCGCGGAGCGCGGGTCAAGGGCTGGCCCTGGCACAATCCGGCTGGAGCCTTCCCGAAATCTGCGGCGTCTCTAGCAGGTGCTTTTCCCTGCCGCAACCGCCTTGAACACGGAAAAATGAGGGTTTGCGACCCTTGGCCGAGGCCGGATCGCGGACGATTGCGCAAACAGCCGGTCCGGCCGGCCACTCGCGCGCGCCGATTGCCGAAAGATTCGGCGCGGCCCGGGTCCGCGGGCGGTTTCGCCCTTGGCGGCCGGCCGCGCCGCTCTAGCCCGGATCCCGCGCCGTCCGGCCCGCACCCTGCCCCGCCGGGCGCGGCCGCGCAATGCCCTCCAGCACGTCGAGCGGGCTCGGCACGCTGACGCGCCGCCCCGGCCCGACCGGCGCCTGCACCTGCTTGCTGAATTCGGTCAGCACCACGCCCGCGACCAGCACCTGGCTGATGCGCAGCCCGGCACGTTCCCACATCTGCGCGCTTTTCAGCCAGAACCGGCGGTCCGAAGGTGGGATGTAAAGCGCCGCCCCCGTGCGCTCGGTCACGAAACCCGCGGCGCGGGCCTGCACCTCCAGCTGACCCGCGGTATAGCTGCGCCCGAAGCCGAAGGGCGTGGTCTCCGACCGTGCCCAGAGCCCGGCCCGGTTCGGCACCATGACCAGCAGCCGCCCGCCCGGCCCCAGCACGCGCCAGGCCTCGTCCATCAGCACGGCGGGATGGTCGGCCGTCTCCAGCGCATGCAGCAGCACCAGCCGGTCCACGCTGCCGGTATCCAGCGGCCAGGCCGTCTCCTCGCACAGGGCCGAGCAGTTCGGCAGCCCGGCCGGCCAGGCCATCACCCCCTGCGGCCCCGGCATCAGCGAGATCACCCGTCGCGACCGGGCCAGATAGGGCCGCAGCAGCGGCACCGCGAAACCATAGCCGGCCACCGTCATGCCCTGCACCTGATCCGGCGGCCAGAGCCCGGTCAGCCGGTCGCGCAGCACGCGCTGCACCACCCGGCCCAGGGCCCGGGTGTAATAGAATTTCCGCAGCTCGAACACGTCATGATGCATTGCGCCTCCGGCCTCCCGAGGCCAGACTGCGGCAAAGAGAGGAATTTGCCAATGCCGCTGGAACTGGTCCCCGTCCGCTGCCTGACCGACAATTACGCCTGGCTTTTGCATGACAATGGCCGGACCGCGCTGGTCGATGCGCCCGAGGCCGCCCCCGTCCTCGCGGAACTGGCCGCGCGGGGCTGGTCGCTGGACCAGATCGTGCTGACCCATCACCATGCCGATCACATCCAGGCCGTGCCCGAACTGGTCGAGAAAACCGGCGCCCGGGTTCTCGGCAATGCCCGGGACGCCGCCCGGCTGCCGCCGCTGGACCAGCCGCTCCGCCCCGGCGACCGCTTCCCGCTTTGCGGCGAGGAAGCCGAGGTCATCGACGTGCCGGGCCACACCATCGGCCATGTTGCTTTCCACCTGCCCGGCTCGGCCATGGTATTCACCGCCGACAGCCTGATGGCGCTCGGCTGCGGCCGGCTGTTCGAAGGCGATGCCGAGACGATGTGGGCCAGCCTCTCGCGCCTGAACGCCCTGCCGGGCGAAACGCTGGTCTGCTCGGGGCATGATTATTGCCGCGGTAATGGCGCCTTTGCCCTGTCGGTCGATCCCGGCAATGCGGCGTTGCAGAAAAGGCTGGCCGAAACGGCTGCGGGCCAGCGCCCCTGCGCCCCCGCGACCCTGGCCGAGGAGCGGGCGACCAACCCCTTCCTGCGGGTCAGGGAACTGGCTGATTCTCTTGGCATGTCAAATGCTTCCGACGCCCGGATCTTTGCAGAGCTGCGCGCCAGGAAGGATCGGTTCTGACGTGCCTCTGCAACGCAGCAAGAAAAATCGGTGCCCGGCCGCCGCCCGCCCCGCAAGGGCCATCCTGCAAGGCCGCCTGCTTGAAATCTCGCCAGGCGGATATCACATCTGCCTCAACCGCGGGAAATTCCGCAGGTGTGAAAGCAAATACCGCTTGAATTGCGGCCCAATCCACCAAATCTTAACTGTATCGTGACAGTCTGGTCAGGTGGACCGCTAAATCTGGCGGCCCATACCGCCAGCCGACTGACAGGAGCTTGAAGTGCCGTCCTTTTCGACCTCGTTGGAACAGGCCATCCATGCCGCGCTCGCGCTGGCCAACGAACATCGTCATGAGCTTGCCACGCTCGAGCACCTGCTGCTTGCGCTGACGGAGGAGCCCGATGCCGTGAAGGTGATGCGGGCTTGCAATGTCGATCTGGACGAGTTGCGCCGGATGCTGGTCGAGTTCATCGAGGACGACCTTTCGACCCTCATCACCGATGTCGAGGGTTCCGAGGCCGTCCCCACCGCCGCCTTCCAGCGCGTGATCCAGCGCGCCGCGATCCATGTCCAAAGCTCGGGCCGAACCGAGGTGACCGGGGCGAACGTCCTTGTCGCCATCTTCGCCGAACGCGAATCGAATGCCGCCTTCTTCCTGCAAGAGCTGGACATGACGCGCTATGACGCGGTGAATTTCATCGCCCATGGCGTGGCCAAGAACCCCTCCTTCTCGGAAAACCGCCCGGTCCAGGGCGCCGAGCAGCAGGCCGAGCAGGCCCAGGCGGAAACCGCCCAGCCCAAGGATGAATCCGCGCTGGCGAAATATTGCGTCGACCTGAACAAGAAGGCCGCCAAGGGCGATGTCGATCCGCTGATCGGCCGCGCCGACGAGGTCGAGCGCTGCATCCAGGTGCTCTGCCGCCGGCGCAAGAACAATCCGCTGCTGGTCGGCGATCCCGGCGTCGGCAAGACCGCCATCGCCGAGGGGCTGGCGCTCAAGATCACCCGCGGCGAGACGCCGGACGTGCTGGCGGGTTCGACCATCTTCTCGCTCGACATGGGGGCGCTGCTGGCCGGCACCCGCTATCGCGGCGATTTCGAAGAGCGGCTGAAGGCCGTCGTGAAGGAGTTGGAGGATCATCCCGACGCCATCCTCTTCATCGACGAGATCCATACGGTGATCGGCGCCGGCGCGACCTCCGGGGGCGCGATGGACGCCTCGAACCTGCTGAAGCCCGCATTGGCCGGCGGCAAGCTGCGCTGCATGGGCTCCACCACCTACAAGGAGTTCCGCCAGCATTTCGAGAAGGACCGCGCGCTCTCGCGCCGCTTCCAAAAGATCGACGTGAACGAGCCCACCGTGCCCGACACGATCAAGATCCTGATGGGGCTGAAGCCCAGCTTCGAAAAGCATCACGACCTGCGCTATACCAATGACGCGATCAAGATGGCGGTCGAGCTTTCGGCGCGCTACATCCACGACCGCAAGCTGCCCGACAAGGCCATCGACGTGATCGACGAGGCCGGCGCCGCACAGCATCTGGTCGCGGAAAGCAAGCGCCGCAAGACCATCGGCCCCAAGGAGATCGAGGCAGTGGTGGCCAAGATCGCCCGCATCCCGCCGAAAAGCGTCTCCAAGGACGACGCGGCGGTGCTCAAGGACCTGGACGCGACGCTCAAACGCCTGGTCTTCGGCCAGGATGCGGCGATCGAGGCGCTGTCCTCGGCGATCAAGCTGGCCCGGGCCGGGCTGCGCGAACCCGAAAAGCCCATCGGCAACTATCTCTTCGCCGGCCCGACCGGCGTCGGCAAGACCGAGGTCGCCAAGCAGCTCGCCGCGACCCTCGGCGTGGAGCTGTTGCGTTTCGACATGTCCGAATACATGGAGAAACACGCGGTCAGCCGGCTGATCGGCGCGCCTCCGGGCTATGTCGGCTTCGACCAGGGCGGGCTTCTGACCGATGGCGTGGACCAGCACCCGCATTGCGTGCTGCTGCTCGACGAGATCGAAAAGGCGCATCCGGATGTCTACAACATCCTGCTTCAGGTCATGGACCACGGCAAGCTCACCGACCATAACGGCCGTCAGGTGGACTTCCGCAACGTGATCCTGATCATGACCTCGAACGCCGGCGCCGCGGACCAGGCCAAGGCCGCCTTCGGCTTCGGCCGCGAGCGGCGCGAGGGCGAGGACACCGCCGCCATCGAGCGCACCTTCACGCCCGAATTCCGCAACCGGCTGGATGCGGTCATCAGCTTCGCACCGCTCTCGCGCGAGATCATCGTCCAGGTGGTCGAGAAATTCGTCCTCCAGCTCGAAGCCCAGCTGATCGACCGCGGCGTGCATATCGAGCTGAGCCCGGAAGCCGCAGACTGGCTGGCGGAACGCGGCTATGACGAAAAAATGGGCGCGCGCCCACTGGGCCGGGTGATCCAGGAATCGATCAAGAAGCCGCTGGCCGAGGAGTTGCTGTTCGGCCGCCTGACCAAGGGCGGCGTGGTCCGGGTCCGGATCGAGGACGACAAGCCCGTCTTCGACATCACCGGTCCCGAGACGCCGAGGATCAGCAATTCCAAGCCGCCCCTGCTGACGGCCGACTGACCCTTGATCCCGGAAAAACAAAAAGGCGGCGCCCCCTGCGCCGCCTTTCTTTTCTGCCGCGCGTCCCGCCTTGGTGCTTCTTTCGTGTGGAAATATCCCGGGGGTCCGGGGGCAGCGCCCCCGGTGCGGCCGTGCAATTCAGCCGCACCCGATCCACAGCGGCAAGGCACGATCTCGACGCCTGCCGGCCTTACCCCTTCGCCTTGCCTTCCTTGATCTTCGCGGCCAGATCCTTGGCGATGGCGAAGCTGCCCTTGATGCGGTCGCCGTCCGTAGGCCAGTCGCGCAGCACCACGATGCGGTTATCCGTGACCTTGGCCTGGCCGCGCTGATCGTGGATGAACTCCACCAGCCCGGCCGGGTTCGAGAACTTGTCGCCGTGAAACTGAATGGTCGCACCCTTCGGCCCGGCATCCAGCTTGGCGATATTCGCCCGCTTGGCCATGGCCTTGATGCGGATCACCAGCAGAAGCGTGTTCACCTCGCGCGGCAGGGGACCGAAACGGTCGATCAACTCGGCGGCGAAGCCCTCGAGCTCGACCTTGCTGGTCAGCTCGGCCAGCCGGCGATAAAGGCCCAGCCGCACGTCCAGATCCGGCACATAGGTTTCCGGGATCGTGACCGGCACCCCCAGGTTCAGCTGCGGCGCCCATTCGTCCTCGGGCGTGCCCTCGATCTCGCCGGATTTCAGCTTGGCGATGGTCTCCTCCAGCATCTGCTGGTAAAGCTCGAAGCCGACCTCCTTGATATGACCCGACTGCTCCTCGCCCAGCAGATTCCCCGCGCCCCGCAGATCCAGGTCCTGCGAGGCGAGGTTGAAACCCGCGCCGAGGCTGTCGATGGCCCCCAGGAACTTCAGCCGCCGCATCGCCTGCGGCGTCAAGGGCACCCGCGGCTTGGTGGTCAGGTAGCAATAGGCCCGGGTTTTCGAGCGTCCGACCCGGCCGCGGATCTGGTAAAGCTGCGCCAGGCCGAACATGTCGGCACGCCAGACCACCATGGTGTTGGCGGTCGGGATGTCGAGGCCCGATTCGACGATGGTCGTCGCCAGCAGCACATCCGCGCCACGATCGTAGAAGGCATTCATCCGCTGGTCCAGATCGCCCGCCGCCAACTGGCCATGGGCAACGATGGTGTTCACTTCCGGCACATGCTCCCGCAGCCATTCCTCGACCTCCGGCAGGTCGGCCAGGCGCGGCACGACGAAGAAGCTCTGCCCGCCGCGATATTTCTCGCGCAGCAGCGCCTCGCGAATGGTCACGCTGTCGAACTCCGACACATAGGTGCGGATCGCCAGCCGATCGACGGGCGGCGTCCCGATGATCGAAAGATCCCGCACCCCGGTCAGCGACAGTTGCAGGGTGCGCGGGATCGGCGTCGCGGTCAGGGTCAGGACGTGGATGTCGCTGCGCAGCGCCTTCAGCCGCTCCTTATGCGCCACGCCGAAATGCTGCTCCTCGTCCACGATCAAAAGGCCCAGGGTCTTGAAGCGCACCTGCTTGGACAGCACGGCATGGGTGCCGACGACGATGTCGACGGTGCCTTCTGCCAAGCCCTTGCGGGTCTCGGCGGCGTCCTTGGCCGAGACGAAACGCGACAGCGGCCGGACATTGATCGCGGTGCCGCGGAAACGCTCGGCAAAGGTGCGAAAATGCTGGCGCGCAAGCAGCGTCGTCGGCGCCACCACCGCCACCTGCCGGCCTTGCGAGGCGGCGATGAAGGCGGCGCGCATCGCCACCTCGGTCTTGCCGAAGCCGACGTCGCCCACCACCAACCGGTCCATCGGGCGGCCGGCGGCCAGATCCTCGGCCACGTCGGCGATGGCGGCGGCCTGGTCCTCGGTCTCGGCATAGGGAAAGCGGGCGGCGAAGCTTTCGATCTCGTGATGCTCAGGCTCCAGCACCGGGGCGGGGCGGAGCAGCCGCTCGGCCGCGACGCGCATCAGCCGGTCGGCGATCAGCTTGATGCGTTCCTTGAGGCGGGCCTTGCGAGCCTGCCAGGCGCCGCCGCCCAGCTTGTCGAGCAGCCCCTCCTCATGCCCATAGCGGCTGAGCAGTTCGATGTTTTCCACCGGCAGGTAAAGCCGGTCGCCGCCGGCATATTCCAGCGCCACGCAATCATGCGGCACGCCAAGCGCCTTGACGGTTTCCAGCCCGGTATAGCGGCCGATGCCGTGTTCGACATGCACGACCAGATCGCCGGGGGTCAGGGTGGTGGTGTCGCGCAGGAAGTTCTCGGCCTTGCGGCGCTTTTTCGCGCCCCGGATCAGCCGGTCGCCCAGCACGTCCTGTTCCGAGATCACCGCCAAGGCCCCGGTGGCCGAACCGTCCGAGGTGAAACCCTCCTCCAGCGGCCAGACCGCCAACCCCAGCGCGCCGGGCTGGTCGGACAACTCGCGCAGGTCGGCGACAGGCTTGGCGCCCTTGAGGCCCTCGTCGGCGATCAGCCCGGCAAGCCGTTCGCGCGCGCCCTCTGAAAAGCTGGCGATCACCACCCGGCGCGAAGCTTGAAGGCTTCGAATATGATCGGCGAGCGCCTTGAAAAGATTTCCTTTCTCGGCCTGCCGTTCGGGGGCGAAATTGCGCCCGACCCGACCGCCGGCATCCAGCACCCCCGGCCCCGGCGGTTGCGGCAGCACCGACAGGCGCAGCACCCGATGCGCAGCCAGCCAACGCGCCCATTCGGCCTCGTCCGGAAACATCTCGGCGGGCGGGACCGGACGATAGACCGTGTCGGTGCCGCCCTTGCGGGCCAGTGCCTCGCGCCGGGCCTCGAACTGCTCGGTGATCGTGTGCCAGCGCGCATCGCGGACCTGATCCAGATGATCGTCCGTCACCACCGAGGCGCCGGGCAGGTAGTCGAACAGGCTTTCCAGCCGGGCATGGAACCAGGGCAGCCAATGCTCCATGCCCGCCATCTTGCGACCGGCGCTGATGCCCTCGTAAAGCGGATCATTGGCGCCGCCGCCATATTCCGCGCGGTAGTTCTGGCGAAAGCGGGTGATGGCGGCCTCGTCCAGGATCACCTCGGACATGGGCGCAAGCTCGATTCGGTCGAGCTTTCCGACGGAACGCTGTGTTTCTGCGTCGAATCTTCGCGCGCCATCCAGAACGTCGCCGAACATGTCCAGCCGGATCGGCCCGGATTCGCCGGGCGGAAAGATGTCGATGATGCCACCCCGGACCGCGAAATCGCCGGGCTCGGTCACGGTCGGGGCCTGGGAAAATCCCATGCGGGCGAGGAAGGCACGCAACGCGGCCTCGTCCATGCGGTCGCCCACGGCGGCCGAGAAGCCGGCGTCGCGCAGCACCTCGCGTGCCGGCACGCGCTGCATGGCGGCAGACAGCGTGGTCAGCAGCACGAACGGCCCCTTCAGCGCGCCATGCGCCAGCGCCGTCAGCACCGCCATGCGCGCCGCCATCACGCCGGGCGCGGGCGAAACGCGGTCATAGGGCGTGGTGTCCCAGGCCGGGAACTCCAGCACCGCGGCGGCGGGCGCAAAGAACCCCAGCGCCGCCCGCATCGCGGCCATGCGCCGGTCGTCGCGGGCGATATGGATGACCGGCTGGCCGCGGGCCAGTTCGCGCGCGATCAACGCGGCGTCCATGCCTTCGGGCGCGCCGGACAGGATCAGGTGTTCGGGATGCGATGCCATGCGCCCCGAGGTAAAGCCGGAACGGGCGAAGTCAAGACCGGTTCAGAAGCCGAAGGGATGGGCGATCATCCAGATCGCCCCGTAAAAGGCGGTCAGCGCGACCGCCAGGATCGACATCGCCAGGATCAGCGCCTTGTGCCGGCGCATCAGACGTGCCGCCTCGGCCCCGGCCTCGTTCACCGGCATGCCCACCTCGGCCCGGGCCAGCACCGCCCGCAGCCGCCGCGCCAGCCGCATCTCCAGCGCAAAAAGCAAGGCGAAGGGCAGGACCAGCAGCACCAGCGCCTGCGCCATCTCCAGCCCGTAGCCAAAGCCCAGGATCGCCAGCGTCGTCAGCAGGAACGAGCCCAGCCCCAGCAGGATCGCGCCCTCGCGCCGGTCGATGCGCCAGCGCGGCAGGGTCAACGACAGCCAGTCAAGCAATGCCAGCGCCGCCGGATCGTCCTCGGGGCCCGGCTCGGCGCCGATCGCCCCGGCAATCACGTCCGAGGGCACGCCCAGGATGCGCCGCCCCGCCATGGTCCAGGCCAGAGTCAGGATCACCCAGAACCAGATCGAGCCGAAGGACCGGCTGTCCAGCAGGGCGAGGATTCCCTCGGGTCGGGGCACGTCTTCTCCTTGCAGCGGTTGCGCAAGGCAAACTAACCGGGCGTGGCGCAAAGGAAAACCACGATTTTCCGCCACCGGCGGCGGAGGGCGCCACGGGGGTTGCACGCTGCCGGCCCAGGGTGCAGTTTCGGGTCCAGATCCCCGCAGCCACAGGCCCCGCCATGTCCCCGACCCCGATCGCCGCCCCCTTCCCCGCCGCCCGCCTGCGCCGGCTGCGCCGCACGCCGGCGCTGCGCGCCATGGTGACCGAGGTGAACCTGACCCCCGCCAACCTGATCTGGCCGATCTTCGTGACCGAGATCGCGGGGGGCGAGGGCGAGATCCCCTCGATGCCCGGGGTCGAGCGGCTGACGCTGGACGGCGCGAAGCGCGCCGCGGAAACCGCGATGCGGCTGGGCATCCCGGCGATCTGCATCTTCCCGCATTCCGACCCGGACCTGAAAACCGAGAGCTGCGAGCGCGCCTGGGACCCCGAGAACATCGGCAACCGCGCCATCCGCGCCATCAAGGAGGTGGCGCCCGAGCTGGCGGTGATGACCGATATCGCGCTGGACCCCTATAACGCCAACGGCCATGACGGGCTGGTGCGCGACGGCGTGATCCTGAACGACGAAACGGTCGAAGCGCTTGGCCGCATGGCGCTGGTGCAGGCCCAGGCGGGGGCGGACATCCTCGGCCCCTCGGACATGATGGACGGGCGCATCGGCGCGCTGCGCAGCCTGCTGGAAAGCCAGGGGCACAAGGACGTGGCGATCCTGTCCTATGCGGCGAAATTCGCCAGCGGCTTCTATGGCCCGTTCCGCGACGCGGTGGGCGCCTCGGGGCGGCTGGTGGGCGACAAGAAGACCTATCAGGTGAATCCGGCGAACCGCGAGGAGGCGATGCGCTGCGTCGCCCGCGACCTCTCCGAGGGCGCCGACATGGTCATGGTCAAGCCCGGCATGCCCTATCTGGACATCTGCCGCATGGTACGCGACCAGTTCGCGGCGCCGACCTTCGCCTACCAGGTCAGCGGCGAATATGCGATGATTGAGGGCGCGATCCGCAACGGCTGGCTGTCTCGCGATGTGGTGATCGAAAGCCTGCTCGCCTTCCGCCGCGCCGGCTGCGACGGCATCCTGACCTATTACGCGCCGCAGGTGGCCGAAAGGCTGGCGTGAGGCCGCCGGCTCCTTTATCATCGCGGCCTTGACAGGCGGGCCAGCCGCCGATCAGGGAACGAGGGAAAAAGATGATGGATTCCACGCGGATGAGCCGGCGCCTGGTGCTGCTGGGCGGTGCGGCGCTGGGGCTGGCGGGCTGCTCGAACGCGGTCGGGCAGGATGCGCCGTCGCGGCTGGACGCGCGCGTCGATGCGACGCGGGATTTCCTGCGGCGCACCTATCCCAACGTGGCCCCCATGGTGCAGAACGCCAAGGGCGTGCTCTACATGCCGCTGATGACCGAGGCGGGGTTCGGCGTGGGCGGTGCCTATGGCCAGGGCGCGCTGCGCATCAACGACGTGACGGTGGATTACTATTCGGCGACCCAGGCCAGCGTCGGCTTCCAGATCGGCGCCCAGCAATATGCCCATGTGCTGATCTTCCAGACCGATGCCGCGTTGGCCGATTTCCGCAAGGCGCCGGGCTGGGTGGCCGAGGCCGGGGCCTATTACGCCCTGCCCGCCGGCGGCGTCTCCATGGGCACCGACACCATCACCTCGCAGCAGCCGGTGGTGGCGATGGTCTTCGGCCAGTCGGGGCTGATGGCCGGCGCCTCGATCGCCGGGACGAAATACACCCGCATCATCCCCTCGACCTTCTGAGGCGCGGAACCTGCGGGCGGAATCGGAAAGGCCGGGCGCCCTGCCCGGCCTTTTCCGTTTCAACTGCCGTGGATGATGCGGACGTAGTTGCGCGTCTCGCGATAGGGCGGCACGCCGCCATATTTCGCCACCGCCCCCGGCCCCGCATTATAGGCCGCCAGCGCCAGCCGCCAGTTTCCGAAGGTGTTGTACATCATGCGCAGATAGCGCGCGCCGCCCTCCAGGTTCTGGATCGGGTCGTTCGGATCGACGCCCAGCTTCGCCGCCGTGCCGGGCATCAACTGCGCCAGCCCCTGCGCCCCCTTGTGCGAGCGGGCCGAGGGATTCCAGCCCGATTCCTGCTGCACCAGGCGCAGGAACAGGTCCTCGGGGATGCCATGCTTGCGGGCCATGGCGCGGGCATGGGGCAGATATTGGCTGCGCCGGCTGCCCCTGTAGGCGGGAACCGCGGTCGGCAGGTCCAACTCGACCACGCTCTTGGTCGAGGTGCCGCCGGGGCGCAGCCGGGCCGATTGCTGATATTGACCGGCCAGGCGCGAATCCATCAGCCGGGTCTGGCGCTCGAACTGCGCCAGCCGCGACTTGCCGCTTTTCACTTGCAGCCGCAGCCCCTCGGCCGCAGCGGGTGCGGCCAAGCCGGCCGAAAGCGTCAGGGCCATGACGGCCCGGCCCAACTGGCGCAGCATCGCCCGATCGCGTGAAAGCATCGCTGGTCCCTCATGCATGCCGTTGTCTTTTTTAGGCGGCACTATAGCGCAAAGCCGGGCGGGCGCCGCAAGAGGATTTCATGACGCACCCGCAGCCGGATTATTCGGCGGATTTCCGCCGATATCATCTTCCGCTTGTCGCCGCGCTACCTTAAGCAGGGCCTCCGCGCTACACCCGCGCAGGATAAACGCAAAGAAAAGGACCCGCGGCATGGCAGGCAGCGTGAACAAGGTGATCCTGGTCGGCAATCTGGGGCAGGACCCGGAAATCCGCACCTTTCCCAGCGGCGGCAAGGTCGCGAACCTGCGCATCGCGACCTCGGAAACCTGGAAGGATCGCAACACCGGCGAGCGGCGCGAGCGCACCGAATGGCATACGGTGGCTATCTATTCCGAGCCGCTGGTCCGCGTGGCCGAGCAGTTCCTGAAAAAGGGCAGTAAGGTCTATGTCGAGGGCCAGCTGGAAACCCGCAAATGGCAGGACCAAAGCGGCAACGACCGCTATTCGACCGAGGTTGCCCTGCGCCCCTTCCGCAGCGAACTGCACATGCTCGACGGCCGTGGCGGCGCGGGCGGCGGTGGTCGCGATGAAGGCTATGGTGGCGGCAGCTACGGCGGCGGCGGCTATGGAGGCGGCGCGTCGGGCGGCAGTTCGTCCGGTGGCGGGCAGTCGCAAAGCCGGCCCGATTTCGACGACGACATCCCGTTCTGATCCCGGTCCCGGCCCCTCGCGGCCGGGATTTTCCGTTTCAGAACCGGCTCAGCAGGTCCGAGCGGAACGAAGCGTCCAGCCGGCGCATGTAGCTTTCGGCGCAGCACATGTGATCGTGCATGATCCGGGCCGCGGCATCGCCGTCCTCGGCGCGGAAGGCGGCCAGCAGTTGCCGGTGGCTCTCGATATTCGCCTCGCCGAAGATCTCGTGCTCGCGCATGCTTTCGCTGCGATAGCTGACCAGATCGCGCAGCATGCTGTTCAGGAAGCGGCACATGAAGACCAGGATCACGTTATCCGAGGCCTCGCAGAGGATGTCGTGAAACTCGGTCTCGGCCCGACGGACCACGGCGCGGTCCTGCGCCGCGTTCGCCGCTTCACAGACGCGGATGTTCTCCTCGAGCCGGCGGAAATGCTCGGGCGTCAGCTTGCCGATGACGTTGCGGGCCAGGCTGACCTCCAGCGACTGGCGCAGCTCATAGACCTGGGCGAAGTCGATCTTCTGGAAATGCAGGTATTGCCGCAGCTGCTGGGTGACGATGTCGATCGAGGCGGGCTGGATCTCGGGCCCGCCGTTCGGTCCCGAGAGCATGCGCACCAGCCCCTCGACCTCCAGCGCCTTCAGGGCCTCGCGGATGGTGCCTTTCGAGCAGCCGTAATGCTCCATCAGCGCGCGCTCATGCGGCAGGCGGTCGCCTGGCAGCAACCCGTCGCGGGCGATGCGGCGGCGGATGTCCTCGGCCACCTGGTCCGACAGCTTGATGCGGGTAAGCCTGCGTTCCTTGCCTGCCGGCGCGTCCTGATCCATGCGGTCCTTCAGCCTTGCCAGATTGTCCCGGGGTCCAGCGGATATATGGGCCGGACGAGTTTTTTGAAAGCAAAGAGATCGTAATCCGAGGCGGTTACGCCCGAGCTTGCGCATTCCACCACGGCTTTCGCAAGCGGCTCGAACACCGGACGGCAATACATGCGCGATTTCAGGTGTAGGAAGCGTGCCGAGGTGGCATCGAGGCCGAGGCTGGCGAACACGCCCAGGTCCAGCGGCTCATGCGGTTCCTCGCAGATCACGATGCGCGCGGCGCCGGTGTCGAAGGCGGCGGCGCGGCCCATCGACAGCTCCTGCCCGTTGTAGATCGGTCCGGCGACACGGTAGCGCCCATCCGACAGCGCCGTGACCCGGCCCGTCAGCCGCAGCGGCGGGCGGGGCGCGGGCAGGCCCTCGGCCGGGGTCTTGTTGCCAAGCGCGATCTCGACCGCGGCCCCCTCGCCCGCCGCGACAAGCTGGGCCACGGTCTGCGGGTCGGCAATGGGGCCGACCATGATCCCCTCATGGCCGGCGGCCAGCAACTCCTCCAGCACATCCATCACGTCGCAACTGCCGCCCGACATGCAATTGTCGCCATGGTCCAGCAGCAGCACAGGCGCCGAACCATTGGCCAGCGCCGCGGCGCGGGCGATGGATTGCGGCAAGGGCTCTTCGGCATAGACATATTCGGCGCGCCGCCGCCATGCCTCGCGGCCCAGTTCCCGCGCGACCGCGCGCGCAAGCTCGGGCGTGTCGGCGACGCTGACGATGGACAGGCCGGTCTCGGCCAGATCCGAGATCGGAAAGCCGCCGAAGACCGTCACCGCCTGCACGCCCGGCCGCGCCTCGGCCTGCCGCGCCAGCGCGATCAGGTCGGTCATGGCGCAGTCGGTCGTCGTGTTCATGCACAGCGTCGCAGCCAGCATCGGCGGATGGCACAGCGCCATCGCCGGGCGCGGAGCGCCGGAAAGCAGCGGTTCGAACAGGCGCAGGACATGCTCGCCGGTCTCGACCATGTCCACATGCGGATAGGTCTTGAAGCCCGCGATCACGTCGCAATGATCCAGCATGCCTTCGGTGATGTTGCCATGCAGATCCAGCGCCACCCCGATGGGCACGCCCGGCGCGGCGGCGCGGATGCGGCGCAGCAGCTCGCCCTCGCCGTCGTCATGGCTGCGGGTGACCATGGCGCCGTGCAGGTCCAGCAGGATGCCGTCGCAGCCCTTTTCCACCGCGGCGAGGATCGCCTGGGCCATGGCCTCGAAGGCCTCGTCCTCGACCGGCCCCGAGGGCATGGCATGGGCCAGCACCGGCACCTCGGTTTCGGCGCCGATGCGGCGGGCGAAGGCGTGGAAGGCGCCGATGGCGGCGGGATAATTCTCGGCCGCCGCCAGCGCGTCCTCGCCCCATTTCGGGGCGAAGGCGGCCAGCGGCGTCTTGACCGGCGAGAAACTGTTGGTCTCGTGGTTCAGCCGGGCCAGGACAAGGCGGGTCATGCGGCGACCCCCTTGCGGGTCTCGGCCATGCGGCGGTCGTAGTCCAGCACCGCCTCGAGCAGCACCTGCGCCCCGGCGGCGCATTCCGCGGGCTCGGTCGATTCGGCGGGGTTGTGGCTCAGCCCGTCCTTGCAGGGCACGAAGATCATCGTCGTCGGCGCCAGTGCCGCCGCATGGGCCGCGTCATGGCCGGCGCCCGAGATGATGTCGCGCGTCGAATAGCCCGCCGCCTGCGCTCCCGCCCTGACCGAGGCGATGCATTCGGCGTCGAACGCCACCGGCGCGGTGCGCGAGATCTGCTCCAGCCGGCTTTCCAGCCCGACCGCCCCAGCGGCCTCCTGCACCAGCGCCTCGACCTCGGCCTGCATCCGGTCCAGCACCGCGTCCGAGGGGTGGCGCAGGTCGATGGTCGCGCGCACCTCGCCGGGGATGACGTTATGCGAGTTCGGGCTGATCTCCAGGAAGCCGATGCTGCCCACCGCGTCCGCATGCGCCTTGGCGATGCGGTCGATGCCCTCGATCACCCGCGCCATGCCCAGCAGCGCGTTGCGGCGCATCCCCATCGGCGTCGAGCCGGTATGCGCCGCCGTACCGGTCAGCGTCAGTTCGAACCAGCGCATGCCCTGGATGCCCTGCACCACGCCGATCTGCGCCCCCTCGGCCTCCAGGATCGGCCCCTGCTCGATATGCAGCTCGAACATGGCGCCGAAGCGGACCGCGCCCGCCTTGGCCTCGCCGCGATAGCCGATGCGGTCAAGGCTGGCGCCGAAGCTGTCGCCGCGGGCGTCCGTGCGCCCGTCGCCGTATTCGCGGCTATAGACCCCGGCCCAGATGCCCGAGCCGAGCATGGCCGGCGAAAAGCGCGAGCCCTCCTCGTTGGTCCAGTTGACCAGCATCAGCGGCGCCTCGGTCCGGTAGCCGGCGGCGTCGAGCGTGCGCAGCACCTCGAGCCCCGCCAGCACCCCCAGCACGCCGTCGAATTTGCCCCCCGTGGGCTGGGTATCCAGATGGCTGCCCATGGCGATGGCGGGCAGATCGGGACGGGCGCCGGGACGGGTGACGAACATGTTGCCGGCCTCGTCCACCACCATCTCCAGCCCCAGCGCGTCGCATTGGGCGCGCAGCCAGTCGCGCACGCGGCGGTCGTCCTCGGACAGCGTCAGCCGGGCGATGCCGCCGTCGGGCGTGGCCCCGATCCGCGCCGTCTCCATCAGGCTGTCCCACAGCCTTTCGGCGTCGATTGTCAGGTTGGACATGGTGTTTTCCTTCATGCCTTCACGCCCAGATAGCGGTCGATGGTGTCCGGGTCGCTGCGGAACTCGTCGGCACTGGCGCAATGCACGATGCGGCCCAGTTCCAGGATGTAATGCCGGTCGGCAAGCTGGCTGCAGACGGCAAGGTTCTGCTCGACCAGCAGGATCGGCACGCCGGCCTCGCGGATCAGGCGGATCTGGGCGACGATCTCCTCGACGATGATCGGGGCGAGGCCCTCGACCGGCTCGTCGAGCATCAGCACCTTGGGACTGTTCAGCAGCGCCCGGGCGATCGAGAGCATCTGCTGCTCGCCCCCCGACAGCTGGCCGCCGCCGTTCTTCCTGCGCTCCTCGAGCCGCGGAAAGATGCGATAGATGTCGCCAAGCGACCATGGCGAGCCGCGCTTTTCGGCGATGCGCAGGTTCTCCTCGACGGTCAGCAGCTGGAAGATGCCGCGATCCTCGGGCACCAGCGACAGCCCGGCCGAGGCGATGCGATGCGCCGGCTGGCCGGTCATGTCGCGGCCGGCCAGTTCGACGCGCCCCTGACGCGGCGTGATCAGGCCCACCGCCGTCTTCAGCGTCGTGCTTTTGCCGGCGCCGTTGCGGCCCAGCAGGGTGACGATCTCGCCCGGCCCGACCTCCAGCGTGACGCCTTGCAGGATATGGCTCTTGCCGTAATAGCTGTGCAGATCGGTCAGTTTCAGCGCGGCGGTCATGCGATGTCCCCCGTGATCATGTTGCCCAGATAGGCGCGCTGCACCTCGGGGTCGTCGCGGACCTGGGCGGGCGTGCCCTCGACCAGCTTGCGGCCCAGCCGCATCACCGTGACCACGTCCGAGATGTTCATGACGATGCCCATGTTATGCTCGATGAACAGCACGGTATGGTCGCGGCCCAGGTCGCGGATCAGCTGCTTCATCGCCTCGATGTCGTCGATGCCCATGCCGGATGTCGGCTCGTCCAGCAGGATGACGCGCGGCCGCGCCGCCATGGCCATGCCGACCTCCAGCCGGCGCTGCTGGCCATGCGACAGCTCGCCCGCCAGCCGGTTCGACACGGGGGCAAGCGCCAGCCGCTCGATCACCTCATCGGCGATGGCCAGCGCCTCGGCATTCGATTCCGCCCGCCGCCAGGGGGCCAGCGCCTGCCAGGGCGTGCGGCCCTGCGCGGCGAGGCGCAGGTTCTCGCGCAGGGCCAGGTTCGGGAACAGGCTGGTCACCTGGAACGAGCGCGCGATGCCCAGCCGCACCCGGTCGTCGTCCGAAGTGTCGGTGATGTCGCGCCCGTCCAGCTCGATCCGGCCCGAGGATGCCCGCACCCGCCCGGTCAGCGCGTGAAACAGCGTGGTCTTGCCGGCGCCGTTCGGCCCGATGATCGAATGGACCGAGTTGCGGCGGATCTGCAAGTCCACTTCGGCCAGCGCGTGGAAGGTGCCGTATTTGACGCCCAGGCCGCGGGTCTGCAATGCGATGTCGGTCATCTCAATGCTCCTCGGCCGGGGTTTCGGGCGCGCGCTCGCGGCGGAAGACCAGGTCATAGCCGCGCTCGACCAGACCCCAGAGCCCGCGTTGCAGGAACAGCGCCACGGTGACCAGCACCAGGCCCAAGAGCAGCAGCCAGCGCGGCCAGACGGTGGACAGCGCATCGGCCAAGAGCAGGTAGAACCCCGCCCCCAGAACCGAGCCGAACAGGCTGGAGCTGCCGCCGATGATGGTCATGATCAGGATCAGCTCGCTGGTGTGGTATTCGATGTTGGACAGGGGCGCGACGCCGATCAGCATCGCGTGCAGCGCGCCGCCGAAGGCCGTGACCGCGCCCGAGATGGCGAAGGCCTCGATCTTGAACAGCCGGGTCGGAAAGCCGATGGCGGCCGCCCGCCCCTCGTTCTCGCGGATCGCCAGCAGGGTGCGGCCGAAGGTCGATTGCGTGACCATGACCAGCACCGCGAAGACCGCCACGAAGCAGATGGCGACGAAAGTGTAATAGGACCAGGGCGCGTTCAGCGCCGTGCCGCCGACCGAGGGGCGCGGCACGCCCAGCAGCCCGTTGTCGCCGCCGGTCACGCCGCTGAACGTATAGGCGACGAAATAGAACAGCTGCGAGAAGGCCAGCGTCAGCATGACGAAATAGACCCCCTGCCGGCGGATCGACAGCCAACCGACCAGCGTGGCCGTGGCCGCGCCCAGCACCGCCGCGCCGGCCAGCACCAGGGGCACCGGGACCTGCCAGCGCGTCAGGCAGATACCCGCGACATAGGTGCCGATGCCGAAGAAGATGCCCTGGCCGAAGGACAGCAGGCCCGTATAGCCCAGCAGCAGGTTGCAGGCGGCGACGACCATGGCGAAGATCAGGATCTCGGTCGCGAGGATGCCGGATTTCAGGAACAGCGGCAGGACCAGCACGGTCAGCAGCGCCAGCGCCAGCTGCGCATAGGGTTTGTCGAGCGGGTTCATGCTCATGCCCTCCCCAACAGGCCGCGGGGCATCAGCGCGATGACCAGCGCCATGCCGACATAGATCATCAGCCGCGCGCCTTCCGGCCAGAGCGTGGTCATGACGCTTTGCACCACGCCCACCAGCAGGCCCGCGACCAGCGCGCCGGTATAGCTGCCCATGCCGCCGATCACGACGACGACGAAGGCCACCGACAGCGCCTCGATCCCCATGAAGGGCTCGACGCCGCGGATCGGCGCGGCCAGCGCGCCCGCCAGCCCGGCAAGCCCGGCGCCGAAGCCGAAGACGGCGGTGTTGATGCGCAGCGTGTTGTAGCCCAGCAGCGCCATGTTCGCGGGCGACTCGGAGCCGCCGCGCACGATGGCGCCCAGCCGCGTGCCCTCCAAGAGCCACCACAGCAGCCCGGCCAGGACGGCGGTGAAGCCGATGGTGAAGAGGCGATATTGCGGATAGATGAAATCGCCCAGGATGACGACGCCCTGCAACCCCTCGGGCGCCGGCACCGAGCCGCCCAGCGGCCCCCAGGCGATGATGACCAGTTCCTGCACGACCAGCGCCAGGCCGACCGTCACCAGGATGTGGAAGGTATGCGGCAGCTTGTAGATGCGATGCAGCAGCACTGCCTCGATCAGCGCGGCAAGGCCGGCGACAATCAGCGTGGCCAGCGGCATGGCGGCCCAGAAGCTGAAGCCGCGCATGGTCAGGTCATAGGTCAGATAGGCGCCCAGCAGGTAGAAGGCGCCATGGGCGAAGTTCACGAACTGCAAGAGGCCGAAGATGACGCTGAGGCCGACGGCGAGCAGGAAATACAGCATCCCCAGACCGATGCCGTTCAGAACCTGAAAAAGGTAGATCACGGGCTTCTCCCTGAAACCGGGCGAAAAGGCCCCGCGCGACCGGCGGCCGCGCGGGGAGGCGGGGGATCAGGCGGGCATGGTGCAGCCGGCATCCTCGGGCGAAAGGAAGGATTTGCCGGCGCTGATGATCTCGGCGTAATCGTCCTTGTCAGCCATGTCGGCCTTGGCCTTGCCCTTGAGCAGGTAATAGTCCTTGATGACCTGGTGGTCGGCGGCGCGGATCTCCTCCTCGCCGGTCAGGCCCTGGTATTTCAGCCCGTTCAGCGCCGCGGCGACGCCTGCACCATCCGGCGAGCCGGCCTGGACCGCCGCCTCCAGCAGCAGTTTCGCGCAGATATAGGAACCGGCAAAGGAGTAATTCGGGTTGAAGCCGTGCTTTTCCTGCACCTTGGCGACCAGCTCGCGGTTCAGCGCCGAATCGGCGCCGTGCCAGTATTGCGCGCCGAAATAGACGCCCTCGCAGATATCCGGCCCCAGTGCCTCGAACTGCTCCAGCCCCGAGGCCCAGGCGACGACGATGGTCATGCGCTGCTTCAGCCCGAAGCTGACCGCCTGCCGCAGCGTGTCCGAGCTTTGCGCGCCGAAGTTCAGGAGCAGCAGCACGTCGGGCTGCGCGGCGATGGCATTGGTCAGGTAGCCGGAAAATTCCTTGTCGGTCAGCGAGTGGTAGCTGTTGCCGACATGCTCGATGCCCTTTTCCTCGAACACGGCCTTGGCGGCGTTCAGCAGGCCGTCGCCAAAGACATATTGCGGGGTGATCGTATACCATTTCTTCGCGTCGGGCAGCGCGTCGATGATCGGGCGAACCGTCTCGTTGATGGCGCCATGGGTCGGCACCGACCAGCGGAAGGTGGCCTTGTTGCAATCGACGCCGGTGATCTCGTCCGCGCCGGCGGTGGTCATGAAGGCGCCGCCGCCGCGCTCGACCTCCTTGCCCATGGCCAGCGATTCCGACGACAGGATGCCGCCCGCGAACAGCTTCACCCCGTCCTGCGCCAGCGCGTCCTGTACCTTGCGCACCGCGGTCGCGGGCTTGCCCTCGGTATCGAGGTCGAGGGTCGAGACCTGTACGCCATGCGCGGCCGCGACCTCTTCGGCGGCCATCACCGCGCCGATGGTGGCGAATTTGCCGTTGGCGGCGAAGGCGCCCGAGATCGGCACCGGCACGCCGATCTTCAGCGCCTCGCCCTGGGCAAGGGCACGGGTGACAAGCCCCGGCGCGGCCAGCGAGGCGGCGGCCAGCGTGGATGTGGTCAGAAAACGACGACGATTGATCATGGGGAAACCCTGTTGTTGGCGTTGCATTGGTTCTTGGGGAGGCAACTTTCAAAACTATACGTATAGATAGGATTATCTGTCTATAATCCGTTTCGCTACGTCTTATGAATATTTTTCTATTTAAAATAACATGATGACAGTTTTTGCAGCGCGGCATGATTTTTCGCACTCGCAGAACCAGCGTTGGAAAAACGCGCGCAGCAACACGCCAAGCACCCCGATTCGGCCCCGCCTGACCAGAACTGGCCCCATCTATTGGCATAATCTGGCTCTATCCCTTTGCCGCGTTCGGGCGCAGTCAAGGGGAAACGCCCTTCACCCGCAGGAGTCCGGCCATGACGCTCGATCTGAACCCCAACGACATGTCGCATGTGGTCGCCGCCGACCGCGCCCATGTCTGGCACCACCTGAGCCAGCACAAGCAGTATGAGACCATCGACCCGCGCGTCTTCGTCGAGGGCAAGGGGATGCGGCTCTGGGATGCCACCGGGCGCGAATTCCTCGATGCGGTCTCGGGCGGCGTCTGGACCGTCAACGTGGGCTATGGCCGCGAAAGCATCGCCGATGCGATCCGTGACCAGTTGGTCAAGCTGAACTATTACGCCGGCGCCGCCGGCACCGTGCCGGGCGCGATCTTCGCGCAGAAGCTGATCGAGAAGATGCCGGGCATGACCCGGGTCTATTACTCGAACTCGGGCTCCGAGGCGAACGAGAAGGTCTACAAGATGGTGCGCCAGATCGCGGCGCGCCACCATGGCGGCAAGAAATGGAAGATCCTCTACCGCGACCGCGACTATCACGGCACCACCATCGGCACGCTCGCGACCTCGGGCCAGGACCAGCGCGCCATCGCCTACGGCCCCTTCCCCGACGGCTTCGTGCGCGTGCCGCATTGCCTTGAATACCGCAAGCAATGGGACGTGGAAAACTATGGCGAGCGTGCCGCAGACGCCATCGAGGAGGTGATCCTGCGCGAGGGACCCGACACCGTCGGCGCCATCGTGCTGGAGCCGGTGACCGCCGGCGGCGGCGTCATCACGCCCCCCGAAGGCTATTGGCAGCGCGTGCAGGAGATCTGCCGCAAATACGACATCCTGCTGCATATCGACGAGGTGGTCTGCGGGCTCGGCCGCACCGGCACCTGGTTCGGCTATCAGCAATACGGGATCGAGCCGGATTTCGTGACCATGGCCAAGGGCGTCGCCTCGGGCTATGCGGCGATCTCCTGCACCGTCACCACCGAGCGCGTCTTCGAGATGTTCAAGGACGCGCCCGAGAACGGCATGAGCTTCTTCCGCGACATCTCGACCTTCGGCGGCTGCACCTCGGGGCCGGTGGCGGCGATCGAGAACATGCGCATCATCGAGGACGAGGGGCTGCTCGACAACACCGTCGCCATGGGCGAGCGCACGCTGGCGAACCTCAACGCGCTGATGGAGAAGCACAAGGTCATCGGCGACGTGCGCGGCAAGGGCCTGTTCTGCGGCGCCGAGCTGGTCGCCGACCGCGCCAGCAAGGAGCCGATGGACGAGAAGAAGGTGCAGGCCGTGGTGGCGGATTGCCTGGCGCAGGGCGTCATCATCGGCGCCACCAACCGGTCCTTGCCGGGCTTCAACAACACGCTCTGCCTGTCGCCGGCGCTGATCGCCACCGCCGACGACATCGACCGCATCACCGATGCCATCGACAACGCGCTGACCAAGGTCTTTGCCTGACCCTTGATCCGCGGCGGCATTCGGGGAACTGATGAACCCCGAATGCCGCCCCGGATCACCCCATGCCGATTCCCCCCGACGCCTTCTTCCTGGACCATGCCGCCGGCCTGCCCTTGCAGGTGCAGCTGCGGCGCCAGATCATCGCCGCGGTGACCGCCGGCCGCTTCCGCGCGGGCGAGAAACTGCCCTCGACCCGCGCGCTGGCCCGGCATCTGGGCGTGGCGCGGGTGACGGTGGCGCAGGCCTTCGCGGAGCTCGTCTCGACCGATTACCTGGCCAGCCGCGACCGTTCGGGCCATTACATCTCGGACAGCATCGAGCGGCGGCTGGAGGCCGAGCCCCCCGCCCCGGATACGCCGCGCTTCGACTGGGACAGCCAGCTCGAGGGCCGCTTCGCGCGGGCGGCGCGCGGGGATCGCGAGCGCGACTGGCGCCGCTTCGCCTATCCCTTCGTCTACGGCCAGGCCGATCCGGCGCTGGTCGATCACGCCGCCTGGCGCGACTGCGCCATGCGCGCGCTCGGCCGGCGCGAGTTCGACAGCCTGACCGGCGATCTCTACGACGCCGACGACCCGGAACTGGTCGATCACATCGCCCGCCAGATCCTGCCCCGGCGCGGCATCAGCGCCGGGCGCGACGAGATCCTGCTGACCATGGGGGCGCAGAATGCGCTGTGGCTGGTGGCGCAGGTGCTGCTGCGGCCCGGCGCCTCCTGCGCCGTTGAGGACCCTTCCTATCCCGGCCAGCGCGAGATCCTGCTGGCCAGCCGCGCCCGCATCCTGCCGGTGCCGGTCGATGCGCGCGGCCTGCCCCCCGACGCCGTCCCGCCCGGGGTCGCTGCGGTCTTCACCACGGCGAGTCACCAATGCCCGACCAATTCCACCATGCCGCTGGCCCGCCGCAAGGAGCTGCTGGCCCGCGCCCAGGCCCAGGGCTTCGCGGTGGTCGAGGACGATTACGAATTCGAGATGTCCTTTGCCGGCGCGCCCTCGCCCGCGCTCAAGGCCATCGACCGGGCGGGCGCGGTGATCTATATCGGCTCCTTCTCGAAATCGGTCTTTCCCGGCGTGCGGCTGGGCTATGTCGTGGCCGATCCCCGTTTCATCGCCGAGGCGCGGGCGCTGCGCGGCATGGTGCTGCGCCACCCGCCCGGCCATATGCAGCGCACGCTGGCGCATTTCCTGTCGCTCGGCCATTACGACGCGCAGGCCAACCGGATGCGCCGCGCCTATGCCCGGCGGCGCGAGGTGATGCTGGCCGCCATCGCGCGCGAGGGGCTGCAACTGGCCTCGCCCGAGGCGACCGGCGGCTCCAGCCTGTGGCTGGCGGTGCCCGAGGGGGTGGATTCCGCCGAGCTCGCGGCGCGGCTCAAGGCGCGCGACGTGCTGATCGAACCCGGCGCACCGTTCTTTGCGGTTCCCGCGCGCGGGAAGGGCTTCTTTCGGCTTGCCTATTCGTCCATCTCTGCGGAGCGGATCGCGGAGGGCATTCGCCGCATCGGCGAGGTCTTGCGGGAGATGGTGGGCTGAAGCGGGGCCTGGGTGCGCCTCTGTCCCGGCCTGGGTTGCGGTGAGGGCGGGTGCGGCGGCGATGCCGTAGCCGGCTGGTCAGGGCAGGCTCGTGTGGCACCGAACCGATCCGGGGCGATACGGCGCGGCGATGGCATCCGGGGATAGGGCGAGGCCTGCGGCACCGTCGCATGAGTATTTGGGAAACGGTGAAACCCGGCGCCGCGCGGAAAAGACGGCGCCGGGCGGGAGATCAGGCGTTTTGCAGGCCGGATTCTTCGCGGCTTTGCAGGATCGCCTTGTCGGTCTGGCCAAGGATCTGCGAGGTGACGGTGCCGGCGGTCATCGAGCCCGAGACGTTCAGCGCCGTGCGGCCCATGTCGATCAGCGGCTCGACCGAGATCAGCAGCGCCACCAGCGTCACCGGCAGGCCCATGGCCGGCAGCACGATCAGCGCCGCCATGGTGGCGCCCCCGCCCACGCCCGCGACCCCCGCCGAGGACAGCGTGACGATGGCCAGCAGCGTCATGATCCAGGCCGGATCCAGCGGGTCGATGCCCACGGTCGGCGCCACCATCACCGCCAGCATCGCCGGATAGAGCCCGGCGCAGCCGTTCTGGCCGATGGTCGCCCCGAATGAGGCCGAGAAGGAGGCGATGGTCTGCGGCACGCCCAGCCGGCGGGTCTGGATCTCGACATTCAGCGGGATGGTCGCGGCGCTGGAGCGGCTGGAGAAGGCAAAGGTCAGCGCCGGGACGATCTTGCGGTAGAAGGTCAGAGGGTTCACCCCCGTCAGGCTCAGCAGCACGGCATGCACCACGAACATGATCGCCAGGCCGAGATAGGAGGCAACGACGAACTTGCCGAGGTTCAGGATGTCGGCCGCGTTCGAGGTCGCCGCCATCTTGGTCATCAGCGCCATGACGCCGTAAGGGGTCAGCACCATGATCAGCCGCACCAATTGGCTGATCCAGGCTTGCAGGATGTCGATCAGGTTCAGCAGGTTGCGGCCCTTTTCCGGGTCGCGGCGCAGCAGGCGGATGGCGGCGACGCCGAGGAAGGCGGCAAAGACCACCACCGCGATGATCGAGGTCGGGTTGGCTCCGGTCAGGTCGGCGAAGGGGTTCTTCGGGATGAAGGACAACAGCAGCTGCGGCACCGTCAGATCGGCGACCCGGGGCGCATAGGTGGTCTCCAACGTGGTCAGCCGGGCGGTCTCGGCCGCGCCCTGGGCCAGACCCTCGGCGGTCAGGCCGAAGGCCAGCGACATGACCACGCCGACGAAGGCCGCGATCGTCGTGGTGATGAGCAGCGTGCCCAGCGTCAGCACCGAGATCCGGCCAAGCGCCGAGGCGTCGTGCAGCCGCGCCACCGCGCTGAGGATCGCCGCGAAGACCAGCGGCATCACCACCATCTGCAACAGCTGCACATAGCCGTTGCCGGCCACGTTGATCCAGTCGATCGTGGTTTGCAGCGCCGGCGAGCCGTTGCCATAGATGAGTTGCAGCCCGATCCCGAACAGCGTGCCCAGGATCAGGGCGATGAAGACCCGCACCGACAGCGAGAGCTGTCCGCCCTGGAGACGGACCAGCACCACGATCAGCGCGACAAAGATCAGGAGGTTGATGAGAACGGATGCCATCGCGCATCTCCGGCAATTTCAGATTGACCCATCAAGCCACAATGCACGTCCGGCGTATAGGCATGGCCGGTGCAGGAGGCATGCAGTCTTGCGGTCATTTGCCGATAAAGAGGGCCTGGACTCAGGATGCAAGCCCTCTGACCGCGGCTTGACGCATATATTATATGAATTATTGAAACTGTATTCGGATATTGGATATTATACTGCACGCCCTGCTGCGATACCTTGCGACCGAGCCGATCCTTGCGGGCCATTGCGATCCCTCGTTGCTCTGTAAGGATCGGCCCGCCGCCCGCGCGGCCCAATCGCAGCATGAAGGCAGGCCATGCACAGGCTTCTTGCAATCCTTTCCGCCGTCCTTCTGGGCGTGATGGCCGGCCCCCTGGCAGGCTGGGGACAGGCCATGCACGAGACCGCCCTGTTCGCCGCCGCGGCCAATGGCGATGTCGCGGCCATCCGCGATCTTCTGGCCCGCGGCACGCCGGTCGATCCCCGCGACGCCGAGGGGCGCACGCCACTGCTGGTCGCAACCCATGCCAACCGGGTCGAGGCGGCCAGGGCGCTGATCGAGGCCGGCGCCGACGTGAACGCCAAGGACCAGATCCAGGACAGCCCCTATCTCTATGCCGGGGCGCGCGGGCATCTGGAGATCCTGGAGCTGACGCTGGCCCGTGGCGCCGATCTGAAAAGCACCAACCGCTTCGGCGGCACGGCGCTGATCCCGGCGGCCGAGCGCGGCCATGTCGAGACCGTCCGCCGGCTGATCGAGGCCGGGGTCGATGTCGATCACGTCAACCGGCTGGGCTGGACCGCATTGCTGGAGGCGATCCTCCTGAGCGATGGCGGCGCACGCCAGCAGCAGATCGTCGATCTGCTGATCGCGGGCGGCGCCGATGTGAACCTGCCCGATGCCGAGGGGGTGTCCCCGCTGGCCCATGCCCGCCGCATGGGATTCGAGGCGATCGCGGCGCGGCTGGCGGCCGCCGGCGCAAGGTGAAGGGAAGGCGATGTCCGATCAGGCAAGGCATTATCTGGAGCAGGCGGTGATGCTGGCGCATCGCAACGTGGAGGCCGGCGGCCGACCCTTTGGCGCGGTGGTGGTGCGGGACGGCGAGGTGCTGGCCACCGGCGTCAACGAAACCGTCGCCACCCACGACCCGACCGCCCATGCCGAACTGGTGGCCCTGCGCGCCGCCGCGCTGCGGCTGGGCTCGCCCGATCTTTCGGGCTGCACGGTCTACGCCAGCGGCCAGCCCTGCCCGATGTGCCTGGCCGCCATGCGGCTTGCCGGCGTGGCCGAGGTGCATTTCGCCTATTCGAACCAGGACGGCGCGCCCTATGGCCTGTCCACCGCCGCGCTCTACGAGGAACTGGCCAAGCCCCTGGCGCAGCAATCCATGACCATCCGCCACATGCCGGTGCGGCCCGAAGGCGCAGGCGAGCTTTATGCCGACTGGAAGGCACGGCAGGGCCGGGCGTGAGGGCGAACCGGCAGCCGCTGATGCTGGCCGTGGTGGCCATGGTCGGGCTGGCGCTGCGACCCTTCCTGACCGGGGTCGGCCCGGTCGCGGCACCGATCTCGGCCGAAACCGGCCTGACCATGCAGGGCCTGTCGGCCCTGACGCTGCTGCCAATCCTGCTGATGGGGGCGGGCGCCTTCTTCGGGCCGGCGATCCAGGCGCGGCTGGGTGCGAAACGTGCCACCGTGCTGGCGCTTTTGGTGCTGAGCCTGGGCTCGGGCCTGCGGCTCGGGGCGGATTCGGCCCTGGACATGCTGGGCGCGGCGGTGCTGCTGGGGCTGGGCGCGGCGGTGGTGCAGGCGGTGTTCCCGGCGATCATCAAGCGCGAATTCCCGCGCAGCATCAACCTGGCCATGGGGCTTTACGCCTCGATGATGATGGGCGGCGGCGCCTTTGGCGCGCAGGCCGCGCCGCTGATCGCCGCCTGGTCGGGAAGCTGGCGGCTGGCGCTTGGCTGGCTGGCGCTGCCCGCTGCGCTGACCGCGCTGCTGGTCGCGCTGGCCCTGCCACGCGAGCCGCGCAAGCCGCAGGGCGGCCGGCAGGGGCTGCGGCACTGGCTGCGCCTGCCGCGGGTCTGGCTGCTCATGGCCTGTTTCGGGCTGATCAACGGCGGCTATTCCTCGTCGGTGGCCTGGCTCTCGCCCGCGTTCCAGGACCTGGGCTGGTCGGCGGGCGCCAGCGGCGGGCTGCTGGCGGTGCTGGCGGTCGGACAGGCGGTCTCGGCGCTGGTCACACCGGCGCTGGCCAATCGCGGCAGCGACCGCAGGCCGTGGCTGGGGATCTGCCTGGCCATGCAGGCGCTCGGCTTTGCCATGCTGGTCCTGCGCCCCGAGGCCGCGCCCCATCCCGTCGCCTTCCTGCTCGGCGCCGGGCTTGGCGGCTGCTTTTCGCTGATGATGATCGTGGCGCTGGACCACCTGTCCGATCCGGCGCAGGCCGGGGCGCTGGCGGCGCTGATGCAGGGCGGGGGCTTCCTGCTGGCCGCGATCCCGCCCTGGATCCTGGCGCTGCTGCACGATCTGACCGGCAGCTTCACCCCTGGCTGGGCGCTGCATCTTGCCGCCGTGCTGACGGTCGGTGTCCTGGCGCTGCGCCTGTCGCCGGCCAGCTACCGGCACGCCCTGCGCCATCCCGCCCCGCAAGGCGCCGGCGCCGCTCCGGCCGAGTGAACGATTTTCGACAAGGAGGAGAAACCCATGCTGACCATCACCCGACTGGACCAGGCGGACGCGCGCCTGCTGATCGCCGGCGCCGAGGCCCATGCCCGCAAGATCGGCGTGCCCATGTGCATCGCCGTCGCCGACGAAAGCGGCCAGCTGCTGGCCTTTTCGCGCATGGACGGCGGCAAGGTCACCTCGGCGACCATCGCCATCGACAAGGCCTTCACCGCCGCCGCCGCGCGCAAGGCCACGCATGAATACGGCGCCGCCAGCCAGCCCGGCGCACCGGCCTGGGGCATTTCCTCGGCCATCGGCGGCCGGCTGATGGTGGTGGGCGGCGGGCTGCCGGTCGATCACGACGGCCAGACCGTCGGCGGCATCGGCGTGTCCTCGGGCACGCCGGCGCAGGACCAGGCGGTTGCGCAGGCCGGCATCGATCATTGGCGGGCGCATTGCCTCTGATCGCCCGAACGGGGCGGGCCAGCCAAGCGCCGGCGGCCCGTTTCCCTTCGGCCACAGCGCGCCCCTGCCCCGCCGGCCCGGGCTGGACGCCGGCCGGCATCCCGGATAAGGCAGGCACGGCCCTGCTTGCCGGGCCGCGCCTGCCCCACCCGCCTGCAAGAGAACATGCTGCTCTGGTTTCTGCCCCTCGCCGCAGCCGTCTTCGGCGCAGCCATCCTGCGGGGCCTGACCGGTTTCGGCTTCGCCCTGGCGGCCGTGCCGCTGATGTCGCTGACGATCGAGCCGCGAAAGGCGGTGGCCAGCGCCATCCTGTTGCAGGTCATCATCGGCTTTCGCGACCTCGTGCAGTTGCACGGCAGCTATGACCGGGCCGAGGTGCTGCGCCTGTCGCTGGGCTCGGTCCTGGGCATGCCCTTCGGCATCGCGGCGCTGGCGCTGTTCGATCCCGATGCCGGGCGGCTCGCCATCGCGGCGGTCTCGCTGGCCGGGCTCGGCATGATGCTGCGCCGGCCGCAGCGCCAGCGAGCGCCGGGCCGCGGCGTGGCGTTGGCCGCCGGGGCGCTGTCGGGCCTGTTCGGCAGCCTCGCCGCCATGCCGGGCCCGCCCACCGTGGCCTATTTCGTCGCCAGCGGCACGCCCGCCGCGCGCGCCCGCGCCTCGATGATGATCTTCTTCTTCGTCTCGGCGCTCATCACCCTGCCGGGGCTGGCGATCGCCGGGGCGGTCGATCCGGGCACGCTGGGGCTCAGCCTTGCCGTGCTGCCCTGCCTGATCCTGGGCACCTGGATCGGCAGGCGGCTGTTCCTGCGGCTGGAGGCGCGGCATTATCGCGGGCTGGCGCTTGGCGTGATGGCGCTGTCGGCCGGGCTTGCCGGCGCGCGGGCGCTGGCCGGGCTGCTCTGACCCCGCTTGCGCCCTGCCGCGCAAAGGGCTACCAGCGCGCGTTTTGCGGACAGGGACACAGGGATGCGGAACGACACGCTCGCCATCGATTTCGGAACCTCGAACTCGGCCGCCGCGATCCTGCATGACGGCCGGCCGCTGCGCATCGCCATCGAGCCGGGGGCCGAGACCCTGCCGACCGCCGTCTTCTTTCCGGCGCGCGGCGGCATCATGCGCATCGGCGCCGCGGCAGCCGAGGCATTGATCCAGGGGGACGAGGGCCGCTACATGCGGGCGCTGAAAAGCGTGCTGGGCACCGCGCTGCTTCATGAATCGCGGCTGATCTCCGGCAAGCGCCGCACCCTGTCCGAGATCGTCGCCGCCTTCCTCGCCACGCTGCGCGAGCGGGCCGAGGCGGCGACCGGACGCCGCTTCCGCCGCGCGCTTTCCGGCCGGCCGGTGCATTTCCACTCGAACGACCCGGCCCGCGACGCGCAGGCCGAGGCCGACCTGCGCGGCTGCTATCTGGCGGCGGGCTTCGATGAGGTCGCCTTCCTGCCCGAACCCGAGGCAGCGGCACTGGCCAGCCACGGCCTGGGCCGCGCGGGCGAGATCGGGCTGATCGTCGATATCGGCGGGGGCACCTCGGATTTCTCGGTCTTCCGCAGTCGGGGCAAGGGGCTGGACATCCTCGCCAATCACGGCATCCGGCTGGGCGGCACCGATTTCGACCAGCAGGTCTCGCTGAGCCATGCCATGCCGGCGCTGGGTCATGGCGGCGAACTGCGCCGCGCCATGGGGCCGGGCCTGCTGCCGGTGCCGAACGCGATCTATGTCGATCTGGCAACCTGGGCCAAGATCCCCTTCCTCTATGTCCCCGAGATCCGGCGCATGGCCGCCGAGATGGCCCGCATGGCAGTTGACCGCGCCACTATGGACCGCCTCGTCGCGGTGCTGGACGAGGAGCTGGGCCACGAACTGGCCTTTGCCGTCGAGCGCGGCAAGATCGCCGCCAATGCCGGCGCGGGCGCGCGCATCGCCATGGGCTTCGTCGCGCCGGGGCTGGCGCCGGCGATCTCGCCCGCCTCGCTCAACGCGGCGCTGGCGGACCACCGCACGGAGCTGCACCGGGCCGCAGCCGAGACGCTGCGATTGGCGGGCATCGCGCCGGGGCAGGTCGGCAGCGTGATCCTGGTCGGCGGCTCCAGCCTGATGGGTTTCGTCGCCGACGAGGCGCTCCGGCTTTGCCCCGGCGCGCAGCTCCTGCGCGCGGGGGCCTTCACCGCCGTGGTGGACGGGCTGGCGCTGGCGACGGCGGGTTAACGCTTGCCGGGCTTCGGCCCGGGGCGAAAGGGCTTGTCGCCGCCCTTGCCTTGCCAGCCGCCGGCCGCCTTGTGCGACTTGAAGCCGGTGGCCCGTTTCGGCCGCGCCTCGGCGCCCTCACCGCGGGCCGGGCGGTCGTCGCGCGCCGCGCCGCCATGCGACTTGAAGCCTGCGGCACGCAGGCCGGGCTTCGGCGCAGCCTTCTGCGCCTGCTTCTTCTCGCTGCTCCAGCGGGCCTTGCGCGGCGCTTCCGCCGCCTCGGCGTCCGGCGCGGGCTCGCGGCCGGGCGCGGGACGGGCGGCGCGGGGTTTCACCTCCTCCGGGTCCAGCAGCGCCGGACGCCGGGCCGGCTTGGGCTTGGGCTTCGGCTCGGGCTTGGGCCTGTTCTCGAAGCGCGGCTCCAGCGTCTCGGGCCGTGCGGGGCGCGGCGCCTGGCCGCGATGCGGCTTCTTCTCGCGCGCGGGGGACGCCGCCCCTGCCGTTTCACCGTTTTGCAAATACTCCTGCCGACCGGGCCGCTTGTCGCGCCCGGCGGCAGTCTCGAAAACCGGCTCGCCCTCGATCCGGCGCATGGTCAGGCCGGGCTCCAGCTCGATCCGCTCGCCGAAATTCGGCGCGACGGCTGCCGCGATCTGCACGAAGGTCTGGTCGGTCTTGACCCGGATCGCGCCGATGGCGTCGCGGGTGATGTTGCCCGCCTCGCAGATCTTGGGCAGCAGCCAGCGCGCCTCGGCCCGGCCGGAATGGCCGACCGAGAGCAGGAACCAGACCGCCGGGCCGAACTCGCCCCGCTCGCGCGGCGCCGAAGGCGCGGGGGCGGTGCTTTCCGACAGCTCCTCGGGCGCCGGGCGCCCCTCGCGCCACAGCCGCACGAAGGCCGAGGCGACCCGCTCGGCGCCAAAACGGTCGAGCAGCGCGGCGGCCAGCCCCGCCTCCTCGCCCGGCACCTCGGCCAGGGCGGGATGGTCCAGCATCCGTTCGTCGTCGCGGGCCTGCACCTCGTCGGCCGAGGGCGCCTTGCCCCAGTCCGCGACCAGCTTGGCGCGCTGAAGCAGACGCTGCGCCCGCTTGTATTCCGAGGAGGGCACGATCAGCACCGAAGTGCCCTTGGCCCCGGCCCGGCCGGTGCGGCCGGAACGGTGCAGCAGCGTGTCGGGATTGGTGGGCAGATCGGCATGGATCACCAGCTCCAGCCCCGGCAGGTCGATGCCGCGCGCCGCGACGTCGGTGGCGATGCAGACCCGCGCCCGCCCGTCCCGCAGGGCTTGCAAGGCGTGGCTGCGCTCCTGCTGGCTGAGCTCGCCCGACAGCGCCACCACCTTGAAGCCGCGATTGCCCATGCGCGCCAGCAGGTGGTTCACATTGGCGCGGGTCTTGCAGAAGATGATCGCCCGGCTGGCCTCGTAATAGCGCAGGGTGTTGAAGATCGCATGCTCGCGGTCGCGGGTGGTCACCGACAGGGCGCGATATTCGATGTCGCCGTGCTGGCGCGCCTCGCCCATCGCCTGGATGCGCAGCGCGTCGCGCTGGAAGTCGCGGGCCAGCGCCTCGATGGCCGGCGGCACGGTGGCCGAGAACAGCAGCGTGCGCCGTTCCGCCGGCGCCGATCCGAGGATGAACTCCAGATCCTCGCGGAAGCCCAGGTCCAGCATCTCATCCGCCTCGTCCAGCACGCAGGCGCGCAAGGCGGTCAGGTCCAGAGAACCGCGCTCGATATGGTCGCGCAGCCGGCCGGGGGTGCCGACGACGATATGGGCGCCGCGCTCCAGCGCCCGGCGCTCGGTGCGGTAGTCCATGCCGCCGACGCAGGTGGCGATGCGCGCGCCGGCCTGTTCGTAGAGCCAGCCCAGTTCGCGCGCCACCTGCAAGGCCAGCTCGCGCGTGGGCGCGATGGCCAGCGCCAGCGGCTGGCCCGCTTCGGGCAGGCTGTCGCCGTCGAGGATGTCGCCGGCCATGGCCAGGCCGAAGGCCACGGTCTTGCCCGAACCGGTCTGGGCCGAGACCAGCACGTCGCGGCCCCGCGCCTCGGGGGCCAGGGCGGCCTCTTGCACCGAAGTCAGGCTGGCATAGCCCTTGGCCGCCAGCGCCGCGGCCAGAGGCGCGGCAATATCATGTTCGTTCATCTTCTTCGCCAGAAAGGGGATGCGGGGGCGCATCCGGGTGAAGGCACCATTCCCCTTTGCGGCCGGGCCCTCCCATGGCCCGCCGGCCCGGAACGCGGAGCCAAGCCGCCCGCCTATCCTGTCGCGGCCCGCAAGTCAAAGCGAAACTAGGGCCGCATCAGCTGATCCTCGGTCCAGCCGAGCCGCGCCATGTCCTCGGCCCGCACCGCCGCATCGTCGCCGACGATGAATTCGTCGAGCTGCGGCGGGGCCATGCCGGCTTGGGACAACAGGCCATGCACCTGCCCGCGATGATGGGTCTGGTGCTGGAACAGGTGCGAGAGCAGGTCGTCGCGGCGGTCGTGCTGCACGCGCGAGCCGCGATCCACCGGCACGATTTCCCTCAGGGCGGCGGGCGTCAGCGCCGCGACCAGTGCCAGCAGGCGGTCGTCCATCCGCGCCTGCCATTCGGTCAGCCGCGCGAGGTCGGGGCAATCCCGCGCCTCGGCCAGCGCGGCCTCGTCCAGCGGCCGGCCCTCGAGCGCGCCGATATAGAAGCGGTCGACCAGCAGGATATGGTTCAGCGTGGCGCGGATCGAGCCGAAGAAGGACGGGCGCGGCGCCCCGTATGCGCCGGGCGGCAGGGCGGCGCAGGCGCGGTGCAGCCGGGCATTGGCCAGCCGGTTCATCTGCGCCAGCTTGCGCAACATGCGCAGCATCTCGGTCATCGGACACCTCCTGCGGCGATGATGCCGCCCCGCGCCTGCCGGGTCGAGCCTTCAGCGCCGCGGACCGGCCGGGTCATGGCCCAGGCTGCGGCGGATCTCGGCCAGAAACAGTTGCAGCGCCGGCACCGGGTCGCGGTGGTGATAGACGATGTAGACCTCGGAGATCGGCGGGTTGGGCCGGATCGGCAGGAAGGTCAGCGGCCCCGCCGTCAGCTTGGCGATGCCCGCCGGCACGATGCTGACCCCGAAGCCCGCCACGATCAGGCTGGGGATCGACTGCGCATCCACCACCTGCTGCGAGACCCGTGGCCGATAGCCCGAGGCAACGATGCAGGCCATGACATAGGCGGCGAAATCGGAACTGTCGGGGCGCAGCACGACATGCTGGTCCTCGCGCAGGTCGTCGATCGAGACGCAGGTGCGCCCGGCCAGCCGGTGGTCGCTGCGCACCAGCGCCATCATCTCTTCGCGCCAGCCGTATTCATGCGCCAGTTCCTCGTCGCGCGGCACCGAGCGGTTGAAGCTGACATCGGTGCGCCGGCTCAGCACCTCGGTGATCTGCGCGGCGGGGGTCTGCTCATGCACGCGCAGGGTGATTCGCGGATGCAGCCGGGCGAAATGCGCCAGAAGCTCGGACAGGCCGCCGCGCAGGATCGAGCCGGTTGCCCCGATTTCCAGCAACCCGTCCTGGCCCTGCTGGATTTCCCGGATCTCGTGCAGGCTGCGCTCATACTGGTCGAGCATGTTGCGCGCCCGGGGCAGGAACAGCTCTCCGGCCCGGGTCAGCGCCACCTTGCGGCTGGTGCGGCTGATGAGCTCGGCGCCCACCTCGCGCTCAAGTGTCTGGATTTGCGTGCTCAGCGGCGGCTGCGACATGTTCAGCCGTCGGGCCGCGCGGGTGAAGTTCAGCTCTTCGGCCAGGACGACGAAGCAGCGGAGCTGGCGCATTCTCATAGCATTACCCTATAGATCGGCGGTAAATCGATATTAGACATGGATGCAACATTCGCCAACAATCCTTGCATGAGGGGTCAGCCGCGACCGGCCGCCGCCGATGCGAGAGGAGACGCATCCGGAAATGCGCCGGGCCGCAGCCCGCCCCTTCCGTCACAGGGAGGAACGGAAACACATGCCGAATTGGTCCAGGTCCTTGTTTGGACAGGTTTGCGTGGCGCTGGTGCTGGGAGTCATCGCCGGCTTCTTCGCGCCCGAATTCGCCGCCAAGATGAAGCCGCTGGGGGACGGGTTCATCAAGCTCATCAAGATGCTGATCCCCGTCATCGTGTTCTGCGTCGTGGTGCATGGCATCGCCGGCGCGGGCGATCTGAAAAAGGTCGGCAAGGTCGGCGTCCGCGCCATCATCTATTTCGAGATCATCACCACCATCGCCCTGGCCCTGGGCATCGCGGTCGCCTATCTGTTCGGCCCCGGCCACGGCATGAACATTGATGTGAGCCAGCTCGACGCCTCGGCGCTGTCGGCCTATGTGGACCGCGCGCATGAGGTCACCAGCGGCGGCACCGTCGACTTCCTGATGAAGCTGATCCCGACCACGATGATCAGCGGCTTCGCCCAGGGCGACATCCTGCAGGTGCTGCTGGTCGCGATCCTGTTCGGCTGCGCATTGTCGCTGGTGGGCGAACGCGGCAAGCCGCTTTTGCACATGATCGAGCTGACGGGCGACGTCACCTTCAAGATCATGTTCTTCATCGTCCGGCTGGCGCCGCTGGGCGTGTTCGGCGCCATCGCCTTCACCGTCGGGCAATACGGCATCGGCTCGCTGGCGCAGCTGGGCTATCTGGTCGGGCTGTTCTACGTCACCATCGCCGTCTTCGTCTTCGTGGTCCTGGGCTTCGTGCTGCGGCTGGCGGGCTTCAGCATCGTCAAGCTGCTGCGCTACCTGCGCACCGAGGTCGGCATCGTCGCCGGCACGGCCAGCAGCGACGCCGTGCTGCCGCAGACCATGCGCAAGCTGGAGCATCTGGGCATCAAGGACTCGACCGTGGGGCTGGTGGTGCCGACGGGCTACTCCTTCAACCTCGACGCCTTCTCGATCTACCTGACGCTGGCGGCGGTTTTCATCGCCCAGGCCACCAACACGCCGCTGTCCACCACCGACCTGCTGGCCATCCTGGGCGTGGCGCTGGTGACATCGAAGGGCGCGCATGGGGTGCCGGGCTCGGCCATCGTGATCCTGGCCGCGACGCTGGCCGCGATCCCGGCCATCCCCGCCATCGGGCTGGTGCTGGTCCTGTCGGTCGACTGGTTCATGGGCATCGCCCGCGCCTTGGGGAACTATCTGGGCAATTGCGTCGCCACCGTGGTCGTCGCCTCCTGGGTGGGGGACATCGACCGCGACCGCGCCCGCCGCATCCTCGACGGCGAGGACATGCCGACTCTGGACGTGCTGGACGAGGATGCGCCCATGTCGCAGCCCCAGCACGGCTAAACGAAGTCGCCTCGCGGGGCTGGCCGGGACCAGCGCGACGGATCCGGTCAGCCCCGCCGAGAAGACGGCCTGCGCCTTCCCTCCCGATGGCGCAGGCCCTTTCATGTCAGGGCAGCCCGGTCGTGAAGCCTTCGTCGGTCAGGATGCCGATCAGCGCCTGCGCGGCCCGTGTGCGGTGGCGCCGCGGATTGGTCAGCAACGAGAACGGCCGCTCGGCCCCCGGCAGCGGCAGGGTGCGGATCCAGCCCGACGCGGCCGGCCGCGCCACCGCGCGCTGCGACAGCACCGCAAGACACCGGCTGGAGGCGACCGCGCCCAGCACCGCCTCGTTCGAGGGCAGCTCCAGCGCCAGCGGCAGCGCGGAGACGGAAAGCCCCTGCCCGCCCAGCCAGGTCTCGAATTCCGACCGCGTTCCCGAACCCGGCTCGCGCAGCACCCAGCCTTGCGTGGCAAGCTCGGCCGGCGGCAGCGCCTCGCGCCCGGCCCAGGGATGCGCGGCGCCCATGACCAGCACCAGCCGGTCGCGCGCCACCACCTGCCGGTGCAGCTCGCCATGCGCCACCGCCCCTTCGACCAGCCCCAGATCGGCGCCGCCCTCCTGCACCGCATCGGCGACCTGGGTGGTGTTGCTGACCGTCAGGCGCAGCTCGATTCCCGGATGCATCTCGCGCAGGGCCACCAACCGCGGCGGCAGCCAGTAGCTGGCGACGGTCTGGCTGGCATGGACCCGCAGGCGCCCGCGCGGCTCGCGCGCCAGATCCTCCAGCACCATCTCGGCGGTCTCGGCCCGGTCCAGCACGGCCCGGGCCTCGGCCATGAAGGCCTCGCCCGTCTCGGTCAGCACGATGCGCCGCCCCACCCGGTCGAAAAGCCGCACGCCATGCCGCGCCTCCAGCGCCGAGACGGCGGCGCTGACCGCCGATTGCGTCAGGTTCAGCGCCTCGGCCGCGCGGGTGACATGCTGGCGCTCGGCCACGGCCAGGAAGATGCGGAGCTGTTCCAGGGTCATGCGCCATTCATAAGAAAAACCGAACGGTATGGCAAATACAATGCGATGGATTGAACATCGTTTCAGGACCATGTTCCACCCCACAGGCAAAGGAGCACGATCATGTCCTCGACCGACCAGGGCCAGCAAAATTCTCTTGCCGTCGCCGGCTGGCTGGGCGCCACCCTGCCGGGACTGGGGCTGACCCTCGCCATCGCGGTCGCTGCGACGGCGGTGCAGCGGCTCTCGGGCATCCCGGCGCTCAGCCCGCTGGTGGTGGCGATGGTGCTGGGCATGGCGCTGCGCAACCTCTTCGGCACGCCCGCGGCGGCGCGGCCGGGCATCGCCTTCTCGCTGCGCCGGGTACTCCGCCTTGCCATCGTGCTGCTGGGCTTCCAACTGACGCTGGAGCAGCTGCGCGCGGTCGGCCTGCCGGGGCTGGCGGTGATCTCGGTGACGCTGGCGGCGACCTTCCTGTTCACCAGATGGGCCGGGCGGGCGCTGGGGGTCGAGGCGCGGCTGGCCGAACTGATCGCGGCCGGCACCTCGGTCTGCGGCGCCTCGGCGGTGATCGCCACCAACACCGTCACCCGCGGCTCGGACGAGGACGTGGCCTATGCCATCGCCTGCGTGACGGTCTTCGGCTCGCTCTCGATGCTGGCCATGCCGCTGCTGGGCGAAATGATGGCGCTGGGGCCGGCCAATTACGGCATCTGGGTCGGCGCCACCGTGCACGAGGTGGCGCAGGTGGTCGGCGCCGGTTTCCAGCACGGGGCCGAGGCCGGGCAGGCCGCCACCGTCGCCAAGCTCAGCCGGGTCATCATGCTGGCGCCGCTGATCCTGGTGCTGGGCGCGCTGGCCCGGCGCCGCGGCGGCAAGGCGCATGGCGCGGCGCCGACGCCCTGGTTCGTGCTCGGCTTCGTCGCGGTGGTGCTGCTGAACAGCGCCCTGCCCCTGCCCGAGGCGCTGCAGGCCGAGGTCGTCGGCCTGACCGCCTTCCTGCTGACCATGGCGCTGGCGGCGATGGGGCTGGAAACCGACATCCGCAAGCTGCGGGCCAAGGGCATCCGGCCGCTGGCGCTCGGCGCGCTGGCCTGGCTGTTCATCTCGACCCTCGGCCTGGGACTGGTGGCGCTGATCTAGGCATTGAGCGCGGGCGCGGCACCACCTAGATAAGGGGAAACCCCGCCGACCGGAGCCGCGATGCAGCCCGCCGACACCCGCCCGCTGACCCGGCGCGAGACCGAGGTGCGCCGCTTCGTCCGCGCCCGCTACGGGCTGCGCGGCACGCTGGCGCTGCATCGCCACGCCCTCGGCCTCGACCTGCTGCGCGCGCCGGTCAACGTCATGCTGTCGCCGCTGTTCCTGCTGGTGCGGCTGGCCGCGCCGCTGTTGCGGCGAATCGGGCTGGTCCGGGCGGGCGACTGGCTCTCGCGCCGGCAGATCTTCCTGAAATCCGACGTGGCCCAGCGGATCGAGGCGGATCTGACCGGCTTCCTCGACGATCTGGCGGCAAAGGGCCTGGCCCCAAGGGCGCCGCCCGAGACCGTGGCCCGCGCCGTCTCGGACTATGCCGAGACCCGCAACGCGGTCTCCGAGATCGCCACCTCGCTGCTGGTCCTGGCGGCCGGGCTCCTGCTGTTCCACCGCGCGACGCCCGGCGTGATCTCGCTGGCCGGGCCCATCGCACATCTGCGGGCGCAGGCGCAGGCGATCGAGGATTTCGCGCTGGGAAGCTGGGCCGGCCGCATGTGGTATGGCGCCTTCCCGCGCGAGCTTTCCACACTGGATCTGGTGCTGACCGGCGTGGTTCTGGCCATGCTGGCCTCGGTCCTGACGACCTTTGCCGGGCTGGTCGCCGATCCGGTCCAGCTTTGGACCGGCATCCACAAGCGCCGGGTGCTGCGGCTGCTGCGCCGGCTGGACCGCGCCGAGGACGGGCCGGCGCTGGAGCGCGAACATGTGCTGGCCCGGCTGGGCGACCTGTCCGATGCGGCGCTGAGCCTGTGGCGCAGCTTTCGCGGCTAGGCCGTCGCCCGACCGGGCCATGACAGCCTCAAGCGCGGTGCGGCAGCTTCAGGCCTTTGCCTCACCTTTCCGCCGTAGGCCACAAATCGGGCCTGGCGGCAGCGGCGGCACCCCTACCAGATATTCCAGAGCTGGGTCAGTTATCCACTAAATATGGATTGACCCGCGCCCCGCCCCGTGGCTAACTGCAAGGGTCATGGTTGCCCCGGGGCCGACTCGGGGATGAAAAGGGAAGCCGGTGAAAAGCCGGCACTGCCCCCGCAGCTGTAAGCGGAGAGCGACGCTGGAACACCACTGGGGCCATGCGCCCCGGGAAGGCCGGCCAAGCCGAGACCCGCAAGTCAGAAGACCTGCCATGGCTCGAAAGGACGAAACCGTGCGGCGGGCGCGGGGCTGGAACAGGGTCCGGATGGCGCGACCATCGGCCCGGCCCCCTCTTGCCGACAGAACAGAAGGAGCCGAGGCATGACCATCACCGTTTATTCCAAGCCCGCCTGCGTGCAATGCACCGCCACGACCCGCGCCCTGGACGCGCGCGGCCTGGATTACCATCTGGTGGACCTGACCGAGGATGACGCGGCGATGGAACTGGTCGCCTCACTCGGCTATCGCCAGGCTCCCGTCGTCATCGCCGGCGAGGCCCATTGGGCCGGGTTCCGCCCGGACATGATCGGCCGCCTGTCCTGATCCGGGACCATGGGCGGGCTGGTCTATTTCTCCTCGGCCTCGGGGAATACGGCGCGTTTCGTGACGCGGCTCGGCCTGCCGGCCGGGCGCATCCCGGTCTCGCCCAAGGACGAGATGCCCGTCCCCGCCCGGCCCTATGTGCTGATCTGCCCGACCTATGCCGATGGCACGGGTCGGGGCGCGGTGCCCAAGCAGGTGATCCGCTTTCTCAACGATCCTGACCGCCGGGCCCTGCTGCGCGGCGTCATCGCCGCCGGCAACCGGAATTTCGGGGCGACATACGCCTTGGCCGGTCGGGTGATTTCTGACAAGTGCAACGTCCCCGTGCTGTATCGATTCGAGCTGGCGGGGACTGATCTGGACATTTCCCGCGTGCAGGCGGGGCTTGAGAAATTCTGGGGGACGGAATGCTTGACGATGGCGTAAAGGCCGAGCTGGACTATCACGCGCTGAACGCGATGCTGAACCTTTACGACGGCGAGGGCCGCATCCGCTTCGACGCGGATCGCAAGGCCGCGCGGCAATATTTCCTGCAACATGTCAACCAGAACACCGTCTTCTTCCACTCGCTGGACGAAAAGCTGGGCTATCTGGTGGACGAAGGCTATTACGAGGCCGAAGTCCTCGGCCAGTATCCGCGCGAATTCCTGCACCGGATCTGGGACACGGCCTTTCGCAAGAAATTCCGCTTTCCGACCTTCCTGGGCGCCTTCAAGTATTACACCAGCTACACGCTGAAGACCCGCGACGGGCGGCGCTATCTGGAACGCTACGAGGACCGGGTGGTGATGGTCGCGCTGGCCTTGGCACGCGGCGACCAGGACCTGGCCATGCGCTTCATGGAGGAAATCCTGTCGGGCCGGTTCCAGCCCGCGACGCCGACCTTCCTGAACGCCGGCAAGAAATCGCGGGGCGAGCTGATCTCGTGCTTCCTGCTGCGGCTGGAAGACAACATGGAATCCATCGGCCGCGGCATCAATTCGGCGCTGCAACTCAGCAAGCGCGGCGGCGGCGTCGCCCTGATGCTGACCAACCTGCGCGAAGCCGGCGCACCGATCAAGGGGATCGAGAACCAGTCCTCGGGCGTCATCCCGGTGATGAAACTGCTGGAGGACAGCTTTTCCTATGCCAACCAGCTTGGAGCGCGGCAGGGCGCGGGGGCGGTCTATCTGAACGCGCATCACCCAGACATCCTGCGCTTCCTGGACACCAAGCGCGAGAATGCCGACGAAAAGATCCGCATCAAGACGCTGTCCCTGGGCGTGGTGATCCCCGACGTGACCTTCGAGCTGGCAAAGAAGAACGAGGACATGTACCTGTTCTCGCCCCATGACGTCGAACGGGTTTATGGTGTGCCCTTCTCGGAAATCTCGGTCACCGAGAAATATGCCGAGATGGTGGACGACAAGCGCATCAAGAAGAAAAAGATCAACGCCCGCGCCTTTTTCCAGACCCTGGCCGAGATCCAGTTCGAAAGCGGCTATCCCTATATCATGTTCGAGGACACGGTGAACCGCGCCAACCCGGTCGCCGGCCGCATCAGCATGTCGAACCTGTGCAGCGAGATCCTGCAAGTCAACGAGGCGTCCCAGTTCGAGGAGGATCTGGGCTATCGGCACCTCGGCACCGACATTTCCTGCAACCTCGGCTCGCTCAACATCGCCGCGACCATGGACGGGCCGGATTTCGGCGCCACCGTCGAGGCAGCGATCCGCGCGCTGACCGCGGTGTCGGAAATGTCGGCCATCGAGGCCGTGCCCTCGATCCGGCGCGGCAACGACGAGGCCCATGCCGTGGGGCTGGGCCAGATGAACCTGCACGGGTTCCTGGCGCGCGAGCGCATCCATTACGGCAGCCCCGAGGGGATCGAGTTCACCTCGGTCTATTTCGCCGCCGTGGCCTATCACGCCATCCGCGCCTCGAACGGGCTTGCGCAGGAAAAGGGCCGCAGCTTCAAGGATTTCGAGAAGTCGAAATATGCCGACGGCTCGTTCTTCGACAAATACGTCACGCGCGACTGGCTGCCCACGCTGCCCGATGTCGCGCGGGTCTTCGAGGGCATCAGCCTGCCCACGCGCGAGGATTGGGCGGCGCTGCGGGAATCGGTGATGCAGCACGGGCTTTACAACCGCAACTTGCAGGCGGTGCCGCCCACCGGCTCGATCAGCTATATCAACAACTCCACCAGTTCGATCCACCCGATCGTGGCCAAGATCGAGATCCGCAAGGAAGGCAAGATCGGCCGGGTCTATTACCCCGCCGCCTTCATGACCAACGAGAACCTGGACTATTACCGCGACGCCTATGAGATCGGCCCCGAGGCGGTCATCGACACCTATGCCGCCGCGACCGAGCATGTCGACCAGGGGCTGTCGTTGACGCTGTTCTTCCCGGCCGAGGCCACGACGCGCGACATCAACCGCGCCCAGATCTACGCCTGGAAGAAGGGCATCAAGACGATCTATTACATCCGGCTGCGCCAGACTGCGCTGGAAGGCACCGAGGTGCAGGGCTGCGTTTCCTGCACGCTTTGAGGCGGGGGCTGTCTGCCCCCGCACCCCCGAGGATATTTGCACACGAAAGAAAGGGTCTTCGGATGAAGGACCATGCGCCGCGCACGCCCCTGCGGGCGATCAACTGGAACCGGCTGGAGGACGAGAAGGACCTGGAGGTCTGGAACCGGCTGACCGTCAACTTCTGGCTGCCCGAGAAGGTGCCGCTGTCGAACGACGTGCAGAGCTGGGCCACGCTGCGCCCCGAGGAGCGCGAACTGACCATCCGCGTCTTCACCGGGTTGACGCTGCTGGACACCATCCAGAACACCGTCGGCGCGCCGGCGATGATGCCCGATGCGCTGACCCCGCATGAGGAGGCGGTGCTGTCCAACATCGCCTTCATGGAAGCGGTGCATGCGCGCAGCTATTCCTCGATCTTCTCGACACTGTGCCTGACGCCCGAGGTGGACGCGGCCTTTCGCTGGGCCGAGGAGAACCCGCACCTGCAGCAGAAGGCGCGGCTGGTCCTGGAGGAATACAAGGCCGGATCGGACCCGCTGAAGCGCAAGGTCGCCAGCGTGTTCCTGGAAAGCTTCCTGTTCTATTCCGGCTTCTACCTGCCGATGTACTGGTCGAGCCGCGCCAAGCTGACCAATACCGCCGACCTGATCCGCCTCATCATCCGCGACGAGGCGGTGCATGGCTATTACATCGGCTACAAATACCAGCGCGGGCTGGATCGGCTGGACGAGGCCGAGCGCGCGGCGCTGAAGGATTTCGCCTTCTCGCTGATCTTCGATCTCTACGATATCGAGGCGAAATACACCGCCGAGCTTTACGACGGCATCGGGCTGACCGAGGACGTGAAGTCCTTCCTGCATTACAACGCCAACAAGGCCTTGCAGAACCTGGGCTACGAGGCGCTGTTCCCGCCGCAGGCCTGCGAGGTCAACCCGGCGATCATGGCCGCGCTGTCGCCGGACAGCGAGAACCACGACTTCTTCAGCGGCTCGGGGTCCAGCTATGTCATCGGCAAGGCGGTCGCGACCGAGGACGAGGATTGGGATTTCTAGGCTGAATCCTATAACTCCTCCCTTTTCCCAAGGTGTTGCGTGATGCGCGTGGACAAGGGGGCCGCCATGCTTCTGGCTGGGCGCGGCAGAGGCAACTCCCGACACTGTCACAGTGCCCTCGTGCGACCGAGTCACATTGCTGGCGGGTGTGCTAGGCTGCGGCCCGTTCGGACCGGATCCAGGACAGGAAAGCCTGCCGCGCCTTGCGTCGGGCGGCGTCCCGCGGGGTCAGGCTGGATTGCGTCAGGTAATAGTCGAAATCCTCCAGAACCGAGACCTCGGACAGTTGCAGAAGCCGCCCTTCCGCCAGGTCCGGGCCGATCATCGCCAAGGAGCATAGCGCGACGCCCTGCCCGGCCAGAGCGGCGGCGCGCAAGAGGTTGAAATCCTCGAAAATCGCGCCGGGCAACCGGTCAGGCACAGGCAGGCCTGCCCGGGTCAGCCAAGTCTGCCAGCCCGACAGATCGGTGTCATGCAAAAGCCCGACCTCGAGCAGCCATCCGGATGACAGTTCGGGCGGGCCCGAGCCGATCAAGGCCGGGCTGGCCACGGGCACGCTGCGTCCGGACAGGAAGGGCTCGGCCGAGATGCCTTCGCCTGCGGGACAGGAATCGGCGAAGGTGAACGCCAGATCGGTGGCCGTGAAATCGATATTGTGCCCGTGATGGGCATAAATCACGCGCAGCTGGATTTCTGGATGCCGTGCCCGAAAGCCGGGCAGACGCGGGATCAGCCAGCAGACCGCCACGGATGGGATCGCCGCGACGACCAGCGTGCTGTCCAGGACGGCGGGGCGAGCCCGGCGACAGGCCGCATCGATGCCGTCGAAGGCGATCGTCAGGTCGCGCGCCAGCGAAGCACCGCGCGGCGAAAGCGTCGGCACCCGTCCGCTACGGTCGAACAGCGGTGCACCAAGCCATTGTTCCAGGTGCTTTATCTGATGGCTGACCGCAGGCTGGGTGACAAACAGGCTTTCGGCGGCGGCGCGGAAACTGCCGAGCCGGGCGACCGCCTCGAAGGCGCGCAGGGCGTTCAGCGGAGGCTGGGACATGGAGCACAAGAATTAGAAAACCTAATGTGCCGATTATAAAACCTCTTTTGACCTGCGCAAGCCATCCCCGCATCATTAGGGAATGTAACGCAATGAGGGATCAATGACCCACCGCGACAGGCTTCAAAGTTTCGTCGGCAATGGCGAGAAGGCGTCGCCGACCTTCACGGCGGCGGAGATGCAGCGCCGGCAGGATGCGATCCGGGCGCATATGGCGCAGGCGGGCATCGATGCGGCGCTGTTCACCTCCTATCACAACATCAACTATTACGCCGATTTCCTCTATTGCCAGTTCGGCCGCCGCTACGGGCTGGTGATCGACCACGACAAGGCCACCACCATCAGCGCCGGCATCGACGGCGGCCAGCCCTGGCGGCGCAGCTTCGGCGGCAACATCACCTATACCGACTGGCAGAAGGACAATTATTTTCATGCCCTGCGCCAGCTCGCCGGCAGCGCCAGGCGCATCGGCATCGAGTTCGACCATGTCAATATCGACCTGCTCGACCTGCTGAAG
>NZ_LLWQ01000085.1 GCF_001447385.1 Paracoccus sp. MKU1 | reverse complement strand
AGACCGGCCCCAGCGCAACGTAATCGGGCCGTAGCGCCAGCGCCCGGTCGAGTTCGGCATGGTCATGGGTCGAGATGCCCAGCCGCAGCCCGGCCTTGCGGATCGCCGGCAGGTCGGCCGTGTCCAGATCCTCTTGCCCCAGATGGATGAAGTCGCAGCCCAGGTCGATGGCGGCCTGCCAGTGATCGTTGACGACCAGCGTGGCGCCGTGCTCGCGGCACAGTTCCTGGCACAGCGCCAACTCGCCCAGCAGCCGGGCGGGGGGCTGGTCCTTGATGCGGATCTGCACCAGCTTCACGCCCAGCGGCAGGGCGCGGCGCAGCCAGTCGCTGCTGTCGAAGATCGGGTAAAAGCGCGGCAATCTCATCCCAGCACCGCCATTCCGAACAGGGGAGTCGAGGGCGCGGCCATGTCGCGTGCCTCGATCGGGTTGGCGCCATGCGCCAGCTTGCCGGCCTCGATCGCCAGCGCCATGGCGCTGGCCATGGCCACCGGATCGCCGGCCTTGGCGACGGCGGTGTTCAGCAGCACGGCGTCATAGCCCAGCTCCATCGCCTGGGCCGCGTGGCTGGGCAGGCCGATGCCGGCGTCCACCACCAGCGGCACGTCGGGGAAATGCGCCCTGAGGCTGCGCAGCCCGTAAGGGTTGTTCAGCCCGCGGCCCGAGCCGATGGGCGCCCCCCAGGGCATCAGAACCTCGCAGCCCGCGTCCAGCAGCCGGCCGCAGACCGACAGGTCCTCGGTGCAATAGGGAAAGACCTGGAAGCCGTCCTCGGACAGCACGCGCGCCGCCTCGACCAGTGCGATCACGTCGGGGCAAAGCGTGTCGTCGTCGCGGATCACTTCCAGCTTGATCCAGGGCGTCTCGAACAGCTCGCGCGCCATCTGCGCGGTCGTCACCGCCTCGCGCACCGAATGGCAGCCGGCGGTATTGGGCAGGACGGGGATGCCAAGATCCTTGATCAGGCGGTGGAAATCCTGGCCGCTGCCGCCCTCGCGCCGCAGGCTGACGGTGGCGATGCCGGCGCGCGAGGCGCGGAACGCCTCGGCCATGATGGCGGGCGAGGGGTATTGCGCCGTGCCCAGCATCAGCGGGCTTACGACTTCGGTTCCGTAAAAGACCGGCATCTCAGCCCCCCTGCATGGGCGCCACGACTTCCAGCGCGTCGCCATCCTTCAGCGTGGTTTCCGTCCGCGCGGCGGCGGGCAGGAAGGCGCCGTTCAGCGCCGTCGCCACCTTGGCCGCGCCCAATCCGATCTCGGCCAGCACGTCCTGCACCGTCGGGCCGGTCAGGTCGCGCGCCTCTCCGTTAAGGGTGATCTTCATCCATGAACTCCGGTTTCCGGCCCTCGACAAGGTAATCGGCGGCCATGCGGGCCACGGCGGGGGCCAGAAGATAGCCGTGGCGGTAAAGGCCGTTTGCGTAAAGCGTGCCGCCGCGCCGACGCAGGCGGGGCAGGTTGTCGGGAAAGGCGGGCCGCGCATCCGAGCCAAGCTCCAGGATCTCGGCCTCGGCAAAGCCGGGATGCAGCGCATAGGCGGCCGACAGCATCTCGACCGCCGAGCGGGCGGTGACGCGATACTTGCCCCCCGTCTCAAGCATGGTGGCGCCGATCATGTAGACGCCATCGCCGCGCGGCACCAGGTAAAGCGGGATGCGCGGATGCAGCAGGCGGATGGTGCGGGTCAGGGTCACTTCCGGGCAGCGGATCACCAGCATCTCGCCGCGCACGCCGCGCAGGTCGGAAAGCTGGTCGCGGGCCGCCAGCCCGCGCGCATCGACGATCAGGCCGGCGGGCGTGCCCTCGGTTTCGATGGCGACGCCCTGCGCCTCCAGCCGGTCGCGCAGCGCCAGCAGGGCGGCGCGCGGGTTCAGATGCGCCTCGGTCGCGAAATGCAGGCCCCGCGGGAAGCGGCCTGCCAGTTCCGGTTCCAGCGCCGCGATGTCCTCGCCGTTCACCGGTTGGTGCGCCTCGGTCAGCCGGGCGAAACGGTCGAGTTCCGCCCGGTCGCGCGAGGGGGCCAGCACGAGCGTGCCGCGGCGGATGACCTCGGCGCCGTTCGCCTGCCACCAATCGGCGGCATCGACGCCCAGGCGCAGCACCACCGGCTCGGCGCTTTCGGCCTCGCAATAGGGCGCCAGCATGCCGCCGGCGCGCCAGCTGCATGCCTGCGCGCCGGGCTTGCCGGCGGGGTCGATGATGCGCGGCGCGACCCCGCGCGCCGCCAGTTCGGTGGCGATGCACAGCCCCATCACCCCGGCGCCCAGGATGGTGATCGCGGTCATGTCCGCCTCCAGAACTCGTGGAAATGATGCACGGGGCCATGGCCCAGCCCCACCGCCAGCTCATCGGCGGCGGCAATGGCGCCTTGCAGCCAGCCATGGGCGCGGGTCACGGCATCGGGCACCGTCATGCCCTGCGCCAGCCCCGCCGCAATGGCCGAGGACAGCGAGCAGCCGGTGCCATGCGTGTTGGGCGTCCGCTGACGCTGCGCGGTCAGGGTCAGCGGCTCCGGCCCGACCAGCAGGTCGGTGCAGGTATCCTCGGTCGCGTGGCCGCCCTTCATCAGCACATGGGCCGCGCCGAGGGCGCAGAGCGCCTC
>NZ_LLWQ01000084.1 GCF_001447385.1 Paracoccus sp. MKU1 | reverse complement strand
CGGAAGGCCGCTCGCCGAGCAGGATCGGCGTCAAAGCAGCGACATAGGCGCGCGTCTCGGCAGGCAGCGGACGAGCCGTCGCGCGGTATTCATCGTAGCGACCGGGACCGGCATTGTAGGCCGCGAGCATCGCGGCGACATTGCCGTAGCGATCCCACATCTCGCGTAGGTAGGCGGTGCCCGCGAGGATGTTGTCGCGCGGCTCGAAGGGGTCGCGGCCGAGAGCATGGCGGATGCGCAGCTCCGCCCAAGTCGAGGGCATGACCTGCATCAGCCCCATCGCCCCGGCGGTGGATATGGCGCGCATATCGCCCGCGCTTTCGACCTGCATCACGGCGATGATCCATGACGGCGGGATGCCGAAACGCTGCGAAGCCTCCTCGATATGCGCGCCGTGCGGATGCGCAGCGACCGTGCGATCCGGCACGGTGGTTTGCGCCAGACCGGACAGCGGGGCGATGGTGGAGACGAACAGGCCGGAAAAAAGAAGGAGGATGATGCGGCGGCGGACACCGCATCTCCCCGAAGCGGGACGAGTGCAGGACGTGACCATGATCACCCCTGTTCGTCGCGCTTCTTCGGACGGGTCCAGTGCAGACCCCACTCGCGGCCATCTTCGTCCGACTGGAACAGCCGGGCGCGGATCGGCTGCTGAAAGACGGGATCGTCGAGAAGGACGGAGACGAACGGTCCTGCGCGCTCGCCAGAATGTTTCCAGCCTGCGCCGACTTCCGGCCCGTCTTCATCCCCAAGCCGAATTCGATAGGCGGGCGCGTTCTCTGACTCGACATCATCGATCGGAACAAAGGTCAGCTCAAGGTCGAGCGAGAGGGTGCGAAGCTGCCCGAAATAGCCGGACGGGGTGCGGGTAAACTGGCCGATCTGTGCCATGGAAGGCTCCTTTCCTATGCGGTAGAGAAGACGCGGGCCGCTCGCACGCCCCGCACTGGACGCGCCGTCACCGCATCGGCGCGCGCCAGACAAAGCGGCCATCGCCGTCTTCGTCGGTGAAAAGCGGGATCGCGTGGCCGATCACCGCGGAGGCGGGGAGCGGGCCGAAATAGCGGCCGTCGAGGCTGTCGCCGACGTCCGGGTTCATCAGGAAAACCTCGCCCTCGGCGATGACGCGGCAGCCCAGCCAGACCGGCAGGTCTCGGCCGAGGCTGTCGTGGTCGCGCGCCTCGCCGAGCGGAACGCCGTTGACGGAGATGGCGCGGCCAGCGCGACATACGCGCTGTCCGGGCAAGCCGAGGACATGCTTCAGAAGCGGCACGTCGCGGGCGACATAGCCGCGCTTGACCATGAACGAAGCGATGGGTTCGGGTGGGATGACGGCGACCAGATCGGGCACCTCGATCCGCTGAGTGGGCGTGACGGTGTAGAAGCCGATGGGCACGCTGGCCGATGCGTTCCAGACCAGCCTTGGCGCGGTCGGAACGAATCCGGTAATGGCGATCCCGAGCGTGGCAGCCGTTGTCGCCATGACATAGCGAAAGCGCGTCATGGGGCGATCTCCCGGCGCCGGAGCCATGCCTGATGGCGCTCGGCGGTGTAGGGTCGCGGCGCTTCGCCCGCGTTCATCCAATGGGCAACGTGCCGCCAGTGATCGGGATCGACCTGGGCGGGATCGACGCCAATGGCCTCGATCCCGTCGACATGGCGGAGGACGGCCTCGACCTTCGGCCAGCCTTCGATCTTCAGCAGGATTTCGCCGCCCGGACGGGCGAAGGGCAGCGTCTGATAGGACTCGCCCGGCGCAACCGCGCGCAGGATGTCGAGGCGCGAAATGATCGTGCCGTGGTCGTTCGCCGCCCAGCGGACGAACGCGAACACCGCGCCAGGACCGAAAGAGACGATACGGCGGTTGCGGTCGAGGAGCTGCGTTCCCGCCTCATGGCCGAACCTGATCCAGTATTCGGTCCTGCCTTCCACCCAGGTCAGTTCCACGCGGGTCAGATCGTCGTCATGGGCGTCGATGCCGTTCATGGGCGGTCTCCCGATATGTCGGGAAACTCGCGCGCCAGCAGGTCGCGCAGCATGTCGGCGACGGTGATGCCGCGTCTGATCGCGGCGATCTTGATCCGCCCGCGAAGCTCGGGCGTGATGTCAATCGTCAGCCGGGCGGAATGGGCGGTTACGGCGCCATCTCGCGCTGGTCGCGCATCGCCGGCCCTGATCCAGCCTTCGGGATCGGCCGGGCGGGCGGCGAAGCCGCGCTTGTCGGTGCGCGCCGTCATGACGGGCCTCCGTCATGAAACGGCAGCACGGTGGCGATGCGCGCCCGCGCGCGCTCGGCCATGTCGGGGTCGATCTCGCAGCCGATATAGCGCCGGCCGGAAAGCCGGCAGGCTTCCCCGGCCGCGCCGGAACCGGCGAACCAGTCGCCGACCAGGCCACCTTCCGGGCAGCTCGTGCGGATCAGAATTTCCAGGAGCGCCGCAGGTTTCTCGGTCGGATGGATGGCGCGGCCATGACAGTTGCGCAGGTAGATGACCGAGCGCATGAGGCGCGGCCCGCCGTCATGGCTGACGTAATGGCCGGCGTCGATCTTGCCGGTATGGGGTGGGCGCCGCTTGCGCCGGACGGTGCGGGCTGTTGCGTCGGGCGTGGTCTGGACGTCGTTGTAGATGTCGCGCCATGTCGTCTCGGCGGGATAGAACTGCACCGCCAGTTCATGCACGCGCTTGAAGCGGTCGGCATGAAAGCCGGTGCCGTTCTGCTTCTCCCAAACCACCTCCTGCGCGATCCGCAGGCCCGCATCAGTGAAGCGGTCCGCTGTCGCCATGAAGCTGCGCAGCGAACCGAAGACCCAGAGCGAGCCGGTCGGCGTAAGCGCGGCGCGCGCCAGCCCGACCCAGCCCTCGACACGCCGATCCCAGGCGAGCGAGGTGCCGCCATAGGGCGGATCAGCGAGGATCATGTCGTAGGGTGCGTGCCAGGGCATCTGTTCGCGGCAATCGCCGGTGAGAATCGTCATGCCGACGCCCTCCCGATGCCCAGCCGTTCGACCTCGGTAGCCAGTGCTGCGATCTCGCGCGCCGCAGGTGATCGGGCGTCGATCTCACTGGCGAGCCGCCCGGTCTGCGCGGCGTCGGCGAAGACGACGCGCTGGCCGATGGCGCTGGCGAGTAGCGGGGGGTCGTGGTCCGCCAGCGTCTCGGCCGTTTCGCGGGCAATGACGGTGCGCGAGCCGCAGCGGTTGAGCACGAAGCGCGCGACGAGCTGCGGGCGATAGATGCTCGCTTCCGTCAGGAGGGCGAGCATCTCGGCCGAGGCCCAGCCGTCGAACGGCGATGGCTGCACCGGGATCAGCACGAGATCGGCGGCGAGCAGCGCCGAGCGCATGAGGCCGGCGACGCGCGGCGGCCCGTCTATGACGATATGATCGACATCGCGGGCAAGCTCTGGCGCCTCACGGTGCAGCGTATCGCGCGCCAGGCCGAGTGTGCCGAAGGCACGGGGCAGGCCCTCACGCGCGCGTTGTTGCGACCAGTCGAGGGCGGAACCTTGCGGATCGGCGTCGATCAGGGTGACGCGCTTGCCACCCTGCGCCAATTCTCCGGCAAGATGCAGCGCCAGCGTCGTCTTCCCGACGCCGCCCTTCTGGTTGAGGAGCGCGATGATCATTCGCACCCCCCCGGCAGATCGAGAGGCAGGCGGGGTGTATCGGCAGATTCAGGAGCCTCGGTTGCGCCTCGATCAGATGCCGGTCGAGGCGGTGTCAGGGCACATGAGGCCCTCTCCTTCGCGGCTCTACCGAGGTTTCTGGCGGTGTCGCGGATGAGGTTTTCCACATCGCGCGCGCGCTCTTCAAAGTTAGACTCTTTGTTAGACTCTAAGTTAAGGGCGCGATTTCCTGAATGGGTTCCGGGTGTTAAGCCCGGTTTCGGTTCCTGATAGCACGAGCCTCCGGTTCCCGATAGCACGATAGTCCGGGTTCCTGATAGCACGAGGCCATCCACAGGTTTTCCACAGGGCGCGACCGGCTCGAAGGCCAGCAGCATCCGCCCGCCAACCTCAGCTTCGAGAAACAGCGAATAGCCCGGCAGAGGCTGGCGCCGGATGATGTCGCGCAGCTCGAAGGCGAAGCGCTTGAACGGCGACAGGCTGCCGGATTTCTGGTGAAGGTGACGGAAATCGAACCGCCAGCCATCGCGCTGGCGGCCGCCGTGCTTGCGCACCAGGCGGTAGAGCCAGCGGTCGAGGCCGCCGGTGAGATCGAAATAGGTCCGGTCGATGGTCAGCACGAGCGCATCGTCGAGGACGGCTTGGTAGAACCAGTCCGGCACGATCATCTCGATGCCGTCGGGTCGCCCGTTGCGGTCGGTGCGCTCCTGCCATTCGTTGATCCACGAGAAACGATGACGGCGGCCTTCGGTCGGCTGGCGGATCGAGGTGGAAATCGTGGTCGATTGCAGCCGGTCGAGCGCCGCCTTCAGCCGCTGGTAGTCGCGAAGCGACGTGCCGCGCCCGACATAGGTGAGAATCTCATAGGGCGTGGCGGCCATCAGCCGGGAGGTGCGAAGCCCGGCATCGCGGGCTTCGACGATCTGGCTCGCGGCCCAGATCAGGATGTCGGCGTCCCAGATCGTGGCCATGCCATGATCGGGAACCGCCTCGACCCGGATGGTCACGCTGCCGGCAGCGAAGTCGATGGGCGCGATGCGCTTCGACTTGGCGAGGGAGAAGAAGGGATAGGCCATGAGATCCTGCGCGTCTCGTGGCGCGAAGTCGCCGGGGAGCGCCCGGAACAGGTCGAGCTGCCCGCGCTCAGAAAGGGATCGGCGTCGCACCGTCATGAAGGGAACCGGCTGCGATCAGCGGGCGTAACGACCGGCCTGCGGGCCGGACGGAAGCGACCGACGCTTGGCGGGCAGCACTGAGCCACGCGGATCGGAGGTGGAGGTCACCGCGCCGCGCTCGGTCCAGGCCTCGAGATCGTCGATGGCATAGACCACACGGCCGCCGAGCTTGCGATAGGCAGGCCCGGTTCCGTAGGTGCGGTGCTTTTCGAGGGTCCGGGCCGAGAGGCTGAGAAAGGTCGCGGCCTCCTTGGTCCGTAGAAAACGCGGCGGCAGGACGACGGGTTCATGTGGCATGATCGGGCCTCCGTGGGGTTGCAAGCGGCCGCTGCGGATCAGCGGCGGGCAATGACCACGGTGGCGCAGGAAGAGCGGCGAGTTGCAGGGCGAAGTTGGGGGGTATCGAAATCGCCCACCATCAGGGCAAAGGATCGCGTTATCGTGGGCGGCGATGACGAAGGAGTTTCCGATAACCGCCGGCGACCATGGAACGGGCGTCGCGCAGGAGTGCCTTGATGGCATGACGGGCCGAGGATGCCTGCCATTCGTCCCGCTCAAGCCGGCCGGTGTTCAGAAGAACCCGCGCGATCTCCTGCTGCGTGACGCCGGCCCGATGGCCATCGAAGGCCCGCAGCATCCGTCGGAGGCGTGCGCGTTGCTGGCGTGTCAGGCGCGTATCCGGCGGGATCGCGCGACCATGCAGGGCCGAAAGGAAGCGTTGAATGGCCTCGATCCGGTCGAAACCGGCGAGGCTGAGAGGGACGATGGCGACCGCGATCGCGTCCCCCTTGATGGCACCGTCGAAAATCTGGAGCTTCTGCCCGTTGCCGAGCGGAAAGTGAAACTCCGCACCTGCATTCTCGACCGCGTAGTCGATGCGCCAGTTCTGCGGAGTGACGTCAGCGCTGTCGCCAAGTTCCGAAGGGACCCCGGTCAGCACCACCACACTTGTGTCCTCCGCCGGGAGCCAAAAGACCGGCGCATCGGGTGGCGGGACCAACGGATCGACAGGGAAATCGCAACCCCCATCGCTGCCGGATCCGTTCGGTCAGCGGTTGGGGGTCTCCATGGTCGGCAATTGAGGCTTCAAAATCTGCGTCATAATCGTCATTGCGGCGCAGCCATTCCCAGGCCAGATCGGATGCCGTCAGTTCATCCAGATGGTCGTATTGCGCCGACGAACGCCAAGTCGATGCGTCAGGGGTCATCGCGGCCTCCCGGGTCTACTCAAACGAATTGAGAAGGGTCAGGATTCCCGCACGCGTTGAATTGAGGAAGTCAGGCGATGGTCAACAGGTGATGCGCGGCACGCATCACGCGTCAGGAATTGCGCTGGCTTTCGCGGACCAGCTCGCGGTAGCCGTGTTCGGTCATCCAGTGCGCGCGGGCGAGGTGAGCGTCATGGATGGACCGGCAATGCTCGGGGTCATGTTCGGGATCGAGGCCAAAGAGAACCTGCACAGCTTCGCGCCAATCGGCGCCATCACGCTCGGCATCGAGCAGGCGCATGTAGAGTTTCATATGCTCGCGATCATAAGACGTCAGCGTCTGGCTGGACGGTGGTGTGTCGAGATATGTCTGTGTCGCGCGGCCCATCATTCGCTCACGTTCGGGTAACGTATTTGTTAACCATCTTCGGCGGAAGATAGCCATTCCTTTTGACGAGAACCTGACATCACGCTGGCCGCTGTTTCACCGTTTGTCGGTGTTGACCGTATCGTGTTGCAGCAACACGCCCTCGCCCTTATCCGTCGACAAGAAAACGATCCCGGCCGCTTCGAGAGCGCGGCGCACCTGGTCGCGGGTGGACTCGAACACCTCGAGCCCGCTTTGGGATTCGAGGCGTTTGAGTGCGGTCAATGCGACCTGGGCCTTGTCGGCGAGCGTCTCCTGTGTCCATCCCAGTAACGCGCGCGCAGCCCGAGATTGGCGAGCGGTGATCATACATGATCACCTCCCACCGGGATACGCACGCACTCCAGAACTACGACTATAATAGTCGTTCTCGCTGTGAGCACCAGCCGAAATTCAGGTGCAATTATCAAGGATAGAGAGACGACGCTCCCGTCCATGCCCGTCTGATTCGGTCGCCGGACCTTGCCAGAAGCGGCGGGCGCGATCCGGTGAAGCAGGAGGGAAACCCGGCGGCTTGCGCCGCCGGGCCTCGGGTTCCCGATCAGAACGGAATGTCATCGTCGTCGATGAACTTGCCGTCGTCGTTCTGGGTCTGCTTCGCCCGGCTCAGGAAATCGACCGTCTCGGCGATGATCTCGCAGCCGTAGCGGTCAACCCCTGCGGCGTCGGTCCATTTCGTGTAGTGGATGCGGCCGCGAACCAGAACCTTCATGCCCTTGTCGCAATGCTGCTGGACCGTCTTGCCGAGGCCGTTGAAGCAGGTGATGCGGTGCCATTCCGTGTCCTGGACCCGATAGCCGTTCTCGTCGCGGAGGACGCGGCCTTCCGAGTAGCGGGGGCGCGAGGTGGCCAGGGTGAAGTGGGTGATGCCGGTGCCGCCCTGGGTGGTGCGGGTTTCGGGGGCCTGACCGATGTTGCCGGCGAGGATGACGATGTTCTGCATGGGTTATCTCCGTTGCTCCTCGGAGGGACCGTCCCTCCGACGAGACCCGGCCAAGGCCGTCGGAAGACTCCTGCAACTGCCGCCCTTGCTGCAGCTTGCCCCCAAGGCCCCAGGTGGGGCGGGCAGCCGCGTTTGCGCGGCAACACGGCTGGGAGCCGCGGGGGTTGCTGGTGGAAGCCGAACGGACTTAGGGGATCAGTCAGGCGGAGGGATGGTGCTTTCGAAAGCAGATCGGGGACGCACAGCAGAACCATCGTCCTTGCTGGCGACAGCGACCAGGCAGGCCCCCATGCGAACCGAGACCACCGGCATGGCACTCCTTCAACCGTCTTTGCCGGTCACCGTCGTGTCCGCCGCCGGAAGGCCATGTCATCCGCGATGTGATCGGACAGGCTATCGGGTTCTCAGGTCCGGTATGGCGCCGCATCACCTGCTTCATCGGCCAAAGGCTCGGTCCCTCAGCATCGTGAAGGGACAAGGAAGGTGTTCGCGAAGGCCCCACGAAACGACGTGGACCGATGCAGCGGGGCATCGACCGCACGGGACCACGGTTCGCACCGCAGACCATTTCAAGCGCCGCGAGAAGCAGACCGGGTGCGATGGTGACATGCTGCGACGAACTGCTTTTCCGTCTTGGGCGAAACGACCGGGGCTCGGCGGCGCAAGCTGCCGGCCTTCCTCAGAAGTGGCTGATCGCGTCTGCCGTTTCAGCGCGAGAACACCGACTCGCCGAGGGCGTTCAGATTGACGATGGCCGAGATGCCGAGGACGAGACCGCCCATGCCGCCGAACAGGTTGAGAACCAGCCCCGAGTCGATGGCGTTCTTGGTGATGCCATAGACAAGGGCATAGCCGGCGATGACGGCGGGCACGGCGAAGAGAGCGAGCGCAATGAGCCGCAGGGCCGGGTTCTTCGCGAAGCCAAGAGTCACGATCACAAGCGCGATCGAGAGCACGGCGGCGCCGATGGCCATGAGGCCGGACATCACGACCCCGGCGCCCGCGCCCCAGGCATATTGCGCGGCCGTGATGGCTGCCATGACGGGCAAGGCATAGATCGCGAGATTCCAGGCGATCACGCAGGCCGCGATGGTGAGCGAGATGGCGAGCAGGATCAGCGTCATGGAAACCTCCAGAGAACGGTTGGGGATCACGACAGGCTGCCGGGAGATGCGCTCCGCCTGCGACTATGCTGCTTCGCCGGTTCTGCAAGGATGTTCCATCAAAGGCGCGGCCTTGCATCTTGTCAAGTATCGGCGGCCGAAAGCCGCCAGGCGGCGGCGCTTACGCGCCGCCGTCGAACTTCATGACCGGGATGCCGAGCTTGCGGGCCTTGTCGGCGAGATTCTCCTGAATCCCGGTGCCGGGGAAGACGAGGACGCCGACCGGCAGCACGTCCAGCATGGCATCGTTTCGCTTGAACGGCGCCGCCTTGGCGTGCTTGGTCCAGTCGGGCCGGAAGGCGACCTGGGGCACCTTGCGGTGATCTGCCCAACGGGAAGCGATCAGTTCGGCTCCCTTCGGCGACCCGCCGTGCAGCAGCACCATCTCGGGGTGCTTGGCATGGACCTGATCGAGCTTCGCCCAGATCAGGCGGTGATCGTTGAAGTCCGCGCCGCCAGTCACGGCAACCTTCGGGCCGGCGGGCAGCATCACCTCGGTCTCGGCCCGGCGCTTCGCGGCAAGGAAGTCGCGGCTGTCGATCATCGCGGCGGTCAGGTTGCGATGGTTGACCATCGAGCCGCTGCGCGGCCGCCAGGCACTGCCGGTGTGGTGCTCGAAAGCCTCGGCCGCGAGGTCGCGGAAGAGTTCCATGCTGGCGCGCCGTTCGATCAGGGTCTGCCCCTCGGCCGTGAGGCGTTCGAGTTCGACCGACTTGACCTCGCTGCCGTCCTGTTCCCGCTGAAGCCGGCGCTGCGCCTGCTCGTTGTCGTCGAGATCGCGCTCCACCCGGCCGGTGGCGCGGTGGAAGAGATTGACGGTCCCCCAGAGCAGCTCTTCGAGGTCGGGCTCTAAGCGGGTGTCGCCGAGCGTCGCGACGAGGGCGTCGAAGATGTCGGTGACGGCGGCGGCGACGGTGTTGCCCTCGGGCAGCGGCCTCGGATCGGGTTCGTCCTGGAACGGGCGCCAGCCGTAGAGCTGGAGTTCGGTGAGGGTGTGATCGGTCTGGGAGGAGGTGTGGACCGGCTCGTCGCCTGCGGAATAGGTTTCGTTCGTCATCGGGAGCGTCCTTCGTCTGGAGACCGCGCCCATCGCGGCCTTCGCAGGCGTCGAAGCGCACGGGCGGGACGGGTTGGCAGCCCTCGCCCGCTCCGCGAGGGCCTTGATGGCCGGGGGTGGGCTATTTTGACTTTCGCGATGCAAAGGCGGGGTTCGTCCCCGCCGGCGGAAAATAGTCCAAACCCGGCCATTGCCTGCCCGGCCCGTTTGTGCGCCGATCGCCCTCTCCGAAGGCCGTGGGTACGGGACTCTCGGGCGATGGATGCTCCTGGCGATGACCTGAGACCGAAACCGGCAGAGGATGACGCTGGGCCGCGCCTCCGGGACCGATCACGACCTCACCTCTCCATGAACCGGCGGACGTCTTCAGGATGAAGCTGATCCTTCAGACGCGCCCGGAGGGCATCGGCGCCGTGGCGTCGCAGATCATCGTTGAAATCGCCGTTGAGCGGCGTGAGCGACATCGCCTCGATCCCGAGGCTCTCTGCTCTGGCGGCCAGGCCGTCTCTTGCACCGTCCCCGGCCGGGTCGCGATCCCTGACGACATAGAGCCGGCGCAGCGACGGCGGGAACAGGATGGCAGCGAGGTGAGCGGCCGAAAGCGCCGCCAGCATCGGCATGCGGGGCAGAACCTGACGGGGCGACAGCACGGTCTCGATGCCCTCGCCGGCGGCGAGAACCTCAGCGGCGGTTCCGAAGCGGACAGCGTGGCCGAGAAGGACGCCCATCGCCCGCCGCGGTGTTTCGACAGCCGCCTTGCCGGAACCGTCCGGGGCGAGCCAGGTGCGATGCGCGCCGGTCTGCTGGCCCGCAAGATCGGTGACGGCGGCAACGAGTGCCGGCCGGATCTCGGTGGGTGAAGACTCGTCGGGTCTATAGTAGCACCTCGGATGGTAGCGCAGCGCGGTGGTGTCCGAGAGGGAGGTGATCGCCCGCCCGTTGAGGTAGATCGCCGCAAGGGTGCCGTGGATCGGCTGCGCCATGGCGAAGAGGCGGCGCGACGCTTCAGGCGAACCGGGCACGCTGCTGGATGTGCTGCCGGTCGGCGTCCTCGTCTTCTCCGGTTCAGGATGCGGGAGGGCAAGGAAACGGCGCGCTTCCTCGGCCACGTCCTTGAAGTCGACAAGGCCAAGCGCCTCGCGGATGACGTCGAGCAGATCGCCATGCTCCCCGGTGGCCATGTCGGTCCATTTCCCCGCCGCGCCCTTGCCGGAACCCGGGCCGGTCAGGCGCACGAACATCGAGCGGCCAGGAGTGTTCTGCACATCGCCGACCAGCCAATATCGCCCGGCGCGGTGGCCGGACGAGAGATAGTGGCGGCAGACCGCCTCGGCCTCTCGGCCGAGACGGGTCGCCAGTTCGGAGGCGTCGTGACGCGGCATCAGGCTGCCTCCCGTTCACCGATGCGCTCGACCGGCCAGCGGTCGAAGAGCTTGGCCAGCACGGCGGGTCCGCTGGCATCGACTGGCACGAACATGCGCAGCTTCCAGGAGATGATCTCGTGGAAGAGGCCATATGCCGTGAGACGCTGGCGCATGGTGTCGGTGAAGCCGGAAAGCTCGATGCGGTTCACCCCCATGACGCGGACCCGGCGAAGCTGGAGGCCCTCGGAGAGATCGAGGATCGTCCGGCCTTCCATCAGCGCCGCGAAAGCATCCTTCGGCGTGACCTTCGCGATGCCGGTCGTGGTCGCGTTCGCGGCCCAGGCCGGGGAGACCTTGCGGCCGATGATGCGCTCGCCCGCGTCAGACTGGAGGCGATAGACGCGGGTGGACTCGTTCGGCAGCCGTTTCCAGATCGGCAGCAGCAAGCCCGTCACCATATGCAGGGTGCTGTCTGCGAACTCCGGCACCTCCGCAAGTTCCGCATTCCAGGCCGCAGCGAATGCGTCCCGGTCGGCCTCGACCCAATGGGTCTCGCCCATCATCCTGATGGGGATATTGTGTGCTTCCATCGGCCGGATCAGCCTGACGCGGCGCTCGATCTCGCCATCGTCCAGCATGACGCTGGTGGTGGGGATTTGCACCGCCGCGCGGCCTGAGCGCCCGTTGATCAGGAGCTTCGCGCGCGGATCGTCGAGTTCCGCTAGGGCGGCATCGAGCATGACGGGCCGGTTGCGCTTGCGTTCGGTGATCGTCAGCAGGCTGGTCTCGGCCCCGGTGCGGGGATGGGTGTAGATCACCTGACGGTCGGTGACGGTGAAGCTCTCGGCGCGCAGCGTCTCCAGCCCAGCGTCATAGATGCCGGACGCGATGGCGCCCTCGATCCGCGCGGTCAGAAGCTGCTCGAAAGCGCTGAAGAGAACGCCCTGAAGCTCGACGGTCAGCGCCAGCAGCCGGTTCAAGAAAGTCGTGATGGCGGGCAGCTCGTCCTTGATGCCGTTCGCGTCCATCAGTTTCAACCCGGTGGCGGATTCGAAGCGTTCGAGCGAACATCCCTCGACCTTGCCGCGCACCAGCAGGAGATAGAGCTGGCGCAGCGCGTCGCGGGCGTAGGGACTTTCCAGATTGTCCTCGGGCCGGAACAGGCCCTGGCCGCCGGTCTGGCGCTGGCCGCGCGTGATCGCGCCCAAAGTGTCGAGGCGGCGGGCAATCGTGCTGAGGAAGCGCTTCTCGGCTTTCACATTGGTCGAGATCGGCCGGAACAGCGGCGGCTGCGCCTGATTGGTGCGATGCGTCCGGCCAAGGCCCTGGATGGCGGCGTCCGCCTTCCAGCCGGCTTCGAGCAGGTAATGGACGCGCAGCCGGGTGTTCTTCGCTGACAGTTCGGCGTGATAGCTGCGCCCGGTGCCGCCGGCATCGGAGAACACCAGCACCCGCTTCTGATCGTCCATGAAGGCTTGCGTCTCGGCCAGGTTGGCCGAACCGGCGCGACTTTCCACGACGAGCCGGTCGATGGTAACGCCGCCGCCGCGCTTGCGGACAATGCGGCGCGAGCGGCCCGTCACCTCGGCCACCGTGTCGGTGCCGAAATGCTGGATGATCTGATCCAGCGCGCCGGGAACCGGCGGCAGGCTGGCGAGGCTGGCGATCATCTCGTCCCGCCGGGCCACGGCCTCGCGGCTCTCGACCGGCTGACCGTCGCGATAGACCGGCCGTGACGACAGGTTGCCCTCCGAATCCGTGAACGGCTCGTAGAGCTGGACCGGGAAGGAATGGGCGAGATAGTCCAGGACATATTCGCGCGGCGACAGGTCCATTTTCAGATCGCCCCATTCCTCGGTGGGGATCTCTGCCAGCCGCCGTTCCATCAGCGCCTCGCCGGTCGAGACGATCTGGATGACGGAAGAATGTCCCGCTTCCAGATCGGCCGTGATGGACCGGATCAGCGTCGGGGTTTTCATCGACGTCAACAGGTGCCCGAAGAACCTCTGCTTGGCGCTCTCAAAGGCCGAGCGGGCGGCGGACTTGGCCTGCCGGTTCAGCGTGCCGGACCCGCCCTCGCCGCCGGTGATGTTGGCGGCCTGCATCGCCGCATCGAGATTGTTATGGATGATGGCGAAGGCATCGGCATAGCTGTCGTAGATGCGGACCTGTTCAG
>NZ_LLWQ01000083.1 GCF_001447385.1 Paracoccus sp. MKU1 | reverse complement strand
AACGTCTTGACCGGGCATTGCGCAATCAGACATCGGAACCGCYGAACCGAAAGGCGCAGCTGAACAGTTCGGCCGTGGGCGGGCAGATCTGCGAGACTGCGGACATAGCGCCCATGTCGGCGCGCCGACCGGAAGCCGCACTCCGGACAGAACGCTTCGGACCGGATCATCTCCGCATCAACCGAAATCACCGCGCCGTCCACCCTGTATCCGGTTGCGCGCACCCCCTCAGGCAAGAGCCTGGTATCGTAGCGTGCCGGCATGATGTCCACCTCCTTGAACAAACACGCTGAATGTAGAGCGGGCGCATACGGACATCACACAATCTGCGTCAGAGCCAAAATTGCAGGCCGAAACACATGCTGCCCACTTGGTGCTGGTCGCGCAGGCAGAGGATGTCGCTCAGGCGGGATGCCGGCAGGTTCAGCGGCCGGTGCRGAGGTCGTCGGGCCGGGAAGGGGCCTGGGCAAAGCGCAGGTTGTGGGCCTCGATGAATCCCGGCAGGAAGGCGTTGGCGGCGGCGATGTCGCTGATGCCCGCCAGGCGCAACTCCTTAACCAGCCGGTCCAGCAGCGTGCGATTGGCCCGTTCGACCCGGCCCTTGGCCTGCGAGCTATTGGCGCAGATGATCTCGATGTTCAGCTCGCAAAGCGCGCGGCCGAACTGCGTCATGCCATGGCCGATGCGGGCCTCAGTGCGGTTCACCCGGAAGATGCTGTGCTTGTCGGAATAAAAGGCGACCGGGCGACCATGCGTCTGCAAATAGTCCCGCAGCGCCGCGAAATAGGCCTGAGTGCTTTCCGAGTCAACGAAGCGCGTCTGCATCAGCTTGCCGGTGGCATCGTCGATGAACACCAGGAGCGTGCAGACCGGGCCGCGATCCTCGAACCAACGGTGTTCTGAGCCGTCGATCTGGATCAGCTCGCCCAGGGATTCGCGCCGCAGCCGCGGCTGGTGCACCCGGCGTCGCCGGGCTCGGCTCTGCCWGAGCCCGGCCGCTCTCCGACGAGACCCGGATGCCATGCCGCTCATGAAGCTTCTCGGCCGCCAGCGTCGGGCCGAAATCGGGATAGTCGCTGCGGATYAGCGACAGGATGTAATCGCGCTTCAGATCGCTGGTGCGGTTGTTCGAGGGCCGGCCGCGCAGCTTGTGGCGCACGGCCATGGCACCTTCGTTCTGCACCTCGCGGACCWGGCGCTGCACCTGGCGCTGGCCGAGGCCGAGCAGTTTGGCCGCCGTCGCCGTGCGCAGGCTGCCGTCCAGGAGCTGTGCCAGCACCTCGATGCGTTGGAGCTCGCGGTCGCTCATCAGAACCAGTCCCATGTCGAAGCCCTCATGCCACGCGGTCAAGCCCAGCGTCGGCCTTCAGGGCAGAGGCGACAAATCAACTTTGCCAGCTCGCGACAATTCTAATTTGCTTCTACATATGATCATGCAATAATCCGTATTATGTAATACTATGATGCTTCCACCTACCGCCTTATGATCGTAACGGCCCGATTGTTACCGTCTGCCTGAGTTTGGGCTGATGGATTAAGGCACGTGCATAGTGACGTCGTTAATGACGTGTCTTATGCGGGTGTGGGGATGCGGGGCGATATTCTTGGACTGGAGCGGCGGCGGCGGTGGAGCGACGAGGAGAAGCTCGAGATCGTTTTGTCGGTCGGCGTGGACGGGGCGACGGTGACGCAGGTTGCACAGCGGCACGATGTGACGCGGCAGCAAATCTATGCCTGGCGGCACCAACTAAAGAAGAAGGGCGTGATTTCGGCGTCTCCGGAAACGCTGTTTCTGCCGGTTGAATTG
>NZ_LLWQ01000082.1 GCF_001447385.1 Paracoccus sp. MKU1 | reverse complement strand
CGCCTGACTCGGGCGGAGTGGCGCACGGTGATCCTGTTCGGCCTGTGCCAGAACGCGCTTTACCTGGGCTTCAGCTGGGTCGCCATGCAATATGTCGAGGCCTCCGTCTCGGCCATCATCGCCTCGATGATGCCGCTGGTCGTCGCCTTCCTGGGCTGGCTGCTTTATGCCGAGCGGCTGCGCCCCATCGCCGTGGCCGGGCTGGTCGCAGGTGTGGCAGGGGTGACGCTGATCATGGGGGTGCGGCTCCAGCACGGGCTGGACGTGCCGGGGGTGATCCTGTGCCTGGTCGGCATGGTGGCGCTGACCTTCGCCACGCTGGCGGCGCGCGGCGCCGGCGGTAGCCGCAACATGATGATGCTCGTCGGCCTGCAAATGGCGGTCGGCGCTGCCCTGCTGCTGGTCCCGGCCGTGCTGATGGAATGGGGCCGCCCGGTGGAATGGAGCGCGGGCCTGGTCTGGGCCTTTGCCTATACGGTGATCGCGCCCGGTATCGGCGCGACCTGGCTGTGGTTCCGGCTGGTCAACCGCATCGGCGCGGTGCGGGCGGCGACCTTTCATTTCCTGTCGCCGATCTTCGGCGTCGCCATCGCCGCCGCGCTTCTGGGCGAGCGGTTCGGCGCCTCGGACGTGATCGGCGCGCTGATCGTGGCGGCGGGCATCCTGATGGTGCAACTGGCCAAGCTGCCCGCGGCGGCGCCTCAGCCGTCGATCTCTGCCGCCCGCGCCATCGAGGGCCGGGACTGAATCCGCTGCGTCCAGTCGTCGATGGCAGGGGTTCGCGGCATGCCTTCGCCGAAAAACAGGAAAGGGCTGGCGATCAGCAGGTCCGCGGCCGAGAAGCGGTCGCCCAGCAGCCAAGGCTGGTGCGTCAGCACCTCGTCCAGCCGTTGGATCACGGTGTCGTAGTCGCGAAAGGTTGCCTCCAGCGCCGGATGGCCGATCTTGAGGAAGTTCAGGATCGCCACCGGCTCCAGCACGCCCTGATACCAGCTGAGCCAGCTGAGATACTGGCCGCGCCCCGGATCGCCCGGCAGCGGGCCCAGCCCCGCCTCGGGGAACATGTCGGTCAGGTAAAGCATGATCGCGCCGCGCTCGCGGACGTGATCCGCGCCATCGACCAGATAGGGCACCTTGCCTTCGGGATGCGGGTTCGCCGGATCGCGGCCGCCCGAGCCGTCCTGGCGCGGGATGGTGACCCGGCGGATCTCGACCTTGTCGAAGATGCCCAGTTCGTCCAGCAGCACGAGAATGCTCGACGAGCGGCTTTTCGGGGCGTGATAAAGGGTCAGCATCTTGGCCTCCTGTGTTGACGGAGGCAGAATGGCGCGGGCCCCCTGACAGAAGGTGACAGCATGTCCCGCACCGACCGGCTGATGCGCCTGATGGATGCGCTACGCCGCCTGCCTGCGCCGGTGACCGCCGCGCGGCTGGCCGAGGAGACCGGCGTCTCGCGCCGCCAGCTTTACCGCGACATCGCCACGCTGCGCGCCGGCGGCGCGCTGATCGACGGCGAGGCGGGGCTGGGCTATGCGCTGACCGAGGACCCGGCCCTGCCGCCGCAAAGCTTTTCGCGGCTGGAGATCGAGGCGCTGCTGCTGGCCATCTCGGGCCTGCGCACGCTGGGCGATCCCGAACTGACCCGCGCGGGCGAGGATGCGCTGGCCCGCATCATCGCCACCCTGCCGGAAAGCCAGGGCCGCCATGCCATGCACACCACCATGCGGCTGTTCCGCGCGCCGGCCCAGCGTCCCAGCCCGCAGGTGGACATGGCGTTGCTGCGGGCGGCCCTGTGGGAGGAGCGCAGCCTGGTCATCGACTATCTCGACCTGCAAGACGCGGCCACGACGCGCGAGATCTGGCCGCTGGGCCTCAGCTATGGCGACAATCACATGATGCTGCTGGCGCATTGCAAGCTGCGGCAGGATTTCCGCACCTTCCATGTGCCGCGCATCCAGACCATGCGTCCGGGCGGCACCAGCTTTCGCCCGCGCCGCGTGGCCTTGGTGCGGGAATATGTCTCGCGGCCCTGCGCTACTCGGCCGCAATCGGGGTAAAGATCGCGGTGGCCCGGTCGCAGCGGTAATGCGCCAGGTGATCCGGCGCGCGTTCGGCCAGGTCGCAGACGGCATCCAGGATCGCCTCGACCTCGGCGCGCGAGGCCGCCCAGCACAGGTTCAGCCGCACGAAGCCGGGCTTCTCGATTTCGTCCCCGGCCAGGATCGCGGTGCGCAGCCGCGCCGAATCCTCGGACCCCAGCCCCAGCAGGTGATGGACATAGGGTCCGGCGCAGGCACAGCCGCCCCGTGCCTGCACGCCGTAAAGGTCCGACAGCATCCGCGTCGCGAGTTGCTGGTGGATGTATCCGCCCCGCCCGTCGCGGATGCGGAAGCTGAAGAAGGGCAGGCGCGGCGCATCCAGATTGCCCAGCAGCGCGATGCGCGGATGGTTCCGCAGCCGCGCCATCCCCAGCGCCAGCCATTCGGCATTGCGCGCGTCGATGGCGTCCTGCCCCACGGCGGCTTTGGTCAGGAAGACCAGAGCAGCGCGGATGTCGCCAATGACGTTCGGGGTGCCGCCTTCCTCGCGCGCCTCCAGCGACAGGGCATAGACGTGGGTTTCGGGCGAGACGAAGCGCACCGTGCCGCCGCCGGGCAGGGTGGGGCGGTCGGCCAGCACCGCGTCGCGGCGCAGGATGGTGATGCCCGAGGCGCCCGGCCCGCCGATGAACTTGTGCGGTGAGATCACCACCGCATCCATGCCCAGCCGCATGTCGATGGGCAGATAGGGCGCGCCGCCGGCAAAGTCCCAGACCGCTTTCGCGCCCGCCGCTTTCAGGATGCGCGTCACTCCTGCCACGTCGGTCAGCGTGCCGGTCACGTTCGAGGCGGCCGAGAAACTGCCGATCACCGGACCCTCGGCGCGGTCCAGCGCCGCGCGCAAAGCCGCCAGGTCCGGCCCGCCGGTCGCGGCCTCGGGGATCGTCACCACCTCGGCGCCGCTTTCGCGCCAGGGCAGGATGTTCGAATGATGCTCATAGGGGCCCAGCAGCACCGTGGTGCTCGGCCCGGTGGCCAGCAGATGCACCAGCCGGTTGATGCCCTGCGTCGCCCCCGCGCCGGTGAAGATCACCGCATGGTCGGCGCCGGCATGGGTGCACAACCCGATCGCCTCGCGCGCCGCGCGGCGCATCCGGGTCATCGTGCCGCCGCAATGGCTGGCCTCGGTATGGCTGTTGGCATACCAGGGCAGGACGTTTTCCATCACCCAGTCCTCGATGGGCCGCAGCGCCCGGCCCGAGGCGATGTAATCGGCATAGATCATCCGGCGCGGCCCGAAGGGGCCATGGATCACCGCGTCGCGGCCGATCACGCCGTCATGGATCACCTGCATCGGGTCGTCGCCCAGCCGGGCAAGATAGCTGTCGAAAGGCGGCATCGGGTTCCTCGTCGTCATGCACGCATCTTGACCTGCGTTCGGCGAGAAAACATTCTGTATATCGGCGAATAATCTGCTGATCGGTTGTCAAATGAACGATAGAACCTTTTCAATCGATGAAATCGACAACCGCCTTCTGGCGCTGCTGCAACGCGATGCCAGCCTGTCGCAGCGCGAGCTGGCCGAGCGGGTGGGCCTGTCGCAGAACGCCTGCTGGCGGCGGTTGCAGCGGCTGACCGAGGCCGGGGTGCTGCAAGGCAGCCGGGCGGTCATCGACGCCGCGGCGCTGGGGCTGGGGCTGACGGTGTTCGTCATGATCCGCACCCGCCATCACGACGACGCCTGGGCGCGGCGCTTCCGCGCGCGGATCGAGTCGCTGCCGCAGATCACCGAATTCCACCGCATCGGCGGCGAATGGGACTATATGGCCAAGGCGGTGGTGGGCGGCATGGCGGGCTATGACGCACTTTACAAGCGGCTGATCGCCGACATGGATCTGGAACGCGTCACCGGCGTTTTCTCGATGGAGACGATCTTCGAGGGCCGGCCGCTGGCGCCGGCTTGATTTTCACGAAATGTTCTACATCTTCGGGTCATGCGCGCCGATTCCATCCTGTTCCCGACCGAGGCCGGCCTTTTCTGCCCCGAGGGCGGCTTTCACATCGACCCGCTGCGTCCGGTTGAGCGCGCGCTGATCACCCACGGCCATTCCGACCATGCCCGCTTCGGCCATGGCGCGGTCATGGCCACGGCCGAGACGCTGGAGATCATGCGGCTGCGCATGGGCGACGGCTTCGCGGGCTCGACCCAAGTGGCCGAAGGGAAAACCCGCATCGGCGGCGTTACCGTGGGATTCCACCCGGCCGGGCATGTGCTGGGCTCCAGCCAGATCGCGGTCGAGGCCGGGGGCCGGCGCATCGTCGTCTCGGGCGATTATGCGCGCCAGCCGAACCCGACCTGCGCGCCCTTCGAGCCGGTGCCCTGCGACGTTTTCGTGACCGAGGCGACCTTCGGCCTGCCGGTGTTCCGCTTTCCCGATCCCGCAACACAGGTGGCCAAGCTGCTCTCCAGCATGGCGGCGTTTCCCGACCGTCCGCATCTGATCGGCGCCTATGCGCTGGGCAAGGCGCAGCATGTCATCGCGCTGATGCGCGAGGCCGGCTATGACGCGCCCATCGCCATCCATGGCGCGCTGAAGGCGCTGTGCGATTTCTATGCGGCCCGCGGCATCGATCTGGGCGCGCTGGTGCCGGCCACCGCCGAGGATGTCGCGGCGCAGCTGGTGATCGCGCCGCCCTCGGGTTTTGCCAGCCCCTGGGTGCAGCGATTCCGCGATCCGGTGATCGGCTTCGCCTCGGGCTGGATGGCGGTGCGGGCGCGGGCGCGGCAGCGCGGGGTCGAGCTGCCGCTGGTCATCAGCGATCATGTCGATTGGCCGGCGCTGACCAGCACACTGGCGGAACTGGCGCCCGCCGAGGTCTGGGTCACCCATGGCGCCGAGGACGGCGTGATGCGCTGGTGCGAATTGGCGCAGATCCCCGCCCGGCCGCTGCGGCTGGTCGGCTATGAGGACGAGGCGGAATGAAGGGTTTTGCCGCCCTGCTGGAACGGCTGGCCTTCACGCCGGCCCGCAACGCCAAGTTGCAGCTTTTGCAGCATTACCTGGAGCGCACCCCGGACCCGGATCGCGGCTGGGCCTTGGCGGCGCTGACCGGCGATCTGGAGCTGCGCCGGGTCACGCCCTCGCTTCTGCGCGGATTGGCGGCCGAGCGGGTGGACGGCGAACTTCTGGCGCTGAGCTATGATTTCGTCGGCGACCTGGCCGAGACCATCGCGCTGCTCTGGCCCGAGGGGGCCGAGGACGATCCCTCGTTGTCCCAGGCGGTGGCATTGTTGCAGGGCACCGGCAAGGCGGCGCTGCCCGGCGCCATCGCCGGGATGCTGGACCGGCTGGGCCCGTCCGAGCGGCTGGCCTTCCTGAAGCTCGCCACCGGCAACCTGCGCATCGGCGTCTCGGCCCGCATGGCGCGGATGGCATTGGCGGGGATGGGGGCGCCTTCGGTCCCCGAGATCGAGGAGATCTGGCATGGGCTGGTCCCGCCCTATGCGCCGCTGTTCGGCTGGCTGGGCGGCGGGGCGCGACCGGAAAGCGCGGCGCTGGCGCCGTTCCGGCCGGTGATGCTGTCCACGCCGACCGATCTGGACGAGTTGCATGGGCTGGATCCCCGCGACTATTTCGCGGAGTGGAAATGGGACGGCATCCGCGTGCAGGCGGTCAGCGAAGGCGGCATGCGGCGGCTGTATTCCCGCACCGGCGAGGACATCTCGCACGCCTTTCCCGATGTGATCGAGGCGATGGAGTTCGAGGGCAGCGCCGATGGCGAGCTGATCGTGCGGCGCGAGGGCGAGGTGGCGCCCTTCGGCGAGTTGCAGAAGCGGCTGAACCGCAAGACCGTCGGCAAGGGGCTGCTTGCCAGCCATCCGGCGGGGCTGCGGCTTTACGACCTGCTGCTGTGGGATGGCCGCGACCTGCGCGCCGAGCCGCTGGAGATGCGCCGCGCGGTGCTGGAAGCGGTGGATCTGGGCCCCCGCATCGACATCTCGCCGCTGCTGGACTTTGCCACATGGGACGATCTGGCGGCGCTGCGCGCCGACCCGCCCGCCGCGGTGATCGAGGGGGTGATGATCAAGCGCCGAGACAGCGCCTATGTCGCCGGCCGGCCGCGCGGGCCCTGGTTCAAGTGGAAGCGCGATCCCATGGTGGTCGATGCGGTGCTGATCTATGCGCAGCGCGGCCATGGCAAGCGTTCGGGCTTTCATTCCGATTTCACCTTCGGCCTGTGGGATGGCGGCGAGCTGGTGCCGGTCGGCAAGGCCTATTTCGGCTTCACCGATGCCGAGCTGCGCGAGCTGGACCGCTTCGTGCGCCAGAACACCGTCGAACGCTACGGGCCGGTGCGGGCGCTGGCGCCGAAACTGGTGGTCGAGGTGGCCTTCGAGGGGCTGAACCGCTCGACCCGGCACCGTTCCGGCGTGGCCATGCGCTTCCCCCGCATCAGCCGCATCCGCTGGGACAAGCCGGCGGCCGAGGCGGATCGGCTGGAAACGCTCGAGGCGATGCTGTGATCCTGCCGCCCGAGTTCCAGGACTGGTTCGCCCGCCAGGGCTGGCAGCCGCATCCGCATCAGCTGGCACTGCTGGTGGCGACCGGCGACAGCCTGCTGATCGCGCCGACCGGCGGCGGCAAGACGCTGGCGGGGTTCCTGCCTTCGCTGGTGGAGCTGGCGCAGGCGGCGCGGCCGGATGGGTATTTGGGCAACAGAGAAGCGGCGCAGGCCGGGCTGCATACGCTTTACGTCTCGCCGTTGAAGGCATTGACCGCCGATATCGGGCGTAACCTGGCCCGGCCGGTGGCGGATCTGGGACTGGGGGTGCGAGTCGAGGACCGGACCGGCGATACCGGCCAGACGCAGCGCCGGCGCCAGCGCGTCGATCCGCCCGAGATCCTGCTGACGACGCCGGAAAGCTTGGCCTTGATGCTGAGCTATCCCGAGGCGCCGGCGATCTTTGGCGGCCTGCGCCGGGTGGTGCTGGACGAGTTGCACGCGCTGGCGGAAAGCAAGCGCGGCGACCAGCTGATGCTGGGGCTGGCCCGGCTGCGGCGGCTTGCGCCCGGGCTGCGGGTCATCGGGCTGTCGGCGACGGTCGAGGCTCCGCAGGCTTTGGCGGGGTTCATGGCGGGCGCTGCTCCGGTCGCGGTGGTCGAGGCCGATCCCGGACCCGATCCCGACATCGCCATGCTGCCCACCGCCAAGCCCGCGCCATGGTCCGGCGGCGGCGGGCATTACGCCATCCCCGAGGTGCTGGAGGTGGTGAAAGGCGCCCGCACCACCATCATCTTCATCAATACCCGCGCGCAGGCGGAACTGTTCTTCCAGGCGCTCTGGGCCGAGAATGACGAGAACCTGCCCATCGGGCTGCACCATGGCAGCCTGGCGCGCGAGCAGCGGGCGCGGGTCGAGGCGGCGATGGCGGCGGGCGCATTGCGCGCCGTGGTCGCGACCGGCAGCCTGGACCTGGGCATCGACTGGGGCGCCGTCGATCTGGTGATCCAGGTCGGCGCGCCCAAGAACGTCAAGCGGCTGGTGCAGCGCATCGGGCGGGCGAACCATCGCTATAACGCGCCCTCGAAGGCGCGGATCGTGCCGGCGAACCGTTTCGAGCAGATCGAATGCGTCGCGGCGCTGGAGGCGGTGCGCGAACGCGACCTGGACGGCGACCCGCGCGGGCCGGGGCCGCTCGATGTGCTGTGCCAGCATATCCTTTTGACCGCCTGCGCTGCGCCCTTCGATGCCGATGCGCTTTATTCCGAGGTCGTCGCGGCCGGGCCCTATCGCGGGTTGACGCGGGCGGATTTCGATGCCTGCCTGGATTTCGCCGCGACCGGGGGCTATGCGCTGCGCGCCTATGACCGCTGGCAGCGGCTGGTGCTGCGGGGCGGGCTGTGGCAGCTGCGCGATCCGCGGGCGGCGAAGCTCTTGCGCATGAATGTCGGCACCATCGTCGAGGCCGAGATGATGAAGGTCCGGCTGCGCGGCCGCGGCGGCGCGCCCCTGGGCGAGGTCGAGGAGGCTTTCGCCGCCAGCCTGACCCCCGGCGACAGCTTCCTGATCGGCGGGCGCGTGGTACGCATGGACGCGATGCGCGAGATGGTGATCGAGGTGACGCCCGACCCGACGCAGCGGCCGAAGATCGCGGTCTATTCCGGCGTCAAGCTGGCGATGTCCACGCAGCTCTCGCATCGCGTGCTGGCGCTGATCGGCGATCCGGCGCGGCACGGTGCCTTGCCGGCGCAGACGCGGGAATGGCTGGGCTTGCAGGCCGAGGTCTCGGCCCTGCCGGAGCCGGGATTGCTGCTGTCGGAAAGCTTTCCTCATGCGGGCCTGTGGCATTTCGCGCTTTACGGCTTCGCCGGCCGCAACGCCTTGCAGACGCTGGGCCTGCTGTTGACCCGCGAGATGGAAGAGGAGGGGCTGGGTCCGCTGGGCTTCCTGTCCACCGATTACGCGCTGCTGGTCTGGTCGCTGGACCCGCTGCGCGATCCGGCGCCGCTGCTGGATCGGGCGCGGCTGCGGGCGGGACTGGGCGACTGGCTGGGCGGGAATGCGGTGATGAAGCGCACCTTCCGCAATACCGCCACCGTCGCCGGGCTGATCCAGCGCAACATGCCTGGCCAACGCAAGTCCGGGCGGCAGGCGACCTTTTCCAGCGACATCCTTTACGACACCTTGCGCAAATACGATCCCGGCCACCTGATGCTGCGCATCACCGCCGAGGAGGCAGGACGGGGGCTGGTCGATTTCGACCGGATCGAGGAGATGCTGGACCGCTCGCCCCGGCGCGAGCATCGGATTCTCGACCGGGTCTCGCCCATGGCCGCGCCCTTGCTGCTGGAGGTCGGCCAGGTGCCGATCCGCGGCGAGGGCCGCGAGCGGCTGGCGCTGATCGAGGCCGAGGCGCTGATGGCCGAGGCCGGGCTGGAAGGGATCGCATGAGCGGCTATGCTTTCGATTTCCACGGATTGCGGCTTGAGGCGCGGGCTTCGGGTGCGCTGTGGTGGGCCGAGGGCGCGGCGCTGGTCGTGGCCGACCTGCATCTGGGCAAGTCCGAGCGCATGGCCCGGCGCGGCGGTCCCTTGCTGCCGCCGTATGAGGGGCTGGCCACCCTGGAACGGTTGGCGGATGAGATCGCGGCGCTCGATCCGCGGGTGGTGATCAGCCTGGGCGACGGTTTCGACGATCTGGCGGCGGCCGAGGCGCTGGATCCGCTGGTGGCCGGTGCCTTGCGGCGCCTGGCGCGGGGGCGGGACTGGATCTGGATCGGCGGCAATCACGATCCCGGCGCACCGTCGAGCCTGCCGGGGCGGGCGGCGGACAGCCTGCTGCTGGGCCGTGTCACGCTGCGGCACGAGGCGGCGGAGGGTCCGGATGTCTCGGGACATTTCCACCCCGTCATACGGCTGGCCGGGGAACGCCGCCGCGCCTTTCTGCTGGGCGGCGATCACCTGCTGCTGCCGGCTTTCGGCGCCTATACCGGCGGGCTTTTGCATGACGATCCGGCGCTGGCGGCGCTGGTGCCGCAGGGGTTGGCCATCGCCTGCGGCGCCCGCGCCATTCCCCTGCCGCTGGGCCAGGGCCGCCGGCCGTGAAGGACGAAAAAGGGCCGCCTGAAGACGACCCTTTTCCGTCCGTGGAGCCGGATCAACCCGTTTGGATCAGAACTTGAAGTTCAGACCGAGTTTCACGTTGTGGTAGTCGGGGGTGGCTTGGGTCGTCGCCGCACCGTCGAGCTCGAACGTACGTGCGGTCTTGCCGAAATTGGCGTATTCATACTCGCCCGTCACCGACATGCGATCGCTGAACTTCTTTTCGACGCCGAGACCAACGATATAGCCGTTATTCTTGAAATCCCGGTTCTCGCTGACCGAACCGCCGCTGCCATCGGTGCCTGCGACCTTATACTCGACGTCGGCGCGCGCGATGCCGGCGATGCCATAGACCAGAAGATCGGGCCGCACCGAGTAGCCGGTCTTCAGGCGCAGCGCCAAGACGTTCTTGATCTTGGACGAGACATCGGTTGTGCCGCCAAGTTCATTGCTGAAGCTGAAGTTGTCTTCGATATTGCCGGCCTCGAAGCCAAGCTCGGGACCGAAGACCCAGCGATCCCTTTGCCAGCGATAGCCGATATGCACGCCGGCATTGGCACCGCTGAGTTCCAAGTCGCCGGCATCGCCCAGATATGTACCCGATTCGGTTTCAGTGAAGCCCACGCGGTCATCGCCGCCAAAGGCATAGCCCAGCGTCAGACCGGCATAGCCGCCGGCCCAGTCGCCGACCGGAGCGGTCTCGACGATCGGTGCCACGACGCCGGAGTCAACGACCGGGGGCGTGTAGCCGCCTGCATTCGCGGCCAGGGTCGAGGCAAGGGTCAGCGAAGCGGCGACCGCAGCGCCAAGAGGGGCGTTCACACAAACAGCGCACATGTTCACATCTCCTATGCGTGGTGATGCCGAGTGCATAAACCGGGCACCAGAGTTGAATAACAGCTAAACCTGCATCCGATGGGCTGCAAGAAGCTCATTGCGGCCGAGACATTCTGTCACGGATAAGCGACATGATGGCAACAATAAACCATAGGTTGTATAAAAATTTGGCGATTCGCCTATGGGGATATGAGGCCAGCGCGGTTCAAATGTCCAGGTTTTCAACGCTCAGGGCGTTCTGCTGGATGAAATCGCGCCGCGGCTCGACCACATCGCCCATCAGCTTGGTAAAGATGTCGTCCGCCTCGCTCAGATCCTCGATGCGCACCTGCAACATGGTCCGCGCCGCCGGGTCCAGCGTGGTTTCCCAGAGCTGCTCGGGGTTCATCTCGCCCAAGCCCTTGTAGCGTTGCAGCGACAGGCCCTTTTCTCCCTCCAGGAAGATGGAATGCAGCAGGCCCATCGGGCCGTGGATCGGGATGCCGCGATCCTTGCGGATGAGCTGCGCGGTCTGGCCATAGACCTCGCGCAGCGCATCGGTCATGGCGCCCAGCCGCCGGCTTTCGGCGCTGCGCAGCATCGGGCCGTCCAGGGTGCGGCTTTCCTCGACCCCGCGCAACAGCCGGGTCAGGCGGATGCCGGCATCCTGGGTCGGGCGGCCGCTCCAGCCGCGCTCATATTCCTCGGCGATCATGTCCAGCCGCTGCGCCACGGCATTCGCCACGCCCTGCGCATCGGCATCGACGCGGCCCTGCACCAGCGCGCCGGCAATGGCGGCCTGTTCGGTGATATGCGCCGGGTAATGCGTCGGATAGGCGCGCAGGACGCGGCGCACGACGCGCGCCTCCTCGACCACGCGGGCCAGGTCGGCGCCGGAGATCTGCTCGCCACTGCCCAGTTTCAGGCTCGCCCCCTCTATGCCCTGCTCGATCAGGTAATCCTCAAGCGCCGCCTCGTCCTTCAGATAGACCTCCGAGCGGCCGCGGCTGACCTTGTAGAGCGGCGGCTGGGCGATATAGAGATGCCCCGCCTCGATCAGTTCCGGCATCTGCCGGAAGAAGAAGGTCAGCAGCAGGGTGCGGATATGCGCGCCGTCCACGTCGGCATCGGTCATGATGACGATCTTGTGGTAGCGCAGCTTGTCCAGGTTGAACTCGTCCCGGCCGATGCCGGTCCCCAGCGCGGTGATCAGCGTGCCGATCTGGTCGCTCGACAGCATCCGGTCGAATCGTGCCCGCTCCACGTTCAGGATCTTGCCGCGCAGCGGCAGCACCGCCTGGTTCTGGCGCGACCGGCCCTGCTTGGCCGAGCCGCCGGCCGAGTCGCCCTCGACGATGAACAGCTCGGACAGTGCCGGGTCCTTCTCCTGGCAATCGGCCAGCTTGCCGGGCAGGCTGGCCACGTCCATCGCGGTCTTGCGCCGGGTCAGCTCGCGCGCCTTGCGCGCCGCCTCGCGGGCCAGCGCCGCCTCGACGATCTTGCCGAGGATCGACTTGGCCTCGGCCGGGTTTTCCTCGAACCATTCGGCCAGCTTCTCGCCGACCAGCCCCTCGACCGTCGGGCGCACCTCGGACGAGACCAGCTTGTCCTTGGTCTGGCTGGAGAATTTCGGGTCCGGCACCTTCACGGACAGCACGCAGGTCAGCCCCTCGCGCGCGTCGTCGCCGGTGAAATCGACCTTTTCCTTGCGGACCTGGGCATTGGTCTGGGCGTAGTTGTTGATCACCCGGGTCAGCGCGCCGCGGAAACCGGCCAGATGCGTGCCGCCGTCGCGCTGCGGGATGTTGTTGGTGAAAGGCAGCACCGTCTCGTGATAGCTGTCGTTCCACCACATCGCCACCTCGATGCCGATGCCGCCGCGCTCGCCGGTGATGAAGATCGGCTCGGCCATGACCGGGGTTTTCGAGCGGTCGATGAACTTCACGAATTCCCGCACGCCGCCTTCATAGTAAAGCTCGGTCCGCAGCGGTTCGGCATGGCGCTCATCCTCCAGGATGATGCGCACGCCCGAGTTCAGGAACGCGAGTTCCCGCAGCCGGTTCTCCAGCACCTTGTAGCTGAAATCGCGGTTCGAGAAGGTGCCGTCCGGCCGGTCCTCCTTGGAGGACGCCAGGAAGCGCACCTCGGTGCCCTTCTCGCCCGCCGGGGCCTCGCCGACGACGCGCAGATGCTCGACCGTGTCGCCATTTTCGAAGCGGGCGTAATGTTCCTTGCCATTGCGCCAGATGCGCAGCTCCAGCCAGTCCGACAGCGCGTTGACCACCGAGACGCCGACGCCGTGCAACCCGCCCGAGACCTTGTAGCTGTTCTGGTCGAACTTGCCGCCGGCATGCAGCTGGGTCATGATGACCTCGGCCGCCGAGACGCCCTCGGTCGGGTGCATGTCCACCGGAATGCCGCGGCCGTTATCGCGCACCGAGACGCTGCTATCGGCATGGATCTTGACGCGCACGAAATCGGCATGACCGGCCAGCGCCTCGTCGATGCCGTTGTCCACGACCTCATAGACCATGTGATGCAGGCCCGAGCCGTCATCGGTATCGCCGATATACATGCCGGGGCGCTTGCGCACCGCTTCCAGGCCCTTGAGAACCTTGATGGAATCGGCGCCGTAATCGGAGGTCTGGGGGGCGGGTTCGGTCATTGTCTTCTTATCCTGCCTTGGACCCGCATCTTATAGTGTGTGCTGGACGGAATGTCACGGGAAAGCCACAAGATTTAGGGGCTCGCGACCCCCCGTCGCCCGGCCGAGCCGGCAGGGCCGCGCAGGCGACCGTTTTCCGTCGCAAGGGCCGGACTTTTCCGCTCCCCGAATACTCATGCAGCTGGTCCGGCCGGGCCAATGCAGGGCCAATCCCTTCCGGCTTTCACCGTTTCCCAAATACTCATTTCACCCCGGTTCAGGCCAGGCCCGGCTCGTCCAGCAGGGTCCGGCCGTCGCGGCTCTCGATCTCGATCACCCACAGGTCGGGATCGCGGGCGATGTTGCGGGCGATCTCGGCGTCGACCTCGGGCTCCGCGGCCTCGTTCAGTGGCAGCCAGATCCGCCGGTCGGTCTCGAAATCCCATTCCCGGATCCACAGGCTGGCGCGTCCGTCCAGCGTGGCGCATTTCACCATCACGCTGCCTGCGGTATCGTCGCCGTGCCGGGTGACATAGGCCGGGATGTCGGCCAGCCCCAGCCGGCGCAGATAGGCCGCGACCCAGATGCCGGCGGCAAGCCGTGGCTCAGGCATCGCCGTCGCGGAAATCGAGGCCCATCTCGTTATAGCGCTCGGCCTCGTCCAGCCAGTTCTCGCGCACCTTCACCTGCAGGAACAGATGGACGGGGCGGCCCATGAACTCGGCCAGCTCGGCCCGGGCCGCCTGGCCCACGGCCTTGATCGTCTCGCCGCCCTTGCCCAGCACGATGCCCTTGTGGCCCGGGCGGGCGACATAGACGATCTGGTCGACGCGGGCGGAACCGTCCTTGCGCTCCTCCCATTTCTCCGTCTCGACCGTCAGCTGATAGGGGATCTCCTCGTGCAGGCGCAGGGTCAGCTTTTCGCGGGTGATTTCGGCGGCGATCATGCGCATCGGCAGGTCTGCCACCTGATCCTCGGGATAGAGCCAGGGCCCCTCGGGCACTTCCTGAGCCAGCCATTCCAGCAGGTCGTCGCAGCCATAGCCCTTTTCGGCCGAGATCATGAAGGTGCGGGTAAAGTCGAAACCCGCGTTGAGCTGCTGCGACAGCGCCAGCAGCGCCTCGGACTTCACCCGGTCGATCTTGTTGATGACCAGCGCCACCGGGGTCTGGCCGGCATGGTCGCGCAGGTTGTCGATGATCGCCTGCGCGCCGTCGGTCAGCCCGCGATGCGCCTCGATCAAGAGCAGGATCACGTCGGCATCCGCCGCGCCGCCCCAGGCCGCCTTGACCATGCTGCGGTCCAGCCGCCGGCGCGGGCGAAAGATGCCGGGCGTGTCGACGAACACGATCTGGCTGGCCCCCGCCATGGCGATGCCGCGGATGCGGGCGCGGGTGGTCTGCACCTTGTGGGTCACGATCGAGACCTTGGCCCCGACCATCCGGTTCAACAGGGTGGATTTCCCGGCATTCGGCTCGCCGATCAGGGCGACGAAGCCCGCGCGTGTCTGGGTCATGGCGTTCTTTCGATTTGTTCCAGCATCGCGGCGGCGGCCGCCTGTTCGATGCTGCGTTTGGTGCCCTTGCCGCGGGCCGCGGCCTCGCGGCCGTCGTCCAGCCGGACGGTGATCTCGAATTCCGGCGCGTGGTCGGGACCGCTGCGCGCGGTCTGGAGATAGCGCGGCGGGCTCATGCCCTGCGCCTGCGCCCATTCCTGAAGCGCGGTCTTGGCGTCGCGGGCGTCGCTTTCGACATTGGCCAGCCGGTCGGCCCAGAGCCTCAGCACCACCTTGCGCGCCGTCTCGAAGCCGGCATCCAGATAGACGGCGGCGATCACCGCCTCCATCGCATCGGCCAGCAGCGCCTCCTTGCGCCGCCCGCCCGACATCATCTCGGAGCGGCCAAGCTTCAGCACTTCGCCCAGCCCGATCTCGCGGGCGATGGCGGCGCAGGTCTCGCCCTTGACCAGCGCGTTGTAGCGGGGCGCCAGCTGGCCCTCGGTGGCGGCGCGGTCGGCCGAGAACAGCGCCTCGGCCATGGTCAGGCCCAGCACCCGGTCGCCCAGGAATTCCAGCCGCTGGTTGTCGGGCCGGGTGGTGCTGGCGATCGAGCCATGCGTCAGCGCGCGGCGCAACAGGTCGGGGCGCGAGAATTCATGCCCCAGCCGTTCCGAGAATGCGCGCAGGTCTGCGGAAATCTTCATGTTCCGATCCTGCCACGGCGCGGGGCGCCGCGGCAATCTTCCCTTAGTCCACGGCCTTCAGGAACCGGTCCGGCCGCCAGGTCCAGAAATACAGGAGCGACTTGCCGGCCGAGGAGAACATGATCCGGTCGGCGCGGCCGATCAGGTATTCCGCCGGCACCATGCCGACGCCGCCCACCGCCGCCGGCCAGCGCGAGTCGCCCGAATTGTCGCGGTTGTCGCCCAGGAAGAAGTAATTCCCCTCGGGCACGGTGAATTCGGCCGTGTTGTCGCCCGGGCCGTTGTCGAAGATGTTCAGCACGTCATGCGTCAGCCCGTTCGGCAGCGTCTCGGCATAGCGGTCCTTTTCGCAGGCGCCGCCCTCGGGCACCGGCTCGTTGCGGCATTTCGGCAGGCTTTGCTGCGGACCCTGCGGCGCATAGGGTTCGGTGAAGGTGCCGGCGGGCTGTTGCGGCACTTCCTGCCCGTTGATCCAGAGCACGCCGTTCTTCATCTGGATGCGGTCGCCGGGCAGGCCGATCACCCGCTTGATGAAATCGTCGCCCCGGGTGGGGTGGCGGAAGACCACGACATCGCCGCGCTCGGGTTCCGAGCCGAGGATGCGCCCCGAGATCGGGCACAGCGCGAAGGGGCAGGACACCCGCGAATAGCCATAGGCCATCTTGTTCACGAACAGGAAATCGCCGATCAGCAGCGTGTCCTTCATGCTGCCCGAGGGGATCCAGAACGGCTGGAAGAACAGGGTGCGGAACACCCCCGCGATCACCAGCGCCCAGAAGATGGTCTTGACGGTTTCCCAGATGCCCCCATCCTTGCGGGCTACGCTTTTCGCCATGGATGCCATTCCCTTCATCGGCAAGTCGCGCGTTCATGGGGTGCCGGGGACGGCAAAGTCAAGCCGTGCCCGTCCTCACGCCGTCGTCTTCACGCGGTCGGGAAGCGCCTCGATCACCACGAAGGCCTGTGCCCAGGGATGGTCGTCGGTCAGCGTCACATGCACATGCGCGCGATGGCCGGGCGGCGTCATCGCCGCCAGCCGCTCGGCCGCCCAGCCGGTCAGTTCCATGGTCGGCTGGCCGCCGCGCAGGTTCCTGACCGCCATGTCGCGCCAGGCGATGCCCATGGCGAGCCCGGTTCCCAACGCCTTGGAGCAGGCCTCCTTGGCCGCCCAGCGTTTGGCCAGCGTCGCGGCCTCGTGTCGGCGGCGGGCGGCCAGCGCCAGCTCGGTCTCGGTGAACACCCGCCGGCGGAAGCGGTCGCCGTGGCGTTCCAGAACCCCGGCGATGCGGTCGATGTTGCAGAGGTCCGAGCCTATGCCGAGAATCATGCGCCTGGCGGGTCCTGTCGTGACATGGGTATTTGGGCAACGGAGAAATCAGAAGCGGGCGGCGTCCATGCGGCGGCGCATCTCGCGGATCGCCGGGCCGAGGCCCAGGAAGACCGATTCGGCGATCAGGAAATGGCCGATGTTCAACTCGCGCAGTTCGGGGATGGCGGCGACGGGGCCGACCGTGTCGAAGGTCAGGCCGTGGCCGGCATGGACCTCGAGCCCCAGAAGATGGGCCTGGGCCGCGGCCCTGCGCAGCGCTTCCAGTTCCAGGTCGCGTTCGGGCAGCCGCCCTTCGGTGTCGAGGTCGCAATAGGCGCCGGTATGCAGTTCGACCACGGCCGCGCCGATGCGGGCGGCCGCCTCGATCTGCGGCGCCTCATGGCCGATGAACAGCGAGACCCGGCAGCCCGCCTCGCGCAGCGGCGCGATGAAATCGGCAAGGAAGGCTTCGTTTCCGGCCACGTCGAGTCCGCCCTCGGTGGTGCGCTCCTCGCGCTTTTCGGGGACGATGCAGACGGCATGCGGGCGGTGGCGCAGCGCGATGGCCTGCATTTCCGCCGTCGCGGCCATTTCCAGGTTCAGCGGCAATTTCAGCGCCTGCATCAGCCGGTCGATATCCGCGTCCGAGATATGGCGGCGGTCCTCGCGCAGATGGGCGGTGATGCCGTCGGCGCCGGCCTCCTCGGCCAGTTCCGCCGCGCGCACCGGGTCGGGCCAGGGCGTGCCGCGGGCGTTGCGGATGGTGGCGACGTGGTCGATGTTGACGCCGAGGCGCAGCATGGTTTTCCCCTTGTGGATTCTAGCGGCAGGTTAGAGCTTTGCCGGCGCAAGTCCAGATCCGGCCACCCACCAGCCGGGATTGGCCCCGGCGATACGGGCGCGGGCGGCCTCGGCCTCGGCCGCGCTGGCGAAAAGCCCGAAGCAGGTCGCGCCCGAGCCCGACATGCGGACAAGCTCTGCGCCTTCTGCGCGGATCGCTGCCAGGCAGCCGGCGATTTCCGGCATCAGCGCCATGGCCGGCGCTTCCAGATCGTTGCGGCAGTCATGCAGGAAGGCGATCAGCGCCTGCGCGTCGGCGAAATCGGGCAGCGGCTCGGGCATGGGCGGATTGTCGCGCCGTTCCAGGGCCTTGAACACGGCGGGGGTCGGCAGGCCGCGTCCCGGATTGACCAGCAGCACATGGAGCGGCGGCAGGGCGGGCAGCGGCGTCAGGATCTCGCCCAGCCCCTGCATCCGCACCGGCCGGCCGGCGAGGCAGGCGGGCACGTCGGCACCCAGGGATTCCAGCCGCTCGGGCCGCGAGTCGAGCGCGCGCAGCACCGCCGCCGCATCGGCCGAGCCGCCGCCGATGCCCGAAGCCACCGGCAGGTTCTTCTCCAGGGTGATCCGCGCCTCGCATCCCGCCAGCCGCGCGGCGCGCAGGCAGAGATTGTCGGGCTCAGCCGCGAGCCCCTGCGCGAAGGGGCCGGTCAGGCTGAGCGACAGCGGCCCCGGCGCGACCGTCACCACATCGCCCAGTTCCAGGAACACCACCAGCGAATCGAGCCGGTGATAGCCGTCCGGGCGGCGGCCGGTCACATGCAGGGTCAGGTTCAGCTTGGCGGGCGCCGCCTCGCGCCGGGGCAGGGGCATGGATCAATCGACCTTGGCGGGTTCCGGGGCGCGCGCCTCGGGCAGCTTGCCGCCATTGGCCTTTTCCTCCTCCAGCACCGCATTCAGGCCGCGCTCCAGCTTGGCGCGGATGCGGCGGGTCTCGGCCTCGGTTTCCGGCTTCAGCGACAGGGCGCGGTGCCACTGGATCTCGGCCTCGCGCTTGCGGCCGACCATCCAGTAGATGTCGCCCATATGGTCGTTGACCAGCGAATCGCCCGGCATGGCCGCCACGGCGCGCTCCATCGGCGCCACGGCCTCGGCGTAGCGGCCGAGGCGGAAATAGGCCCAGGCCAGCGAGTCGAGGATATAGCCGTCATCCGGCCGCAGCTCGACCGCGCGCTGGATCAGCCTCAGGGCCTCGTCCAGTTTTTCGTTGCGGTCCACCAGGCTGTAGCCCAGATAGTTCAGCACCTGCGCCGAATCGGGGCGGATCTCCAGCGCGGTGCGGAAATCTGCCTCGGCCTTGGGGAACTGTCCCGAGCGTTCCAGGGCGATGCCGCGGGCATAGAGCGGGAACCAACGCACCTCCGGGTTCTTGTCGCCGATCAGGCTCAGCGCCTTGTCATAGGCCGGAACCGCCTGGCTGAACTTGTCCTGCTGGCGCAGCATGTCACCAAGCGCGATCCAGCCCTGGGCCAGTTCGGGATGGGCGGCGGTCAGCGCCAGCGCGGCCTTTTCGGCATCGTCCAGCCGCTCGGCGCGGGCCAGGGCGTCGATGCGCGACAGTTCGGCGACGGGGCGCATGTCGCCGAGCTCGCGCAGGGCCTCGAATTCGCGCTCGGCCAGGTCGAACTGACCGAAGCCCTGCAAGAGCTGCGCCGCCAGAAGCCGCGCCTCGCCCAAGTCGGGGGCCAGGTATTCGGCCAGCCGGGCATGGATCAGCGCCAGCGGGTCGGGTTCCTCGCTGGTGGCCAGCACCGAGCCGAAGGTCAGGAACACCTGCGCCATGCCGTCGGCCGGCCCGCGCAGCGAATCGAAGGGCAGCGTCTCGCCCTGCGCCATGCGGTCGCGCAGCGCCATCAGATAGGGCTCTTCGGCGAAGCCGGGCACCGCCTCGAGCATGGCGATGGCATCGCGGTTGCGTTCCAGCTGCGACAGCACCTGGGCGCGGGCGATGACGCCCAGGATATGCGCCCCGGTGGCCGGATCGGCCAGCAGCAGCTCGGCGCCCTCGAAATCGCCGACCCGCGCCTTGGCGAGCGCGAGGTGATAGTTCACCATCGGCCCCGCTCCGCGCAACTCGGCCAGTTTCTTGAAGGCGGTCAGCGACTCGCCGGCCTTTCCGGCGCCCAGCAGCGCCCAGGCGCGCATCATGCCGTCGATCAGCATGCCGCCGCCGGGGCCGCCGGCATCGGCTTCGGGCGAGGGCGCGGCGTCGATGACCTCGATCAGCGCGTCCCAGCGCCCGGCGCGGGCCATCTCGGCGCGCTGCACCAGCCGCGCCAGTTCCGTGGCGCGGCCCTGGTCGGACATGGTGCCGGAAAGCGCGGCGGCGCGCTCCATCTCTCCGGCCGAGATCAGCGCGACCAGCGCGCTGTCTTGCAGGAAGGGGTCGCTGTCGTCATGGGCCAGCGCCTGGAGGTAATAGCGGGCGGCTATGGAATAGTCGTTCTGGATCGCGGCCATGCGCGCGGCGAGATAGGGGCCGGAGAGGCCGCGAATCTCGGGCGCCGGATCGGCAGGCCGATGCGCTGGCCGGTCGCTGTTCTTGTGCTGTGGCCTTTCGGCCTGGGCGAGGGCGGGTGCAGCCGTGGCTGTGCCTTGCAGCATCGGCAGCGGCAGGGCGGTCAGCGCGATCAGCGCCAGCGGGATCAGTCTTGTCGTCACGGCTCTGGCCCATGTCTCGATTGCGCCAGCGACCCTAGCCGCCGCAGCGCCGCTGGGCAACGCTGCGGCCGGTGCGGCGTGCTCCCTTGCGATCACATATTCGGGTAGTTGGGCCCGTCTCCGCCCTGGGGCGTGGTCCAGTTGATGTTCTG
>NZ_LLWQ01000081.1 GCF_001447385.1 Paracoccus sp. MKU1 | reverse complement strand
GATGTATTTGCCGTGATTGTTCATCAGGGGCGGCATCGGCCAGTTCGGCACCCGGACCTGGCCATGCGGGCCGAGGATGTAGAAATTGTCCTGGGTGACCTCGGTGGTGACGGGGGCGCCCCTGTSCTTCCAGTCCGGGATCAGCTTGTCGAGACCGGCGGTGTCCAGCACYGCGCCCGAGAGGATATGCGCGCCGATCTCCGAGCCCTTCTCCAGCAGCACCACCGAAAGCGCGGGGTTCACCTGCTTGAGCCGGATCGCCGCCGACAGCCCCGCCGGGCCGCCGCCAACGATCACCACGTCGTAATCCATCGACTCGCGTGCAATTTCGGACATGGCGGGGGGTTCTCCTGGCTGGCGGATGGGCTTGCGGCACGGGGTCGGGGGGCTCTGCCCCCGCGCCCCTGCGGCCCCTCGACGGGGCCTCAGGGGCGCTCCCCCGGAGTATTTGGAAAACGGTGACGCTCAGAGCTTGCCGGTGAGTTCCGGGACGACGGAGAACAGGTCGCCGACCAGGCCGTAATCGGCGATCTGGAAGATCGGCGCCTCCTCGTCCTTGTTGATCGCCACGATCACCTTGCTGTCCTTCATCCCCGCCAGGTGCTGGATGGCGCCCGAGATGCCCACCGCGACGTAAAGCTCGGGGGCGACGACCTTGCCGGTCTGGCCGACCTGCCAGTCGTTCGGCGCRTAGCCRCTGTCCACCGCCGCCCGCGAGGCGCCCACCGCGGCGCCGAGCTTGTCGGCCAGCTCTTCGATGATCGCGAAGCTCTCCTTCGAGCCCAGGCCGCGGCCGCCCGAGACCACGCGCYTGGCCGAGGTCAGCTCGGGGCGGTCGCTCTCGGCCACCTCGTCGGCCACCCAGGAGGACAGGCCGGGATCGGCGGCGGCGGCGGTCTCGGTGACCGGGGCACTGCCGCCTTCGCCCGCCGCGTCGAAGCTGGCGGTGCGGATGGTGAAGACCTTCTTCGCGTCCCGCGACTTCACCACCTGGATGGCGTTGCCGGCATAGATCGGCCGCTCGAAGGTCTCGGCGTCGAGGATGGCCGAGACATCCGACAGCACCATCACGTCGAGCAGCGCCGCGACGCGGGGCATGACGTTCTTGGCATCGGTGGTCGCAGG
>NZ_LLWQ01000080.1 GCF_001447385.1 Paracoccus sp. MKU1 | reverse complement strand
GGCCCTGGTCGCGACGGCGGATGTGGTGCTGGATTGCGCCGACAGCTATGCTGCCAGCTACACGCTCTCGGATGCCTGCCTGGCGGCGGGCAATCCGCTGATCTCGGCCTCGGCGCTGGGGCTTGCGGGCTATGTCGGCGGTTATTGCGGGGGCGCCCCCAGCCTGCGCGCCCTGTTCCCCGACCCGCCCGACAGCGGCCAGACCTGCGCCACCGCCGGGGTGCTGGGCCCGGTGGTCGGTATGCTGGGCTGCATCCAGGCGCAGATGGCGCTGCGGCTGATCCTGGGCACGACGCCCTCGCCACTGGGCGAGTTCATCCGCCTCGACAACGGCCGCTTCACCCAGTTCCGCTTCGACGCCGCGCCCGAGGCGACCGGCCCGCGCTTCATCGCCCGCGATGAGATCCGCGAGGACGATCTGGTCATCGACCTGCGCCCCGAGGACGAGGCGCCGCACAAGGCCACGCCGGACGCGCTGCGCCTGCCCGGCTACGGCGCCACCGGCCCCCTGCCCGGTCCCGGCCAGCGCGTGGTGCTGGCCTGCCGTTCCGGCCTGCGCTCCTGGCGCGCCGCCGACGCGCTGTCCCGCCGCTGGGACGGCGAGATCACCCTTCTTGCCCTTGGAGACGACGATTGATGAAACATCTGACCCTTGCCGCCGCCTTCGCCGCGCTGGCCTTGCCCGTCCATGCGCAGGACAAGGTCACGCTGATCCTGGACTGGTTCGTGAACCCCGACCACGCCCCGATCATCGTCGCCCAGGAAAAGGGCTTCTTCGCCGAGGAAGGGCTGGAGGTCGAGGTCGTCGCCCCCGCCGATCCCTCGGACCCGCCGAAGCTGGTCGCCGCCGGCAAGGCCGATTACGCCATCAGCTACCAGCCGCAACTGCACCTGCAAGTGCATGAGGGCCTGCCGCTGAAGCGCGTCGGCACGCTGATCGCGACGCCCCTGAACTGCCTGATGGTCAAGGCCGACGGCCCGGTGCAGGAGATCGCCGACCTCAAGGGCAGGAAGATCGGCTATTCCGTCTCGGGCGTCGAGGAGGCGCTGGTCGGCCAGATCCTCAAGACCGCCGGCCTGACCATGCAGGATGTCGAGATGGTCAACGTGAACTGGTCGCTCTCGCCGGCGCTGATCGCCGGCCAGGTCGATGCCACCATCGGCGCCTATCGCAATTTCGAACTGACCCAGATGCGGCTGGAGGGCGCCGAGGGCAAATGCTTCTTCGTCGAGGAACAGGGCGTGCCGACCTATGACGAGCTGATCTTCGTCGCCAATCCGGCCGATCTGGACCTCGACCGCACCCGCCGCCTGCTGCATGCGGTCGAACGCGGCGCGCAATACATGGTCAACCACCCCGAGGAAAGCTGGGAGCTGTTCTCGGCCACCGCGCCCGACCTCAAGGACGAGTTGAACGCCCAGGCATGGAAGGACACGCTGCCGCGTTTCTCGCAATCGCCGGCGGCGCTGGACCAGGGCCGCTATGGGCGATTCGAAACTTTCCTGCACGAGGCCGGGCTGGTGGATAACGTGCTGCCGGTCTCGGATCTGGCGCTGGATGTGGGGGCGGTGGAATGAGCCGCTACGGCCATGCCTTCGCAGCCTGGCGGGCCGAGGCGCAGCCCGACTGGGACGCCTATACCCGCCACCCCTTCGTCGAGGGGCTGCGCGACGGCACCCTGCCGCAATCCTGCTTCCTGACCTATCTGGTGCAGGATTACCTGTTCCTGAAGAACTTCTCGCGCGCCTGGGCGCTCGCCGTGGTCAAGGCCGGCGACCTCGACGAGATGCGGGCCTGTTCGGCAACGGTCCACACGCTTCTGGACCACGAGATGGGCCTGCATGTCCAGACCTGCGCCCGCGCCGGCATGGGCCCCGAGGCGCTGGCCAATGCGCAGGAGGCGGTGACCAATATCGCCTATACCCGCTATGTGCTCGAGGCCGGCTATTCGGGCGATTTCCTCGATCTGCTGGCGGCGCTGATGCCCTGCGTGATCGGCTATGGCGAAATCGGGTTGCGGCTGGCCGCCGAGGCGGCGCCCGACACCCCCTATCGCGAATGGATCGACACCTATGCCGGCGCCGAATATCAGGCCGCCTGCATCTCGGCCGGCGAGTTGCTGGACAATGCCATCCGCAAGCGGCTGGGCGATTCACCCCGGCAAAGCCCGCGCTGGTCGGCACTGTCGCATCGCTTCGCCACCGCCACCCGGCTCGAGGTCGCCTTCTGGGAGCTCGGCCGCGAATGACCGCCGCGGCCTCGGTCCGCGGCCGTGCCTGGGTCGGCGAGGCGCCGCTGTTCGCGCCGGTCGATCTGGCCTTGCGCCCGGGCGACTGGACCTGCCTGCTCGGCCCCTCGGGCGTCGGCAAATCGACCATCCTGCGCCTTCTCGCCGGGCTGGAGACCGGCGCCCGCTTCGAGGGCGAGGTGGCGCGCGATCAGCCCGTCGCGCTGATGGCGCAGGATCCCGGCCTGATCCCCTGGCTCGACGTGACCGGCAATGTCACATTGGGGGCGCGCCTGCGCGGCATGCTGCGGGCTTCTTCGTTGCCGCAATACCCCGGGGGACGCCGCAGCGGCCCCGTCGAGGGGCCGCTGCGGCGGGGGGCAGAGCCCCCGGCCGATCCCGCAACCCGCGCCGCCGCGCTGATCGAGGCCGTGGGCCTCGCCGACCGCGCCCATCACCTGCCCGCCAATCTCTCGGGCGGCCAGCGCCAGCGCGCCGCCCTGGCCCGCACGCTTTTCGAGGACCGGCCGCTGGTGCTGCTCGACGAGCCCTTCTCGGCCCTGGATGCGCGGACCCGGGCACAGATGCAGGACCTCTCGGCCCGGCTGCTCGACGGCCGCACGGTGCTGCTGGTCACGCATGACCCGGCCGAGGCGGCACGGCTTGGCGACCGCATCCTGCTGTTGCGCGAGACGGGGCTGACCGAGTGGCCCATTCCCAGCCCGCGCCCGAAAGGCGCCGCCCGGCCCTATGACGCGCCCGAGGTGCTGGCGCTGCAAGCCGATCTGATGCGGGGGATGATGGCATGAGGACCGTCGCCGCGCTGATCGTCGCCGTCCTGGCCCTGTGGCAGGGGATCATCTGGCTGGCCGGCATGCCCTCCTTCCTGCTGCCCTCGCCCGTAGCCGTGGCGGAATCGCTCTGGCTGAACCGGGCCGAGATCGCCCGCCATGCCGGCTTCACCCTGGCCGAGGTGGTGCTGGGCTTCGCGCTCGGCTCGGCCCTCGGCGCGGCTCTCGCGGTGGCGATGGGGTTTTCGCAAAGGCTGACCGGCGTCTTGCGGCCGATCCTGACCTTCAGCCAGACCATACCGGTCTTCGCCCTGGCGCCGATCCTGACGCTTTGGCTGGGCTTCGGCATGGCGCCCAAGATCGCCATGACCGTGCTGATCGTGTTCTTCCCGGTGGCCAGCGCCTTTCTGGACGGGCTGATGCGCACGCCGCAGGCGGCGCTGGACCTGGCTCAGGTCATGGGCGCCGGCCGCATCCGCATCATGCGCCACCTACGCATCCCGGCGGCGCTGCCCAGCCTGGCCACCGGGCTGCGGCTGGCGGCGGTCTATGCGCCCATCGGCGCGGTGATCGGCGAATGGGTCGGCGGCGCCCGCGGCCTGGGCGCGCTGATGATCCATGCCAACGGCCGGATGAAGACCGATCTGGTCTTTGCCGCGCTGCTGGTGCTGTCGGTGATGACGGTGATCTTCGCCAGGGCGGTCGCCATGGCGCTGCACCGGCTGCTGCGCCGTTATGGCGTCTAGACCAGGCGCGCGGCGCGGGCCAGGTCCTCGGGCGTGTTCAGGTTCAGGAACGGGTCCATCGGCCGGCTGTCGAACACCGCCCGCCCCGGATCATAGGCGGCAGCGAACTGGCCGATCCGATGCAGACCGGATTCCAGCGCATCGCGTAGCTCGCCGCGCAGCGATACCGGCCAAAGCGCGCAGGTCGGATGGTCGCGCAACTGCCCGCTATCGTCCGGGCTGGCGGCGATGGCGACGCCCGAGCGGCCGCGCGCCTCGCACAGGCGGTGCACCAGATCCTCGGGCAGAAAGGGCGTGTCGACGCTGACGCTGACCACGCTCTCGGCCCCCTCGTCCGCCGCCCATTCCATGCCGGCCAGAACCCCGGCCAGCGGCCCCGCGAAACCGGCGATGCCATCCGCGATCACAGGCAGCCCGTATTCGTCGAACTGCCCCGGCTCGCCGTTGGCATTGATCGCCAGCTGCCCGCATTGCGGCGAAAGCCGGGCGATCACCCGCGAAAGCAAGGTCTCGCCCGCCAGCATCCGCAGCGCCTTGTTGCCGCCGCCCATGCGGGTCGAGAGCCCCCCGGCCAGGATGACGGCGGGAGGCGGGCTCATTGCAGCCCCGCCGCGATGGCCCGGGCCAGCGCAAAGACCCGCTGTTCCAGGATCACCGGCGTCTCGCAGACATAGGTCAGCGCCTGCTGGCGGTCCTGAAAGATGCGCATGTCCCAGTCGAGCCGTTCCTCCTCGGCGTCTATGGCGTCGAAATCCGGGGCTTCGGCCTTTTGCATCTGTTCCATCTTGGCACGGTGATCCTCGATCCTTTGTGCCAGATCGACCTGCTTGTGGCCATAGCGCGCGATGCCGGCGATCAGCGCGGCGCGATGCGGCTCGATCCGGTCGAAGATCGCCACCATCAGCGCCGTCAGCTTCTGATTGTCGGCACTCTTGGCGAACTCCGCGATCTCGGCCTCGGCCTCGGGCAATGGCAGGCGGCGCTGTTCCAGCCGGTCGGCCAGCGCGGCGATCTCGGGCGTGCGGGCCAGATCGCGCGCGGCCTCGTCCGGCTCGGGTCCGATCCACATCTGCCCCAGCGACAGATGCGGCTGCTTGCGCTGCACGCAGGGCCAGTCCGGATCGCTGCCGGTTTCGGCCTGCACCGCCGTGGCGGCCAGACAAAGCGCCAGAACCAGATATCTCATGCTCCCCCCTTTCGCCGGGCCCAGAGCCCCTTGGCCGGATCATACATGATGACGGCCCCTGCAAAGAACAGGATCAGGCAACCCGACACCACCGAGAAGGACAGAAGATCGAAGCGCGCGTAAAGGGCAAAGCGGATCAACTCAACCGCATGGGTGAAGGGGTTGACCGCGCAGATGTCATGCAGAAGCGGCGAGCTTTCGTTCATCCGCCACAGCGGATAGAGCGCGCTGGAGGCGAAGAACATCGGGAAGATGACGAAATTCATCACCCCGGCGAAGTTTTCCAGCTGCCGGATGGCCGAGGACAAAAACAGGCCCATCGCCCCCAGCATCAGCCCGGACAGGAACAGCGCCGGCAGCACCGCCAGATAGCCGATGGCGGGCGGCTGCACGTCCCAGAACCAGGCGATGGCCAGGAAGGTATAGACCTGGATGATCGACACGATCACCCCCGCCACCAGCTTGCTGGCCAGCAGGAACCAGCGCGGAAACGGGCTGACCAGCAGCGTGCGCATCGCCCCGGTCTCGCGGTCATGCACCATCGAGAGCGAACTTTGCATGCCGTTGAACAGCTGGATCATCGCGCAAAGGCCAGGGGTCACATAGACCTCGTAAAGCACATAGGTCTGGTAGGGCGGCGTGATCGACAGGCCCAGCACGGCGCGAAAACCGGCGGCAAAGATGAACAGCCAGACCAGCGGCCGCACCAGCGCCGCGAGGAAACGGCCGCGCTGGTTGACGAAGCGCAAGGTCTCGCGCCGGGCGATGCCCAGAAAGGCGGTCAGCCACATGCGCGGGGTCAGGCGGCGGCTCATGCCGGCTCTCCGGTCAGGCGCAGGAAGGTGGCGGTCAGGTCGTCGCCGCCGATGGCGCCGGCATTGCCGCGGGCCAGCACCTCGCCCCGGTGCAGGATGACCAGCCCGTCCTCGGGCCGGATCTCGTCCAGAATATGCGTGGCCCAGAGCGCCGAGACCCCGCCCCGCACCAGCGCGCGGGTCAGCGCCACCACCTCGGCGCGGGATTTCACGTCGAGGCCGACGGTCGGCTCGTCCAGCAGCAGGATCTCGGGGCGGTGGATCAGGGCGCGGGCGATCTCGGCCCGGCGGCTCTGGCCGCCAGAAAGCGCCGAGACCCTGGCATGCAGCCGGTCCGACAGATCGACCTGCGCCAGAACCTCGATGCTGCGCGCCCGCGCCTCGCGCCGGGGAATGCCGTGCAGCGCGGCGTGGTATTCCAGGTTCTGCGCCACGGTCAGGTCGGCATCCAATGCGCGGGACTGGAACACCACCCCCAGCCGCGCCAGCGCCGCGCCCGGCTCGCGCCGCAGGTCATGGCCCGCGACCTCGATCCGGCCCGAGCGGTTGTCGTAAAGCCGGGTGATCAGCGAGAACAGCGTGGTCTTGCCGGCGCCGTTCACGCCCAGCAGCGCGGTGAAGCCGCCGCGCGGCACGGTCAGCGACACGTCCTTCAGCGCGGGGACGCGGCCGAAACTGTGGCTGACATGCTGGATGGAAAGCGCGTCCTGCGGCATCGGATGAGGGCGGGGTCAAGGCCCCGCGCCCCTTTACTGGATGTTGAACACCGCCTGCTGGGTTTCGCCCTGCGAGCCGGGGATCGACAGGGTATAGCGGCCCGGAACGATGGCGATGAAGCTGATCGTCGCGGTGCCGGCATCGTCGAATTCCAGCGAATGCACACCCATCGGCCGGATCTCGATATCGTTGATGACGATCTCGTTCACCCAGATCGCGCGGAAGAAGTCGCCGCCCGACAGCGCCAGTTCCTGGCTGCCATCCGCGTTGATGTCGATGCGGTAGAAGCCGCCCGACTTCAGCTTGTATTCCGCCGTCGCCACCGGCTTGCCGGACCCCAGCGTCAGGGGCGCCAGCTGGGTGCGGTTGTCGCGCGCCATGATCCCCGAGAAGCCGAAGTCGAACTTGGACCCGGCCTCGTGCACGCCCGCATCGGCGGCAGCGGCCTCTTCGCCGTCGTCATCGTCATCCTGTTCGGCGGCAGCCGCGCCATCGGTGGCGGCGCCGGCCTCGGGACTGGCTTCGGGCGTGGTTTCCTGCGCCGCGGCGGGCACGGCCAGGCCGGCCATGAGCAGCAGGATGGTCAGCAAACGGGTCATGGTTCTTCCTCCCTCTTAACCTGTCAGTTGGGCGCGACCACCACGCCCCAGGGCTGCTGGCCCACGGGCACGGATTTGACGACCTTCAGCGCCGCCACGTCGATCACCGAGACATCGTTGGAATTGCCGTTGGTGGTGAACAGGTATTTCTCGTCCGGCGTGAAGGCCATCTGCCAGACGCGCTGGCCGACCAGCAGGTAATCCTGGACCTCGTCCGTCTCGCCGTCGATCACCGCCACGCGGTTCGCCGGACCCAGGGCGACAAAGACCTTCGTGCCGTCGCTCGTCACCCGCACGCCGACCGGCTGGATCGCCTCGGGCAGCACGCCGGGGATCTCGAAGCCGATCTTCTTGGTGATCTGCTGCGTCGCCGGGTCGATCACGCTGACCGTGCCGCCGATTTCCGAGCTGACGTAAAGCTTGGTCCCGGCATCGTTGAACTGCGCGAAGCGCGGGCGGGAATCCACCAGCACATTGGCGAAGATCTCGAAGCTTTCGCTGTCGATGAAATGCGCCATGTTGGTGGTTTCCGAGGTGTTGATGACCACCTTGCCGTCGGGGCTGACGCCCATGCCCTCGGGCTCGACGCCGACCGGGATCTCGGCCAAGACCTTGTGGGTCTGGGTATCGACGACGGTCACCAGGTTGTCGTCCTCGTTCGCGATGTAAAGCGGGTTGCCCGAGGGGTGCAGCACGAACAGCTCCGGGTCCGGCCCGGAAGGCAGGGTATGCATCTCCTCCATCGTCTCGGGGTTGAAGACCCGCACCAGGTCATCGTCCGAAGCGCAGACGTAAAGCTCGGACCCGTCGGGGCTGATGGTGATGCCGCGCGGGCGGGCGCCGACCGGATAGGTGCCGATCACCTCCAGCGTCTCGCTGTCCAGCACGGTGACGTCATTGCCCTTTTCATTGCTGACGAAGACCCGGTTGGCGGCGGCCGGCAGGGCGAAACCAAGGCACAGGGCCGAGGTCAGGATGGCGGTTGCAGCTTTCATCTTTCACCTCAGAACTTGCATTCGGTTTCGGGCCGGTCGAAGCCCAGCGTGTCCAGCGCGGATGTCTGGTGCAGATACTGGTCCTGCGGGCTGACCGAGGCGGTGACGGAGCCGGTGGCCAGCAGGATCGGCTGGCGCAGCTGGTGGTCCCAGTCGCGCAAGGTCAGCTTCTGGCCCTTGAAGCCCGCGACCTCGAAATTCTCGGACAGCATGAACTCCTTCAGCGTGGCGGGGTCGGTGCTTTGCGTGCGCGTCGCCGCCTCGCCGATCATGCGCAGCGCGATCCAGGTCTGGTAGTCCTCCTCGCGGATCGGGCGGCCGGCGAGCTTTTCGAAACGGTTCTGGAACTGCGTCGCCCCCCAGGCCTCCAGCGAGGGCGCCCAGCTGCGCGGCACCAGCCCGGCCGAGCCCGCGACCGGGCGCGCATCCCAGGTCGCATAGGGCAGCCAGTCGGCAAAGACGCCGTTCTCGTCCGCCGCGATCACCACGTCATGGGCCGGCGCGCGCTGGGTAAAGACCGGCATCTGCTGCTGGACCTGCACATGGCCGCTGTCGCTGCGCCGGCTGCCGCCGGTATCCTCATAGGTGCGGGCCTCGACGATCCTGGCGCCGAACTTGGTCGCCGCGCGGCGATAGGCATCGGCCAGCGCCACGTCCTCGGGATGGCTGCCGGCGATCAGGAACCAGTTCGGCCATTGCTTCCACATCAGGAACTGCGCCAGCGCATCGGCCAGCATGGCGTGGCTGGGCGCGGCATGGATCACGTTGAAGCGGCAATCCTTGCCGCGCAGGTTGTCGCCACGCGCCCGCGCGTTCAGCACCAGCGCCCGATCCCCGGCCTGATCGGCCAGGGCCAGCGTCTCGGCATCATCGGCCAGCGTCACGATGAAGGGGATGCCCTCGGCCAGCAGCTTGTCCATCTCGGCCGCCGCGGTCTCGGGCGTGGCCTTGACCTCCAGCGCCTCGAAATCCTGGTTCATGAAGCGGCCGGTGGTGTCGTTGTCCTCGATGGCGAGCCGGGCGCCGGCAAAGCCCAGATCCTCGGGCGGTGCGTCCAGCCGCGAGATCGGCGGCAGGCGCGGCACATCCACCCGCAGCACGGCGGCGCGCACGGTCTGCGGCTGCGCGGAATCCTGCCCCACGGCCGGGCTTGCCATGGACAAACCAGCCAAAAGTATGATGATTCTGCCTTTCATGGCGTTCCTCCCCCTCGCATCATGCCGGGTCAATCCGCCTGCGCCAACCCGACAGATACCCCGGATTCGGCCAGGGGAATTGCCCTGATACCTAAGTCTTAGGGACTTTCGTCCTATGGACGGCACGGAGGGTCAGGCGCATGGTCTGCGCATGATATTCCTGCGGCTGATCCCGATCCTCTGCGCCGCCGCCCTGACCGGACCGGGCACCGGGGCGGCCCAGCCGGTTCACGGTTCCGCACCGCCGCCCGACAGCGCCGCCTGGTTCGGCCTGCATTTCATCGACACCTCGACCGAGGGCGCCATCAACGGCGTGCGCGAGGACGAGACCCGGCGCGTCGAAATGGCCGAGCAGGTCATTGCCGAGGATCTGCGCAACCGCGGCTTCACCCTGCTGGAGCCGCCCGCCGCGCAGGTGGCGCAGATCAAGAACCCCACGCAATCGAATGGCAGCGACAGCCGCATCGCGCGCGAGATGGGCGCGCATTATGCCATCTCGGGCGAGGTGCAGAAGGTCTCGAACCTGATCCTGTCGCTGAACCTCTATGTCCGCGATGCGGCAAGCGGCGGGACGGTGCGCGCCGGCGTGGTCGATATCCGCGGCAATACCGACGAAAGCTTTCGCCGCGGCTATCTCTATCTGCTGAAAAACATCATCTTTCGGGAGGAATGACGGATGATCCGACTGCTGACCCTGACGATGGGCGCGGCCATGGCACTGGCCCCGGCGGCCGAGGCGCATGGCCCGCCGCGGCTGAAGCTGGAGATGCAGCAGAAGCTGGACGCCACCCCGGACGAGGTCTGGGACGCGATCGGCAGGTTCGACGACATGAGCTGGCATCCGGCCATCGCCAGCCTGGAGCTGACCGGCGACGGCTCGGCCGACCAGCCCGAGACATCCACCCGGGTGCTGCATCTGAAAGCCGAGGCGGGCGATCCGACCATCACCGAGATCCTGTCGAGATGGCAGCCCGAGAAACGCTGCTATGCCTATCGCATCGAGGCGGTCGAGGTGACGGTGCTGCCGGTGACGAACTATGCCGCGACGCTTTGCGTCCAGGACGAGGGCGGCAAGGCCGTGGTCAACTGGAAGGGCGGCTTCTATCGCGGCTATCCCAACAACGAGCCCCCGCCCGAACTGAACGACGAGGCCGCGATCCAGGCGGTGACCGGGGTCTATCAGGCCGGGCTCGACGCGCTGGCGGAACGGTTCGGCAAGGCGGAGTGATCGGGCCGTTCATGGATCGGCGGGGCTGGCGGGTTCCAACCCGCCGCCCTGTTCCTGCCAGCCCTCGATCCCGTCGGGAAACCAGATCACGCCACCATAGCCCAGCGCCACGGCGCGCTTGGCGGCATTCCAGCTCATCCAGCAATCGCGCTTGCAAAAGATCACCATCGGCGCCGCCTTGTCGCCGCCAGACAGCCGTGCCAGCCCCTCGGCCAGCCGCGCCTGTTCCGCCGGCGCCAGCCGCTCATAGCCGGTATCGTGAAGCCAGGTCGCGCCGGGAATGGACAGATGCGGCGGTTCGTTCCACAACGTGCCTTCGGGCAGGCCCTCGGGCCGGGCGGTGCGCGGCAGCACGTCGATGAAGGGCACGCCCTGCCCGTGCAGCCGCATCGCCTCGGCGGCGTCGATCACGCGCGCCCCGGCCAGCGTCGCCGGGGTTTCGGAACGATAGGGCTCGCCATGGAAACCCTGCGGCTCGGGCACCTGGGCCTGGGCCGCGCCGGCCAGAACCACCGCCAGCGCCGCCCAGGCCCCTCTCATAGTTTCAACGCCTTGCCGTAATCGTCCAGCAGCGGCACGCCGGCATCGCGCAGGATGGCGTCGATCTCGTCCTGGTGGCGGCGGATCAGGCTGTTCAGCTGCCGCTTCCATTCCTGCTCCTCCAGCCGCACCCCCATGGTGATGCGATAGAACATGCGCGGTCCGGTGGCTTCCTTGAGCAGCGGGGTGAATTGCAGCTCGGGATCCTGTTTGACCAGCGGACCGGCCAGCGGCCCCCAGACCACCGCGGCGGCCAGCTCGCCCGATTTCACCTGGGCCAGCATCTCGCCCACCGGATCCTCGACCCGGCGGTCCACGAACAGATCCCAGCCGCGCATGTCCTTGGCCAGCCCGGCCCGCGCCAGGTTGGTCGCCGGCGGCGTGCCCGCCACCACGCCGATCGGATGGTCCTTGAGCGCCGGATCCTCCAGCATCTCGACCGAGGCCAGCGGACTGTCCCTGCGCGTTACGATGCCATAGGCCGAGGTGTAGTAATGGTTGGTGTTCTGCACCATCTCGTCGCCCTGAGCATAGCCGATGACGACATCGCACAGCCCGGCCCGCAGAGTCTTGCGGATGAAGCCCGGCCCCTGCGGGAACCAGGTATAGGTCACCGGCAGGCCCAGCTTTTCGGCAAAAAGCTGGGCGATGCGGTTCTCGAACCCCTGCTCGTCCTGGGACGACATCGGTACGGCGGCGGGATCGGCGCAGACCCGGAACTCGGTCTTCGAGCGCAGGTCGGCAACCTGCGCCGAAGCGGAGGCCGCGGCACAGATCAGCAGGGCGGCAAAGGCAAGCGCGCGTCTCATCCGCTCATGCAGGAATCTTCCTGCGCCGCGAATTCATCGGACTTGTCCTCCCTCTTGGCCGGACGGCCGCGCGGCAGGTCGCCCGCACCCCGTGCCAGCAGATAGGCATAGATGTCGTCGATATAGCACCAGACATTCTTGTTGGTGCCGAAGGCCGGCATGACCAGGTTGGCGGCGGTGTTGACCTCTTGCTTGCCCGAGGCGGCGATCTCGAGGAAATCGTAATAGCCGAGATTCAGCACCGAGTTCCTCAGCGCCGGCGCATAGGTCGAGCCCTCGCCGTCCGGGCCGTGGCAGACATGGCATTCCGCCGAATAGCGGCGATAGCCCGAGAAGGTGGCGTAATCCACCGTGCCGTCCTCGGCGATCTTGAAGGTCGGGATGTCCTCGGCCGTATACCAGCGGCCGTTCTCCATATGGTCGGGGGTGATGTCCTGCCCGTTCGGCAGCACGAACTTGCCCCCCGTCTCGGTGACCTCCGGCGCCTCCTCCTCGGCGGGGGCCTCCGCGGCCGGCTGCTGTTGCTGCGGGTCGCCCGAGACGGCGGCGGCAGCGCCTGCCCCGGCCTGGGCCGGAGGCGTTTCGGTGGTCTGCGCAAGGGCCGTTCCGGCGATGGCGCAAGTCGCGCATGCGACACAGATCGCCATCAGGCTGGCGGTCGTCCTGCTGGTCATGAATTTCCTCCCTGGCTGTCACCCGAAGATGATGGCTCGCCCCAAGGTTACCCTTGGGGCGGCAGGTTTCGAGTCACAGTTCGTTTTTCGGCACCAAAGTATTAGCCCGGCAGCTCGAACACGGTCAGCTGGCCGCCCAGCTCGGTATATTGCGACAGCGCGGCATAGCCGCCCACCGCGCCAAGCCCGTCATTGGGATTGGTCAGGCCCGCCGCAAGGCCGATGCCGGCCCAGCCGCCGACACCCGACAGCACGCCGATATACTGCTTGCCGCCATGTTCGTAGGTCATCACGTTGCCGATGATGCCCGAGGGGGTCTTGAACTTGTAAAGCTCCTCGCCGGTCTGCGCGTCTACGGCCTTCAGATAGCCTTCCAGCGTGCCGTAGAAGACCACGTCGCCCGCCGTCGCCAGCGCGCCCGACCAGACCGAGAACTGTTCGGGGACGGACCACTTGATCTCTCCGGTGGTGTTGTCCCAGGCGATGAAGTTGCCCATGCCGCCATGGCTGTTCGGTGCGGGATACATGGACAGCGTGGCGCCGACATAGGGCTGGCCGGCGGTATAGGCCACCCGGAAGGGCTCGTAATCCATGCAGACATGGTTCGTCGGCACGTAGAACAGATTGGTCTTGGGCGAGAAGGCCGCCGGTTGCTGGTCCTTGGTGCCCAGCGCCGCCGGGCAGACGCCGGTGGTGTTCACGTCCTCGCCGTTCTGGGCGGTCGAATATTCGGGCACCACGGCCGGGCGGCCATAGGTTTCCGAATTCGGATCCATGTCCACGCCGGTGGTCCAGTTCACCACCGGATCGTATTTCTCGGCCACCAGCAGCTCGCCCGTCTCGCGGTCCATCGTGTAGGCCAGGCCGTTGCGGTCGAAATGGGTCAGCAGCTTGCGCTCCTGCCCGTCTATGGTCTGGTTGGTCAGGATCATCTCGTTGACGCCGTCATAGTCCCATTCGTCATGGGGCGTCATCTGATAGAACCACTTGGCCATGCCGGTATCGGCATCGCGGGCCATGATGGTCATCGACCATTTGTTGTCACCCGGACGCTGCGCGGGGTTCCAGGTCGAGGGGTTGCCGGTGCCGTAATAGACCAGGTTCAGGTCCGGATCATAGGAGAACCAGCCCCAGATAGTGCCGCCGCCGATCTGCCACTGGTCACCTTCCCAGCTGTTGAGCGAGCTGTCGGCGCCGATGGGCTTGCCCAGATGGGTGGTGGTTTCGGGATCGACCAGCAGCTCCTCGTCCGGGCCGGTGGACCAGGCTTTCCACGCCTCGGAGCCATCGGCCAGGTTCAGCGCGGTCATCCGGCCGCGCACGCCGTATTCGCCGCCCGAGATGCCGACCAGGACCTTGTCCTTGACCGGCACGACCGTCGCGGTCAGCGTCTCGCCGATGGCGGGATCGCCGACCTTGGTCGACCATTTCGCCTCGCCGGTCTTGGCATCCAGCGCCACCACCGTGGTATCGGCCTGGCCCAGCAGGATCATGCCGTCGGCATAGGACAGGCCGCGATAGACCGTGTCGCAGCACATCACCGCAATGACGTTCGGATCCTGCTGCGGCTCATAGCGCCACAGGATCTTGCCGCTGTCGTTCA
>NZ_LLWQ01000079.1 GCF_001447385.1 Paracoccus sp. MKU1 | reverse complement strand
CCCGCCCATGCGCCGGTCCCGCTGGGGGCGCATCCCGAGGGCTGCGACTATCGGGCCCGCATGATCCAGGCGCTGGACGCGGTCGAGCGGCGCTGGCGCATCGTCTATACCGGCCCCGGCATTTCGGGGCTGCAGAACGCGGTCAGGAACGGGCTTTGCGTGACCGCGCTGACCCGTGCCACCATGCTGCCCGGCATGCGGATGCTGACCGAGGTCGAGGGCTTTCCGGCATTGGAGCCGCTGCGAGTCGGGCTGTTCTACAAGCATCCGCGCCTGTCGGCGGCGGGGCTGCAACTGGTCAGCGATCTGGTGGCCGATCTGGACAGCGTGGGGTCCGGCATCCATGCGATTCCGGTGTGACGGCCGCGCCATAACGCATGCAAATGTCAGGATTGAAAGAACCGATTTTGCATGTGCGGCGCCTTCTCCTAGCCTGATCCCATCAAACAATCAATCAGAACAATCAGACAGGGTGATGAGATGACACAGGATGGACGGGGTGCGCGCCTCGGGCTTTCGCGTCGTGCGGTGCTGTCGCTGGGCGCGGCGGCGCTGGCCACGCCGATGCTGTCGCGCCGCGCCTTTGCCGCGCCGACGCAGCTGACCATGCTGGCCTGGTATGGCCATGCCGAGCCCGACATGGTGGCCGAGTTCGAGGCCGAGAACAACGTCAAGTTCGTGCCAAAATACTATACCGGCGGCGACAACATGCTGGGGCTGATCTCGCAAAGCCCGCCCGGCACCTTCGACGTGATCCTGTCGGATGCCGAATATGTCCAGCAGCTGAACGCCGCCGGCTATATCGAGGCGCTGGACCCGGCCGACTATCCCTTTGACGAGTTCTTCCCCGAGTTCCAGCACTTTCCCGGCCATTGGGAAGGCGACACGCTTTATTCGGTCATCACCCGCTTCGGCTTCCTGGGCGTGGCCTGCAACACCGACGCCGTGACCGAGGCGCAAGCCGCCTCCTATGAGGTGTTCTGGGAGCCGGCGCTGAAGGGAAAGGTCGGGCATTTCGACTGGCACCTGCCGAACCTTGGCCAGATGAGCCTGCTCAATGGCAATGCCAACCCCTATGACATCGACGGGGCGGCATGGGATGCGGTCAAGGAAAAGACCATGACCCTGCGCCGGCAGATCGGCGGCTTCTTCGATTATGGCGGCACCTTCTCATCCCTGAACAACGGCCAGATGCTGGCCTTTGCCGGTATCGGCGACTGGATCACCGGCGTGCTCGAACGCAACGGCGCCAAGGTCCGCACCGTCATTCCCGAACAGGGCGGGCTGCAATGGACCGAGAGCTTCTCGATCGGCAAGGGCTCGTCCAAGGCCGATCTGGCGAAGAAATGGATCCAGTATGTCACCTCGGCCAAGGGCCAGTCGAAATCGGCGCAGATGGCGGCCTATCCGGCGCTGATCCCGAATCAAAGGGGCTGGGAGCTGCTGAATGTCGAAAACCCCGACGAGGCGAAACGCCAGGGCATGGTCCCGGGTCAGGACAATGTGATGGACCTGATCCGCAACGGCCGCATCAAGTATCGCCAGCTTCCGGTGCAGCAGTCGCTGGAGGAATGGAACGACTTCTGGTCGGACTACAAAAGCGCCTGAGCATGACGTGGCCGGCGCAGGTCGCCGGCCGCGCTGTCCGTCCCCTGCCGGAGCCTGCCGATGCGACGTCCCGTCTCGCTTTACGGACTTACTTTCTCTCTGCCGCTGCTGATTTGGCAGCTTCTGTTCTTTGTCTTCCCGCTGGTCTTTCTGGTCGCGCTCAGCTTCTGGACCGTGCGCAATTTCCGCCTCGAGGCGGGGTTCGACACGGTGAACTGGGTTACGATGTTCGGCCGCCCGGTCTTTTGGCAGGCCTATGGCACGACCCTGGCCATGGCCGCCACCGCTGCGGCGCTGACCAGCGCGCTGGCCTTTCCCTGCGCCTATGCCATCGCCTTCAAGCTGTCGCCCGCTGCGCGACGCTGGGCGATCTTCCTGATGGTGATCCCATTCTTCACCAGCTACCTGGTCCGGGTCTATTCCTGGCAGATCTTTTTGTCCGACGCGGGCATCATCAATGTAGTGCTGGGCTGGCTTGGCCTTGGCCCCTTCAACCTGCTCAACA
>NZ_LLWQ01000078.1 GCF_001447385.1 Paracoccus sp. MKU1 | reverse complement strand
GCGCTTTTGCCGCCACGCCAGCCCAGGCCGCCGCTGTCCAAAGACATCACCGCAGACGTCGTGGTGATCGGCGCGGGTTATGCCGGGTTGGGTGCGGCACGGCGCCTGGGTGAGTTGCGGCCTCATGCGAAGATCGTGGTGTTCGACGCGCAGCAGCTGGGCGAAGGGGCCTCTGGCCGCAATTCGGGCTTCGCCATCGACCTGCCGCATAATGTGGGTTCGTCGCTCGAGGAACTGGCCAAGGGCCGGGCCTATCTGCGCCTTGCCCGCGCGGGGATCGCCTCGCTGCGCGACTGCGTGCAGCGCCACGGCATCGACTGCGACTGGAGCGAGGACGGCAAATACCATACCGCGAGCTCGGAGCGCGGCGCCGAGCAGGTTCTGCGGCCCACGGTCGAGGAGTTGAAGCGGCTGGGCGAGCCTTACGAATGGCTGGATGCCGGGGAAACCGCCCGGCGCCTGGGCACGCGGCACTTCGCGGCCTCGGTCTATACGCCCGGCACGGTGCTTCTAAACCCGGCGGCGCTGAACCGGGGCTTGGGCGACACCCTGCCGGAAAACGTCACGCTTTACGAGAACTGCCCGGTGCTGGAGGCGGATTTCGGCCCGACGATCACGCTTCGGACCGCGCATGGCTCGGTCCGGGCGCCCAAGGCCATCCTGGCGGTGAACGGCCTGGCCATGCGCTTCGGCTTCTGGAGGGGCAGGCTTCTGAACTTCGCCGCCCATGCCAGCCTGACGCGCCGCCTGACGCCGGCCGAGCAGGCGGCCTTCGGCAATATCGCGCCCTGGGGCTCGACCCCGGCCAATGCCTTTGCCGGCATCACCATGCGCTATACCAACGATCGCCGCATCCTGATCCGGCAGAACATCCACTTCTGCCCCGGCCTGCGCCAGTCCGACGAACGCCGGCTGAAGATCCGGGCCGAGCACCAGCGCCTGTTCGACGAACGCTTCCCGATGCTGCGGGGCGTCACCATGGAGCATACCTGGACCGGCTATATCTGCCTGTCGCGCAATGGTGCTCCCGGATTCGGACAGGTCGCCCCGAACGTCTGGAGCGCGGTTTGCCAGAACGCCGTCGGCGTCGCCAAGGGCACGATCAGCGGCCGGCTGGCCGCGGCGATGGCGCTTGGCGAGGACGATCCGCTGATCTCGGACATGATCGGCCTTGGCACGCCGTCGCCGGTGCCGCCGCGGCCTTTCCTGGACATCGGCGTGAGGGCGCGTTTCGCCTATGAGATTTTCAAGAACCGACACGAGGCCTGAAGACGGCCCGCTTCCTGGGGAGGGGAAGGGAATGGTCAGAAAGATGAATGGAATGACGGCCGCGGTGCTGCTCGCGGCGCTGGCGTCCGGCGCGACGGCGGCCATGCCCGCGATGGCGGAAACGCTGAAGATGGCGACCGATTCCGGCGCGAAAGGCTCGGATGCGGGCAATGCCATCGAGGCCTGGGCCAAGGAGATCGAAACCGCCACCGACGGCGCGTTGACGGTCGAGATCTTCTACCAGAACGAGTTGGGCGGCCAGCAGGAGGTCTTCGACCTGCTCATGGCCGGCGATGTCGATCTGATGCTGAACTGGCCGATGACCTCATACGACCAGCGCATCTCGCTGATCTATACGCCCTACATGTTCACCGACTGGGATGATGCCCTGGCCGCCTATGGCAAGGACGGCTGGCTCAGCACGGCGCTGTCCGAGGTCTATGCCGATACCGGGCTGAAATACCTCGGTGCCTGGCCCGAGGGTTTCAACGGCGTCGGCACCAAGGGCGGCCACGCCACCACTGTCGAGGCCGCCAAGGCCTTCAAGGTGCGCGTCCCGCCGGTTTCGCCCTTTACCGAAACCATCGCCGCGATGGGCTATCAGACCGCGACCATCGACTGGGGCGAGCTCTACTCGGCCATCCAGACCGGGGTCGTCGACGGCGACAGCGCCAACGTGATCTTCTACGACTACGAATATTTCGGCGACGTGCTGACCGATTACGTCCACAGCCGGCAGCAGTTCCTGACCGGCATCCTGACCGCGAACCAGGAAACCTGGGACGGGCTCTCGCCCGAGCATCAGGAGGCAATCGCTGCCGGCGCGGAAAAGGTCATGCTGGCGCAGTTCGACGCCGCCCGCCGCTCGGACGAGGGCTATGTCGAGGCATGGAAGAAGCTGGGCCATACCTATGTCGAGCCGAGCCCCGAGGAACTGGCAGCGTTGAGCAAGACCGTGCGAGAGGCGGTCTGGCCCAAGATGGAGGCGATGATCGGCGCCGAGCTTCTGGACCTCGTCCGCCAGAACGCCGCCGCCGAGTGATCCTCGTCACCCTCGCCGCATGGAGGTTCGCGTGATCGCCTTTCTTGCCATGGCCGACCGGGCCTTTGCCTGGCTCTTGCAGGTCGTCATCCTGGCGACCAGCGCCATCGTCACCCTGTCGCTGGTGGCGCTGGTGATCTTTCGCGTCTTCTTCAGCCAGTCGCTGCTGGGCATGCACGAAGCGAGCCTGCTTGCTGCCATGTGGCTTTACATGGCGGGCGCGGTCATGGCCTCGCGGCGGTCCGAGCATCTGGTCGTGGATTTCCTCGCGACATCGCTGCGCGCGCCCCGCGCCAGGGCAATCCATGGCCTTGTCGTCGCGGTTCTGACGCTGGTCATCGCGACGATCTTCGCGCTCTGGGTCTGGAAGATGCTGGCCTGGGGGATGAAGCGGCCGCAGATCATCCCGGTCCTGAACCTGCCCCTGTGGTATGCGCAGGCGCCGCTGGCTCTCGCCGCAGTGTCCGCCGTCCTCTACGCCCTGCGCGACATCGCCCGCGCAGGCCTTCAGATCGCCCAACCCGGCAAGGAGGCCTGACATGGAGGCTCTACTGGTCCTGGGGCTGCTCCTGGCTCTTCTGGGGATCGGCCTTCCCGTCGCATGGTCCTTCGCCGGCGTCGTCGCGGCCTTGGCCTGGATCTATGACGCCAATCTCAACACGCTGATGTTGCAGGGCTTCCGGTCGCTGAACTCGGTGATCCTGCTGGCCCTGCCGCTGTTCATCCTTGCGGGCTACCTGATG
>NZ_LLWQ01000077.1 GCF_001447385.1 Paracoccus sp. MKU1 | reverse complement strand
AGCGGCGTTGTCCGCGTCCAGGCATTGCCGGAGTTGACCGCGCGCTTGTGGTATCCGCGCGGCGTCATGTAATAGTCGTGGTAATCGACCAGGAACTGCGCCTCGCCGCCCTGCAGCTCGTTATAGGGCGGCTGATAGGCCGAGGTGCCGTTCTCGGCGTCCTCCCAGCGCTGGCGGCTGAGCGTCTCCAGCACCTCCGCGCGCTGTTCAGAGGTCATGGCATCGTCGTAGCCCTTGGACATGACGCGGGTCATGTCATACATGGTGCTGGCGACGACGGCCTTGACACGCTTGTCCACCGCCACGGCGCTCAGCGCCATCCCGCCCCAGCCGCAGATGCCGATGACGCCGATGCGCTCGCGGTCCACGGCCGGGTGCAGGCCGATGAAGTCCACGCCCGCCATGAAATCCTCGGTGCTGATGTCGGGCGAGGCGACGTTCCGCGGCTCGCCGCCGCTTTCGCCGGTATGGGACGGATCGAAAGCCAGCGTGACGAAGCCGCGTTCCGCCATGGTCTGGGCGTAGAGACCCGAGGATTGCTCCTTCACCGCGCCGAACGGACCGGCGACGACGATGGCCGGCAGGCTGCCGCTGCGGTCCTTCGGCAGGTAGAGATCGCCCGACAGGGTGATACCGTAGCGGTTGGTGAAGGTCACCTTCTCATGGTCGACGTTTTCGCTTTTCGGGAAGACCTTGTCCCAGTCCTGGCTCATGGTGTTGTCTCCGGTGTCTGATGTGGATTGCGCCAGGGCGGACTGCACGCCCAGCATGATGGCGGTGCCGGCGGCGACCGATCCCTGAAGCAGGGTTCTGCGGTTGAGGCGATCATTCAACGGGATATCTCCTTCCATTCATGTGTTGGGGGCAGGTTTCAGCATGTGTTTGCCGTCGCGGATCAGGGCCAGGGCGAGGGCGGCGAGAACGATGCTGCCGATGAAGGTCGCCTGAATGGAGATCCCGTCCAGCAGCAGCCCGCCCACGACCGCGCCCAGCAGGATCGCCGCCTGGATCGCCGCGACCATCAGGCTGCCTCCGGCTTCGGGCGCATCGTCGGCGTTCTGCGACATCCAGGTCATCCAGATCACCGAGAACATGGTGTTCATCGCCCCCCAGATCGCCATGAACAGGCCCACGGCGATCACGGAATGGCCCAGCAGCAGCAACCCGACCGTAGCCCCGCCCATCACCAGCGCCGGCAGCTTCAGGAACGGCGCGGCATTGCCCTTGATGAAGCGACCCGCCGCCCAGGTGCCGACGAATCCGGCGCAACCCAGCAGAAGCAGCAGGGCCGAAAGCGTCGCCACATCGACGCCGGTCACCTGTTCCAGGAACGGCCGCAGATAGGTGAACATGCTGAACGCCGAGCCCCAGGACAGCATGCAGGCGATCAGCCCGCGCCGGAAATACGGTCGCTTTAGCAGGCCGAGCGACGTCCGGAAGTCCTGCTTCTTGCGCGCGGGCATCGACGGCAGCGCAACCAGGTGCCAGACGAGGTTGATGGCGACGATGGGCGTCAGCGCCCAGAAGACGTCGCGCCAGCCGAAGATCCCGCCCAGATAACTGCCGATCGGCGCGGCGAAGGCGGCGGCGATGGCCTGCCCGCCATACATCAGCGCCAGCGCCTTGGGCACGTCCTCGGCCGGCACCAGCCGCATGATCACCGCCGTCGCCAGCGCCCAGAACCCTCCGATGCAAATGCCCAGAGCCGCCCGACCGATCATCAGCACGGTGAAACTCGGCGCGGCGGCGACCAGCACCAGCGACAGCAGCATGAATCCGGTCAGCGCCACCAAGACCCATTTGCGGTTCAGCCTCCCGGCGGCGGTGGTGATCAGCAGGCTGGCCGCGACCGCGAACAGCCCGCTGACCGAGATCGCCTGTCCGGTCTGACCCTCGGTCGCTCCCAGCCCTTCGGCCATCGGCGTCAACAGGCTGACCGGCATGAATTCGGACGCGATCAGCATCGCCACGCAAAACGCCATCGACAGCACAGCACCCCAGGCGGCGGGCCGGCTGCCGGTCTGTTCCACGGTGGAAACCATCCGATGCTCCTGATTGTCGGGTTCGCAGCGGATATAGCCGATCTGCGGCCATCCGATTACCCGGATCATTTTGATTGGATCAATCGACCAGGTCGATTAATTTGCCCCTCATGGAAAAGACCGATCTCAACCAGCTCACCTGGTTCCGCATCGTAGCCGAGGAGCGCAACTTCACCCGCGCGGCAGCGCGGATCGGCGTCGCACAATCGACGCTCAGCCATGCCATCAAGCAGTTGGAGACCCGCATGGGCATCCGCCTGCTGACCCGCACTACCCGCAACGTCACCACGACGCCGGCGGGCGAGCGCCTGCTTCACACCATCTCCCCGCGCCTGGCCGAGATCGAGGAGGAGATCGCCGCCCTGACCGCGCTGCGCGACAAGCCCTCGGGATCTATCCGGCTGACGCTGTCGGATCACGCGCTGGAAAGCGTGGTCTGGCCGAAGCTGAAGCCGGTGCTGCGTGACTATCCCGATATCAGCGTGGAGTTGATCCTCGACAGCAGCTTCCGCAATATCGTCGAGGATGGCTTCGACGCCGGCGTCCGCCTGGGCGAGAGCGTGGAAAAGGACATGATCGCCGTCCGCATCGGCCCCGACTGGCGGCTGGTCGCCGTGGCCTCACCCGGTTACCTGGCGGCGCATGGCACGCCCGAGCACCCGCGCGACCTGATCCGCCACATCTGCATCAACATGCGCCACGAGAGTGCCGGTGGCCTCTATGCCTGGGAGTTCGAGAAGGACGGGCAGGAGTTGCGGGTCCGGGTGGACGGGCAACTGGCCTTCAACAATTCCTACGCCATGATCGACGCGGCGGTGAGCGGTTACGGCATCGCCTATGTGCCAGAGAACATCGTCGCCGCCCAGGTCGCCTCGGGCGCATTGGTGCAGGTGCTGGACGACTGGTCGCCCATGTTCGACGGCTATTTCCTTTACTATCCCAGCCGCCGACAGAACCTGCCCGCCTTCAGGGTGATCGTCGACGCGCTCAGGCACAAGGGTGGACGCGGCTAACCCTTCGGCGCCTTCGGTTTCGGCTGATGCAGCCGCCTCCGCGCATTCGCCCGGAAGGCATTGCGCAGGTCCTTGTTGATCAGGTCCAGATCGAACCATTCCGGATCGAAATGCCCGCCCGCCCATCGCAGCGTGGAGCGGTGTTCATCGTGCTGCGGATCGCGGATGATGTCGAGGAAATCCCCGTAGGCCCAGGGCCCGCCGACATCCGCGGGCGGTCTCGCCCGCGCGCCGTCCAGACAAAGGGCATCGCGCGGCGCCGGGCCGAGCGCCAGCCAACAAGGGGGCGGAGTGAAGACCGGGACCAGAGCCGCACCTCATGGCCTTACGTTTCACGCATAGATCACGACCGGCACGCCGGGTTGCAGCATGGCGTAGATATCCTCGATCTCCTCGTCGCTGACGGTGATGCAGCCGGCGGTCCAGTCCCGTTTCTTGCGAACCTGTTCATTGCCTTCGGGCCCACGGCCGTGGAACATGATGTCCCCGCCCGGATCTCGTCCCAACTGCGCGGCAAAGGCCCGGTCGCGTTCGTTCGAATAGGAAATGCCGACCGAGAGATGGTAGCGGCTGCGGGGGTTGAAGCGGTCCACGAAATAGACCCACTCGGGTGTCTTGCCGTCCCCTTCGAACTGCTTGTGGCCGACCGGCTGGAAGTCCAGCCCGAAATCGTAGGATCTCAGCACCGCCTGCCCACTGACCAGGTGCATCCGGCGCTGGCCCTTGTAGACCACGACCTGAGTGACCGGGGGACCTGAATAGGTCTTGAACTGCGGTCGCTTCGCTTGGGGCGCGCCACAACCCGCGAGAGCGGCGAGAACGGCCAGGGAAAAATGGCGTCTGTTCAACGGGATCATGCGGAAACTCTCCTGAAGGCTATCATTGCTCGCTTGCCGCGGCGTAGCTGCTGAAGACCTCGCTGCTGCCTTCCTTGCGGATCAGCAGCACGTCATAGGCCTCGCGCCGGGATTCCGGCCCCATGCCGGGGCTGCCATAGGGCATGCCGGGCACCGCGATACCGGCGGCTTCGGACCGCTCCGCAAGCAATCTGCGAATGTCCTCGGCCGGGACATGGCCTTCGACGAAATAGCCGTCGATCTCGCCGGTATGGCAGGAAGAATGCTCCACCGGCACCCCCATATCCATCTTGTGTTGCATCAGCAGGGTGCCGAAACGCTTTTCCGAACTGACCTCGAAGCCCTCTTGGCGCAGATATTCCGTCCATTCGACGCAGCATTCGCAGCCCTGTCCCTCGACGACATGAATGGCCTGAGCGGCATCGTCCTGTGCGACGGCGGCGCCGGGGAAGGCCAGCAGGAGGGCGGCCAGCGCATTGCGGCTTGCGGTGGAAAAGGTTTTCATTCGATGGCCCTTGTGATCTTGGGGACCGCGAATTTGCGATCCTCGTGGAAATCGATGATGCTGGACAATGCCCCCGACGGTCGGAAGACATGCACGCCGGAGGTGTGGTCCATGGTGTAATCGCCGTCCTCGCGCGGGATCCGCTCGTATCGGGCGCCGAATGCGCCGGCGGCTTGGGCGACCTCTGCGGGCGTGCCGGTCAGGCCGCGGATGCGGGGATCGAAGTTCGAGAGATATTCGCTCAAGGTCGCCGGGCTGTCGCGCTCGGGATCGACGGTGATCAGGCTGACATGGATCCGCTCGGCCTCCGGTCCCAGGTCCTCCAGCCAGCCCGAGATGTCCATCAGCGTCGTCGGGCAGACATCGGGGCACCAGGTGAAGCCGAAGCAGACCATGCTGGCCCGGCCCAGCCAGTCGCGCGGCGAGACGCGATCGCCCCGGTCGTCGGTCAGTTCCCAATCCATGCGGGCGAGGTCGATCCGATCGAGCGCGCCCGCATCGCCGGTGATCCGCCGCAGGTCGCCGCTGCGCCAGGCGCCCAGGCCCATCATGAAGCCGAAGGCGCCAAGGGCCCCTGCACCGCCAAGGATCAACCGGCGTCGCATTGCGCCTCCTGCGCCCGGATCGACAGGACGCGGGTGTCGATCTCGACCGCACCGGCCCGTTCGAATTGCAGCGTGACGGGGAAACTCTCGCCCTCGGTCAGGGGCGCCGTCAGCCCCATCAGCATGCCGTGATGGCTGCCGGGCGCGAGGCCGACGGTCTCGCAGGCGGGGATCTCGACCGCCTCGGCATGGGGCATCGAGGCGACGCCCTCCTCGACCACGGTCCGGTGCAGCATCGTCATGGCGGCGACCGGGGTGTCGATGCCCGTCAGGCGGTCGGCGGTTTCGCCTTCGTTGCGGATCTCGACGTAGAAGACCGCCGGACGCTCGTTGCCGATGGTGGCGCGCGACCAGGCGCCGGTGACGGTCAGCCCGCCCGCCGAGACGCTGGCGCATTCGGCGACCGCGGCAAGCGGCAGCGTCACGGCCAGCCCGAGGGCGGTTGCAAGGTGTTTCATCGGTTCAGATCCTTTCCTGAATATCTGCCAGAATCTCGGCCGCCGGGGTTTCATAGGGAAACTGGCGCAGCCATTCGCCATCCGGGCCGACCAGAAACAGCCCCGGGCTGTGCGACATGCTGTAGCCATCGGGGGCGGCAGGGTCTTCCTCGCGCCCGAAATGGACCTTGAAGCTCTCGGTGGCCGCCTGCGTTGCGGCGCCGTCGCCGGCAAGGCCGAGGATCGCCGGATGGAAGGCCGCCAGATAACCGGCCAGCCCCTGCCTGCGGTCGCGTTCGGGGTCGATGGAAATGAACAGCGGCCGCACCTTGTCGGCCTCCGGCCCCAGGTCGTCCATCACCTGCGCGACCTCGGACATGGTCGTCGGGCAGACATCGGGGCAATTGGTGAAGCCGAAGAAGACCAGCGCGAAGCTGCCGCGGAAGTCCTCCATGCCATAGGTTCGCCCGGCCTCGTCCTGCAACGCGAAATCGGGGCGGAAGGGGGGCTGGGGCGGCTCGGGCCTCCGTCCGGCCCATTGCAGCGCCAGAACACCCACCAGTGCGAATGCCACCAGTGTCCAGAGAACCAGCCTGATCCGTCGCAGAGTCATTCTTCGTCCCTCGGTAATGTCTGGTTCATGTGCATTTTCTCTTGTCAGGCTTGGCGTGAAGGCCGATCCAGCGCGGCACCCGAGCGGCCCAGGCGTCATAGGCCGCGCCATGGGCGGCGCGCAGCACCCGTTCCTCGTCGCGGATCTGGACCGAGGCCGACCACAGGAACAGGAGCAGCGCCAGCGCGGTGGGCAGCGAAAGGATCGCCAGCGCCACACCAGCCAGCAGAATGGCCTGTCCGAGGAAAGTCGGGTTGCGGCTGATCCGGTAGAGGCCGCCTGTCACCAGAGCGCCGGTCTCGCCCGGCGCCACGCCGACGCGCCACGACGCCCCCATCGACATCTGCGCGGCGAAGGCCAGTGCCGCGCCGGTGGCGGCTGTGACTGCGCCGACGATCCCGGCAAGCATAAAGCGGCCCTCGGTCCAGAACGGATCGGCCTGATGCAGCACCGGGACCACCAGCCACAGAAGCGGCCCCGCCAATGCCAGAACAAAGGCCATGCGGAAACCAAAGGCTGCAAGCCTGCCGGTTCCTGACGCCATGCCGAACAGCCAGACCGGCCGTCCTGCGGCGCGGGCCGCCTCGGTGGTGCCCCAGAAGAACCCCGCCAGATAGATCGCGAGGATGCCGAGGGCGATCCAGTCCGCCGATTCCATTGCTTCACCCCCGCTTCGACGGGTCGAAGGCCAGCAGGCGCAGGGCGTTCAGCGTGACCAGCACGGTCGCGCCGGTATCGGCGAGGATGGCGATCCACAGCCCGGTGATGCCGAGGACCGAGGTCACCAGGAACACCGCCTTCAGCCCCAGCGCGATGGCGACGTTCTGGCGGATGTTGCCCATCGTCGCCCGCGCCAGCCGGATCAGCGCCGGAACGTCCGCCACCCGGTCGCGCAGGATCGCCGCATCCGCCGTCTCCAGCGCCACGTCGGTGCCCGAGCCCATCGCCACCCCGACGCTCGCCTGCTTCAGCGCCGGGGCGTCGTTGATGCCGTCGCCGATCATCATCACGCCCCCCTGCGCGGCCATCCCGCGGACCCCGGCCAGCTTGCCTTCGGGCAGCCTCCCGGCCCGATGGTCCATGCCAAGGGCCCCCGCCATGGCCTCGGCGGTCCGCGGGTCTTCGCCGGCCATCATGACCGCGCCGACATCCAGCGCGCGAAGCTGGGCCATCGCCCCGGCGGCATCGGCGCGCGGCTCGTCGCGCATGGCGATCAACCCCAGGGGGCGGCGCGCGCGAAAGACCGCGACCACGGTCTTGCCCTCGCTTTCCAGCGCGGTGGCGCGGCGGATCGCATCGGCTTCGATTCCGCCCTGCTCGGCGGCATGGCGGGGCGAGGATACCCRTGC
>NZ_LLWQ01000076.1 GCF_001447385.1 Paracoccus sp. MKU1 | reverse complement strand
GCCTATACGGACTACCGCTACCGCTTTCTCGGCAAGCAGGTCTATCTGGCGCTGGCGCTGCTGCCGCCGACCATTCCGGTCGTCATCATGGGGCTGGCGATGCTGGCTTATCTGTCGCGCATCGACCTGTCGGGCAATGCGCTGTCGGTCATCATCGCCCATGTGGTGATCTGCGCGCCCTTCGCCATGGCGGTGATCCGGCTGCGGCTGTCGCAGATGGACCCCTCGCTGGAGCCGGCGGCCTGGAATCTCGGCGCCTCGGAATGGGCGACGATGCGCCATGTCATCATTCCCTTCACCCGGCCGGCGATCCTGGGGGCGCTGTTCATCACCATGGCGGTGTCCTTCGACGAATTCGCCATCGCCTGGTTCGTCTCGGGCCTGAACGAGACGCTGCCGGTCAAGGTGCTGGGCTTCCTGCAAGGCCAGGTCAGCCCGCGCATCAACGCCATCGGCACCTTCGTCTTCGTGACGTCGATGACCCTCGTGATCCTGGCGCAACTGCTGCTGTCGGGGCGCGGCCCCGCAACCGACAAGGAATGAACTGATGCAAGAACCCCTGGTTTCCTTCGAGGGCGTCGCCAAGCGTTTCGGCAGCTATGTCGCCGTGCAAAAGATGGACCTGCAGATCCACAAGGGCGAGTTCCTTGCCATCATGGGCTCGTCCGGCTGCGGCAAGACCACGACGCTGCGCATGCTGGCCGGGCTGGAGGCCCCCAGCGAGGGCATCATCCGCCTGGCCGGCAAGCCGATCAACGACTTGCCGAGCTGGAGCCGCGACACGCCCATGGTCTGGCAGAGTCTGGCGCTGTTTCCGTTCCTGAATGTGATCGAGAATGTCGAGTTCGCGCTGAAGATGCGGGACATAGGCCGTGCCGAGCGCCGGCGACGGGCCGAGCAATGGCTGGAGCGCATGCAGATCGCCGAATTTGCCACCCGCAACATCAGCCAGCTTTCCGGCGGCCAGCGCCAGCGTGTCGCGCTTGCCCGCTCGCTGGTGGTCGAGCCAGAGATCTTGCTGCTCGACGAGCCGCTTTCGGCACTGGACGCGGCGCTGAAGGTGCGGATGCAATCGGTGCTGAAGAACCTGCAACGCGAGACCGGCATCACCTTCGTCTATGTCACCCACAGCCAGTCCGAGGCTTTCTCGATGGCCGATCGCGTCGTCATCATGAGCCGCGGCAAGATCGAGCAGATCGGCACGCCGCAAGAGATCTATCGCACGCCGCGCACGCGCTTCGTCGCGGATTTTCTGGGATCGTCCAATATTTTCCTGGGCCAGTTGAAGCAGGACCGGAGCGGCCGTGCCGCCATCGCCACCGCCAGCGGCGATTTCGTGCTTGCCGGGGGCGGGAAGGGGGCAACGCCGGGGCAGGCGGCCAGCCTGATCGTGCTGGATACCAAGATGCAGATCCATCTTCAACCGCCGGCAGACGCAGTGAACATGGTCGAGGCGCGCATGATCGGCGAGGAATTCATCGGCGCCACCGCCACCATCTATTTTGAAACCGGCGCGGGACAGGAAATACGGGTGCAGAAATCGCATGAAGAACTGGCTGATCTTCCGCTGGCCGTGGGCCGCTCCTTCCATCTGTCCTGGTCGCCCGCCGACGGCCATCTTGTGCCAGAATAGGCCGGGACGCGCCGCGCCGCCGCCCCTGGCCGGCGGTCCTGACCGCCTTTCCCATGCCGGGGCCTATGGGCTGTTTTATGCCGGGCGGCTTTGTCCCCTTGCGCTTGCGGGGGTTTCGGGCTCGCCCCATCTGCCGTGTCGCGGGAACGGGGGTTTCTCGCTGCTTGCCGGTCAGGGCCGGCAACAGGCGGGATGCCGTTAGCGTCCGAAGACGTGGTGTAATTTCTGCGCCGTCGCCGGTGTAATCTTGGGTGGCCATCGATGTGTAGTAAGAGATCTCTGGGCAGCACGGGCAGCTTAGCTTGACGACCTGAAGTTCCAAGGCAGCAGGTCATCGATACGGCTTTGTGGGTGGCCGCTGGCGATGGCTGCGAGGGTTGCCTTGAGGTAGGCGAAGGGCTCAATGCTGTTGATCTTGCAGGTCTCGATCAATGAGGCGATGCGCCCCCAGGCGATGCCACCTTCATCGTGACCGGCGAAGAGCGCATTCTTTCGATTGAGGGCAATAGGGTGGATCAGGTTTTCGACCCTGTTGGAGTCGATCTCGACGCGGCCGTCGGTCAGGAAAGTCTGCAACCCATCCCATTGGTTATGGATGTAGGTCAGCTTTTCGCCCAGCCGGGATTTGGCGGAGATTTTCCGACGCTGCGTCTGAAGCCATTCGCCGAAGGCTGCCACCAGCGGCGCGGTGCGGGCCTGACGGGCGGACAGACGCTGGCCGGGCGAGATGCCACGGATACCCCGTCGGTGCAGGTCCGGCAAGCATATTTCGGGCGCACGGTGCCATCGCGTCTGAAATTTAGCACTCAGAAGTCTCACAGTAGTATTCATCCCCGGAAGAACGGAGGGACGCCCTCTTCAGTCACAACAAGTTCATGGCGTCGTTGGACCCGTCATCGTTTCCGGGAATAGGCTGTTGAATATAATAGCCATGTATGCGGCGAAGAGTGTTTCAATGAGCCCCGTATAAACTCCGATACTTTGATAGTTGATACGCCCACTGACGAAAAGAGTAGCCCCCACTGGCAGCAGAAATGCACAAAAAATTAGTATTACAGATAGTTGAACATAAAATGAACGCTTCGGAACGGTCCAGTCGATGACATCACCCGCATCACCAACAACGTATCGAAGGAATGCTGTAAAGTAGAGCGACGTTAGGGGGGTAATTGATAATATTACCCCTATAGTTTCGTCGATGCCATCGAATAGTCTGACTCCCAAGTATCCGTAGATCGCAATCGACAAAAAGTGCGCCGCCAAAATTATGATCCCAAAACAATAGCGAACAAAGACAATATTCATGATCCTCTCCTAAAGGGACGCGATAATTCTCCGACCACCCAGGTCCTGAACAACTCCTCAAGGGCCGTTAGCCTGTCTCCATCGCTGTATAACGTCCAATTCGGATTGCTCAAGTTCTTCGCGACATGAAATTCAGCTCGAATGTACCGAGGCTCGTAGGCGTAAGTCCAAATCATATTCCCACATTGAAAGTCATGAAACAATAAAATCTTGTACTTGTGACTTTCGAAACCCCTATCACCGACTCTTCCAGACAAGCGGTCAGAGCGAGCTAAAAAAAGAATATCAAACTCGGCGATTTCAGATCTAAGGGTCCGCGTTACGACCACTTCAACTTGATCCTGAGAGTATCTATTGCTGGAGCACAACACGCTCTGCCCAATAATTCCCGACGCGACGGCGCCGCAAATCTCCGCTGGTGAAATTGTTTTTGCTCGCTCGGTATAGGATCGCTGCTCATCCGACTGGCATGCGACTGCAGCCGAGCACCACATAAAAGGAAGAGCGACTAACGCTGCCAATCTCATTGAACAATCCTCAATACGCGGACATTATCAGGATTAACAGTAACTAAGCTCTCTTCTTGCATAAGACTCTCAAGTGAGGAAAAGGCGCCGCCGATCTCACCTAGAGATAAAGCCGTCATGGGCGGCCAACCACCGCCACCCCCACCAGGCCAAGGCTTCGGCGGGCCGGAGGAAAGCACTATGGTCGCTCCACTTGCTTCAGGATCGGATGGCGGAACGATAGGTGGAAAAGCTGAAACCGGAGGCCATGAGCCACCACCACCACCGGGCCATTCGATTGGCCCGGTATCTCGCCTTGGCAGTATCACCAGCGCTTGGACATCAGGAAGATCACGATCAATCCTGTCAAGACGATCAAGAGACAGATCAACGCCATATCCAGAAAACTGTTCGGTTCGGATGTCGCTCTTAGCTACGAGACCGGATACTTCGATTTCAGAGCCATAGTACAACGGCGAATACTCAGGCTCTAGATCATTCTGCCCACCACGATCTGAATTGGCTCTGATCAGCGCGAACAGACGGTCTCCATCGGACAATCGTTCTGCCACATCAGCATCAACAGCGGCTTTGTCCACCTCGACGAAAAATAGTTCCTTCTGAATATCCTGAGGGTCACCGTACGTAGGTACCGCAAAAAGACTAACGAGCACAGCAATCGTTGAAACTCTAGTCAATTTCGCAGCCCTCCGGATACAGTATGTCTATAGACGGGTGCCTAGGTTCATGACCACACTATCGTAGGCTACCAAAGATTGACTTCCTTGTAAACGTGAGCAGCAGCCGCGCAAGCGCCTCGGGATCGTCGTAACCGACGATCTTGTATTCCGCTAGCGGAATACAAGGTCATATGCCGCCATCGGGACTATGCCGTGTTTCGTGTGCTGGCAGCGCTTAAACAGTTTGGAAGTCTGCGGTTTGGCCCCGATGGCGGCATATGATCCGAAGCCGGTGCCCACCCACGAGATCGATCTCAATCCGGCCTTCCCCGGAGAGGGGTGCCGCCGCCGCTGGGGAACCTTAGATCGCGCAGCTACGTGAACATCAGGTTCGCGTTTCGCGTCGTACCGCCGCGCGGCCTACCGAGACGCGTGGTAACCGCGCCTGCCCGCAGATCAGCCGCTTCACTTCCGCCGACCGGACCCGACGATTCTTCTGCTTTGTCACCGCAAACCAATAGTGTCCATCATTCCTCGGCGGATACTACCGTCGACGTCGCTGCCCCGGAAGGGCGGCGAGCCCCGGACGCTTACCCCACCCCCGATCCAGCATGTCGCTTAAGTAGCGACCAGTCTGGCTACGGGCCTGACAGGCTGTCGAGCGCGTCGCTGAGCGAACTGTTGAGCTTCGCGAGGCGGCCCGGACTGGCCGAAGCGGAAACGAAAGCGCGCCTGCGCTCCAGAGTCATCCGGTCGTTGCCAGTCATGCTGATAACGTGGCCCACGAAGCCCGCACCGTCGACCGCAGCCCAAACCATGTCCCGCTCGGGGTCGAAGTAGAGTAGGCCCGCGCCGAATTGATGCATCGCATTGAGCAGATCATCCTGCATCGACCGCACGCCTCCTGCCTCACGAAGAACGGGCCAAGAGATATCTTGGTCGGTGACGATCAATACGTCGGGCTGGCCTGCGTCACCAGCGCAGACGATCACCATGGCGTAGAGCGACGCCTCGTCTGGCCGCGCCTCCGCGTTCGCCGGTGAGCACGATAGCGGCGTCAACTTGATATCCGCCGGACCTGCCACCACGCAGCCCGCGCCTAGCGCGAGGAGTGTGGTCCCGAAGAGCACATGGGGGCGGGACATCCAACTCACAGCTTAAGTGCGGCCTTTGTTTTTGGGCCTACAATCCCATCCACTGTGAGGCCATTGACCCGCTGGAACTCCATCACGGCGGCCCGCGTAGCGGGCCCAAAGATCCCATCGACATCCATGTCGAGCCCAAGCAATAGGTTCAGCGCTTTCTGCAAATCCTCGACTATCTGCCCGCGGTCGCCAAAGTCGGTCAGACCGTTGTCGAAGCTGGAGCTTCCCTTCGTGAGTTTGCCCTCGTCCGCCCATTTTCGGATCAGCTGCTCGGAGGCTTCAAAATGCATCGAGTCCTCAATCGGGAAAGCCGCGCCCCAAAAGAAACCATGATCATTAAAAACCTTATAGATCTTAAGCAGGCCTTTTTGGGTACGTCCGTCGCCGCGCCTGTCGAGTCGTCCCTCGAGTGTGAGGTCAATGGCGGTGCCCCACGAGTGATTCGAGATCGCCGACCGTGAATCACGAACGTAACGGCAACAGAGCATCCCCATATGGCCAAGCGCATCGTAGACCTCGCGCTCCTGCGCGCGTATATCGGCCAGGATCGACCGAAGCGTCTCGACGGCAGGCTTAAGCCCTGAAACTTGGAAAGGGCCGACGTCTTCACTGACGACCTGCGAAAGGATCGCTTGGTTGTTGGGCCATCGGCAGTCGTCGTCGTAAGTGCCACGTGGGCTCCCGATTAGCGACAGCATCGTCGAGTTCCGCGCGCCTGACAGATTTCCGTTGATGCTTCGCCGATCTATCCCGAGCGAGGCGAATGTTACCGTTTGAGAAAGGCTCATTAGTCTCTCCATCAAGTCTAAGAAACTACGTCGAAAGCGCTATCAATTAGGAGGCTGATCAGGCCCGACCGAAACCGCTCGAGCGAGTTTTGCGTTACGCCGGCGGCCTGCAGGGCGTGCATCTTCATATTGCTCCGCCGCGCAGCAATCAGTAGCTCAAACTCGTCGCGTTCGAGATCACCCTTGGCAAGCGCCCGAGTCCAGCGTTCAAGCTTTTCCCGCGTGTCGCGGAGGAATGTCTCGGTGTCCTTTCTGGCTTGGTCTACGGCACCTTTCACTGTCTGTGCAGCGAGGAGACTCGCGCCATCCAGTACGCGCTTGATGAAATCATCCCACTGAAAGCTCATGTCATTGACCCCCTTGATCGGGCGAGCAATCGTCAGCGGCCTTCTTTGTGATCTCGACGCAGATCAGCGTGTCGAAGGCAAAGGCGATCTCACCGGCGAATTCTTCGCGGAAGACAGAACCGAAGCGCTCACGCCGTGCCCATTCCGCAGCGAAGGTGCCGACTAGTCCGGCGTTGGGATCGCGGATCATCCGCCACTGCTCGGTGACGACCTCATTGCGCGGCAGTCCACGGGCATATTCGTAAGCGGAATCAATGTCGGTCAAAAGCGACGCGACTTCCTGACGGCGTTCGAGGAATGGCTCATCAGAGGATACTACCAGTGCTAAACTGCGTGCTTTCAAGCTAGTGGCGTATCGGTATGCCTGTTCCGAAAACGGACTGGCAAGCGGTGTGCAGGCAAATATAGCAAATGCCAGTCCGAGCGCGAGCCATCGCGTCTTGAACAGTACAAGCAAAGTCGTACCGTCGCAAGTGCAGGTGTTTCTTGACCTCAACTCAGCGTCCCCCGACCTGCTAATCACTACCACGGTAGCACAGTTTTGAGCGTGCTGGCTACATGCGACCAGGCTTCAGAGCTTTCGGCGAATGACGTCCTGGAGCATCTCCCGGTCGAGCGTGAGGTCCGCCACGATCTTCTTCAGCCGGGCGTTCTCGTCTTCGAGTTGCCTGAGCCGGCGCATCTCATCGGGCAGCAACCCGCCATACTTCGTCTTCCAGGCGAAGTAGGTCGACTGCCCGATCCCAGCCTTGCGGCAGGTCTCGGCCACGGGCGTGCCCTCCTCGCCTTGCTTCAGGATGAACGCCTTCTGCGCATCCGAAAACTTGCTCGCCTTCATGCGACTCCGCTCCTCTCCCAGCCGGGAAATCGTAGCGGAAAACTCCAACTTCAAACGGTCCAGTTTCCGGGGATCAGATCAGCCAAGGATCACCACCATGCGGCGCTTCCGGTGCGGGAACGACGGCTGTCCCAGGATGATCTTCGCCGAGCGGTTCGGCGACGACATCGTCGCGCCGAGCGGCTGCAGTACGAGGGTTTCCGTCGTCGCGAGGAGATGAACACGGCCGTCCGGGCGCTCGCGGACGAAGGCGTGCCGATCAAGCAGATCGTCCTGCGGACCGGCTGCGGCCGGCAGACCGTCCGGCGCATCTTGCGCGGCGAGCGCGGTGACGTCTTCCGCGTCCGCGCGAGAGCTCGCTCGAGCCTTGGCTCGCGCAGCTCGACGAAGCCCGGTCGGACGGATGCACAATGAGTCAGAACCCTTATTCCACGCCGCTCAACAGCCTATCGGCTTTGTCCGTTGACGCTGCGCAACCCGCTGATCAATATATATGAAGCAGAAGGGGCAGCGATATATGCAAGGGATGAAAATCTTCTGCGGCTGGCGCACGATGATGCAGAGCGCGGTGGAATGGGCTTCGATGACCAATATCGGAATGGAGTTCGGCGTAGCACGGCCGAACGGATGCGGGACGCGGTGCTGAACGTCTATCCCCAGCTGGAGGAAATCACCGAGGAGCGCCGCCAGAAACGCTGGCGCTTCCGGCCCGGCTCGCTTGGCCGGATGGAGGAGGTGACGCTGGAGGAACTGGCCGCCGCCCACCGCGCGCTGTCGTTGGTGCGGCGCGAGGGCGACCTGGCCACCGCCAAGGTGCTGGAGCGACTGCTGGCCAAGAACCGCGCGCAACTGACCGGCCCGCGCCGCAACCGCCTCGCCCCCGATCTGGATGCGCAACTGATGGACGACGGCGTCGCCTTCCGCCCCGGCCCGCGCGAAAGGATCGCCCCCGAAATATTGTCGGCGCTGCGCGAGGCAGTTCTGGCGGGCGTCATGATCAGCGCCAATCATCGGGCGCACGGTTCGGGAAAACTGTCGCGCTATACCCGGCTGGGGCCGATCGCGCTGCTGTTCGGCGAGTGGCGGCAATATCTTCTGGCATGGAGCGAATATCAGGACAACCTGCGCCTGCTCGCATTGGCCGGTTTCGAGACCATTCGCCTTAAGCCCGATCCATATGAACGCCCCAAGGGTTTCGACTTGCAGGAATGGCTGTCCGAAAGCTTCGGCATCTGGCGCGAGGAGCCTTTCGAGGTGGAATGGGAGTTCTTGCCGGAAGTGGCAGAGGAAGCCGCAACGTATCTGTTCCATCCGAAACAGGAGGTCGAATGGTTGGAGGACGGCTCGCTGATGGTTCGTTTTCGAGCCAGAGGGCGGCAGGAAATGGAGTAGTATCTGGCGAGGTGGTGGTGKGGGGGG
>NZ_LLWQ01000075.1 GCF_001447385.1 Paracoccus sp. MKU1 | reverse complement strand
CGAAATCCGCGACATAGTGGAATGTCAGGGCGCTGTAGACCAGATCGAAGGCCGCTTCGGGCAAGTCGAGCCTGTCCAGATCGGTGATGCGGTAGTCGATGGCAGGATCCGAGGTATCCGCCCGTGCCCGCGCAATCATGTTCCGCGACAGGTCGTATCCCGTGACGGACGCCGCGCCCTGTTCGCGAAACCAGCGCGAGGCCCAGCCAAAGCCGCAGCCCAGGTCGGCCACGCGGCGGCCGGCCACATCCGGCAGCATGGCGCGGATGGCGGGCCATTCGGGCGCGCCGTCCAGCCCACGCACCTGCCGGGGCAACTGGCTGTAGCCGGCGAAGAAATCGGGATTGTCGTAGATGTTCTGTGCCATGCTCATCTCTCTGCATCACGAGGGACAGGGCACGGTTCCGCGCCCCGCGCAACCGGAAAGCCCGCCCCCTAGTCGGCCGAGGCATAAAGCAGCGCGATGTCGCGGTGGTGCAAGGCACAGACGGTTCCTTCCGATTTGACCACAGCGCGCTGCGGCTCCAGGACGATGATGCAGCCGTTCTGAAAACCATACTGCCGGTCGCCGTTGGGCAGGCGCTGCTGGCGGGGCACCTCGTCCATGGGCCGGCCTTCGCCGGGCGCCTCCGGCACGCCTTCCGAACATCCGGCGAGTATCAGCAGGGCAAGGCAAAAAGGTGATATCGTCCTCATGGCGGCTTTCCTGTTGAAGGCATCACATCCGGCCCAACGCCCCCGCAAGCCGCAGGGTTCACCTGTCGGACAAGCCATTCTTGCAACCCGATGCTCGTCCGGGATGGCGGGCAGGTCTTTCCCGGCCAGCTTGCCCTGAAGCGGAGCCTGCGTCACGATGTGCCCAACGATGAACACCAACTATCACCGGCTTCTCGCAAGCCCTGCAGAATGGATCCAGGCATGATTTTTCAACCTCTGGCCGGCGCTATCGGCGTGGCAATGCTCCTGGCGCTTGCCGCCTGCGAGGCGCCGAAGGCAACCGATGCCGACGAGAACGCAGCCCATATGGAAACCATCCGCGGCACGGTGAGCTATCGCGAGCGCATGGCCTTGCCGCCCGAGGCCCGGATCGAGGTTTCGCTGGTTGATGTCTCGCTGGCGGATGCGCCCTCGACCACCATCGCCGCGACAGAAATCCGGCCGCAGGGGCAGGTTCCGGTGCCCTATGCGCTGTCCTACGATCCGGGCCGGATCGAGGACAGGCACAGCTATGCCCTGCAGGCGCGGATCACCTCCGGCGACGAGTTGCTGTTCATCACCACAACCATGAACCCCATATTGACCGGCGGGGCGGACAATACCGCGCTGGTGCTGGAGCGGGTCGGCGGCTGAAAGGGCGAAGTCCGGGCGGGCCGGAGGCCAGAGGTCGATGAGGGGACTTTGCGGTTCCTGTCCATCTGCTACGCGACGGCAGTTCGCATCATGGCGCAACCGCATCCATGGTCTGTGTGTTTGTCCGCGAGTACATGTCTGTCATAGCTGGCGTTGCGCGTGTTCCGCCGCAATCGTCATATCCAGGAAAGGACCGGCCAAGATGAAACCGAACCTGATCGCCGCCGCCATGCTGTCCGTGGCCACCGTCACCCTTGCCGCTTGCGAAGAGGGGACGCAGCAGGCCGAGACTGCGTCGGGCGTCTGCCGCCCGGAGGCCGCCGAGGCCCTGGCGGGCAGGGACCGGCTGACCGATGCGCAGGCCATGGAAC
>NZ_LLWQ01000074.1 GCF_001447385.1 Paracoccus sp. MKU1 | reverse complement strand
ATGCTGCAGCGTCAGGTCGATCAGTTCGTCGATATCTGCCTCGGGATGGGTGTGAGCGAAGGATGACACATCCTGGCCGGGGTTCTCGGCCTCGAACCGCGTCACCGGCTGCATGACGGAATGCGCCTTGATCAGGTGAAGGCGCGAGATGCCGGCAACGAAATCGGCGACGTAATCGTCGGCGGGGTTCAGGATGATCTCCTCGGCGGTGCCGGTCTGGATGATGACGCCGTCCTTCATGATGGCGATGCGGTCGCCGATGCGGATCGCCTCGTCGAGGTCATGGGTGATGAACACCGCCGACTTGCCCAGATCCTTGGTCAGCTGCCGGAACTCGTCCTGCAATTGCCGGCGGATCAGTGGGTCCAGCGCGGAAAACGGCTCGTCCATCAGGATGATCTCCGGGTCCGAGGTCAGTGCGCGGGCCAGACCCACCCGCTGCTGCATGCCGCCCGAGAGTTCCGACGGATAGCGTTGCATCCAGTCGCCGAGCCCGACCTTTTCCAAAGCAGCCTTGGCGCGGCCGTTGCGCTCGTCCTTGGAGATGCCCTGCACCTCGAGCCCGAAGGCTGCGTTTTCCAGAACGGTGCGATAGGGCAGCAAGGCCACGCTCTGGAACACCATCGAAATGTCGCGGGCGCGAAGCTGGCGCAATTCAGTCGCGCTCAGGCTGGACAGTTCGCGGCCCTTGACGGTGATCTTGCCGCTGGTCGGGGTGATAAGCCGGTTCAGCATGCGGATCAGGGTCGACTTGCCGCTTCCGGATAAGCCCATGATGCAGAAGATCTCACCGCGCCGGACCTGCAACGAGGCTTCGGAAACGCCGATGACGCATTCGAACTCCTGAAGCACGTCACGTTTGGACAGGCCTCGCTCGACGACCGCCTTCATCGCGGCAGGTGCGCGATCTCCGAAGATCTTCCAGACCGATTGGCAATCCAACAGGACATCATCAACGTTTTTCGACATGGCTTGCATATTCCCCCCGAATGAATGGCAGCGGGCCGCTGTCACGCCAGCGGCCCGGCAGGCGTCAGTAGCTCTTGATGTTTTCCCAGCGCTCAACCAACTCGGCATGCGCCTCCAGCCAGTCCTGGACCGCCTGATCCATGGTCTTTCCGTCGACGACGGCGGTGTTGATTTCCATGTTGGCTTCAAGGGGCACATAGATGGCGGCCAGCAGCTCGCGCGCCTCGGGGTGTTCCGCGGAGAAATCCTTGTGCGCGATCATGTGATAGGCACAGGGCGGAGCGAAGACGGCCTTCGGATCCTGCAGGAATTTCATGTCGAATTTCTGGAACATCCAACTGGGATTCCAGAGTGTTACCGCGATGGGTTGCTGGCGATCGACCGCAGATTTCAGCGCGGCGGTCATGCCGGCGGTGCTGCCTTCGACCAGTTCAAGCTCGATGCCGTATTCCTTCATCGCGTCGGCCGCGTCGCGCATCAGGCCCGAGCCGGGCTCGATGCCGATGATCTTGCCGCCGAGCAGGTCCGAGTTCGCGTTCAGCTCTTCGATCGACTCGATCTGGACATAACTGGGAACCGCGAAGGTCTGGTAGCAGCCAAAGGAGACGGTCGAGATCTTTTCCAGCCGGCTCTTGTTCTTGTTCCAGTAATCCTGGGCGATGTAATCCGTCTGCGACACCATTGCCTGCACGTCGCCCTTGGTCAGGGCAGCATAGGCGATGCCGATCTCGGAGAATTCGGTGACTTCGACCGTATAGCCCTTGTCCTCCAACACCTTCTTGGCGATGCCGGTGATCGGAACAAGATCCTCCCAAGCCATCGTGCCCAGCTTGATCGTCTTGTCCTGCGCCAGGGCAGGCAGTGCGCTCAGGCCGGCCACGGCGGCAACGGCAAGAGCTTTGCAGAAAGCCTTGATCTTCATCTTCTCTCCCTTCCATGAATTGACCGGATTGTGTCAGGTACTCCTCTGTCCGGTCGGCTGATTACCCTTCCCGGCCCGCGCGGATTTCTTGCAGGCGGATGACGATGCGGGCGCCGATCGTCGCGATCGGCGCCGGCGGAAGCCGGCTTGGCGGTAGATGATTGCGGTAGATGTCCAGCTGTTCGGACTGCCGGCCCGAGGCCAGATCGACGGCCATGATCCCTGCCAGCGTGCTTTTCACGGTTCCAAGCCCGTTTTCGCAGCAGGCGGAATAGACGTTTTCCTCGACCTCGCCGAAAGCCGGGCTATGATTCCAGCTCAGGCAAAGCCGGCCGCCCCAGCTGTAATCGAATGGCAGGCCGCGCAGATCCGGGTAGCGGGCGTCGAAGGAGGCGCGATGGGTTTTCGCCATCCGGCGCACGGTGCCTTCGGTCGTCTCGAGATCGGGGTTGTAGGTGAAGCGGCTGCGGATCACGATCCGCGAGCCTTCGGCATGGGTGATCTTGCGGATCGTGGCGCCCATCGGATCCGCAGGCAGCAGCGCCCAACGATCCCGGCCGGCCTTGTGGTGGAATGGGGCCGTCATCGACGCATAAGTGAAGACATGCATCAGCCGGCCCTTGAAGTGCCCGAAGCTCTGGATGTGACCATTGACGCCGAGGATGACCTTGGGCGCGGTCACCGATCCTCTCGGGGTCCGGGCTGTCCATTCCTTGCCCGCACGGGCAAGTTCAGTCACCGGCGAGTTCTCATATAGAGCGATTTTCGAGCCCAGCCCCTGGGCGAAGCGCCGGATGTAATCCGCGGGCTCGATCAGCACGGCCCCCGGCGTGAACACCCCGGACCTGTAGTAGCCGGTCCCGGTGAGCTCGCGCATTTCGGCGGTGTCGAGCAGCCGATAGGGCTCCCCGATCCGCGCCAGGGCGCCGCTGAAATCCGCATTGTGTTTCTCGCCATTAGCCGTGGCGGCGGCGTTGATCTTGCCGCAAGGATCGAAGGTCTCGACCGGCATCTCGTATTCGGCGGCGGCCTGTTTCGCGAAGTCGATGGCAAAACGGTTCAGGGCCATTTCGCGGATCGAGTCATTTGCATCGCCGACGGCGTAACCTCCCGTCGAAACGTTATGCGGCACGTCGATCATGTAGCCGGAATTGCGCCCGGCGGGGCCAAGTGCCAGTTCCCGGGCATCGACGACCGCGATGCGGGCGCCGGGATGGAGTTGCGTCACCCGACGCGCGGCGGCCAGACCCGCGAAGCCGGCACCGATTATCAGCCAATCCGCCGTGATGTCGCCGTCGAGTGCGCGGGCGGGGAAGGTTCGCGGCGCGATTGCCTCCCATCCCGACCGTCCGGTATCGACGGGCAGTTTCCTGACCTTGAGCGTGTTCACTGGATTATCCTTCGATCATCGGGTGCCGAGCGGGTTCGGTTCAGGCGGCCTGTTTGTCTGCAAGCACCTTGGCGACATTCGCCTGGAGGTCGGTAACGACTTGCTTGAACAGGGCTTTCTCTTCCTCGTTCAACTCGCCCAACGGTTTGCGGGCGATGCCTGCCGGCAAGCCGATCAACTCGCAGCCGTATTTGATCTTCGGCACGAACTTGAAGTTGGTCTCGAGCAGTTCCATCAGCGGCATCAGAGCCCCCATGATTGCCCGCCCCTTGGCGAAGTCGTTCTCGAGCACGCAGGCCTCGTAGAGCGCAATGGCTTCGGGGGCGATGAAGTTGGCGGGCCCGCAAACCCAACTGCGCGCACCCCAGGCGAAGAATTCGATCGCCTGGTCGTCCCACCCGCAGGACAGGGCGATGTTGGGGAATTTCAGCGCAAGGAGGTGGATGCTGTCGGTCGATCCGGTGCTTTCCTTGATGCCGACGATGTTCTTCGATGCGCTCACCAGGCGGAAATACTTTTCACCCATCTGGACGCCCATGCGGGCCGGATAGTTGTAGAGCATGGCCGGCAGGCCCGCCGCCTTGTCGATGGCGAGGGTGTGCTGCGCATTCTCTTCCTCGGTCGGCATGGCATAGGGGGGCGTGGTGATCAGGATGGCATCGGCACCGATTTCCCGAGCATGTTTGGCGTATTCGATGGAATCCTCGGTGCGGATGGCGCCCGTGCCGACGATCAGGGGCAGGCGATTGCCCACCACCTTGCGCGCATGCTCGGCGATCTCGAAGCGCTCCTTCTGCGTTTGGACATAATATTCTCCGGTCGAACCGGCGACGATGATCGCATGCACCTTGGCAGCGATCTGGGCCTCGAGGATCTCGGAATAGGCGTCAAAGTCGATCTCGCCCTGAGCGTTGTAGGGCGTCATCACCGGCGTCAGGATGCCTTCAAATGCCATGAACTTTCCTCCAGATATGCGCTGCCGGCTGCAACGGCAGTGCGGGTTGCAGGGGATACGGGCATGATTTCGTGAACCGCGCTAACAAGACGAATCGGTGCGCTTGCCGTTTGGTGAGATCAGTATATCATTAATAGACTACCAGTCTATGAAAAATAGAAAGGAGGCGGGAAATGCCCAAGGTGAGTGTTGAGCGAGGCAACCCGAAGGGCGGGTCCGATCGAAGGGCGGCGCTGGAAGATGCGCTCCGCCGCAGGATCCTCACTATGGAGATCCGGCCAGGGGCGCTGATCGACGAGTTCGCGCTGGCTGAGGAGTTCGGGTTATCTCGCCCTCCGGTGCGTGAACTGCTGCGGCAGATGGCAGGCGAAGGCTATATCGAGCTTGAGCCGAACCGCCCCCCCCGCGCCGCGTCGATGAGCTATGAAACGCTGCAGGATTACTATCCGGTGGCGTCGATGCTCTATGTGGCGACCACACGGCTTGCGGCCGAGGAGGCGACCCGGGAAGATGTCGAGAACCTCCGCCGGATCCAGGAACATTTCCGCCAAGCGGTGGAAAGCGGCGACGTGGAAGAGCGCGTCATGGCCAATAACGAGTTCCATTACGAGATCGGCAGGATCGCCAGGAATGACTTCCTGCTGCCCAGCCTGCGCCGCGCTCTGATCGACCACGGCCGCGTCGGGCGCACGTTTTTCCGACGCGATCCGGAAGCGGGAGAGCAATTGCGGCTCGCAGCCCAGCATCACGACCAGATCATCGATGCGATCGAGCGCCATGACGCTGATGCGGCAGAGACTATCGTGATCGCGCATTTCGACCTGTCTCGTCGCAATATCGCTGCTTATGCGCCCTCCGACGGCGATGAGGCGGTGGGCGGATTGTAAGCCAGGCGACAGTCGGAACCGGGCGGCGGGGCCTTGTGTCGAATCTGACAGGCGAGTTGCTCACTCATGTGGGCCACGAAACCGACGTGGTCCCGTGTCTGGCGCTATCAATGGTAGGCGGTTAAACTATCAACGAAATAACGGAGATGCGGGTGGCGAAGCGGTATACGGGCAACAGCAGCACAGAGCCCAGACAGGATCGGAAGGTGGACCTGG
>NZ_LLWQ01000073.1 GCF_001447385.1 Paracoccus sp. MKU1 | reverse complement strand
TTCCTCGAAGCCCTCGCAGATCCGGACCACGAGCAGCACGACGACATGGTCGGCTGGTCAGGTGCATCCTTCGATCCCGAAGATGCCAGGATCGACAGGATCGTCGAACGCTTTGACCAACTCGCGAAGAAATGGTCCCCGCGGCCCGGCAAGCCCAAAGCACCCAAGCCCACTCCCTGAGCACGGACACCCGTCCGCGGCCTACGCCGGATGGTTACCCCGAAACGCTACGCGCGCGGCCTTCGTTGGACGGCGCGCGGGCAATCCGCGGCTAGAATGTCTCCGGTGGAGATGCCCGATGATCCGTGATCTGGTCGCCTTACGAACTCTGGTCGCATACCAGTTCTGGAGAAAGCAGACCCGCAGCATGGTCTCCAGCCCGAGCAGGCGGGCGGCCCCGGTGCCCCACCGCATCCATCTCGGCCAGGAATGCTCGCGCCGCGTGCCCCTCTTCTTCATCGAGTCTCGCAGACCGTTAAATCTCTCGTACGGTCTTACTATCTTGCAGGCCGAGCGGCATGTCTCGCAGTTTCCGTGACTCTTGTGCCCAACCGGATGGATCCGAGACCTCCATGGCTCAATCAGCATGGATGAGCCAATTCATTGGGCGACAGACATGTCGCGGATAAAGATACAGCCCAGCCAGGCGGCCCCCGGATTTTCCGGGCAGGAAACGCGGGGACTCCGTCCATTTACCCGCCCGGGGTATACCAGATCGGCGAAGTGTAGGCGCGCTCGGTGATGGTCATTCGGACGTCGTCGGCCGGAGTCCGGCCAAAGTATCTGGCGTCATAAGCCGTCCAGCGAGGTGTCGGAATCTCGATGACGCGGGCGTAGTAGAAAGCCTTCAGCGTCGGATCGAAGTCCGGATCGGTCCAGACGGCGATCAGTTCCGGGTCACCGATGGTGTTGGTATAGCTGGCCTCGGCGACGTTGACGGTCGAGCCCACCGGGGGAAGCTTGCCATCGGCACCGGGTTGGCGCGTGCCGGCATCGCCCCATGCCACGTCGTGCACGCTTTCCCGCGGGTTGCCCTCGGCGTCGATCCAGCCCTTGATGATCTGCACCCGGTCAAGATTCGCGCCGATCGGATCCTTCAGTGCCGCGACCAGGAAGCTGGGTGCCTTGCCTTCGGGCGCATTCGTCAGATCGCCGCCCATCGGCACTCCCTTGGAATAGCCGGTCTGCGCCGGGCGCCGGGTGTTGCCGTCCTCGGGTTCGAAATCCCAGCCGCCGAAAAAGCGCACGGTCATCCGGGTGCCGGTCGTCGCATAGGTCTCCTTCCGCTCCATCGCATCGAAGATGGAGGCGCGGGTGTTCTCGGTCGCCCAGACCGCGGCCAGACCCGAGGCACCCACTTCCCATTCACTGATCGTGCCGACCGGGGTCCTGACGAAGGGGGCGCCGATCCGCTCGGGATCGGGCTCCATCGAGACAGTCTTGCCGAAGAAATTGTCCTCCTCGAAGGACGAAAATCCGAGGTGGCTGTCGGTCGAGCCGACCAGGCCGAATTTGTAGGGGTTGGTGCCGAACCGGGTTTCCAGGATCATCCCGTTCAGAAGGGCGCTGCGGGCATATTCATGCTGAAGCATCTCGGGCGTCTTGGCCACCGTCATGGTGAGATTGCCCTTGTCCCAGATCTCGAAATCCGCGAACTCGTCGTTTGGCGAAAGATTGGGGTGGGTCTCACCCGTGCCCTTGGTCTGGGTGATTTCGTAGAGCCTTTCCCACTTGGCGCGCTCGGTCACATAACCGGCGTCGATCGGCTTGCCGAACTGCTCGATGGTAGGAAACATCAGCCCGTTGGACAGGTTGCCATTATGGGCAATGGCAAGAACATCCCCGCCGGTCTTCTGCTCGTAAGCGCCCATCCATTTCCACAGCTCGACAGGGTCCTGGCTGCCATGTGGCGGCAAGGTGACCATCGGATCCATCTGCACGGCAAGGTCGCCGCCGTCGCGATAGATCACGTTGCGATGCAGGTTGTCGCCGGTGCCGACCTGCGAGGTCCACTCATAGCCGATCAGCGCGGTGAACCTTCCCGGCGCGTTGGCTTCCTCGGCCGCGGCGATGATGTCCTTCCAGGTGTCCCGATAGAGCTTCGTGCCGGGCTGCGACATGATCTCTGTCGGGAAGGTGCCATTCGAGAAGGAGGTGATGATCTGGACGGCTGCTTCCGCGCCCTTGCCGGACTGCATCAGGTCGTACCAGCCCTTTGCCTGCGCATTGACGAGGATATCGGGGTTTCCTGCCGAGAATTCGGCGAAAAAGCCCATGTTGTCGGAATGGTCGGTCACGACGGTGAAGTCCAGCGGCCGCGCGAGGCGGACCGGCTGGCCGGTGTTCGACACGATCTCCTCGCCCTTGGCGAAGCGATAGGCGTCACGCGGGCCAAGACGCGCGCCGAAGGTGCCGGCGTCAAAGGACAGGGTGGTGTGCAGATGCGTCTCGCCGAACAGGGGGCGGTCGGGGAAATTGCGCCCGGCATTCGGGGAATAGGGCGCGACCTGGTTCAGCCGGTCGAGGTCGGCGGGATCATGGCCGTGGGGATCGGCGATGCCCTGCTGTGCGGATGCCGGCATCGCGAAAGGGCAGACAGCGATCGCGGCAAGGACGAAAGTCCTGAATTTACTCGGTCTCATCATCGTTTCCTTGCATAGGCGTTCAGTTTCGGTTCAGGCGGTCAGGACACGTTCGAGGGTCCAGAAGGCGGCAATCGCGCCGATGGCATAGGCAGGAACCTGTCCGATCCATTTCGGGGGCGCGGTAAGCATGATGCGGCGCGCAAGCCAGATCACGGCGAGGACCGCCGCGACGAAGGCAAGCTGACCCGCCTCGACTCCGAGATTGAAGGCCAGCAGCGCCAGGGGAATATCGCCCTGCGGAAGGCCGATCTCGCGCAGCGCGCCGGCAAAACCCAGCCCGTGCAGCAGGCCGAAGATGAAGGCCACGAGCCAGGGCGCGCGCGAGGTCAGCCCCGGCCGCCCTTGCTTCATCAGCAGCAATTCACGGGCAAGAAACACGATGCTCAGCGCAATCACGGCCTCGACCGGGGTCTGCGCCACCCGCACCAGCCCCAATGTTGACAGGGCAAGGGTGATACTATGCGCCACAGTGAAGGCGGTGATCGTCTTCACGAGCTGCCAGTTGCCACCGACGATCAGGGTCAAGCCCAGAACGAAGACGAGGTGGTCGATGCCGGCGAGGATATGGTCGAAGCCGAGAGCCACATACTCTGCCGCTACGGCGATCGCGCCGCGCGGGCCTTCGACCGTCATCGCGGCCGAGGCGGGGCGGAGGATGCTGGTCTGCGTGCTGCCATCCATGAACTCGACGCGCACCAGCACCTCGGCGCTGGCCTCGGGCAGGCGCTCGATGGCAAGCTCGCGCCCGATCAGCCCGGTCTCTCCGCAATCGAGCCGCATCCGCGCGACCGATGCGCCGAGCACCTGATACTCTGCCTCGGAGGTCGTCGCGCAGCCTTCTGGCCAGGCGACCGCAAAGCCGATGACATATTCCCCCCGCATCGGGCGTTTCCAGAGAACCTCATACTGGCCGGTTCCGAGCTCGCGGATATCCAGATAGGCCGGGCGGGCTTCATGCGCCGCCAGCGGTTGCGCAAGATCGAGCAAGGCGAGAAGCGCAAGAAGCAGCCAGCGCATCATGACCCGCCCCCTGCACCTGCGGATGGTGCCTCAGGTGGCTCCACCACCACCTCATAGCGCTCCAGCAACGTGCGATAGACGGCTTCATTGGCGACGGTGCGCTGGTGATAGATCCAATCGTCCTTGACCTGTTGCCGCACCTCGGCAAACGGGCGGCGCGTGCCGAGGGTCTTGTCGGAAAGCCAGACAAGATGCAGGCCATAGCCCGACGCAATGGGGCCGGCCCAGCGACCCGGTTCCAGATCCAGAAGCGCCGCGACGAATTCCGGGCCGAACATGGCTTCCGCCTCTTGCGCACCAAGATCCTCGAAGCCCGAGGGCAGCGAGGTGGCGTCGCCCAGCATGTCCGCCGCTTGCGGCCCCTTCGCCCGTTGCAAGTCGGCAAGTGCCTGCATTGCATCGGCCTTTGCTGATGGACCGCGGCGTGTCGGGCTGAAAAGGATGTGCCGGAAGCTCAGCCGGGCAGGCTGCACATATCGGTCGGCCCGCAAATCATAATAGGCGCGCAGCGTCGCATCGTCGGGGCTGGTGTCATAGGCCAGATCCTGGGTCACGAATTCGTATTTCTGCCGCAGGTGACGGCGCACCACCACATCGTCACGGTCAAGCCCGAGCGCCAAGGCCTCGCGGTACAGCACCTGCTCCCGAACCGCCTCGTGGATCATTCCAGCCAGTTCGGCCTCGCTCGGTGGCCGCTGCCATCGCTGCGCCCAGGCCACGGCCATCCGTTCGACCTCCGGGCCCGAAATGACGATCTGGCCATCCGAAGCGCCGGTTTCGGCCGGGCCCGTCTCGCTGAGAAACCCGAAGATCAAGGCGCCCAGTATCAGGAAATGCAGCAGCGGCTCGCGCAACAGGCGTTTGGGAAGACTTGGGCCGATTGCCATTCCTATCTCCTATCCTCGCTGCGATCTGCCTTCCCGTTCCAGAGTCACCTCATGCGGTCACTCGGCATTTGTCCGATGGCCATGGCCGCAGCACGGCACCGCATCATGTGCCGGGTCACACCGGCCGGGCTGACCGCCTCCGTCGTCGGTTGCCGATTGCCATTGGGCACGGCCGCCACGGCGGAAACGACATCGCAGGAATGGCCGGGTTGTGGTGGCGGGTCGTCCCACATCGCCCTTGGGGTCGCGCCGGACGGCATCGCGATCAGGCCGGGCCTCGACCCTGCCCCCTCCGACACCCGATCTGGAATGGAACGTGCCCTCATGTCTGCCCCCTGCCGGGCGGGTGTCAGAAACTGTAGGAGACCCCGAGTGCCAGGCCGCTCAGCGCGATTGACACATCGTTGCCGTCGAAATCCCTGTCGATGTCCATGTGTCTGTAGCCCAGTTGAGTGGACCACCGGTCGTCGAACGCATAGCCGAGGCCGGCATAGACCTGCCAGGTTTCGTCGCCCGACCCGTTGCCGCCCCAGTCAGCAAAACCCGTGAGGAACCAGCTTTCGTTCAGGGGCACCGTCAGACGTGCCGCGACAAGCGCGTTTGTCCAGCTGTCGCCGAGACTCTGGGATGCGCCCGGACGAAGCCCGGGGCTGAGCGAGACATCGACATCGACATCGAAATACCGGAAACCGGCACCCACGTCGAATTGCAGTCTCGGGCCGCTCGTCACCCGGTAAAGCGCATAACCGCTGAGCGCGGTCAGTTTCACGTCAACCTCGCCCTCGCCGTAAAGCGCAAAGGGCGTCTCTTGGGACGCGGACAAATCGGTATAGAGCAAGTCGCCGACCAGGCCCCAGCGATCGCGTTGCGCCGACAAGACTGCCATGAAGGCCATGTCGAGCGAGGATAGGGCATCACTGGGGCTTACATCGCCCTCGATGTTTCCGAACCTCGTGTCCACCGACGTGTCCACTCCGGGAATCCAGCCGTAGACCGTCGTCTTGTAAGTCCAACCCAAATCCTGCGCCGAGGCGCCCTCAGCAGCGCCGAGAACAAGCAGGATGGACGCCAGTTTTCTCATTTCTGCCTCCAGAAAAATGCAACAGACGTTCGGCCCCGATCGGTCCAGGGGAGGTGTGGAGAGGAAGAGCGTGTGCGGCCATGCGTTCCGCACCCCCTTGCTCAAGGCAATTCATGGGGAAATTGATGCCATCCATCTGGACCAGAGCGCAGCTCCCATTTGATATTCGTTAACAACACAACGATAACGGCTGTATAACTACTGCCGGCCAGAGAATTGGACCTGTCGCGCCAAGTCATGCAAGATAGCACGTTGCCAGAATACCATAGACCAGCATTCCGAGCAACGCGGGACCGGGCCAACAGGCTGCGACAAGTTCGACAAGGCTCATTCCCACGACACGCGCCGACGGCACCCCGCTTCGGTCACATCGGTGCCAACCAACGGTCCGGCGACGATGCCCAGAGCAAGCAAGAGCATTATTTCCGATCCAGAAGATGATGCGGCGATGATGATGGCGTTTAGGAAGACGTCGTCGCATCGCTCATCGCACAGCCAATCGGCATCATAAGCCTTGTCGCCCCAGAAAGCACCCGGCTCTCGGCAGATAGCACAGCAGCAGCAGGGCACCCTGACTGTCGGCCCTCTGCCGAGGGAGAGGAAGAAGCCCAGCGGGCCATCACTGATCCTGCACAGCTTGCAGTTCAAGCCACCTTTCGTACGTCCGATGGGCGGGGACGAACCCCTTTTACGGATGGCCCGCCCCTCCCCTCCGACGCCCGTATAGGCTGTGGGTATTCGGTAACGGAAGGAGCGGACCATAAGCATTATGGTGCTTGGCATTGATCCGGGCAGAAACGGCCATCAGCCTGGACGCGAACGGATCGGTGGCCGCGCGACTGCGGATGCGTCAGGACGGGGGACGCTCTCTCCGCAGCGGCGGTTCAGCATCCGCTACCTTGGCACATTGATGCCGGTGAGAAGCGTCACCTCATGGGCGGGACCCTCGCCTTCGGCGATCTTGCTGTGGCGCCGTTATGAATAGCAGATTTCATTCATTGAAATTGTGAATTATGTTATGCATAAAAGACACACCCGGGAAATTCCAATTCAGAACATCCGAGGAGGCCCTATGCCGTCATCCGAAATTCTGGAGTTCGACGCACCGAGCGTCGGAATCTCCTTCCGGGCAAGATTGCTTGCTGAAGATAATCCCGACGTCGTCAAACAAGTGCTCGCCCAGCTGCCGCTGAAGAGTGTGCTGGGTCATGTCGTCATCTCCGGCGTAGCCATCTGGATGCCGAGCAGTCCTTTTCGGTGCTGGTGCATCCGAAGCCTATATGATGCTGGTCGGCGCCGACGTCATGTATCGGCTGCTGAAGATCTCGAAATACGAAGACATGGAGCTTGCCACGCTCAACCGCATGACGCGGGAATTCCTGACCGGCACCTTCAACGTGTTCGAGTTCATGACCGATCTCGGCCTCACCAACATGCACCAGATCGGCCAGATGTATTCCGATGCCCTCGATACCCTGACGACCAAGGACGAGTATGTGGAGCTTACCGGCGCCATGATGACCTATGTCATTCGTATGCACCGCTGGATCCACTTCATCTTCCCATGGAACCTCGGGGTTGCCTTCCCGCATCGCAAGCCGGCGGAAGTCCTCGCATTCTCGAAAGTGGTCGCAGCAGCCTGACATCCCGCTTCAGCCTGCCTCCTACAGCCCCGGCCCAAGGCCGGGGCTTTCGCGTCGGCGCCGCCTTGGTCTATACATCAAGTTGCAGTTGTGAATAAAATGATACACGGCAGCATGGGAGACGCGGCGCATGAACGAGGCAAATCACGCATCCGATAGCTTGGAGACGTCGGTGGTCGCCGCAAGTGGACAGGGGGGGTGATCGCCAGGCCATTCGGGCAGAGCTGGAACGCCGGTCGGCCGGCCAACGACTGACACCGGGACAACGCCGTATCGCCCAGTGCATGATCGAGCACAGCGCGGAACTGGGCTTTCTTTCGAGCATGGAACTGGCCGAGCTCGCCAATGTGAGCCAGCCGTCGGTCACGCGCTTCGCCGTCGCGCTCGGCTTCGACGGCTATCTCGAAATGCGCAAGTTCCTGCGCTCCGGCCTGTCGACAGAGGAAGAACCCTCCGATGGCGAGGCAAATCGCTATCAGGCTGCCGCCATCGCCGAGGCCAACAATCTCGCGGAACTCGCCCAGGCGCTTGCCGACACCGACCTGATCGACCGCGTCGGAGAAGCACTTGCGGCCTCACGCCCCCTGGCGGTGCTTGGCCTGCGCGCTTCCGCCGATCTGGCTACGCATTTCGCCTATTTCGCTGCCAAGGTGCATCCCGATGTTCGCCTGCTGACGCCGGGCGGCTCTCTGATCGACGATCAGATCGAACAGTGCCGCGCCGCAGGCGGCGACACTCTGCTTGCCTTCATGATGCCGCTCTATCCGCGCGAAACGATGCGGGCCGTCGAATTGGCGCGTCATACGGGCATGCGTATCGTCCTGGTCACCGATGCGAGCTTCACCGATCATGACGAGCTGGCGGATCTGCTCATCAAGGCCCGCGTGAACAGTCGGCTGGTCTTCGATTCCCATGCTGCCGCGTCGATGCTGGTCTCGGTGCTGCTCGATGCGATGTGCAACAAGATGAACGGCGAGGCGCAGAAGCGCCTCGACGCGATCGACCGATCGTCCAAGAAACGAAAGGTTTTCGCCAGCTAGGCCAGCAGCGGGCTTTTGCGCGCGGTAAAGCCCTGCGCCATATCATAGGCATGGCCCAGTTCCAGCACGGCCCTGTCGGCCCGCGGCCGGCCCATAAGCTGCAATCCCATCGGCATGCCTTCCGGCCCGAAGCCAGCCGGGACCGCCAGCACCGGCACACCGGCCATGCTGCCGGGGATCACCACCTCCATCCAGCGGTGATAACTGTCCATCTGGCGGCCGGCGATCTCTGTGGGCCAAGCTTCGGCGGCGTCGAAGGGAAAGATCTGCGCCGTGGGCAGCGCAAGATAATCATAGCTGTCGAACAGCCGCAGCATCTCCTGATGCCAAGCCGAGCGGGTGACCGACGCGGCAAAGATCTGGCTGCTGGTCAGGGCGCGGCCGGTCTCGATTTCCCAGATCGCTTCGGGTTTCAGCAGGTCGCGAGACTTGGGTGTATCGTAAAGCGCCGCCATTCCGCCCGAGACCAGAAAGCTGCGCAGCGTGACCCAGGCGATCCAAAGCCTGTCCAAGGCGAAATCGGGCCGCACAGGTTCGACGTGGCAGCCCATGTCCTCGAAGATCTTCAGCGCGCTCTCGCAGGTCTCCAGCACGCCGGGCTGCATGGGCAGGTAGCCGTCCAGATCGCCCAGCCAGCCGATGCGCGCGCCGCCGGGTTCGCTGCGCAGCGGCATGGCGAATTCGCTGCCGTCACCAGCAAGCGACAAGGGCATCCGAGGATCATAGCCTGCCTCGGTGGCAAGCAGCATGGCCAGATCCGCGACATTGCGGGCCATCGGCCCCTCATAGCCCAGCTGTTGGAAGAAGACCTCGGGGCCGGGGCCGAAGGGGACGCGGCCCATGGAAGGGCGGAAGCCATAGACATTGTTCCAGCCGGCGGGATTGCGCAGCGAGCCCATCATGTCGCTGCCATCGGCGACCGGCAGCATATGCGCCGCCAGCGCAACCGCCGCCCCGCCCGAACTGCCGCCTGCCGAAAACCGCTGGTCCCAGGCATTCAGCGTGGTGCCGAATACCGCGTTATAGGTATGCGAGCCAAGGCCGAATTCCGGGGTATTGGTCTTGCCGATCATGATCGCGCCTGCTGCGCGGGTGCGCTGGACCAGCGCAGAATCGATCTTGGGCCGGTTCTGGACCAGACCGCGATACCCCATCGTGGTGACGATGTCGCTGGTTGCGGTCAAATCCTTGGGCGCCTGCGGCATTCCGTGCAGCCAGCCGCGCGAGCGGCCCGCCGCCAGTTCCGCGTCCGCCTGACGCGCCTCGGCGAGCAGTTCTTCCCGCGGACGCAGCGAAACGATGGCGTTGATCTTGGGGTTAACCGCATCGATCCGGTCCAGATAGGCGGTCATAGCCTCGGTACAGGAGATATTGCGGTCGTGGATGGCGCGGCTGAGGTCCAGAGCGGAAAGCGCGGTGATGTCGTCCAACCCCGAGGCTCGGGCAGATAGTCCGCTGGTGGTCAGGGCAGAGGCGGCAAGGGTCAGTTTCATCATCTCGCGGCGATCCATTCGATGGCTGGCTTCCGGCATCATCTTCTCCATCCTTGCTGGTGGCGGCAATCAGGAACCCGGCTTGGGCCGGGCCTTCATGCCGTTCAATCAGCGATTGCCGTGATGGTGCTTGGCATATCCGGCCAGATTGCCGCGGCATGAGGCGCGGCAATCTGGCCGGAGCCGATGCGTCCGGGGCGTCGAAGCGCGGCGGCGGGCGGTAATTCGCCTGCCGTCCTCACCTTCATGGGTTCGAGCAAACCACCTGGCCGGCGGCACTAGTCCCTTTCCCTCACCCCGCCCAGACCGACCGTCCGGTCGACGATGACCAGAAGGATGATCGAAGCGACGATCAGGATCGTCGACATGGCAGCGACGAAGGGTTCGTATTCGTATTGCAGATAGGCTCGCAACTGTAGGGGCAAGGTGATCCACTCTCGGCTGGCCAGGAAGATCGACACCGTATAGTTGTTCCACGACAGCACGAATACGATGATCAGCGAGGGAATGATGCTGGCCTTGAGCAAGGGCAGCGTCACGCGCCACAGTGCCTGCCGCGGCGTCGCGCCGACGCTGAGCGCCGCCTCCTCGAGCCGCAGGTCGAACCCTTCCATCTGCGCCATGACATTGCGCACCGGATAGGGCGTGGTCACGACCACATGCGCCGCCAGCAGCACCCAGATATTGTTGACGATGCCCATCATGTAGATGATCTGGAATAGTGCCAGCGCGACGATCACCGCCGGGATGAACAGCGGCGACATCAGAAGCGATGACACGGCCCCCTTCAGAGGGCCGGTGTATCGATGCATCCCGATCGCGGCCAGTACCCCGCAACCGGTGCTGATCAGCGCGGTGAGCACGCCGAGTTTGGTGCTGGCCCAGGCGCTGTGCAGGAAGTCGGGCTTTTCGAGGATCTCGGCATACCATTTGAGCGTGAAGCCCTGCGGCGGAAACACCATCGACGTCGGGTTGAACGAGACCGCGACAAGGATGATGAGCGGAGCCAGCAGGAACGCAAAGAACAGGAGCGCGGCCAGCCACCAGATGCTCGTGCCGATCAAGGTCTTTTGCATGTGGAACTCCTCCGGTTCAGCTTGCCTGAAGCATGGTCGCCGGACGGCCGGCTGTGCGGACGGCCCATTGATAGACCCCAAGCATCACCATGGTGACGATCAGAAGGATGACCCCGATCGTGGCGGCAAAGGGCAGGTTGTTCGAAATGGTCGCAGTCTCATAGGCCGCCACGCTCATGAAGCGGACACGACCGCCGCCAAGCAGGATCGGCACCACGAAGGATTCCACATTGATGCCGAAGGCCAGAACGCTGCCGGCCAGGATGCCGGGCACGCTGAGCGGCAGCGTCACCCTGCGCCATGCCGAGATCGGGGTCGCACCCACGGTCATCGCAGCGTGTTCGAGCTGGCGCGGTATGGAATTGAGTACGCCGAAGACCGACATGACGACGAAAGGCACCGCCACCTGGATCATGCCGATCAGCACGGAGGTTTCGTTGTAGAGCAATTGGAGCGGGCGGTCGGCCAGACCGATGCCGACCAGGAACTGGTTCACGGGACCGTTCCTTCCAAGCACCACCATCAGGCTCAGGGTTCGGACGACCAGGTTCACCCAGAGCGGCAGCATGACGAGAAGGACAAGCCAGGTTTGGGCCGTCGAGCCGGCGCGCGAGATGACGAAGGCGCCGATGTAGCCGATCACCACGGAAAAGATGGTCGCGATGGCCGCCAGCCGGATGGTGCGGAACAGGAGATCGTTTAGGTAGTAGCTGTCGGTCAGGAAGCTTAGGACGAGCACCCAGATCAGGGGAACGACGAAGAAAGCCCCAAGGATGGTGACGGAGGGCAGGAACAGCAGGCCGGCGCGCTTCATGCCCCTGCCCCGCTTTCCGGCAGGGCGCGCGCGATAAAGCGCAGGGCCACCGCCTCCCCGGATGAGAAGCCTTTCCCGTCGTTGCGGCGTTTGACCCGCATCTGCCGATCACTGATATTGACCAGATAGTCGCTGGACTGGCCGAAGAACATCAGGCGGTCCACGATCCCCTGCGGCGCTTCCGGCTCAAGCAGGACATCGAGCTTGCTCAGATCGACCCATTCCGGGCGAACGAAGGCAATGGCTTCCTGGCCAGCCTCCAGCGCCTCGCCCTTGATCGGAATAAGCTTGCCGTCGTCCTGTCGCAGAGCAAGGCCGGAATAGCCCCCCTCCACCCGCCCGCGAAAGAAGAACGCCTCGCCCACGAAGCGCGCGACATATTCCGATACGGGTTGGTTGTAGATGTTGGCGGGGGTATCGAGCTGCTCGATTTCGCCTTTGTTCATCACCACCACGCGATCCGAAAGCGACAGGGCCTCTTCCTGATCGTGCGTCACGAAAATCGTGGTCAACCCGAGCGTCTGCTGCAACGTTTTCAGCTCGACCTGCATGTCCTGCCGCAGGTTCTTGTCGAGCGCGCTCAGGGGTTCATCGAGCAGCAGCACCTCGGGTTCCCGAGCTTGCGGGATGAGGCTGCGCATCTCGAACCTTCCGGGCGTGGCGCTGCTTCCCCGGTAACGCGCGCTCCTGCCCGCAGGTGGTCGCAGCATGCCAAACCCCATTTTCCGGCACCGGCATTGCGGCCACCTTAAACCGGATGGGTGCGCGCACCGGCCAGGATCAAAAACCTGGCCGGCATAAGAACCAACCTTGCTAGCTGACCAGCCGGCGATTGTTTCTACCGTGGCGCTGCGCCAGTTTCCTGCCCTTGCGCCCCGTTATCAGAGGCCGGGGCCCCGCGCAGCTCGGGAAACAGGGCAAGGATCTCCTGCGCTGCGGCTGGGCCGACAACCCTCAGCGCCTCGGCTCCCGTGTACAGCGATTCCGTTTCGGCGCCGTTCGAAAAGACGATCTCATGGTGGTCGAAGAGGATATGGTAATATTCGACCTCGGACAGATCCTCGGCAATCTCGATGCCATCCAGCGCCAGCAATTGCTTGGCTGCGACCAGCACTTCCGCAGTGCCGAACATGGTCTGGGCGATGTGCGACCGCGCCAGAATCCGATGCTGCGGCGAAACAACCAGATCGCCGGTCGGCACGCCTTGACCAGGGGCTCCCGCCCGGATGCGGATCGGCCGCAGATGCGGTGCTGCCGCCAACCGTTCGGGGCCAACCCTTCTGGAACCGATCCAGCGCAGCGCCGCGCCCCGTGATCGCGCGTCAGGACCAGATCTCCCGGCGCCAGCGTCTCGACCGGGACAGATCCCAACGGCGTCTCGATCAGCGTGCCGCGCGTGCAGCAGGGCACCGCGGGGTTGTTGTTGCTGCGGATGCTGAGGGTTCCGACGGCTGCTCCGGTCGAGTCGATCACCTCGAAATACCACCCATTGAACGCCGGGTTTTCCCGTTCGTCCACGAGGACGTTGTCGAGTTAAAGCGACCAACCCTAGGCTCCAGACCCATTGCTTTCAGGCCTTTGGCGTGCTTCAGGCTCCGCAAGGAGAGCTGATCGATGAGCAATCTTTTCTGGCTGAGCGAGGCGCATATGGAGCGGCTACGGCCCTTCTTTCCCAAGAGTATCCGAAGATCAGAAAACAGTCCGGGGGACTGTTTTCCTGAGGATGGGCAAGCCGCGCGTGGATGCCCGGCATGTGCTGAGCGGGATAATCTTCGTCAATCGCAATGGCTTGCGGTGGTGTGACGCGCCGAAGGAATACGGCCCGGCCAAGACCCT
>NZ_LLWQ01000072.1 GCF_001447385.1 Paracoccus sp. MKU1 | reverse complement strand
ACCCGTCCACGTCCTTTTTCGGGTCGATGGCGTTGATCACCGCATCGGCGTCCATGTGCCCGGGCAGCGGCAGCTGCACCAGGATGCCATGGACGCTCGGGTCGGCATTCAGCCGGGCGATCAGCGCCATGAGTTCGGCCTGCGCCGTCTCGGCCGGCAGCTTGTGCTCGAAGCTCGCCATGCCGGCCTCGCGGGTCTGGACGCCCTTGTTGCGCACATAGACCTGCGACGCAGGGTCCTCGCCCACCAGAACAACCGCAAGACCGGGGGTGATCCCGTGATCGGCCACCAGCCGACCCACATGCTCGGCAACCCGAGCCCGCACACCAGAAGCAAAAGCCTTGCCGTCGATGATCGTACTGCCATTCCTTGCAGCCATGTTCATGTCCTTTCTCCCTTCAGGCGCCCGGCGGTTTCCCCGAGCGCATGCCAGAGCGCGCCGGCCAGGGACCGCATACCGATCACCGCCAGCCGGTCCTCGGCCCGGCGGATCAGGAAGACGCTCATGTGATGCAGGCCGGTGCGCGTGGCCGAACCCGGCCCGAACGCGGCCGCGTCGATGTTCACCAGTTTTTCCATCAGCGCCCGGATTGGGGCGCCGCCCCGGTCCGAGACGATTTCGAATGCGGTCCAGCCGTCGGTCTGTTCGGTGACCGAGCAGCCCGACGCCTCGCCGGCCAGCACGGCGGCGAAATCCTCGGCGGCGCGCTCCTCGGCCTCGATCATCCATTGGCCGGGGCCGGTCCAGAAGGCGGCGACGCCCTGCCCCGCCTGCCAGGCGCCCGGCCCCGGCAGCGCCAGGCCCAGCGGCGCGGGCTGCGCGGCATCCCGGCGCAGCGCCAGCGAGGCCAGCGCCAGGCCGGCATTCTCGGTGATGGTCAGGGCACCGAAGGCGTGCCGGGCGGGGGCGCGGGCGCCCAGAGCGGTAATGGGGGTCAGGTCAGTCACGCAGGCGCCCTCCTTCCGGGTCGACGAAATGCGGCGGGACGACACGCAGCGCCACCTTTTGCCCTTGCAGCGGGTTGGCGGCGATCACCGTCTCACCCATGCGGGCGCCGCCATCGGCCAGGAAGCCCAGCCCGATGCTCGACCCGACATGCGGCGAATAGCAGGCCGAGGTGATCCAGCCCTGGTCGGTCTCGGTCCGGTGCGGCGCGCCTTCGGCGAAAAGATGCATGCCGGCAAGGACCGGCTGTGCCGGATCGACGGGTTGCAGCCCGACCAGCACCCGGGTCTCGGCCGCCAGCCCCTCGCGCCGGGACATCACCGCGCCGATGCCGTCCTTCTTGCTGCTGACCATGCGGCCCAGGCCCAGCATCTGCGCCGTGGTCTGGCCGTTCAGCTCGTTGCCGGCGGCATGGCCCTTTTCGATGCGCATCACGCCAAGCGCCTCGGTGCCGTAGGGGATCGCGCCCAGATCGGCGCCCTGTTCCATCAGCCGCTCGACCAGCGCCTGACCGTAACGGGCCGGCACCGCGATCTCATAGGCCAGCTCGCCCGAGAAGCTGATGCGGAACAGCCGCGCCCGAAGCCCGCCGCAGACCGTCAGCCCGGCGCAGGCCATGAAGGGAAAGGCCGCGTTCGACAGGTCGAACCCGTCCACGATGCGCTCCAGCAGCCGGCGGGCATTGGGACCGGCCACGGCGATCTGCGCCCAGGCGTCGGTGGTCGAGATCAGCTGCACGTCCAGTTCGGGCCAGAGGCATTGCCGGGCGAATTCCATCTGTCGGTAGACCGGCCCCGCCTGGGCGGTGGTGGTGGTGACGACGTAATGGTCCTCGGCCAGCCGGGCGCAGGTGCCGTCGTCCCAGGCCGTGCCGTCCTCCCGCAGCATCAGGCCATAGCGCACCATGCCGACCTTGAGGCTTTTCATGGCATTGGCATAGATCCGGTCGAGGAATTCGCCGGCATCCGCGCCCTGCACGTCCACCTTGCCCAGCGTGGTCACGTCGCAGATGCCGACGCCCTTGCGGGTGGCCAGCACCTCGCGGTCCACGGTCTGGCGCCAATGCGTCTCGCCCGGGCGGGGGAAATATTGCGCCCGCATCCAGGGGCCGACCTCGATGAAGACGGCGCCCTGCGCACGCGCCCATTCATGCGTGGGCGTCAGGCGGCGCGGGCGGAAATGCGCGCCCGTATCACCGCCGCCCAGCACCGACAGCGACACGCCGCTATAGGGCGGGCGAAAGATCGTCGTGCCGGTCTCCGGGATCGGCTTGCCGGTCAGCTCCGACATGACCGCCAGGGCGGTGACGTTGGCGGTCTTGCCCTGGTCGGTCGCCATGCCCAGCGTCGTCCAGCGTTTCAGGTGCTCGACCGGGCGCATGTTCTCCTGATGCGCCAGCTTGATGTCCTTGACGGTCACGTCGTTCTGGAAATCGACCCAGGCGCGGCCCTTGCCCGGCACATGCCAGAGTGGGCGCAGACCGGCAGGCGCATCCTCGGCCGCCGGCAGATCGGCGGGCCGGGCCTCGATGCCGAGCTGGGCCAGCGCCTCGGCCGCCGCTTCGGCACCCGAGCGCAAAGCGGCGGCAGTGCTGCCCTGCCCCTTGGCGGCGCCGGCGATGATCAGGCCGCACGGCCCGCCCTCGCCGGGGACGAAGGCTTGCAGCGCCTCGTCCCAGACCGGGCGGCCGCGATGGTGCGAGGCCAGATGCACGTTCGGGTTCCAGCCGCCCGCGACGCCGAGCGCACCGCAATCCAGCCATTCCTTGCGGCCGTTGCTGTCGATCTCGACCCCGCGCAGGCCCAGGCGACCCTTGGCATTGTCGACCAGGCCGTGGACCAGCCGGTACTGGCCCTGCGCCCGCGCGTCGGGACGGCTGTCGATCACCGCCGCGACCTCGACCCCCTTGGCGGCAAGGTCCAGCGCGGTGCGATGGCCGTCGTCGTTGTTGGTAAAGATCGCCACCCGCTTCGCCGGGCGGACCGCCCAGCGGTTGGCATAGGCGCGCATGGCGCCGGCCAGCATGATGCCGGGGCGGTCGTTGTTCCGGAACGGGATATGCCGCTCGATGGCGCCGGCGGCCAGCACGGCGCGGCGGGCGGTGATCCGCCAGAGCGTCTGGCGCACCTGCCGCCCGGGTTCCGGCAGGTGATCGGCGACGCGCTCGACCGCGCCATAGACGCCGTGGTCGAAGGCCCCGAACACCGTGGTGCGGCGCAGGATGCGGAGATTGGGCAGCGTCGCCAGCTCGGCCTCGGCCCGCGCGACCCATTCGGTCGCCGGGGCGTCGTCCAGCGCGTGGGATTCCGCCAGCAGCCGGCCGCCCAGGCGGAAATCCTCGTCGGCCAGGATGACCCGCGCCCCGGCCCGGCCGGCGGTCAGCGCCGCCGCCAGACCCGCCGCGCCGCCGCCGATGACCAGCAGGTCGCAATGCAGGAAGCCCTTGTCATAGGCATCCGGATCGGGCTGCATCGACAGGCTGCCGAGACCCGCCGCCCGACGGATCGCCGGCTCGTAGAGCTTTTCCCAGAAGGCGCGCGGCCACATGAAGGTCTTGTAATAGAAGCCCGCCGCGAAGAAGGACGAAAACAGGTCGTTCACCGCCAGTAGGTCGAAGCCCAGGGGCCCGACATGGTTCTGGCTGGCGGCTTCCAGCCCGTCGTAAAGCTCGGCCACGGTGGCGCGGGTGTTCGGCTCTTTCCGGGCGCCGCTGCGCAGTTCCACCAGCGCATTCGGCTCCTCGGACCCGGCCGAGAAGACGCCGCGCGGCCGGTGATACTTGAAGCTGCGGCCCATCAGCCGCACATCGTTGGCCAGCAGCGCCGAGGCCAGGGTGTCGCCGGGATGGCCGGAATAGGTCCGGCCGTCGAAGGTGAAGCGCAGGCTGCGGGCGCGGTCGATCAGCCCTCCGGTCAGGCGGGTCATGCGGCACCGCCTTTCAGCTTGACGTCGCGCGCCAGCTCGGCGCCCAGGATCTCGTGCGTGGTGGTGTCGCGGGTCACCACCAGCCAGGAGCGGTCGCCCTGCTCGTGGAACCACAGCTCGCGATGCACGCCGGCCGGGTTGTCGCGCAGATAGACGTATTCGGCAAAGGCGGCCTCGGCGCCCTCGGCCATGCCGTCGGGGCGGTTCAGCAGCGCGGCATCGCCCAGATAGGTGAATTCCTGTGCGTCGCGCGGGCCAAGAAGGGGATGGGGGATCAGCATGGCGACCTCAATGCAGGTTCGGTTGGGCGCCCACGCCCTTTTCGTCGATGACATAGCCGCGCGCAAAGCGGTCCAGGCGATAGGCGCCGGCGGTTTCATGCGGGCGGCCGGTGGCCAGCAGATGGGCGAAGGCATAGCCGCTGGCCGGCGTCGCCTTGAAGCCGCCATAGCACCAGCCGGCGTTCAGATAGAGCCCCTCGACCGGCGTGCGGTCGATGATCGGGCTGCCGTCCATGGACATGTCCATGATGCCGCCCCAGACGCGCAGCAGCCGCGCCCGGCCGATCATCGGCATCAGCGCCATGCCGCCCTCGGCCACGTCCTCGATCACCGGCAGGTTGCCGCGCTGCGCATAGGAGTTGTAGCCGTCGATATCGCCGCCGAACACCAGGCCGCCCTTGTCGGACTGGCTGACGTAGAAATGCCCGGCGCCGAAGGTGATGACCCCCGGGATGGTGGGCTTCAGCCCCTCGGAGACGAAGGCCTGCAACACGTGGCTTTCAATGGGCAGCCGCATCCCCGCCATGGCCATGACCCGGCTAGAGGAGCCCGCCACCGCCACGCCCACCTTGCCGGCGGCGATATAGCCGCGCGTCGTCTCGACGCCGCTGATGCGGCCGCCGTCGATGCGGAAGCCGGTGACCTCGCAGTTCTGGATCAGGTCCACGCCGCGCATGTCGGCGCCGCGGGCATAGCCCCAGGCCACGCCGTCATGGCGCGCGGTCCCGGCCCGGCGCTGCAACAGCCCGCCCTTGATCGGGAAGCGGGCATTGTCGAAGTTCAGGAAGGGCGCCATGGCCCGGACCTGCTCGCGGTCCAGCAGCTCGGCATCGGCGCCGGCCAGCAGCATGGCATTGCCGCGCCGGCGGAAGGCATCGCGCTGCGCATCGGTATGGCACAGGTTCAGGATGCCGCGCTGGCTGACCATGGCATTGAAGTTGAATTCCTGTTCCAGCCCTTCCCAGAGCTTCATCGAGAACTCGTAGAAGGGCTCGTTGCCCGGCAGCAGGTAGTTCGAGCGGATGATCGTGGTGTTGCGCCCGATATTGCCCGAGCCGAGCCAGCTTTTCTCCAGCACGGCGATGCGCGCCCGGCCGAAGGTCTTGGCGAGGTAATAGGCTGTCGCCAGCCCATGCCCGCCGCCGCCGACGATGATGTAGTCATAGGCCGGCTGCGGCTCGGGGTTGCGCCATAGCGGCTTCCACCCCTTGTGCCCGGTCAGCGCCTCTCTGATGACCCGCAAGCCCGAGAAATGCATGGCGATAATCTCCTTCGTCGATTCGAATCTCGCACAGCCTTACCCCGCCGATGCGCCCGAAAGGGACATTTCCTTGCCTGTTCCGGACATGGATGGCAGGCTGGCCGCGAAAGCCAAAGGTTTGCCATGCGCCCCGATTCCCGCCCCCGCCGCTACGGCTTCCTGCTGCTGCCGGATTACGCGCTGATGTCCACCGCCTCGGCGGTCGAGCCGCTGCGCGCGGCGAACCTGCTGAGCGGCCGGCCGCTTTACGAATTGCAGTTCGTCTCGACCGAGGGCGGCTTCATGCCAAGCTCGGTCGCGGGCGGGTTCGAGACCATCGCGCTGACTGACGCCGACGAGAACCTGGACATCCTCTTCGTGGTGGCGGGGGGCGATCCGCTGGCGCAGCGCGATCCCCGGGTGCTGGCCTTCGTGCGCCGGCTGGCGCGGCGCGGGGTGGCGCTTGGCGGCATCTCGGGCGGGGCGGCGATCCTGGCGGCGGCCGGGGTGATGGCAGCGCGGCGCTTCACCATCCACTGGCAGCATCTCGACGCCATGCGCGAGACCTGGCCCGAGGCGCTAATCGAGCGGCGGCTGTTCGTCATCGACCGCGACCGCTTCACCTGCGCCGGGGGCATGGCGCCGCTGGACATGATGCATGCGCTGATCGCCTCGGCGCATGGGGCGGGGCTGGCGCGGGCGGTCAGCGACTGGTTCATCCATACCGGCATCCGCGAGGCCGAGGCGCCGCAGCAGCTCGACCCGGCGCGCAAATACGACCTGCACCATCCGGCGCTGGTCGCCATGGTCGAGCTGATGACCAGCCATATCGCCGATCCTCTGGGGCTGGAGGATCTGGGCCAGCTTTGCGACATCACGCCCCGGCACCTGGAGCGGCTGGCCCAGGCGCAGCTGGGCGAAAGCGTGATGCAGTTCTATCGCCGGCTGCGGCTGGACAAGGCCCGGGAGCTGCTGAGCCAGTCCGGCCTGCCGCTGGCCGAGATCGCGCTGGCAACCGGCTTTGCCAGCCGCAGCCATTTCAGCCGCAGCTTCCGCGCCCAGTTCGGAACCAGCCCCTCGGCGCGGCGGCCCCTGCGGACGGAGGCAACAGAAAACCCCGGAGGCTGACGCCGCCGGGGTTTTACGGATCCGGGAGGAAACCGCCGTTCAGATGTCCAGGGTGTTGTCCCGCTCCCATTGCGACAGATGCGCGCAATAGTTGTTCCATTCCCTGTTCTTGAGCTTCACATAGGCGGCCGAGAAATCATGCCCGAGGGCGGCCTTCAGCCCCTCGTCCTCGTCGAAGGCGCGGATCGCGTCCAGCAGGTTCAGCGGCAGTTTCGGCGCGCCGGTGATGGTGTGGCCCTCGGCATACATGTCGATATCGGAGCGCGGGCCGGGATCGGCCTTCGAGCGCAGCCCCGACAGGCCGGCCGCCATGATCGCCGCCTGCACCAGATAGGGGTTGGCGGCGCCGTCGGGCAGGCGGAACTCGAACCGGCCGGGGCCGGGCACGCGCACCATATGGGTGCGGTTGTTGCCGGTCCAGGTGACGCTGTTCGGCGCCCAGGTCGCGCCCGAGGTGGTGCGCGGCGCGTTGATGCGCTTGTAGCTGTTCACCGTCGGGCAGCTCAGCAGCGCCAGCGCCGAGGCATGTTTCATGATGCCGCCGACGAAGTGATAGCCCTGCTGGGACAGGCCCAGTTCGTCCCGGTCGTCGGCGAAGGCATTGGTGCCGTCGGCGTTCCAGACCGAGATATGCAGGTGGCAGCCGTTGCCGGTCAGCCCCATGATCGGCTTGGGCATGAAGGTGGCGCGCAAGCCGTGCTTTTCGGCGATGGCCTTGGTCATGAACTTGAAGAACGAATGCTTGTCGGCGGTCGCCAGCGCATTGTCGTATTTCCAGTTCATCTCCCACTGGCCGTTGGCGTCCTCGTGGTCGCTCTGATAGGGCTCCCAGCCCAGTTCGAGCATGTAGTCCGAGATCTCGGCGATCACGTCCAGGCGGCGGAACATCGCCTGCTGGTCGTAGCAGGGCTTCATGGCCGTATCGGCCGGGTCGCCGATGGCAAGGCCGTCGGGCGTCATCAGGAAGAATTCCGGCTCGACCCCGGTCTTGACGGTCAGGCCCATATCCGCCGCCTCGCGGCACAGCCGGGTCAGCACGTTGCGCGGCGCCTGCGCCAGATCGACCCCGCCGCTCATCACGCAGTTCGAGGCGACCCAGGCCACCTCCTTCTTCCACGGCAGCTGGATGACGGACGAGGCGTCGGGGATGCCCAGCATGTCGGGATGGGCAGGCGTCAGGTCCAGCCAGGTCGCGAAGCCGGCGAAGCCCGCGCCGCCGGCCTGCATCTCGGCGATGCCTTCGGCCGGGACCAGCTTGGCGCGCTGGCTGCCGAACAGGTCGGTGAAGGAAACCATGAAATGCTTGATGCCCCGGTCGCGCGCATAGGCGGCCAGGTCAAGCGGCTCGGCGGTTTTCTGCTGCGGCGTGGAGATGCCGTGGCGGGGCTTGTCCCGTTGCTGGACCATGTCGGCCTCACGGGCAAAGGTGGCCATATCGGTCATGCGATAATCTCCCTGTTGAAGGATGTCTGGCCCAGGGCGGGATACTTCGTCCCGCCCCGTGGCTGTCTGATTTCAGTAACCGGCCTGCCCCGGAACCCAGCTGGTGCCGGCCAGCGGGACGCCCGCCATGGCGGCGGCCTCGACGGTCAGGGCGCAAAGATCCTCGGGCTCGAGATTGTGGACGTGGCTCTTGCCGCAGGCGCGGGCGATGGTCTGGCATTCCAGCGTCATCACCGCCAGGTAGTTGCGCAGGCGGCGGCCGGCCTCGACCGGATTCAGCCGCAGCATCAGCTCCGGATCCTGGGTGGTGATGCCCGCCGGGTCGCGGCCCTCGTGCCAGTCGTCATAGGCGCCGGCGGTGGTGCCGAGCTTCTGATATTCGTCCTCCCAGCGCGGATCGTTGTCGCCGAGCGCGACCAGCGCCGCCGTGCCGATGGCGACGGCATCGGCCCCCAGCGCCAGCGCCTTGGCCACGTCCGCGCCGGTGCGGATGCCGCCCGAGACGATCAGCTGCACCTTGCGATGCATGCCCAGATCTTGCAGCGCCTTGACGGCCGGGCGGATGCAGGCCAGCGTCGGCTGTCCGACATGCTCGATGAAGACATCCTGCGTGGCCGCGGTGCCGCCCTGCATGCCGTCCAGCACCACCACATCGGCGCCCGCCTTCACCGCCAGCGCGGTGTCGTAATAGGGCCGCGCGCCGCCGATCTTGATGTAGATCGGCTTTTCCCAGCCGGTGATCTCGCGCAGCTCCAGGATCTTGATCTCCAGATCGTCGGGGCCGGTCCAGTCGGGATGGCGGCAGGCCGAACGCTGGTCGATGCCCATGGGCAGGTTGCGCATCTTGGCGACCCGCTCGGTGATCTTCTGGCCCAAGAGCATGCCGCCGCCGCCGGGCTTGGCGCCCTGCCCGACCACGACCTCGATCGCGTCGGCGCGGCGCAGGTCGTCCGGGTTCATGCCGTAGCGCGAGGGCAGATACTGATAGACCAGCTTTTCGGAATGGCCGCGTTCCTCGTTGGTCATGCCGCCGTCGCCGGTGGTGGTCGAGGTGCCCGCCATGGTCGCGCCGCGACCCAGCGCCTCTTTCGCATGGGCCGAAAGCGCGCCGAAGGACATGCCGGCGATGGTGATCGGGATCTTCAGCTCGATCGGCTTCTTGGCGAAGCGCGTGCCCAGCACGACCGAGGTGTCGCATTTCTCGCGATAGCCTTCCAGCGGGTAGCGGCTGATCGAGGCGCCAAGAAACAGCAGGTCGTCGAAATGCGGCACGCGGCGCTTGGCCCCGCCGCCGCGGATGTCATAGATGCCCGTGGCGGCGGCGCGGCGGATTTCCGAATTGATCTCGTTCGAGAAGGTCCAGCTCTGGCGCGGCAGGGTGCTAGGGGTTTGGTCCATCGTATGATCCTCAGTAATCGCCGGCGTGATCGACGTGGAAGTTGTAGAGCTTGCGGGCCGAGCCGTAGCGGCGGAATTCGGACGGGTCGGCATCCGCCCCGGCGCGCTTCAGCAGGTCGGCCAGGATTTCCAGATGCTCGGGGCGCATCTCCTTCTCGATGCAGTCCGCGCCCAGCGACTTGACCTTGCCGCGCACGAACAGCCGCGCCTCGTAAAGGCTGTCGCCAAGTGCGTCGCCCGCATCGCCCAGCACCACCAGATTGCCCGATTGCGCCATGAAGGCCGACATGTGGCCGATATTGCCATGCACGACGATGTCGATGCCCTTCATCGAGATGCCGCAGCGCGAGCTGGCATTGCCCTTGATGACCAGAAGCCCGCCATGGCCGGTGGCGCCGGCATACTGGCTGGCATCGCCCTCGACGGTGACGCTGCCGGAGATCATGTTCTCGGCGACCCCGGGCCCGACCGAGCCGGTCACATGCACATGCGCCTCCTTGTTCATACCCGCGCAGTAATAACCGGTGGAACCCTTGATCGTAACCTCCAGCGGCGCCTGCAAACCTACCGCCAGCGCATGCGCGCCGCGCGGGTTCTCGATCACCCATTCGCCGCCGGTCTGCGCCTGAAGCGTGCTGTTGAGATCGCGCAGCTCGGTCCAGGCCATGTCAATGGTCCGTGGTTGCAAGCCGATGTCAAGGTCTTCACGGATCTGCGTGTTGGCCATGGTGGTCATGTCAGCGCTCCCAGAAATACACGGTGGCGGGTTCCGGTTCCCAGATGCGGGCATTCTCGATGCCCGGCAGGTTCGCGAAGGCGCGGTATTCCGAGCCGAAGGCGACGTAGCTGTCGGTCTCGGCCATCACCGCGGGCTTGCAGGCGATGGGATCGCGCACCACGCCGAAGCCGTTCTTGGTGCCGACCACGAAGGTGAAGAAACCGTCCAGATCCTCGAGCGTGCCTTCCAGCGCCTCGCCCAGGTTGGCGCCTTCGGCCAGCCGGGACGAGATGTAGCAGGCGGCGACCTCGGTGTCGTTCTGGGTCTGCGGGACGAAGCCCTTGCGGGCCAGTTCGCGCCGCACCCGGTTGTGGTTCGAGAGCGAGCCGTTATGCACCAGGCACTGGTCGCCGTCGGTCGAGAACGGATGCGCGCCCAGCGTGGTCACGGCGCTTTCCGTCGCCATGCGGGTATGGCCGATGCCATGGCTGCCGCCCATCTGCCGGATGCCGAAGCGCGCGGCCACGTCCTTGGGCAGCCCGACCTCCTTGAAGATCTCCATCGACTGCCCCGCACCCATGATGCGGATGCCCTTTTCGGCCATATAGGCCCGGACCTCGGCCTCGGAGCCTTCGGGCAGGGCCAGCACCGCATGGGTGTCGACCACCCGCACCTGCACCGGCGCGCCCAGCAGCGCGTTCAGATTGTCCTCGAGGCCCGCGAAAGTCTCGTCGGGCGTATCGGACTGGATCGTCATCTTGAGACCTTGCGAGTCGTCCCCGTAGATCGCGATCCCCGCGCTGTCAGGCCCGCGATCCGTCATGGAAATCAGCATGTCGGTCAGCAGGTCCCCCAGTTGGGGCCGCAGATCATCTTTTTTCAGGAACAGGCCAACGATGCCACACATTAGCAACCTCCGTTCAGCTTGGCGTTGAAGCCGTCACGGATCAGCTAAGAGCAAAATTGATTGCCTAGCAAGATATTTTTTTTACCTGACAGAAAATTCTTGTCCGGGGGCCGGCACAGGGAAGCGTAGGAAAATCACAGTTCCAAAAGGAGGTTACTTAGCCTGGGGATAGCAGATGACGGACAGATATCGGGCCGGCAATTCGCGCAGAAGCTCGGGCCCATGCGGCGCGTCGGCGTCGAAGATCAGGCTGTCGCCGGGTTCAAGATCATAGATCTGCTCGCCATGGCGATAGCCGATTCTTCCCTCGAGCATGTAGAGCAGCTCGATCCCTTCATGCTGGAAGGTGGGGAAATGGTCGCTTTGGGTGCTGAGCACGATCATGTAGGGCTCGACCACCACGCCGCTGTTGTTCGAGCCGATATGGCCCAGCAGGTGATACTGGTGCCCGGCGCGGGTGCCGGCGCGCTCGACCTCGACGGCGGTGCCCGCCTTCACATGCATCGCCCCGCGCGGCTCTTCATAGCCCGAGAAAAGCTGGATCAACGGCACATGCAGGGCATTGGCCAAGGTCTGCAAGGTGGTCAGCGAGGGCGAGATGACGCCGTTCTCGATCTTGGACAGCATGCCGACCGACAGGCCCGCCTGGCTGGCCAGTTTCGAGCCGGTCATCCGCTGCCGCTTGCGCAGTTCCCGCACCTGCCGGCCAATGGCAACCTCAAGATTTTTCTCGCGGCTGTCGCGAATCGCATGGGGATCCTGCGTCAGCGAGCCATCTATCTTTGCCGTATGGCTGACCATCTCACATCTTCCTTTGTTTTCTCTCTGCCAAAGCTAGTTGCAGAATTTTCATAGTAAAGCTTACACGGTAGCCGGCATGGAGCAGAACCTCCATGCGGTTTCACGCCGCGCATGGCCCGCCCGTTCGGCCGACGGCCAAAGCGGTCCGTGCCGCAAGGGCGCCCGGGCCGCGGCCCGCGATGCAGGGCAGCTTGCATTCGCAGCAGATATTTTCCTTGAGAGAATAATTTATTTCCTGTTACTCTAGGGTCAGTTTTCCGGGAGGCACGCCATGTATTTTGCCGCACAGCGAAAGCAGTCGATCTACGAGCAACTGGGAGGCGACGAGGGCATCCGCGCCCTGGTCAAGGAGTTCTACGACATCGTGGAACAGGACGAGGACGCCAGCGAGCTGCATCTTCTGCATTTGCAGGGCGCGGGCGTGGCCCATTCGCGCGAGGAGCAGTTCAACTATCTCTGCGGTTTCTTCGGGGGGCCGCAATATTACGTCATGAAGCACCGCCATGCGCGGCTGAAGGAAATCCACGCGCATGTGCCCATCGGCCCGCAGATGCGCGACCTGTGGCTGCAATGCATGGCCAAGGCCATCGACCGGCGGGGAATCGGCGCCGAGCTGGCGAGCGTGCTGATGCGCCATTTCACCACCGCCGCCGAAAGCAGCCGCAACATGGACTGACGCGCTGGCCCTTACAGCACATTCCACCAACAGAGGAGACGCTTATGGCGATCAAGAAATTCGGCACCTACCAGGCCCCCTCGGTCCAGCCGATCACCGAGGACCTGGACTGGTGGCACCCGGTCGAGGGCTCGCCCAGCATGAAGACCTGGATCGAGCACCAGTCCGAGGACGGCAAGTTCCTGACCGGCTATTGGGAAGCGACGCCGGGCAGCTATCGCGTGCGCTACGACGTGGACGAGTTCATCCAGCTGTTCGAGGGCAAGGTGACGCTGACCGACAACGGCAAGGAGCCGCGCCGCTTCTCTGCCGGCGACACTTTCGTGATCGAGGCCGGGTTCGACGGCATCTGGAAGACCGAGGAAACGGTGCGCAAGGCCTTTGCCATTCGCGTGCGGTAACGGTGGCAACGCGCCGCCGCGCGGCGGCGCTTTCCGCTCTGCCTACCATCCGACGGAACCTGAATCGGCCCCGGCATGAAGCCGGGGCCTGATCCTTGCGCCGGGTTCAGACCGGCCGGTCCGGCAGGGAGGCCGCATTGGGCTTCATGTCCCAATAGACCTGGTCCAGGCCGGTCGCCTGATCGTCCTCGTCCACCCGCAGCCCGACCGTCTGTTTCAGGACGAAGGTCAGGATCGCGGCGGTCAACACGCCGGCGCCGATGCAGGCCAATGCACCCACAACCTGCATGGTCACGCCGATCCGGTTATGCTGGAAGGCATAGGGCCCCTCCTCGATGCCGAAATAGCCGCCATGCGGGGTGCCGGCCTTGACCAGCCCGACCATGATCAGCCCATAGACCCCGGCGCCCAGGAACAGCGGGAACAGCTTGTGCTCGTCGATGCCGCGCTTCTGCGTGAACTCGTAGACGGCCCAGGCGATCACCGGCGCGAACAGCGCCACCAGGAAGGTCTGCCAGGGCGCATAGACGTCGAAGCCCGGCGCGCCCGCGACATAGCCGGCCAGCGGTCCCAGCAGCAGATAGGCGTAGGAGCGCTTCCTGTAGCCGATGATCGCCCCGGTCACCGCGCCCCCCGCCCAGGCAAGGCCGTAATTGTTGAAGACGATGCCCACGCTGGTATCGGCCATGGTGACGCTGACCGCCAGCGCCTGCGGCTCGAAGAAGAACAGGCAGGACAGGATCACCAGCGGCAGGCCGGAAAAGATCGTCATCAGCCCGGTCGCGGCCAGGCCGATGCTGGGCGCGTCATAGGAGTTCACCTTGGGATGCGGCGCGAACATGCCCGGACGCCGGCCCAGCATCGGCACCAGCACCAGCGCCATGCCGGCCGGGAACAGGTAGACGAAGCCGACGCCGAAGAAGTCGTGGAAACCCGCATTGGTCAGCGGCCCGACCGAGCCCCAGACCGCGAAGCTGAGCGCCGAGGACACCACCGCCGCCACCACCGAGGTGATGTAATAGGCCAGGGGCTTCATCCGCTCGGACACGGCGAAATGCAGCAGCACGTTGATGATGCCGGCAAAGCAGGCCAGGAAGAACACGAAGATCTGGAACGTATTCAGGCCGGGAAAGACCGCCGGATCGACATGCTGGGCCACGCTATTGGCCAGGGCACCGCCCAGCCACCAGTCCTTCAGCGAATCCGCAAGGCTCGCGCCCTCCATGACGTAATATTGCCCGGCCCAGAAGCCGAAGCCGATGACGAAATAGGCGGCGAAGCCAAGGAAGAAGCCGATGGTCTTCTCGATCGTCGAATTGAACAGGCTGCCGTTGCGGGTCGTGCCCGCGTCGATCATCAGCAACCCGACCACGACGAGGATCGCCCCCGCGGTGCCCGAGCCATAGATCAGGTTCTGCACCAGCGAACTGAGCGTTACCTGATCCGGGTAAAGGATAGTCGTCGTTGCTTCCATTGTCATTCTCCCTGTTTTTTAGCTGTTCCGGGACTTTCCGGGCCCGGAAGGCGCCTGGCGGCGCCGGTCGCGCGTCATGACAGGCGGGAATTTCCTGTCGGTCGGAGGGTTGAAATCCCTTGTCTGAAATGGATTTGCCAATGGCTGACGGGTTGACGGCCGCCGGGTTTCGGCGAGCATGGCCCTTCCGGAACGGCGCGGAGGAAGGCGTCAAGGAATCGCGTTGATCGGGTCCATGGCAGGGACCTCACTCGTCCGCACAGAGGGCAGTTTTTTGCGCGCCGCTCGATGGCGGCCAAGCGGGTGCCGGCGAAGCCCTTGCATTCGGAACGGGTCGCGGCATCCGTTCCGCGAGCTGTGCCGCAGACAGCAAAAAGGCGCGCAATCGCGCGCCCGATACCCGATCGCCCGGCTGCGGGCGGATGCGGCAAGCGTTTTTCTGATGCGAGCCTCCCGTCCCGCAGGCAAGAGGCAGGGCCAGAAGATCGCGCAGCAGCGGCGCGGCAGCGATGCCGGCAGCATCTGCCCTCCGCCCCGGCACGGTCGTGTTCGCAAGATCCTTTTCCACCTGTCAGATCCCTGTCGGTTGTGGAATGGGCGGTGATGGTGCCGTTTTTCTTGCTGTCCGTCGGAGAGATGATCCCCGATGCCTTGCCCTCGCCTGCGGCCTCCTCCCGCGGGCCGCGCCTCAGGCGCGGGGGCGTTCCTTCTTCGGGTCGTAATGCGGGAAAGCGGCGACCTTCGCCGCGATGCGCTTGATATGCCCGTCCAGCCGGCCGACCTCGACCGCGGTGCCGGGCTCGGCATGGGCGACATCGATCCGCGCCAAGGCGATCATCTGGCCGCTGCGCGGCGAGCGCATGGCCGAGCAGACCTCGCCCACCTGCGCCCGGCCGATGCGGATGCAATCGCCATGACCCACGGCGTCCTGGCCGTCGATCTCCAGCCCGACGAATTTGCGCGTGGGATGCTCCTTGCGCCGGAGCAGCGCCTCGCGGCCGAGGAAATCGGCGTTCTTGGACTTGAGCGGCACGGTAAAGCCCACCCCCGCCTCGAACGGGTCGGTCTGGTCGCTGAAATCGTAGCCGGCAAAGACCAGCCCGGCCTCGATGCGCACCAGGTCCAGCCCGGCCAGGCCCATCGGCTTGATCCCCAGCGGCTGGCCGGCGTTCCAGACCGCCTCGAACACCACGTCGCCATGTCTGGGATGACAGAAGATCTCGTAGCCCAGCTCGCCCGTGTAGCCGGTGCGCGACACCACGACCGGCACGCCCCGCTCGCCGCCGATGCGGCCGACGGTAAAGCGGAACCAGCCCAGATCGGCTACGGCGGGCTGATGCGGCGGCGTCCAGACGATCCCGGCCATCAGCTCGCGCGATTTCGGCCCCTGCACCGCCAGATTGTGCATCTGGTCGGTCGAGGAGCGGATCATCACGTTCAGCCCCAGCTTCTCGGCCTGCTCGCGCATCCAGACCCCGCCCTCGTCGCTGCCGCCGATCCAGCGGAAGTTGTGCTCGCCCAGCCGGAACAGCGTGCCGTCGTCGATCATGCCGCCATGCGGATAGCACATCGCCGAATAGACCACCTGCCCATGCCCCAGCTTGGCGACATCCCGGGTCAGCACCCAGTTCATCAGCGCCTCGGCATCGGGGCCGGTCACCTCGAACTTGCGCAAGGCCGACAGGTCCATGACCACCACGCCCTCGCGGCAGGCCCAGTAGCTTTCGACCGGGTCGCATTCCGGGAAGGAGTTGGGCAGCCAGAAGCCCCGATACTCGACGAAATCGCGGGTCAAGGCGGCGAAATTCTTGTGGAAGGCGGTCTCACGGGTCATGATCGGCTCCGCGTCGGGGGTGGCGCGCCAGGCGGTGGCACGGCTGAACCGTTCCTGCGCGCCATAGCTGCGGACGTGAATATCGGTCAGGTGCCAGCCATTGGCGGCGGTGGTGTCGTCGGGGCAGGCCGAGGAGACGCAGACCAGATCGGTCAGCGCCCGCAGCAGCACATAGTCGCCGGGCCGCGACCAGGGCTCGTCGGCATACATCACGCCATGCGCGTCGATGCCGGTGTTGAAGAAGAAATTCGCCGCCATCCAGCCGGCGCGGGCATCGACCCCATAGGGCGCCAGCGCGGCGTTGAAATTGTCCGTGCAGTTGGCATGGCCCGGATAGCCGATATCGTCGTAATATTTCGCCGAACAGGCCAGCGCGAAGGCATCGTGGCGCCCACAGGTGTCCTGCACGACCTCGACCAGCGGCGTCAGGTCGTGGTCGAAATATTTCGCGTGCAGCCCCGGCATCGGATAGGCATGGCCCTGGATGGTGCGGGTCGTGGTCACGTCCAGCGGATGGATGATGCCGCGATCCAGCTTGCGGGCATCGAAGCACTGGAAATCGGTGCATTGCCGGCCGTCCACGTCGATGATCTGGATGAAATCCCCGGCCTTGACGGTATAGGCCTCGGCGGTGGCGGATTTCACCCGCAGGTCCAGGACCGGATCGGCCAGCGGCGTGGGCAGGGCGAACTGCCCCTGGCGGCGCGGGTTGGCGCGGGTGATGCGCAGGGTCAGCGGCGTCGCGGTGTCCTGCGCCTCGAAATCCATGATCCCGCCCGGCGCGGCGGCGATCAGCCAGCCAGGGGCGGCGGCGGTCAGCGCCACGGTCTCGCCCGCCCGCGATTCCGGCCCGAACAGGCCGATGGCGCGGGCCTCGGCCAGCGGGATGCCAAGCTCGGCCAGCCGGCGGCGCAGCGATTTCAGCCCCGACCCCTGCGATGCGAGCAGCGTGCGCAACCCCTCGGCCGGGATGTCGGCGGCAGAGCCCAGGATCGCGGCGTCCAGCCGGCCGTCGGCATGCGCGGCCAGCAGCTCGCAACGCTGGCCGCCCTCGTCGTTGATGATCTCGATCCGGTCGCCGGCTGCGATCTGCACCGCGACCGCGCCGGCGCCGGGAACGGCATAGCGCTCGACCCCGGGCGGCAGGGTGAAGCCGGCGGCGCGGCGCACATGGGTTCCGCGCGGCGGGCCGGGCCGAAACAGGCTTTCTGGCGGCAGCTGAAGCATCTGGACCTCCCAGGAGGAAAAAGATGGGGCCGGATGCCCGGCCCCAGTCGGGGGAACCCGGATCAGTTCATCAGATAGGCTTCCATCGAGTCGTCCAGCGCATCCTTCCACGGGGTGTGATGCTTGGGCGCCATGGTGCCGGTGATGACCGAGCGATAGGAGTGGTTACGGAAGGCCATGATGTCCTCGGCCTTGTGCCTCTTCCATTCGTAGAAGGCGGCGCAGGCACCATCCACGTCGAAGCTGGGATAGTCGGTTTCCGCGATCAGTTCCTGGACGTAATCGGCCTGGTAGCGGATCGCGTATTTCACGTCGTCCGAGGCTTCCTCGCGCTCTTCGCGCTCGCGCACATCGGCCATCAGCACCTGCTTGTCCTGCGGCACCTCGAGCCGGCCCAGCACGATGTCGCGCACATACCAGGCCTGGGCGTCGAACATGTTGAAGGTGAACCACTGGTCCTGCATGCCCAGGTAGAACAGGCGCGGATTGTGGACCCAGACCACCCCCTTGTAGAGATCCGCCGCCGCCAGCCGGTTCGCGGTCTTCAGCCGCAGGTCGTCGGGCAGGAAGGGGAAATAATGCTTGTAGCCGGTGCACAGGATGATGGCGTCCACCTCCTTGCGCGAGCCGTCCTTGAAGACGGCCTCCTTGCCCTCGACCCGGACCAGCGCCGGCTTCTCCTGCCAGTTGTCCGGCCATTTGAAGCCCATGGGCGCGCTGCGATAGCAGGAGGTGACGGATTTCGCGCCGTATTTCCAGCATTGCGAGCCGATATCCTCGGCCGAATAGGACGATCCCATGATCAGCACGTCCTTGCCGGCGAATTCGCGGGCGTCGCGGAAATCGTGGGCGTGGACGATGCGGCCGTTGAAGGTCGAGAAGCCCTCGTATTCCGGCACGTTCGGGGTCGAGAAATGCCCCGAGGCCACGATCACATGGTCGAATTCCTCGGCATACATGTGGTCCTTGACCAGATCGTGGACGGTGACGGTGAAGATCTCGCGGTCCTCGTCATATTCGACATGCCGCACCACGGTCGAGAAGCGGATCCAGTCGCGGACCCCGGCCTTGACCACCCGGCCCTCGATATAGTCGAACATCACCGCACGAGGCGGATAGGAGGCGATCTGCTTGCCGAAATGTTCCTCGAAGGAATAGTCGGCGAATTCAAGCCCCTCCTTGGGACCGTTGGTCCACAGATAGCGATACATCGAGCAATGCACCGGCTCGCCGTACTCGTCCAAGCCGGTGCGCCAGGTATAGTTCCACAGCCCGCCCCAGTTCGACTGCTTCTCGAAACAGACGATCTCGGGGATATCGGCCCCCTTCTGGGCCGCTGACTGAAAAGCTCTCAGCTGCGCAAGCCCCGAAGGCCCCGCGCCAATGATGGCAACGCGCTTCTTCATGTTGTTGGCTCCCTGTTTGCCGGTATGGACCAATTTTGCTAACTGGTTCCATCGGCCTGAACCAAGTAAGAGCCGATTATGTCCACAGGTCAACAATTTTTCTTCACTGGAATATAAAATCGTCCGATTTGCGGCGCAGAAACCGGCAAAACTCCGCTATAGATGCATTCATGCGCACGCCATCTCTCGCCCAGCAGCTTGTCGTCACCGGCTCGATTCCCCGGCTGAACGCCGAGAATCGGTCGGCGCTGCGAGTCGGATTCCTCGCGCCGCTGTCGGGGCCCGAGGAACGCTGGGGGGCGCCGGGCCTGGGCGGATGCCGGATCTGGGCCGACTGGATCAACGACCATGGCGGGCTGATGGTGGCCGGCAAGCGCCACCGGCTGGAGATCGTCGCCCATGACAGCGCCGCCGATCCCGCCGCCACGCTGGAGGCGGCGCGCGACATGGTCGAGCGCAAGCGCGTGCGCCTGGTCCTGACGCTGGGCGGCGACAGTTTCGCCCCGGCCCTGCCCTATCTGATGGCGCGGCGCGTGCTGGTGGCGACGCTGCTGCCCTCGGACCTGTCGCCCGACACGCCGTCCCTGATCGCCCCGGCCGAGCTGCATCCACTGTTCAACGTCACCGGTGTCGAATGGCTGACCCGCAGCCGGCCCGGGATGCGGCGGGTGGCGCTGTGCAGCCAGTCCGACCGGCTGGGCCTGCCCTCGCTGGCCGTCTATCGCGCCGCCTTCGAGGCGGCGGAGCGGCCGATCGTCAAGGAAATCCGCTACGATCCCGGGGAAACCGACGCGCGCTCGATCGTGCGGGCGATGCTGGACACGACGCCGGACCTGCTGTGCTGGTGCACCTCGCCCGCGCCCATGACCAGCGCCCTGACCGAAGCGGCGTATGAGCTGGGCTGGCGCGGCCCGATCCTCGCCTGCACCGGCGACGACTATCCGCGGCTGATCGCCAGCACCTCGACCGAGTTCATGTCGCGCTTCGTCTTCCAGTTCCCGGATTTCGACGACCCACTGCTGGCCGACAAGGCGTTCTTCTTTCGCCGCCCCAAGGCGTTCTTCGACGCCTATAACGCCCGCTTCCCCGGCGAGTGGAGCGCGGTGAGCTGGGAATACGCCTCGATCCTCGACCTGTGGCAGAACGCGGTGGAAAGCGCCGACTCGCTGGCACCGATCACCGTCCTGGCAGCGATGAAGCGCCATCAGCAGATGCCGCATGTCTTCGGTACCGCGCGCTGGTGGGGCGGCGCGCTGTTCGGCATCGACAATGCGCTGGTCGGCGACTGGCCGGTGGTCGGCATCCGCGACGGCAGGGCGCGGATCATCGAATTCGGCTCGGTGCTGAACTGGCTGGAACGCCACGCCCCGCTGCTGCGCCATCATCTCGAACAGCTGGGGCAGATGTGGTATCAGCGCCTCGACCCGGCGGCGGCGCTCAGTCCTCCTGGAGCAGAAGCTTCTGGTCCTCGATAAGCGCGAGCTTCATGAACTCGGTCGCCTCCTCGATGTCCCGGGCGGCGATGGCGTTGAACAGGGCGTTGTAGCTGCGCTGATAGATGGCGATGCGGTTGGGGGTCAGGTGCCGGCGATACATGGCGGCGCGAAAGGCCTGCCGGCGGGCGTCGATGACCAGGTTGTAGCAGGCGATCAGCAGCGGATTGTCGGTGCCGCTGGCGATCTGGCGATGGAACTCCTCCTCCAGCCGCACGAAGGCATTGGCATCGGTTTGCACGGCCTCCATCTGCGACAGGGTTTCCCCCAGCGCCTCGATCCGGCGCGGCGACATGTTGATGATCGCCAGCCGGACCATCTCCGGCTCCAGGATGCTGCGCACGACCTGCAAATGCAGCGGCCCGGTTTCCGCCGCCACCGGGCTGAGCGCCTCGCTGCTGCCGCCGGCATCGTAGGTGACGAAGGACCCCGACCCCGCGCGGCGCCGGATCATGCCCCGCGCCTCGAGCTGGTCCAGCGCCTCGCGCACCGTGTTCCGCGCCACCCCCAGATCCTGCGCCAATTGCCGCTCGGAAGGCAGCCGCTCGTCGGTGCCGTATTCCTGCGACACGATGCGCATGGCCAGGGTGTCGATGACATATTGCACCGTCGAGCCGAGGACGGGATCGTCGGCAGTGCCCGTCGGGCGGCGAGTGGGGATGGTCACGTCTTGCATTTCCTCGTTGGGCCGGAGCGGGCCGGCGCAGGATAACCTGTCCGGCAGGCAAGGTCGATCATCAGCAGCGGCCGGAGCGTGGGCGGAACGGGACAGAAATCTGCGCCCAGGCAAAGCCGCCGCCCGGCGGGCAGCCAGCCGCCGCCGGGTCCGCTGAGGCCCACCGCCGCGCCGGGGCGGACCGATTGCCCCCATGCGCAGATCGGGCCCTTGCCGTGCAAGAAGACATCGACCTCCAGCCAGCCCGCGCCGGGGTCGATGCTGCGGATGGTATAGACCGGCATGCGCAGATGCGCCGCGCCGGGCAAGCCGGTGCGCCCGTTCGGCAGCAGGCGCGGCCAGAGCAGGTTTTCCGGGCCCTTCGGTTGCAGCCGCCGCAGATGTAGCCCGGTCCGGTTCAGATCGGCCAGGTCTTCGGCCTCGATGCGCAGCCTGATGAAGCGCGGCGTGATCCCATGCGTGCGGCTGACGCGTCCCAGCCGGAAATTCGGCGGCAAAAGCGACCTTCCAGATCGCCCCCGGCCGGCCATTGCAGGTTGTGGGACAGGTCATCCCGCACCGTGTCCCGCACATGCGCCGGCCGTGTCGTGCAGGTTCTGCAACCCGGCCTCATGCCGGGGCTTCCAGGCGGATCGCGGCCTCGTTCCCAGCTCAATGAAGCGCGATCCGGCCCGTTCCCGGATCGACGGTCACCCTGTGGTCGGGCGTGACCCGGGTCTTGCAGAATCCGGACAGGCGGCGGGCGAAGGCCTCGATGTCCTCCCAAATGACGGGAAGCGGGCGGCCAAGGGCGACGGCGTCGCGGATACGGACCTCTCAGTTTGCCAGACGGGCATAGAGACCGCCCTGCAAGAGCAGCCCGTGATGATCGCCCGCCTCGCGGAGCTGGCCGCCCTCCATCACCACGATGCGGTCGGCATTGCGGATGGTGGTCAGGCGGTGGGCGATCACCAGGGTGGTGCGCCCGACGGAAAGGGCCTCCAGCGCCGCCTGGATCTCGCGCTCGGTCTCGCGGTCCAGGGCCGAGGTCGCCTCGTCCAGGATCAGGATCGGCGGATTCTTCAGGAAGGCGCGGGCGATGGCGACGCGCTGCTTCTGCCCGCCCGACAGCATGACGCCGCGCTCGCCGACCAGCGTGTCCAGACCCTCGGGCAGGCTGGCGATCAGCGGGCCAAGCTGGGCCTTTCCGGCGGCGGCCATGATCTCGTCGTCGCTTGCACCCAGTCGGCCATAGGCGATGTTCTCGCGCAGCGTGGTGCCGAACAGGAACACGTCCTGGCTGACGATGCCGATCTGGCCGCGCAGCGATTCCAGCGTCATCGCGTCCAGGGGCAGCCCGTCGATGGTGATCCGCCCCGCATCGGCGTCATAGAAGCGCGGCACCAGCGCCAGAAGCGTGGTCTTGCCCGCACCCGAGGGGCCGACGAAGGCCACGGTTTCACCCGCCCGCACCTCGAGCGAGATATCCCGCAGCACCGGCCGGGTGATGTCATAGCTGAACGAGACGTTCTCGAAGACGATATGCCCCTTCAGCATGGGCGCCGGGACGGCGCCGGGACTGTCGGCGATCTCGGGCTCGGTCTCCAGCAGTTCCAGGTAGCGGCGGAAGCCGGCGATGCCGCGCGGATAGGTCTCGATCACGGCGGCGATCTTTTCCAGCGGGCGGAAGAAGACGCCGACCAGCAGCAAAAAGCCCACGAAGGCCCCGGTCGTCAGGCTGCCTTGCAGCACGAAGCCCGCGCCCACGACCATCACCACCACCTGCACGAAGCGCAGGCCCATATAGTGGATGGCAGTGGACAGCGCCATGATCCGATAGGCGTCCAGCTTGGTAGCGCGATAGGCGCGGTTGTCCTTTTCGAACAGGGTTTCCTCATGCCGCTCGTTGGCGAAGGCCTGCACGACGCGGATGCCGCCGATGGCCTCCTCGAGCCGGACGTTGAAATTGCCGACACGGGCATAGATCTGCCGCCAGGTATTCGTCATCCGCGTGCCATAGACCACGACCAGCCAGACGGTCAGCGGCACGATCGCCGCCGTCACCAGCGCCAGCAGCGGATGCAGCATGACCATCAGCACCAGCGCCCCGACAAAGGTCATCACGGCGATGAACAGGTCCTCGGGGCCGTGATGGGCGACTTCGCCGATCTCCTCGAGGTCGCGGGTGACGCGGGCGACCAGCTTGCCGGTGCGGGCGCGGTCATACCAGCGCCACGACAGCCGCGTCAGGTGGGAAAAGGCGCGGGCGCGCATCTCGGTCTCGATCTCGATGCCCAGCATGTGGCCCCAATAGATCACGATGCCCATCAGCAGGGTGTTGAAGGCATAGACGGCGAGCAGGCCGATGGCGGCAGCGATGGTCAGCGACCAGTCGCCCATCGGCAGCAGGTGGTCGATGAACAGCGTGATGGCCAGCGGAAAGGACAATTCCAGCAGCCCCGACAGCACCGCCGAGCCGAAATCCAGCCAGAACAGCCGGCGGTGCGGTTTGTAATAGGCCAGGAACTTGCGCAGCATTCCGTCTTCCTTTCCGGGTCTCAGCGCGGCAGCGCAAAGGCATGGCCTTCATGCGCGGCGACATGCATCGGCAGGCCATAGATACGCAGCAGCGCCTCGGGTGTCATCAGCGCGCCGATCGGCCCGTCCAGCAGCAGCAGCCCCGCCCCCAGGGCGACGACATGGTCGCAATAGCGCGCGGCCATGTTCAGATCGTGCAGCACGACGATGGCCGACATCCCCTCGTCGCGGCACATGCCATGCACCAGGTCCAGCACCTCGACCTGATGGGCCACGTCCAGGGCCGAGATCGGCTCGTCCAGCAGCAGCGTGCGGGCGCCCTGCGCCAGCATCATCGCGATCCAGCTGCGCTGACGCTCGCCGCCCGACAGGGTATCGACCAGACGGCCGCGCAGATGGCCGACATGGCAGCGGG
>NZ_LLWQ01000071.1 GCF_001447385.1 Paracoccus sp. MKU1 | reverse complement strand
CCACCTTGACCCGAGAGGCCCGATCATGGACGTCGTGATCTATCACAACCCGGATTGCGGCACCTCGCGCAACGTGCTGGCCATGATCCGCAATGCCGGGATCGAGCCGCATGTGGTGGAATACCTCAAGACGCCGCCCTCGCGCGCGATGTTGGTGAGGCTGATCGCCCGCATGGGCATCGCGCCGCGCGAGCTGCTGCGCCAGAAGGGCACGCCCTATGCCGAGCTTGGCCTGGACGACACGGCGCTGCCCGACGCCGCGCTGGTCGACGCGATGCTGGCGCATCCGGTGCTGATCAACCGGCCCATCGTGGTCAGCCCCAGGGGGGTGCGGCTCTGCCGGCCCTCGGAGCAGGTGTTGGACCTGCTGCCGCCGCAGCGCGCCGCCTTCAGCAAGGAGGACGGCGAGCAGGTCGTGGATGCCCAGGGCAACCACATCCGCTCGGCCTGAAAGGAACAGGTGATGACCCTCGACAGCCCGGCCCGCCGGCTTTCCTTTCTCGACCGCTACCTGACCGTGTGGATCTTCGCGGCCATGGCGATCGGCATCCTGCTGGGCACGCTGTTCACCGGCCTGCCGGATGCGCTGAACGCCATGGCGGTCGGCTCGACCAACATTCCCATCGCCATCGGGCTGATCCTGATGATGTATCCGCCGCTGGCCAAAGTCCGCTACGAGGACCTGCCCCGGGTCTTTGCCGACAGGCGGGTGCTGGTGCTGTCGCTGGTGCAGAACTGGCTGATCGGGCCGGTGCTGATGTTCGCGCTGGCGGTGATCTTCCTGCGCGACCAGCCGGAATACATGACCGGGCTGATCCTGATCGGCCTGGCGCGCTGCATCGCCATGGTGCTGGTCTGGAACCAGCTGGCGCGCGGCGACGGGCAATATGTCGCCGGGCTGGTGGCCTTCAACGCGATCTTCCAGATCCTGT
>NZ_LLWQ01000070.1 GCF_001447385.1 Paracoccus sp. MKU1 | reverse complement strand
CTCATCGGCGGCGCCGAAGCGGACGGCGTGGCCGAGAAGGTCGCCCATCGCCCGCCGCGGTGTCTCAACAGGTGCCTTGCCGGAACCGTCCGGGGCGAGCCAGGTGCGATGCGCGCCGGTCTGGTGGCCGGAGAGATCGGTGACGGCGGCAACGAGTGCCGGCCTGATCTCGGTGGGCGAATGCTCGTCGTGCCTGTAATAGCACCGCGGATGGTAGCGTAGCGCGGTTGTGTCCGAGAGGGAGGTGATCGCCCGCCCGTTGAGGTAGATCGCAGCAAGGGTGCCGTGGATCGGCTGCGCCATGGCGAAGAGGCGGCGCGACGCTTCAGGCGAACCGGGCGCGCTGATGGATGTGCTGCCGGTTGGCGTCTTCGTCTTCTCTGGTTCGGGATGCGGGAGGGCGAGGAAACGGCGCGCTTCCTCGGCCACCTCCTTGAAGTGGGTAAGACCGAGTGTCTGCCGGATGACATCGAGCAGATCGCCATGCTCCCCGGTGGCCATGTCGGTCCATTTCCCCGCCGCGCCCTTGCCGGATTCCGGCCCGGCAAGGCGGACGAACATCGAGCGGCCAGGAGTATTCTGCACATCGCCGACCAGCCAGTATCGCCCGGCGCGGTGGCCGGACGGCAGATAATGGCGGCAGACCGCCTCGGCCTCTCGGCCAAGGCGGATCGCCAGTTCAGATGCGTCGTGACGCGGCATCATGCGGCCTCCCGCTCGCCGATGCGTTCGACCGGCCAGCGGTCGAAGAGCTTGGCCAGCACGGCGGGTCCGCTGGCATCGACCGGCACGAACATGCGCAGCTTCCACGAGATGATCTCGTGAAACAGGCCATAGGCGCCGAGACGCTGGCGCATCGTGTCGGTGAAGCCCGAGAGTTCGATTCGGTTCACGCCCATGACGCGGACCCGGCGAAGCTGGAGGCCCTCGGCAAGATCGAATATCGTCCGACCGTCCATCAGGGCCGCGAAGGCATCCTCTGGCGTGACCTTCGCGATGCCGGTCGTGGTCGCGTTCGCGGCCCAGGCCGGGGAGACCTTGCGGCCGATGATGCGCTCGCCCGCATCGGTCTGGAGGCGATAAACGCGGGTGGACTCGTTCGGCAGCCGTTTCCAGATCGGCAGCAGCAACCCCGTCACCATATGGAGCGTGCTGTCGGCAAACTCCGGCATTTCCGCGACCTCAGCCTCCCAGGCGGCGGCGAATGCGTCCTGGTCGGCCTCGACCCAATGGGTCTCGCCCATCATCCTGATGGGGATATTGTGCGCTTCCATCGGGCGGATCAGCCTGACGCGGCGCTCGATCTCGCCGTCATCCAGCATGACGCTGGTGGTGGGGATCTGGACCGCCGCGCGGCCCGAACGCTCGTTGATCAGCAGCTTGGCTAGGGGATCATCGAGTTCGGCCAGGGCGGCGTCGAGCGTGACCGGGTGGTTGCGCCTGCGTTCGGTGATGGTCAGCAGGCTGGTTTCGGCCCCGGTGCGGGGGTGCGTGTAGATCACCTGCCGATCCGTCACCACGAAGCTCTCGGCGCGCAAGGTCTCCAGCCCGGCGTCATAGGTGCCGGACGCGATGGCGCCCTCGATCCGTGCGGTCAGAAGCTGCTCGAACGCGGTGAATAGGATGCCCTGAAGCTCGATGGTCAGCGCCAGCAGCCGGTTGAGGAAGGTGGTGATGGCGGGCAGATCGTCCTTGATTCCGTTCGAGTCCATCAGCTTCAGGCCGGTGGCGGATTCAAACCGTTCCAGCGCGCAACCCTCGACCTTGCCGCGCACCAGCAGCAGGTAGAGCTGGCGCAGCGCATCGCGTGCATATTGCGATTCCAGATTGTCCTCGGGCCGGAACAGGCCCTGGCCGCCGGTCTGGCGCTGGCCGCGCGTGATCGCTCCCAAGGTGTCGAGGCGGCGGGCAATGGTGCTGAGAAAGCGCTTCTCCGCCTTCACATTGGTCGAGATCGGCCGGAACAGCGGCGGCTGCGCCTGATTGGTGCGGTGCGTGCGGCCGAGCCCCTGGATGGCAGCGTCGGCCTTCCAGCCGGCTTCGAGGAGATAATGGACACGCAGCCGGGTGTTCTTTGCCGAAAGTTCGGCGTGATACGACCGGCCGGTGCCGCCGGCGTCAGAAAACACCAGCACGCGCTTGGCATCGTCCATGAAGGCTTGCGTCTCGGCCAGGTTCGCCGAACCCGCGCGATTTTCCACAACGAGCCGGTCGATGGTGACGCCGCGCTTGCGGACGATCCGTCGCGAGCGGCCCGTGACCTCGGCCACCGTGTCGGTGCCGAAATGCTGGATGATCTGGTCGAGCGCGCCGGGGACCGGCGGCAGGCTGGCGAGGCTGGCGATCATCTCGTCGCGCCGGGCCACCGCCTCGCGGCTCTCGACCGGCTGGCCGTCGCGATAGACAGGGCGCGAGGACAGGTTGCCCTCCGAATCCGTGAACGGCTCGTAGAGCTGGACCGGGAAGGAATGGGCGAGGTAGTCGAGGACATATTCGCGCGGCGACAGGTCCATTTTCAGATCGCCCCATTCCTCGGTCGGGATCTCCGCCAGACGCCGCTCCATCAGCGCCTCGCCGGTCGAGACGATCTGGATGACGGAGGAATGGCCCGCGTCCAGATCGGCCGTGATCGACCGGATCAGCGTCGGGGTTTTCATGGACGTGAGCAAATGGCCGAAAAACCGTTGCTTCGCGCTCTCGAAGGCCGAGCGCGCCGCAGATTTGGCCTGCCGGTTCAGCGTGCCCGAGCCACCATCACCGCCGGTGATATTGGCAGCCTGCATCGCGGCATCCAGGTTGTTGTGGATGATGGCGAAGGCATCGGCATAGCTGTCGTAGATGCGGACCTGTTCCGGGGTCAGCTCATGGTCGAGCAATTCGTATTCGACCCCTTTGAAGGAGAGCGATCGGGCGGTGTAGAGGCCGAGCGCCCGCAGGTCGCGGGCCAGGACCTCCATCGCCGCGATGCCGCCCGCTTCGACCGCTTCGATGAACTCGGCACGGGTCGAGAACGGGAAATCCTCGCCGCCCCAAAGGCCGAGCCGCTGCGCATAGGAGAGATTGTGGACGGTGGTGGCGCCGGTCGCCGAGACATAGACGACACGGGCCTTGGGGAGCGCATGCTGGATGCGCAGCCCGGCTCTGCCTTGCTGGCTGGCGGCGACATCGCCGCGTTCTCCCTTGCCGCCAGCGGCGTTCTGCATGCTGTGCGCCTCGTCGAAAATCACCACTCCATCGAAGTCGGTGCCCAACCATTCGACGATCTGTTTGACGCGCGAAACCCTTTCTCCGCGGTCATCGGAGCGTAGCGTGGCATAGGTTAGAAATAGGATGCCTTCGTTCAGCGTGATGGGCTTGCCCTGCGGGAAGCGGCTGAGAGGCGTGACCAGCAGCCGCTCCATGCCAAGCGCCGACCAATCGCGCTGCGCATCCTCCAGCAGCTTGTCGGACTTGCTGATCCAGACCGCCTTGCGGCGACCCTGCATCCAGTTGTCGAGAATGATGGCGGCGGATTCCCGGCCTTTGCCGACGCCGGTGCCGTCGCCGATCATATAACCCTGCCTGAAGCGGATGGCGCCCTCGGCGTCTTCCGGCGCGGCGGCGAGATTGTCGAGCGTGTCGTCCACCGTCCACGCCCCGGCAAGAAAACCGGCATGGGCCTCGCCGGCATAGATCACGGTCTCCAGCTGCGCCTCGGACAGCTTGCCGAGAATGTCCTTCGGCAGCGTGGGCCGGTAGCTCGGCTTTGGCGGCGCGATGCTTGCCATCGAGGCCGACTGCACGAGCCGGGTCGGATGCGCCTGCGCCCCGGCGATGCGAATCGTTTGAAGCCCATACTCCTCATAGATCGCATCCGAGAGGCGACCGTTCTCAGCCGGTTCCCAATCCACGGTCTCGTAGGCGACCGGCACGGCCTCCGGCTCCGCCAGAGGCGCGGCGGGCGCGGATCGCGCGGCGCAGTTGATATAGCCGCGCACGGTGCGGGGCGTCGGGGTCGCGGCAACCGGCACGGCAATGCCGGGATCGACCGGCAGCCGGGCCGGAAGCTGATCCGCCAGCCAGCCGATCAGCGTCGCCACGTCCGGCGCGACACCGGGCGATGCCGGGAACACCGCCGCGTCTTCGGCGGGCAGCTTGTCGATGACGGTCAGCCGCGTCGGGATCGTCGTGCCGTGTTTGGCATAGACCGATCCGTCGACGGCGGCGGAGAAGAGCACGCGGCCGCGTTCCTGCAGCCGGGTCCAGGAGGCGGTCCATGCCGGATTGTCGGATGCGAAGCTCGCCCCGGTGATGGTCACGAGCCGCCCGCCGGGCGCCAGGCGCGCCAGCGACGAGGCGACATGGCGGAAGGCGGCATCGGCCATGCGGCCCTCGACATGGGCCATGACCGAGAACGGCGGATTCATCAGCACCACGGTCGGAATAAGGCCGGGATCGAGATGATCGTCGATCTGGGCGGCGTCGAACCGGGTGACGGCGAGGGCCGGGAAGAGGGAAGACAAGAGGCCGGCGCGGGCCTCGGCCAGTTCGTTGAGCAGCAGCGTGCCGCCAGCGATCTCGGCCAGGATGGCGAGGAGCCCGGTGCCGGCCGAGGGTTCCAGCACCCGGTCGGCGGGGGTGATCGCCGCCGCCGTGACCGCCGCGAAGCCGAGCGGGACCGGGGTGCTGAACTGCTGGAAGGTCTGGGCTTCCTCCGACCGGCGCGTATGCGTCGGCAGAAGCCCGGCAATCTTGCCGAGCTGCGGCAAGATCGTCGCAGGAGTGCCGGCTTTGCGGAAAAGCGCATTGCCGTATTTGCGCAGGAAGAGAACGGTCGCCGCCTCGCAGGCATCATAGGCGGTCTTCCAGTTCCATGCGCCGGTGGCATCGGACGCACCGAAGGCGGCTTCCATGGCGCCGCGCAGGGTTGCGGCATCGACACGCTGGCCGCGTTCGAGATGCGGCAGGAGAAGCCTGGCAGCAGTGAAGACGCAGGCTGCGGTCTCGGCGTCGTGGTCGAGCGGAAGCGGCGCCGTGGCGGATGCCGCCGCGGATGCGGAAATCATGTTCATCGGGGATTCCTCGGGAGAGCAGGACAGGATCGAGCCGCGCAGCGCTCTCTCTCGACCGCACCGGCTTACATCCCTTCCGGCCGCTCTCTCCCTCTCAATCCGTGGCGAGAGCAGGCATGAAACAAGCGCCCGGCCGTCAGGCGGGGCGCTTGTCAGGATCAGCCAAAGCGGCGTCCGGCTCCGGTGAAGGTATATTCATTGGCGACGATGGCCTCGTCGATCACCTCATCCGAGGTCAGGTAGTCGTATTCGCGCTCCAACTGGAGGTAGAGCCAGCGGGCGAGATCACGCAGCGCCTCTATGACGATCTCCTCGGCATCGGCGGTCATGTCCTGATATGTCGGACTGTCGCGGGTGACGGAGATCGACATGCAATATTCGTGGTAGTAGTGGCCGCGATGCGTTGCCTCGGCTCGAAGTTGGTAGAAGTTGCGCTGCTGGACTGCCTGAAGGGCATCGGCGATGCCGTGCAGGGTCGTATCCAGCGGTGCATAGGACCGGATTTCG
>NZ_LLWQ01000069.1 GCF_001447385.1 Paracoccus sp. MKU1 | reverse complement strand
CATCCCCGGCTCATAGCCCGGGCCGGGAGTGCCGTCGGCATTCAGCCCCATCTCGCCGGCGACGACGCCGACCACGCGGCTGCCCTCATTGACCAGCTGCGAGCAGGCCATGCCGGGGAAGATTTCCACTTCCAGCGCCTCGGCCTGCTCGGCCAGCCAGCGGCAGACATTGCCCATCGAGACGATGTATTTGCCGTGATTGTTCATCAGGGGCGGCATGGGCCAGTTCGGCACCCGCACCTGGCCATGCGGGCCGAGGATGTAGAAGTTGTCGCTGGTGACTTCGGTGGTGACCGGGGCACCCCTGTCCTTCCAGTCCGGGATCAGCTTGTCGAGACCGGCGGTGTCCAGCACCGCGCCCGACAGGATATGCGCGCCGATCTCCGAGCCCTTTTCCAGCAGCACCACGGAAAGCGCGGGGTTCACCTGCTTCAGCCGGATCGCCGCCGACAGGCCCGCAGGCCCGCCGCCGACGATCACCACGTCGTATTCCATCGACTCGCGAATGATATCAGTCATGTTCGATTCTCCTGGACGGAACCCCGGGGAGGTAAGTGACGGGGTTCCGTCCTTCCCGACTGACGGAAGATGTCGTCGGGGACACGAATATCGGTGACGCTCAGAGCTTGCCGGTCAGTTCCGGGACGACGGAGAACAGGTCGCCGACCAGGCCGTAATCGGCGATCTGGAAGATCGGCGCCTCCTCGTCCTTGTTGATCGCCACGATCACCTTGCTGTCCTTCATCCCCGCAAGGTGCTGGATCGCGCCCGAGATGCCCACCGCGACGTAAAGCTCGGGCGCCACCACCTTGCCGGTCTGGCCCACCTGCCAGTCGTTCGGCGCATAGCCCGAATCCACCGCCGCGCGCGAGGCACCCACCGCGGCGCCGAGCTTGTCGGCCAGCGCCTCGATGATCGCGAAGCTCTCCTTCGAGCCCAGGCCCCGGCCGCCCGAGACCACGCGCCTGGCCGAGGTCAGCTCGGGACGGTCGCTCTCGGCCACCTCGTCGGCGACCCAGGCCGACAGGCCGGGATCGGCGGCGGCGGCGGTCTCGGCCACGGCGGCCGAACCGCCCTCGCCCGCCGCGTCGAAGCTGGCGGTGCGGATGGTGAAGACCTTCTTGGCGTCCTTCGACTTCACCACCTGGATGGCGTTGCCGGCATAGATCGGGCGCTCGAACGTGTCCGCGTCGAGGATGGCCGAGACGTCCGACAGCACCATCACGTCGAGAAGCGCCGCAACCCGCGGCATGACGTTCTTGGCGTCCGTCGTCGCCGGCGCGGCGATGTGGTCGTAATCGCCGGCAAGGCCCACGATCAGCGCCGCGGTCGGCTCGGCCAGGCGGTGACCGTAGAGCGGCGCTTCCGCCACCAGCACCTTCGCGACGCCGGCGATCTTCGCGGCCTCCTCGGCGGCGGCTTTCGCCGAGGCGCCGGCGCAGAGCACCGTCACATCGCCCAAGGCGCCGACCGCCTGCACCGCCTTCGCCGTCGCGTCGCGGTTCAGCGCGCCATTCGTGACTTCGCCAAGCAGCAGAACAGCCATCAGATCACCCCCGCTTCTTTCAGCTTGCCCACCAGCTCGTCCACCGAGCCGACCTTGATGCCGGCCTTGCGGCCCTCGGGCTCGCGCACCGAGACCACCTCCAGCCGCGGCGCGATGTCGACGCCGTAATCTCCGGCGGTCTTTTCATCGAGCGGCTTCTTCTTCGCCTTCATGATATTCGGCAGCGAGGCATAGCGCGGTTCGTTCAGCCGCAGGTCGGCGGTGACCACCGCCGGCAGCGCCACCGCGATGGTCTGGAGGCCGCCGTCGACCTCGCGGGTGACCTTGGCCTTGCCGCCCTCGATCTCGACTTTCGAGGCGAAGGTCGCCTGCGCCCAGCCCAGGATCGCCGCCAGCATCTGGCCGGTGGCGTTCATGTCGTTGTCGATGGCCTGCTTGCCGGCGATGATGAGTTCGGTGCCTTCGGCCTTGGCCACCGCGGCGAGGATCTTCGCCACCGCCAGCGGCTCGATGTCCTGCTGCACGTCGTCCGCGGCCACCACCAGGATCGCCCGGTCCGCGCCCATGGCCAGCGCGGTGCGCAGCGTCTCGGCCGCCTGCTTGACGCCGATGCTGACGGCGATCACCTCCTCGGCCTGACCCTTCTCCTTCAGACGGATCGCCTCCTCGACCGCGATCTCGTCGAACGGGTTCATCGACATCTTCACATTCGCCAAATCGACACCAGACCCGTCGCTCTTA
>NZ_LLWQ01000068.1 GCF_001447385.1 Paracoccus sp. MKU1 | reverse complement strand
TGGGCTCGAACTTTCCGCTGTTCTACGCCACCGGCTACCTGTCCTTTGCCATGTTCGCCCATCTGGCCAACCGGACCGCCGCCGCGATCCGCTATTCGCGGCCCTTCCTGGCCTATCCCAGCGTGACCTTCGTCGATGCGCTGCTGGCGCGGGTGGTGCTGAACACGCTGACCCATGTCGCGGTCATCGCCATCGTGATCGGCGGGATCTTCGTGATCTACCAGCTGCCGGGTCCGGTGGACATGGCCTCGGTCTTCGAGGCGCTGCTGCTGCTGACGCTGCTGGGCAGCGGGGTGGGGGTGCTGAACTGCTACCTGATGACCGCCTTTCCGCTCTGGGAGCATGTCTGGCACATCCTGACCCGGCCGCTGTTCCTGATCTCGGGGGTGATCTTTCTCTATGACCTGATGCCGGCCAAGGCGCAGGAGCTGCTGTGGTACAATCCGCTGATCCATTGCATCGGCCTGATGCGCCGCGGCTTCTACCCGACCTATGAGGCGAGCTATCTCAGCCAGGCCTATGTCATCGCCTTCGCCCTCGCCCCCCTGCTGGCCGGCCTCGCCCTGCTCGAGAGAAACCACCGCAACCTGCTCGAGCGGTAACGGCGGCCGCTGCCGCGGCCCGGGATCCCGCGGGCCGGCCCGTTTTTGCAGCTGTCCCGCTTTTGCGGCTGGCCCGGCGCTGCGGCTAGGGCCGCAGCCGGCTGGCCATGGCGAAGACGCGGTTGGGGCAGGCATCGATGCAGCCGCCGCAATTGAGGCAGTCGCCCGCCAGGATCAGCGGGCTGCCCTCGCCCTTCAGCGCCGGCAGGATGACATGCGGTTCGGGGCAGGTGCCGAAGCAGGCGCCGCAATCGTCGCAGCCCGCCCGCCCCCGCGCCGAGACCCGCACCAGGGAAAACCGACCCAAAAGCCCGTAAAACGCCCCGACAGGGCACAAATGACTGCACCAACAACGGCGCGAGAGCCGCGTCATTCCGGCCGGCAAGGCGCGCCGCCGACAGATCGCGGTCAGCGCTGCCCGAGTGCTCCTCCGGGCCTGTGCGTGCTGGATCATCATCGCCATGGGCCTTGCCGCGAATCGCATCGGACGCTGCCTTGCCCGCCCGCCCGGCCGCAGATCTCTCCTTGCCGCCGCAACGCTAGGCCGGACGGTGTGGCGATCGCGGTCTAGGGGCCCGACTGATATGTCCGCAACCAGATGCGCAGAGCTGCGAGTTGGACGGAGGCGAGGAAGTTGTCGTCGCGCTTGTCATAGCGGGTTGCGACGGCGCGGACGTGTTTGAGCTTGTTGAAGAACCGCTCGATCCTGTTTCTTTGTTGATAGAGGATCGGATCGAAAGCCGGAAGCCGCTTCCGCGTCGGCATGAGGCGGATGCTGGCCACGGCGCCGCGTGCGGCAAGGCCGTCGCGCAGGCTGTCGCTGTCGTAGCCCCGATCGGGCAGCAGGGTCTGGCCTCGGTCGATGCCCTCCAGCATATCCGCCGCGGATCGCCCGTCATGCGCCTGACCTTCGGTCAGCTTCAGGCGGATCGGGCGACCGAGAGCATCGACCAGAGCATGGATCTTGGTGGTCAACCCGCCGCGTGAGCGCCCCATGCAACGGGATCGGAGATGTTTTCTTGACCGTTGGCGGCATGGTGGTGAACCCGGATCGAAGACGAGTCGATCATCTGGATATCGCCTTGGTAAGCTGCTGACACGGCTTGCAGAATGCGCGCCCAGTGCCCCGCCCGACGCCAGCGGTTGAAACGGTTCACGCAGGTCGTGTCACGCAGGTCGTGTAAGGACCGTAGCGCGCTGGAACATCCGCCCAGGGCGCCCCGGTCCTCAGCCGCCAGAAGATCCCGTTCAGCACCCGCCGGTCATCCACCCGCTTCACCCCGCGAACCTTCGTCGGCAGCAGCGGCTGGATCACCGGCCACTCGAAATCCGTCAGGTCAAAACGCGCCATGACAGCCTCCCTCGCCTGCGCAAAGTGAAGCACAGCGCGCCACATAAGGGAATCCAGTTTATGGGTATGTGACCTAGAGATGTTTGATCCCGGCATTTGATGGTGCATTGTTTTCCCAAGCTTGGAGGGATGCGCTATGGGACAGATTCTTCATGGGAGCGCCACGACGACAGAGGCAATCCGTCGAGCAATACAAAATAGTCAAGAGAGCCTGAGAGCGCTGTCGAAGCGCTACGGGATCAACCAGAAGACGGTGGCCAAATGGAAGAAGCGGACCTCGGTGGCCGACCTTCCGACGGGGCCGAAAGCTCCGCACTCGACGGTGCTCTCACCCGAGGAAGAGGCGATC
>NZ_LLWQ01000067.1 GCF_001447385.1 Paracoccus sp. MKU1 | reverse complement strand
GCCTCGACCGGGCGCGAGATCGAGCAGCCGCACGAGATCGCAAAGGCCAGCGAGCGCAAGCGGGTGGTGGTGATCGGCGCCGGCCCCGCGGGGATGGAGGCGGCCCGCGTCGCGGCCGAGCGCGGCCACGAGGTCATCGTACATGAGGCCGCGAACCATCCCGGCGGCCAGATCCGCCTGACCGCGCAATCTGAGCGCCGGCGCGAGATGATCTCGATCATCGACTGGCGCTACGAGGAATGTCAGCGCATGGGCGTAACCTTCAGGTTCAACAGCTATGCCGAGGCCGATACCGTTCTGGGCGAAAAGCCGGACGTGGTGATCGTGGCGACCGGCGGGCTGCCCCGCACCGAGATCCTTGAAGAGGGCAACGATCTGGTGGTGTCGACCTGGGACATCATCTCGGGCGATGTGAAGCCGGGCAGCAATGTGCTGATCCATGACGATGCTGGCGATCATGCAGGCATGCAGGCGGCGGAAATCATCGCCCAAAGCGGGGCCAAGCTGGAAATCATGACCCGCGACCGCGCCTTCGCGCCCGAGGTGATGGCCATGAACCTGGTGCCCTATATGCGCACCCTGCAAAAGCTCGACACCACCTTCACCGTGACTTGGCGGCTGATCTCTGCCCGGCGCACGGGCAATGCGATCACCGCCGTGATCGGAACCGATTACGACGGCACCACCAAGGAGCGCGTCGTCGATCAGATCGTGGTCAACAACGGCACCCTGCCGCTGGACGATCTCTATTTCGAGCTGGTCCCGCATTCGGTCAATGGCGGCGAAGTGGATTACGACGAGTTGATCGCCGGCAAACCGCAGACGGTGCAGCGCAACCCGGATGGGCAATTCGCCCTGTTCCGGATAGGCGATGCTGTTTCCTCGCGCAACACCCATGCCGCGATCTACGATGCGCTGCGGCTGGTGCGGCATATTTGAAGCTTGGACAAGGCGCGCGGGCGATGACCCTCGCGCCTTGCTGACATCGCTGTCCGTTGCCGATTTCGGCCGCGCGACCCTGGCCGCCCTCTATATTCCCAAAGAAATGTTCAGGCCCTCCGGCGCCGCATAGGCGGCGATATCATGCCTGGAAAGATCGAAATGCTCCCGGATGAGCGATTCCGCCCTGTCGGGATCCTGCCGCTCGATCGCTTCGATGATCTGATCGTGGTGCCGCATCGCAGCCTCGATCCTGCATTGAGCGTCCTTGCCTTCCCGAAAGAAGGACCGGCCTATCCGCCCATTGTCGATCAGCAGCCTGCGCAGACTCGGCAACAAATAGGCGTTGCGCCCAATCAGGCCGATCTGGAGGTGAAATTCATTGTTCAGGAGGATTCTCTCGTCCACATCGCCCGAGATCGTCGCCTCTCGGAGGCGGCTTTGAATGTCCTTCAGCAGCGCGATGTCCGCCCGAGTGGCCCGCTCCGTCGCAAGCCTTGTCGCAGCTATGTAGATCATCGGACCGGCGAGGAAAAAACCGCGCAAGGCTTGATATCCCATCGGGGCTACACGCGCGGGGCGATTGGGTTCCAGTTCCACATAGCCTTCGCCGGCCAGTTGCCGCAGAAGCTCTCGCACCGGCGGCTTGGAGAGACCGAATTCTTCGCTGAGTTCGCCCTCGTCAAGCACGGCACCAGGAGCAATCCGCATCGTCAGGATGCGTCTGCGCAATGCGTCGCCCAGGTCCACCTTCCGATCCTGTCTGGGCTCTGTGCTGCTGTTGCCCGTATACCGCTTCGCCACCCGCATCTCCGTTATTTCGTTGATAGTTTAACCGCCTACCATTGATAGCGCCAGACACGGGACCACGTCGGTTTCGTGGCCCACATGAGTGAGCAACTCGCCTGTCAGATTCGACACAAGGCCCCGCCGCCCGGTTCCGACTGTCGCCTGGCTTACAATCCGCCCACCGCCTCATCGCCGTCGGAGGGCGCATAAGCAGCGATATTGCG
>NZ_LLWQ01000066.1 GCF_001447385.1 Paracoccus sp. MKU1 | reverse complement strand
GGCCAAGGCGATCTCCGGCTTGGGTCACGGTAGGTGCGCGCCTCGTCAGGAACCTTTGCCCGATCCATGCGCGCCGTATTACCGGTCCAGCTCTCGGGCAGAAACAGCCGAAGCCCGATCATCACGGGCACTTCGCCTGATGCCAGCGTCACCGACACAAGGGTCTGGCAGTTGGCCTTCTTGCCGAGCGCCGACGCGTATTGCGGTGCTACCCCAACCGAGGCACGCTCCTTCTTGGGCAACGCGGTATCATCAATAATCAGCCAGGCATCGCTGCCACCGACCAAGGCGTCTGCCTGCCGGCACGGTTCCTTCTCCAGCGGCGCGCTGTCCCACAGCGCGGCACCAATAAAATGATGAAGTTGGTCATAACCAATCCCGGGCGAACGCATCGCCATGGGCTGCACGCTCTTGCGATCGCCAGGACCAATCAGCCCCTCAACGTAAGCCGGACACATCCGCGCCCGGCGACGGTTGCCCAATGTTGCCACAAAGGGACGAAGCCACTCCGTCAGATCGTCCCGCCAATCATCCGCCATCGCCAGCCTCCACAAGCTGGCACTCCATGAAGCACCGCAAGTGACCCTTGGGAATCCTGAAAATGCACTTCCGCCAAAGTAGTGCTAGGGCTGCGCGGCAACCAGCCTGGCCAGAGCATCGTGGCGGCTCGGAGGGCGGTTCTCTGACGGGGACCGTTCTCCGGCCGTAGCTTGGGGGCGTGGCGCCCGAAGTGAAGCCGCCGGTATCCGTGTCACCGGCGCCGTGCTCCGCCAAGCCATGCCGATGCGCGCCCGAACAGAAAGCCAGAGCAGTTCTTCGCAAACAAAGGGTTGCCGCTTCGATCCATGGTGCCAGGTTTCCCTTTTGCCAGCGGCGGAGCCGCGCCTGCGGCATATCGCTCGACTTACTGCGTTCCGGTGCGGTCCAGTCCCTCGGTCCACAGACATGGCGATCGATGGATCGTCGCCAAGCCCGGCCTGGAAGGTCGCAATGTCGATCCGGCTTGGCGCTCACGGCGATTTCAGAAAAAGTTTCTGCCAAAGCTCATTTTGGCCTTGCGCCCCTCCGGCGCTCACTCTAAATCACCGGCTCACAGCGGACCCGTAGCTCAGCTGGATAGAGCACCAGACTACGAATCTGGGGGTCGGGCGTTCGAATCGCTCCGGGTCCGCCATTTGGCATCCAGACATTATTGCGTTTTTTCACTGCTCTGCTCCTTCTTCTGGGGGCCGGTTTGCAAAGGCGGTGGCCGGGCTGCTCTCGAAAGCCTGAATCGCGGCCCTCGAAAGCGCAGGCGTCATCGCCATGTACTTTTCAAGAATACGGGTAGCCGATTGCAGCGTGTGCCCGGTGATCGACGCGATCTGAGGCACCTCGCAGCCAGCCTCGGCCAACAAAGTGACGGCTGTACCCCGCAGGTCATTGAAGCGCAGGAACTGAGACTTTTCCTGCTGCGTCAACGATGCGTAGTTCTGGGGTCGCAGCCCGCAGACGATCATGCTAGCTGCAACCGTCTTGTTCTGGTGAGAATGGCGGTGCGAAATTAGTCCACGTTAGCGGCGGCATGGTGCTGCTGCGGGCGGCGTAAAAGTCGTCCACCTTTTCCCTTTCTGCGGCTGCAGGGAGGATGGGAGGATCTACAGCGTGGAACTCTATCTCAAGGTTCGTCAGGCCTGTGCTGCTGGTATGAGCCAGCGTCAGGCGGCGACGACATTCAACATATCGCGCGACACGGTCGCAAAGATGATGACGTTCTCGGTTCCTCCGGGCTACCGGCGGACGGCCGAGGTCAGGCGCCCGAAGCTCGATCCGTTCATCCCGAT
>NZ_LLWQ01000065.1 GCF_001447385.1 Paracoccus sp. MKU1 | reverse complement strand
CTTTCAGAGGCAGAGCGTGCAACCGCCGCCGAACAGGGCCGCATCCAGCGCGAACGGTTTCTGACCCCCGGCGCCGGTTACCAGCCCGGCAATGCCCGGATGTTCAACAACTGACCGCCCGAGGAGGCGCATCATGGGAGGCAAGGCGATGGCCCGGCTGATTGCCATCCTGTTCCTGGCGATCGTCATGACCGTGACGCTGATCGGGATGGAACGGAGCGGCGATCTGCCGCCCCTGCCGGGGCGCAAGACACCTGCACGGCAGGAAGATTCGCTGCGCGAGGGCCAACGCCGCTGCCAGCAGATGGGCGAAGCAGCGGCGGAGGATGCCGAATGCCTGACGATCTGGGCCGAGACCCGCGACCGCTTCCTTGGACGGCGGCCTGATCCGTCGTCCCCGGCTACATCCATGGAAAGGGAATAGATCGTGGGCGGCACCGGCGTCATCGACGAGTTCCTGGCGGTCTTCACCAGCTATATCGACAGCGGCTTCGGCTTGCTGGGGAGCGAGGTGGCCTTCATCGCCACCACCCTGATCGTGATCGACGTCACGCTGGCGGCGCTGTTCTGGGCCTGGGGCGCCGAGGACGACATCATCGCCCGGCTGGTGAAGAAGACCATCTTCGTCGGGGTCTTCGCCTGGCTGATCTCGAACTGGAACAGCCTCGCCCGGATCGTCTTCGAGAGCTTCGCCGGGCTCGGGTTGCTGGCCTCGGGCACCGGATTCTCCGCCGCCGATCTGCTGCGGCCGGGCCGCGTCGCCCAGACCGGGCTCGATGCCGGCCGGCCGCTCCTGGAATCCATCTCAGATCTGATGGGCTGGGTGGCGGTCTTCGAGAACCTTATCCAGATCCTCTGCCTGTTCTTCGCATGGGCGCTGGTCATCCTCGCCTTCTTCATCCTGGCGATCCAGCTCTTCGTCACCCTGATCGAATTCAAGCTGACCACGTTGGCAGGGTTCGTGCTCATCCCCTTCGGATTGTTCGGAAAGACGGCGTTCATGGCCGAACGCGTGCTCGGCAATGTCGTGTCGTCGGGCATAAAAGTGTTGGTGTTGGCGGTGATCATCGGCATCGGCAGCACCTTGTTCGGCCGGTTCACCACCGGCTTCGGCGGCGTTTCCCCCACCGTCGACGATGCCATGGCCATCGTGCTGGCGGCGCTGTCGCTACTCGGCCTCGGCATCTTCGGCCCCGGCATCGCCACCGGCCTCGTCTCCGGCGGGCCGCAGCTGGGTGCGGGCGCCGTCGCCGGCACCGGGCTGGCCGTGGGCGGCGCCGCGATGGCCGCCGGGGGTGCGACGGTGCTGGGCGCCAGGGGTGTCGCCGCGACCGCGCGGGGCGGGGCCGCCACTGCGGGGGCCGCCTCCGCCGCCTATAGCCTCAACTCCGCCGGACAATCCGGGATCGGCGGCGCCCTCTCCGGTGCCGCCGGCGTCGGCAAGGGGGCGGGCATCGCCGCCATGACCCCGCTGCGCCGGGCGGCGGCCAGTCTCAAGGCCAACCGCGAAGCCGGCGTGAAGGCCGGTTTCACCGGCACCGGAGGCAGCACCACGCAGGGCACGCTCGGCGGTACGAGTGCCGGTGGTGCGGCTGCGGGGGCTGGCAGCCCGCCTGCCTGGGCGCAGCGCATGCGCGGGCAATCCCTTGGCCGGGGCGCGACCGTCACCGCCCATGCCGTGCGCTCCGGCGACAGCCATGGTCCCGGCGCCTCCGTCTCCCTTTCCGAAAGCGACAAGCCATGAACCTCTTCAGACGTCCGACCACCCATTACGGCAAGATGCCGGAACCGGTCACACCCTATCAGAAGGCGGCGCAGGTCTGGGACGAACGCATCGGCTCGGCCCGCGTGCAGGCCAGGAACTGGCGGCTGATGGCCTTTGCCTGCCTGACAGTCGCTGCCGGGTTTGCCGGGGCGCTGGTCTGGCAGTCGGCAAGGGGCACCGTGGTCCCCTGGGTGGTGCAGGTCGACGATCTGGGGCAAGCGCAGGCCGTCGCGCCCGCTTCTGCCGATTACCGCCCCACCGACCCGCAGATCGCCTGGCATCTCGGCCGCTTCGTCGAGCAGGTCCGGTCGATCCCCGCCGATCCGGTGATCCTGCGCCAGAACTGGCTCAGAGCCTATGACTGGACCACCGACCGTGGCGCGGCGGCGCTGAACGACCATGCGCGCGGCAACGATCCCTTCTCCAATCTGGGCGAGCGGCAGGTCTCGGTGGAGGTCTCTTCGGTCATCCGCGCCTCGCCCGACAGTTTTAGGATCGCCTGGACGGAAAAGCGCTACGAGAACGGCCAGCTTTCGGCCACCGAGCGCTGGACCGCGATCCTGACCGTGGTGATCCAGACGCCGCGCAGCGCCGAGGCCCTGCGCGCCAACCCCCTCGGCATCTACGTCAATGCGATCTCATGGTCGCGGGAGATGAGCCAATGAGCCTTGTTCTCACCGAAGGAATGTTCGGAACCCTGGCGAAACGCTTGTCCGGTCCACTGCTGGCTGCCGTTTTGCTTTCGGCTACCGTACTGGCGGGCTGCACCACCAGCAAGGCCCCGCAGTTCAGCTACGACGACGATGTCCCGCCGCTGCCATCGCCGCCCGCTGCCGTTCAGGCTGACCCGGCACCAAAACCGCTGCATGTGCCGCCGGGCTGGACGCCGGCGCGCGGCGGCAATGGGGCGGAGAGCCCCGCCGGCCGGGTGACGAATGCCAATCTCGCCGCCCGCGTCGAGCCGCGCCGCGAGGGCTATTACAATGCCATCCAGGTCTATCCCTGGTCCGAGGGCGCGCTCTATCAGGTCTATGCCGCGCCTGGGCAGATCACCGATATCGCGCTGGAGCCTGGCGAGCGGCTGACCGGCACCGGTCCCATCGCCGCCGGCGACACCGCGCGCTGGATCATCGGCGATACCGAGAGCGGCAGCGGCGCGTCCCGCCGCGTGCATGTGCTGGTCAAGCCGACCCGTCCCGACATCAGCACCAATCTGGTCATCGCCACCGACCGGCGCAGCTACATGCTGGAACTGCGCGCCGGCGAGGAAACCTGGATGCCGGCGGTGTCATGGCATTATCCGGAAACTTCGTCGTCCACGGCCACGCAGCGGCGGGTGGTTCCCGCCGCACCGGTGATCCCCGCCGCCGCCGCGCGCAACCATCGCTACGGATTGCAGGTCGAGGGCACGAGCCCGCCCTGGCGGCCGGTTTCCGTCTTCGACGACGGCCGCCGGGTCCATGTGGTCTTTCCGCCCGGCATCGCCCAGGGCGAGATGCCGCCGCTCTTCGTCATCGGCCCGGAAGGCGAGCAGGAGATCGTCAACAGCCGCGTCCACGGCAATGTCCTGATCGTCGACCGGCTCTTCGGCGTCGCCGAACTGCGCCTCGGCTCTGGCAAGCGCCAGCAGGTGGTGCGGATCCATCGGCTGCAGCCGGAGCAGGGAAGAGTGCCGTCATGAGCGACCCGGAAACCGCCGCCGCGCCGATGCGCCTGCGCGCCGAGCCGCCCCGCGTCACCCGGCTGTCACGCAAGGTGCTGGCCGGCCTGGCCGGGTTCGCCGCGCTCGGCATCGGTGCGGCGCTGATCTACGCCTTGCAGGGCAAGGACGTGGCGCAAACCGGCGGTGAGGAGCTGTTTTCCACCGAGAACCGCGCCACCGCCGACGGGCTGGCCGAACTGCCGCGCGACTATACCGGCCCCGCCCTCGGTCCGGCGTTGCCCGGCGATCTCGGCAAGCCGATCCTCAATGCCCGCAATCGCGGCGAGCCGGTGCCTGCGCCGGATATCGCCGGCCCGATTGAGGCCGCGCCCGCCATGGATGCGGCGGAGCAGCAGCGGCTGGCGGAAGAAGAGGCCGCGCGGCTCAGCGGCGTGTTCTTTCAAGGCGGACCACGACCTGCAAGCAGGTCGTCGGACTTGGGCGCAGGAAGTACCGGGCAGGCCGCGGGCGGACTCGGTGCCATGGGACAGTCCGAGGCTGCAGGCGCGCAGGACCGGCACTCGGCGTTCCTGGGCGGCGCCGCCGATCGCATCACCGTTGCCCCGGATCGCGTCACGCCACCGGCCTCGCCCTACATCCTGCAGGCCGGCTCGGTGATCCCGGCAGCGCTGATCACCGGCATCCGCTCCGATCTGCCGGGCCAGATCGTGGCCCAGGTAACGCAGCCCGTCTACGACAGCCCGACCGGTTCGATCCTGCTGATCCCGCAGGGCACCCGCATCATCGGCGAATACGACGACGGCGTCGCCTTCGGCCAGCGGCGCGTGGTGCTGGTGTGGAACCGGCTGATCTTTCCCGATGGTCGCTCGCTGGTGCTGGAGCGCCTGCCCGGCGCGGATGCGTCCGGTTACGCCGGTCTCGAGGACGGCGTTGACTATCACTGGTGGGATCTGATGAAGGCCGCCGGGCTCTCGACGCTGCTGGCCGTCGGCACGGAACTCGCCGCCGGCGACGAGGAGGACCGGCTGATCCGCGCCATCCGCGACGGGGCCCAGGACACCGTCGACCAAGCCGGCCAGCAGATCGTCCAGCGCCAGTTGCAGGTCGCGCCGACCCTGACCATCCGGCCGGGTTTCCCGGTCAGGATTGTGGTCTCGCGAGATTTGGTCTTCGGGAACGGAGGAGGATGACACCATGGCGAAGCTGAAGCTGGGACCGATCGCGGACGATAGGCCGGTGAAGCTATCCATCGAATTGCCGGCGAGCCTGCACAGGGATTTGACCCTTTACGGCGAGCTTCTGGGCCGTAGCGGCACGGGCGGGCCGGGTGCCGCGGTCCCGCCGCAGAAGCTCGTCGTACCGATGCTGGAGCGGTTTCTCGCCTCGGATCGCGGGTTCGCGAAGGCGAAACGGAGTGTCGGTGCTCAACGGCAGGCAAACGGCTGAACATGCCACCCTTTGCGCATTGTTGCACCACGTTTCTTCTAGGCTCGCCCGTACAGGAGTTCGCGGAAGAAAGCCGGCGGCAACCACATCCTTCTGACGTATAACGCCTTCGTGCTTTGCCTCTGAACTGTGGCATGGCCGACCCGGTCGTGCTATCTTGTGCACAGCATAACACAGGGCTTTCACTATGACGGCAAGCACCACCATGACGATTCGGGTTTCCCCCGAGACCAAGCGGAAGCTGGAGCGGATCGCCGGAGAAACCCGGCGCAGCAAGTCGTTCCTCGCGGCCGAGGCCGTTTCCGCCTATGTCGAGCGCGAGCTGGAAATCATCGACGGCATCCGGCGCGGCATGGCCGATGCGGAAGCCGGCCGCGTCGTGCCGCATGACGAGGCCATGGCTGAGATCCATGCCGTGATCGACGCGGCGGAAGCGAAGCGCGCAGGAAACGCGTGAAGCGGCCGGTGACCTGGGCCCGCGCGGCCCTGGACGACATCAAGGAGCAGATCGCCTTCATCGCGCAGGACAACCCGGCCGCCGCAAGGCGGGTTGCGGATCGGCTCCGGGACACCGGCGCAGCCCTCGGAGACATGGCAACCGGGCGCCCCGGCCGGGTCACAGGCAGCTACGAGAAATCCGTCAGCCGCCTGCCCTATATCATCGCCTACGAGTTGCGACCAGTTGCCGGACGGGAAAGCGTCGTCATCCTGCGCGTCATCCATACGTCGCGGGACTGGGCCGATGAGGACCGGCCGCACTGATCTGGAACACAAGAGAGGTGGGTGCGCCGGCATGCCTTGCCTACTCTCGCTCTTCCGGCACCTCCTGGCGCAGCTTCGGGCCGCCGGCGAGACGCCGGCCGAGGGCTTCGAGGAAGCGGTCGTAACGCTGGCCGCCCTGCGCCTGTGCGGCGGCCTGCGCCGCCTCGGGCAACGGCGGGGTTGCGGTCAGCCAGGAGCGCATGAAGATCGCGAAGGCCTCGTTGCCGATGCCGATATCGCGTTCCAGTCGCTGAATGCTGCGGTCGATGCGATCGAGCCGGCGAGTCATCGCCGCCTCCTGCCGCTCGTCGGCATCGGGCGTGAGGAAGGAGGCGATGGCGGCCTCCGCGACGAGCGAACGGGATCTCCCGCGCCGGTCGGCATAATCGGCCAGCAGCAGCATCAGGTCGGGGTCGAGATAGACCGAGAGGCGCTTCTTCTTGTCGGCATGTTCCGGCATGGCTCAAAGCTCCATTCCATCGTTCTGGTCCATGGAGATCTGGCGCGCGACCTGGCGCATGTCGCGCACCAACCCCCGGTTGCGGACCGCCTGCCGCTCCGAGGCATCGAAGTCCGGATCGAATTCGTTCTGGGGAGGCGCAACCGGTTCCGGGGCGATGTCCTGATAGGGTTCCAACCCCGGCTCGCGGCGCAATCCGGCATCGTCCGAATCCGCGGACGATTTCGCACCGGCCTGTGCAGCGCCGGCATGTGACCCTGCACAGACATCAGCCCCCTGCCCCTCACCATCCAGCTTCGGCGGCTTCAACGCCGACCAATCGTCAGTCCGTGGTGATGGAGCGACCTCGCGCGGATCCGGCGGCGGCAGCACCCGCTCGCGGAACCGCGGATCGACATAGTAGCGCGCTTTCCGTGCCCGGATCGGCGGGGTCCCGGCGACCATGACGATCTCGTCTTCGGGGGGCAGCTGCATCACCTCGCCGGGGGTGAGCAGCGGCCGGGCGGTTTCCGAGCGCGAGACCATGATATGGCCCAGCCAGGGCGCCAGCCTGTGCCCGGCATAGTTCTTCATCGCCTTCATCTCGGTGGCGGTACCGAGCGCATCGGAGACCCGCTTGGCGGTCCTCTCGTCATTGGTGGCGAAGCTGACCCGGACATGGCAATTGTCGAGGATCGAATTGTTCGGGCCATAGACTTTCTCGATCTGGTTCAGCGACTGCGCGATCAGGAAGGACTTGATGCCGTAGCCTGCCATGAAGGCCAGGGCGCTCTCGAAGAAGTCCAGCCGACCGAGGGCCGGGAATTCGTCGAGCAGCATCAGCACCCGATGCCTGCGGTCCTTCGCATGCAGATCCTCGGTCAGCCTGCGGCCGATCTGGTTCAGCACCAGCCGGATCAGCGGCTTGGTGCGCGAGATGTCCGAGGGCGGCACCACCAGATAGAGCGTCGAGGGTCTCTCGCCAGCAATGAGATCGGCGATGCGCCAGTCGCAGCGCGAGGTCACCTGGGCGACGACAGGATCGCGGTAGAGGCCGAGAAACGACATCGCCGTCGACAACACGCCTGAGCGCTCGTTCTCCGATTTGTTCAGCAGTTCCCGCGCGGCACTGGCGATCACCGGATGCGGGCCTGCCTCGCCCAGATGCGGGGTCTTCATCATCGCCGCCAGCGTCGCCTCGATCGAACGGCGCGGATCAGAGAGGAAGGCCGCGACACGGGCGAGGGTCTTGTCCTGCTCTGCATAGAGTACATGCAGGATGACGCCGACCAGCAGGGCATGGCTGGTCTTTTCCCAGTGGTTGCGCTTTTCCAGCGAGCCCTCGGGATCAACGAGGATGTCGGCGATGTTCTGGACGTCGCGCACCTCCCATTCGCCGCAACGCACTTCCAGCAGCGGGTTGTAGGCAGCCGAGGCCGCATTGGTAGGGTCGAACAGCAGCACCCGGCCATGCCGCGCCCTGAACCCGGCGGTCAGCTGCCAGTTCTCGCCCTTGATGTCGTGGACGATGGCCGAGCCGGGCCAGGTCAGCAGCGTCGGCACCACCAGCCCGACCCCCTTGCCGGATCGGGTCGGGGCGAAGCAGAGCACATGCTCCGGTCCGTCATGGCGCAGGTAGTCCTGTTGGTATCGGCCCAGCACCACGCCGTCGGGGCCGAGCAGCCCGGCCCGCTCGATCTCGGCCCGCCCTGCCCATCGCGCCGAGCCGTAGGTCTCGACGTCC
>NZ_LLWQ01000064.1 GCF_001447385.1 Paracoccus sp. MKU1 | reverse complement strand
CGGGTGCCGACCACGCCGATGCTGCGGGCCTGGGCGGCGGCGGTCAGGTCGGCGGCCAGCGCCGCCCAGGCCGCCTCGTCGGGCTCGGTGCCGCGCGGATTGTCGTGGAACCAGGCCGAGAGCTGCGGCATGTTGGCCGAGAACCCGTCGTTCTTGACCGAGCGCTGCAGCATCTGCCCGATCGGCACCACGAAGGTGACCAGGATGAACAGCAAGAGCGGCAGCACCAGGAAAAACGCCCGACGACGCGCCCGACGCGAACTCCGCGCAAGCGCAGACTTCAACGGACGGCCGTCCGCGGTTCTCAGCGTTCCGCCTTCGGCAAGGCCGCCGGCCTCGGTGACGATGGCGGCATGGGGGTCAAGGGCTTTGGCCATCTCGGTCCTTTGTCAGGCAAGATCCTTGGTCGAAGCCGCGGCCCGAACCGGCGGGCCGCAGCGCGATGCGATCGTCAGTTGGCGAGCCAGCCGTTGAAACGTTCGGCCAGTTCGGCGGAATGGTCGGCCCAGAATTCCGGGTCGTCCATGACCGCGGTCTTCATGTATTCGGGATTGGTCGGCATATGCGGCCCCATCTCGGTCTTGCCGTCCTGATAGAGCCCGACCAGCGCCGCCGAGCTTTGCCGCGACGGGCCATAGGCGATGTATTTCGCCTGATTGGCCAGCTGTTCGGTGGCGGTGGCGAATTTCAGGTATTCCAGCGCCGCCTCGGGATTGGGCGAGTCCTTGGGAATGACGAACATGTCCATATCCATGTATTGCCCGTCCCAGATGATCTCGAAGGGCTTGCCCTCGCCGACCATGGCGTCGAAGAAGCGGCCGTTATAGCCGGTGGCCATCACCACCTCGCCATCGGCCAGCAATTGCACCGGCTGGGCGCCGGCCTCCCACCAGACCACGTCGCGCTTGATGGTGTCGAGCTTGGCGAAGGCGCGGTCCACGCCCTCGGGCGTGCCCAGCACCTCATAGATCTGGTCGGGCGCCACGCCATCGGCGATCAGCGCCAGGTACAGGGTGCGCTTGGGGTTCTTGGGCAGGCCGCGCTTGCCGGGAAACTTGGCGGTGTCGAAGAAATCCGCCGCGGTCGAGGGTTTCTCGCCCTCGAACTTCGTGGTGTCGAAGGCGATGACCGTGCCCCAGAAGATGTTCGCCACGGCGCATTCCTGCAACGCGCCGGGGATGAAATCCTCGGTCGCCGGGGTGCCGTCGGGCGCGGCCGGCAGGATCGCGGGGTCGATCTCGACCAGGGCGCCCTCGTCACAAAGCCGGATCGCGTCCGAGACCTCGATGTCGAAGACGTCGCCGGTGATATTGCCCGCCTCGACCTGCGCCTTCAGCGGCGTGGCCGGGTTGTCGGCAGCCAGCATGTTCACCTTGATGCCGGTCTGTTCGGCAAAGGGGATGTTATAGGCCTCGACCTGCGAGCGTTCATAGGCGCCGCCCCAGGAGACGACGTTGACCTCCTTGTTCTGGGCATGGGCCGCGAGACCAAGGCTGCACAGCGCCGAGGTCAAGATCAATGTGGTTTTCATGTTCTACTCCCGTTGGTGTCCGCGGCGCTTTGGCCGTCTTTTGCCCGTTCGGGCTTTTATTCGGATGGCCGCGGCGGGGATGGCCCCGCCGCGGGCCGGACAGGTCAGTTCGCCAGCCAGGCGTTGAAGCGTTCCTGCAATTCGGCGTCGTGATCGACCCAGAAATCCAGGTTCGAGGCCAGCGCCTGCTCCAGGTTCTCGGCATAGGTCGGCAGGTTCGGCCCCATCGGCACGTCGGTGCCCTCGATATTGCCGACCAGCGCGGCGGCCGAGATGCGCGGCGGGCCGTAGCTGATGAACTCGGCGGCGCGGGCCTGCTGTTCGGGCGCGGTCGAGAAGGCGATGAATTCCTTCGCCGCCTCGGGATTGGGGGCGCCCTTCGGCATGACCCAGCCCTCCATCTCGTAGATCTGGCCGTCCCAGACGATCTTGAAGGGCTTGCCCTCCTGCTGGGCGGCGTTGAAGATCCGGCCGTTGAAGGCAAAGGCCATGGTCACCTCGCCATCGGCCAGCAGCTGCGGCGGCTGGGCGCCGGCTTCCCACCAGATCACGTTGTCCTTGATGGTGTCGAGCTTGGCAAAGGCGCGGTCCACGCCCTCGGGCGTGCCCAGCACCTCATAGACCTGGTCGGGCGCGACGCCGTCGGCCATCAGCGCGAATTCCAGGTTGAACTTGGCACCCTTGCGCATGGTGCGCTTGCCGGGGAATTTCGCCGTGTCGAAGAAATCCGCCGCGCCGGCGGGCTTGGCATCGGGGAACTTGCTGTCGTCATAGGCCAGGATCATCGAATAGACATCCGTGCCCACGAAGCATTCGGTGATCGCGCCCTCGATGAAGTCATCCGTCGCCGCGGTGCCGTCGGCGGCGGGGGTCAGGATCGCGGGGTCGATCTCCTCCAGCAGCCCCTCGTCGCAGAGCCGCACGGCATCGGCATATTCGACCGAGGCCACGTCGATCGAGACATTGCCCGCCTCGACCTGGGCCTTGACCGGGGTCGCGGGGTTGTCGGCATCCGAGACCACGACCTTGATGCCGGTCTGCGCCTCGAAAGGCTTGGCATAGGCCTCGACATGGCTCATGCCATAGGCGCCGCCCCAGGACAGCAGGTTGACCTGCTTGTCCTGCGCCTGGGCGGCTGCCGCGGCCGTGACCAGCGCAGAGGTCAGTATCAGCGTGCGTTTCATCATAACTCCCTGGTTCCTTGCTCGATGCACACTCAGACCGGATCGAGGGCGCGGGCGTCCTCGGGATGCCAGCCGATCCGTATCGTCTGGCCGGGCGACAGCTTCACCTGGCCCAGCGTATTGCGGTATTTCATGACGAAATCATCCTGGCCGGCGACATGCAGCCGCGCCCGCAGGATGTCGCCCATATAGATCACGTCGCGCACCTGCGCCTCGATGGTATGGGCGCCGTGGGGCATCAGCTCGGGCTTGAACTCGACCCGCTCGGGCCGGATCGAGACCGTCGTCGTCTTGCCGCTTTCGCGGATGTTGACGGCGGTGGCGTCGATCAGCTCGCCATTGCCCAGCCGCACCAGCGCCTTGTCGCCCTGCAACTGCTCGATGGTGCCACGCAGCGCGTTGTTTTCGCCGATGAAAGCGGCGACGAAGCTGTTCTCGGGCTGTTCATACAGCACCGGCGGCGCGGCAAGCTGCTGGATCCGCCCGTCGTTGAACACGGCGATGCGGTCCGACATGGTCAGCGCCTCGCCCTGGTCGTGGGTTACATAGACCACGGTGATGCCCAGCCGGTCGTGCAGGGCCTTGATCTCGAACTGCATGTGCTCGCGCAGCTGCTTGTCCAGCGCGCCCAGCGGCTCGTCCATCAAGACCAGCTTGGGGTCGAAGACCAGCGCCCGGGCCAGCGCGATCCGCTGCTGCTGGCCGCCGGAAAGCTGCGCCGGGCGGCGGTTCTTGAACTGGCCCATCTGCACCATGTCGAGCGCGCGGGCGATGCGGGTCTCGCGCTCGGCCTTGCCCATGCCGCGCACTTCCAGCGGAAAGGACAGGTTTTCGCCCACGCTCATATGTGGGAACAGCGCATAGTTCTGGAACACCATGCCGATGCCGCGCTTGTGGGGCGGCACATCGTTGATGTTGCGCCCGTCCAGCCGGATCTCGCCATGGGTCGCCGTCTCGAATCCGGCCAGCATCATCAGACAGGTGGTCTTGCCCGAACCGGACGGACCAAGCATGGTGAGAAATTCGCCCTTGCCGATGGTCAGGTTCAGATCTTTGACCACAAGTGTCTGGCCATCATAGCTTTTCTGGACGTGATCGAAGACAACGAAGGCGTCGTTGCCGGGGTCTGCTGTCACGATGCGGGCTCCCTGTTTCTATTGGTTCTTCGTTCCGCCAGCCAACAGTAATCGGCGCTTGTCGGAGAATGCAACTCACTTGTCGTCGCAGCCGGCAGGACGCAGGCGACGAAGTCGATGTCGCATTGCGTCACTGCCCTTTCGCCGGGCAGATTCGGGCTTGCAGGTAAGGGTTCGGCCGCCGGTTCAGCGAAACCGATAGAGGTCGGCATCCGGATCGCTCCGGCCGTCGATCCGGCGCGCGGTCAGTTCGGCCGCGATGACGGAATAGGTGATGCCGTTGCCGCCGAACCCCATCACCGCATGGCAGCGCCGGCAGCCCGGCACCGCGTCGATGATCGGCAGGCCGTCGTCGCTGTCGCCGAAGGCCGCGGCCCAGCGATAGGCCGGGCGGCCGATGCGGATGCCGCAGGTCTCGCGCAGCTTGCGCGCGATCTCGGCGGCGTTGCGGCGCAGCTTGTCCGCATCCTCATAGGCATCGGGGCTTGCTTCGTCCTCGCCGCCGGCGATGATCCGGCCGGTGGGCGTGGTGCGGAAATACAGATAGGGGTCGGCCGCCTCCCAGACCAGGAAATCCCGCAGCCAGGCCGGATGGCGCACCCCCTCGGCCGAGGCCACCGCCCAGGTCGAGATGATGCGGTGATGCGCCGAGGCGAGCTGCGGCAGGAATTCGTAGCCGGTGCAGAACACCGCATGGCCCGCCACCAGCACCCGCCCGGTCGAGGAGGTCAGCGCCACCCCATCCGCCAGTTCGGCGAAATCGGTGACCTCGAAGGGCGAGACGATCTCGGCCCCGCGCTCTTGCGCCACCCGCAGCAGCCCCGCCGTCAACTGCCCCGGATTGGCCGAGGCCGAGGCGGTCGAGACGATGGCGCCGGTGCGGTCGATGCCGAATGCCTCCAGCAGGCGCTGGCGAGGGATGAACTCGGCCGCGATGCCGGTCTCGCGGCGCAGCGCCGCCTCGGCCTCCAGCGCGCGAAAGCCCATCTCGTCGCCGGCGAGGTAGAGCGCCCGCTTGCGCTGCATCTGGCAGTCGAGGCCCAGACGGCGCGACAGGCGCAGCAACGCCTCGACCGCCTTGACCGAGCGGCGCCAGGCCCGCGCCGCCTTGTCGGGTCCGATCTGGCGCATGAGCCGGCTCAGCGGCACGTCGATCTCGTGCTGGATCATCGCGGTCGAGGCGAGCGACGAGCCCCGCACCGGCTGGCGGCGATCCACAAGCAGCACCCGCCGCTTGCGCCGGGTCAGCCGCTCGGCCAGCAGCGCCGCGGAAATGCCGGTGCCGACGATCACCACGTCCCAGCGCGGCTGCGAGGGCGCCACCTGATACTCTGCCGAGATATGCGGCGTCTCGGCCCAGAAGGGATGCGCCGTGCGCAGCCGCCGCTTGATGGTGCGGCGCATCACGGTCATGCCTCGTCCGCCCAGGCCATTTCGCCCGGCGGAAGGACGGGCGGCTGGTAAAGCCCGGCCGCGCCGTCCCGGTCCCGCTTCAGCACCGAAAGCGTGCCGTCCGCCTCGAGAATGGCGAACTTGATGTCGGCAAGGTCGGCCACGCCCTTTTCGCGCAGCTTGGCATAGAGTTCGCCCATGCCAATGCCCTGCCGGCGCAGGCGGTCGCGGTGGACGCGGCCCTCGGTGACGACGATGCGCGGCCGGCCCTCGAACAGCCGCGACAGCAGGTCCGAGGACAGGATCGCCTCGTCCACCAGCTTGTTGAAGGCCGCGACCAGGAAGATGGCGAACATCGCCGGCAGCAGGGGCACGTCGGGATAGAACAGCGAATCACCCACCGCCGAGCCGATGGCGATGACCAGCAGGAACTCGACGATGGAGAGCTGCGCCACCGTGCGCCCGCCCAGCCAGCGCATCAGGGCCAGCGTGTAGAAATAGATGATGACGGTGCGGAAGAAGATCTCCCAGGCGAAGCCCAGGTCCTGATCGCCCAGGAAGATGCGGTGAAGGTCTTCGAGCATGGCTGTCCCCCGGCTCGCGCCGGTTCTGGCGCCGAGAGACAAGCCGCGACGGCCGGCGCCGGTTCCACGCCCCGGCCTGAAGCGGTCAGACGGCGAGGAATCCCCCATCCAGCGGCAGCACCGCGCCGGTGACCATGCGGCTGTCGTCCGAGAGCAGCAGCGCGATGCCTTGCGCGACCTCCTCGGCCTCGGCAAAGCGGTTCAGGGGATGGCGCACCATCATCGGCTGGCTTTTTGCCGGGTCCGACCAGGCCTCGGCCGCCAGTTCGGTCAGGGTGATAGTGGGCGCCACGGCGTTCACGCGGATGCCATGCGGGCCCAGTTCCTTGGCCAGCACGCGGGTCGCGCCCTCCAGCCCGGCCTTGGAGGCGGCATAGCACAAGTGGTCCTGGAAGCCGCGATGGCCGGCGATCGAGGTGATGTTGACGATGGCACCGCCGCCACCCGCCGCAACGCGGGCGCGGGCGAATTCCTGGCAGCAGATCAGCGCCGCGCGCAGATTGATGCCCAGCACCGCCTCATAACCGGCCTCGGTCATGTCCAGCACGCTTTCCAGCACGTTGATGCCGGCGCTGTTGATCAGGTAGTCGGCGGCCCCCGCCTCGGCCATGGCGACGCGGGTGGCGGCCGGGTCGGCCAGGTCGACGCGGATGCCGCGCGCGCCGATCTCGGCCGCGAGGCTGTCGAGGTCGGATTGCGTGCGCGACAGCGCCACGACCTGCGCGCCGCGTTCGGCCATGAGCCGGGCGCAGGCGCGGCCGATCCCTTTGCCCGCGCCGGTGATGATAACGGTCTTGCCCGAGAATTGCATGGTTCCTCGCATGATCGGTTCGGCGGCAGCGCCGCCGTGTTCAGTTCGGCGACAGGGCCGCCATGGAGGCGCGGATCTGCCGCGCCGTGGATTGCAGCGCTAGGAAGGCGGCGTGGCGCGCGTCCTGCCGCGCCCGGCTGGCGGGATCGGGGGCGCAGTGCGTGGCGATGCGCGACATGGCGGGCATGGCGCTGTGCAGGTCGGGGAACAGCCCCGCCGCCACCGCGCCCAGCATCGCCGAGCCGAGCAGCACCGGCTCGGGGCATTCCGTCACCTCGACCGGCAGCCCGGTGGCATCCGCCAGAAGCTGCCGGGTCAGCGGATGCGCGCCGGCGCCGCCGCTGACGCTGATCGTCTCGACCGGAGCGCCGTTCTGGGCCTGGGTCTCGATGATCTGCCGCAGCCCGTAGCCCAGGCCGCAAATGCCCGCGACATAAAGCGCGACCAGCGAATCCGGCCCGGTCTCCATCCCCTGCCCCATGATGACGGCGCGGGCATGGGGATCGGCGAAGGGCGCACGGTTGCCCAGGAATTCGGGCACGACATGCAGCTCATCCGCCAGCCGCACGGCGGCGCTGGCCTCTCCCGCCAGTTCCAGCGCCCGGTCGGCCAGCCATTGCGGCAGGGACTTGCCCGCCGCCTCGGCCAGCGCCGTCGCCTCGGCCGTGGCGGGATGCAGCTGCACCAGCTGGTCGATGGCGGCGCCGGCGGCGGACTGGCCGCCCTCGTTCAGCCACATGCCGGGCACCATGGCGGAATAATAGGGGCCCCAGACGCCCGGCACGAAGGCCGGCTCGCGCGTGGTGGTCATGGTGCAGGAGGAGGTGCCGAAGACATAGCCCAGGCAGCGCGTCGCATCGCCCCCGGCCGCGACCGTGCCGACGCCGCCGGCATGGGCGTCGATCAGCCCCGCCGCGACAGCGGTGCCGGGGCGCAGCCCCATCGCCTCGGCGGCGGCCTCGGTCAGCCCCTGCCCCAGCGGCGTGCCGGGATCGACGACGCGGGCACCGATGCGGGCGAAGCCGTCATCGGCCAGATCGCCCAGCCCGATCTGGCGGAAATAATCCGCGTCCCAGCGCCCTTCATGCGCCAGATAGGTCCATTTGCAGGTGACGGTGCAGGCGGACCGCTCCAGCGCGCCGGTCGCCTTCCAGGTCAGGAAATCGGTCAGGTCGAAGAAATGCGCCGCCGCCGCATAGACCTCGGGCCGGTGCTCGCGCAGCCACAAGAGCTTCGGTGTCTCCATCTCGGGCGAGATGCGGGTGCCGACATATTTCAGCACCTCATGGCCCTGCGCATTGATGCGCTCGGCCTGCTCGACGGCGCGATGGTCCATCCAGACGATGATGTCGCGTTCGGGATGGGCGGGGTCGCCCACCGGCAGCGTCGCATCCCCGGCCCCGCGCACGACCAGCGAGCAGGTGGCATCGAAGCCGATGCCCGCGACCTGCGCCGGGTCGATCCCGGCGCGGGCCACGCTGTCCCGGACGGAACCGCAGACCGCGCGCCAGACCTGCTCGCTGGACTGTTCGGCGATGATGCCGCGTTCCCGGTGCATCTCGATGGGGCGCTTGGCGGTGGCAAGCAGGCGGCCCGCGCGGTCGAAGACCCCGGCCCGGGCCGAGCCGGTGCCGACGTCGATGCCGATCAGATACTGGTCCATGGCGCTTCTCCGTTCCGGGTGCCGGGCGTCAGACGCGGTCGAAATTGGTCGGCAGCACCAGCATGTCGCGGATGGTGACGGTGCGCTTGCGGGTCAGCATGTATTCGACCGCATCCGCGACCTCTTCCGCGTCGATCAGGCTGCCGGATTCCCTGGCCTTGCGCAGGTTCTCCTCGGGCCAGTCGGCCAGCAGCGCCGAGACCACCGGGCCGGGCGAGACCTGCATGACCCGCACGCCATGCGGGATCATCTGTCGGCGCATGCCCTGGACGAAGCTGGTAATCGCCCATTTCGAGCCGGAATAGACCGGCTCCCACCAGGTCGGGAAATGGCCGGCGATCGAGCAGGTGACGACGATGTCACCGGTCTTGCGCAGGGTCATGTGCGGCACGACGGCGCGGACGTTCTTCATCACCGCGTTGACGTTGAGGTTCAGCATCCGGTCGATGGCCTCGGGCGTCGTCTCGGTCAGGTCGCCGCCGATATAGGTGCCGGCGTTGCAATAGAGGATGTCGATATGATCGACCTTGCCCAGGATCTCGGGGATCATGGCATTGCAGCTGTCGGCGTCCAGCAGGTTCGTCACCTGCGGGATCGCCCTGGGCCCCAGCTTGCCGGCCAGTTCGGCCAGCGCCGCCTCGTTCCAGTCCACCATGACCACGGTGGCGCCGCGATCCAGCAGCCGCTCGGTGGCGGCAAGGCCGATCCCCGAGGCCGCGCCGGTGATGACGGCGATCTTGCCGTCCAGCGATTCAGACATTCCATTCTCCTGTCTTTCTAATGGGTTGGGCGGGGCTCAGCGCCATTCGCGCCCGATATAGATGGCCAGCAGGATGATCGCGCCCTTGATGACGTCCTGGAGATAGGGGTTGATGCCCATCAGGTTCAGGCCGTTGTTCAGGATGCCCAGCAGCACCGCGCCGATCAGCGTGCCCAGGATCAGCCCGCGCCCGCCCGAGATGGCGGTGCCGCCCAGCACCACGGCGGCGATGGCGTCAAGCTCGAAGCCCTGGCCGGCATTGGGCTGGCCGCTCATCAGCCGCCCGGTCAGGATCACCGCGGCCAAGGCCGAGGTCAGGCCCGAGATGCCATAGACCGCCAGCTTCACCCGCTGGGTCTTGACGCCCGACAGCCGTGCCGCGGTCTCGTTGCCGCCAAGCGCATAGACATGGCGGCCAAAGGCGGTGCGTTGCAGCAGCACCCAGGCCACGGCATAGATCAGCACCATGATGATGACCGGGACCGGCACCACGCCGATGCGCCCCACCCCGAACCAGGAAATCCAGCTGGGGATGCCGCTGATCGGATAGCCGCCCGAATAGATCAGGCCCAGCCCGCGCGCCATGCCCATGGTGGCCAGCGTCACGATGATCGCCGGCATCCGGCCCCAGGCGACCAGCACGCCGTTGGCCAGCCCGATGCCCAGGCCGATCAGCAGCCCGATGAGCAGCGCCACCGGCGCGGGCAGGCCCATGTTGACCATCAGCCCGGCGCTGAGCGTGCCGACCAGCGCCATGACCGCGCCGACCGACAGGTCGATGCCGCCGGTCAGGATCACGAAGGTCATGCCGACCGCGAGGATGCCGACGACCGACACCTGCCGCAGCACGTTCAGGATATTGTTCAGGCTGAAGAAATTGTCGCTGGCGAGCCCCATCAGGATCGAGACGGTGATCAGCCCGATCAGCGGCAGCGCCAGAGGCGAATGCAGCAGGCGGCCAAACGAGAAGCCGCCGGTTTTCCCGGCCGCGCCGGTGTTTGCGTCATGCGACATGTTCAACTCTCCCGGTCGTGGCATGGGTCATGATGGTTTCGGAATTGATCTCGGCCCCCTCGACCGTGGCCACGATCCCGCCCGAGCGGAACACGCAGACCCGGTCGGACATGCCGATCACCTCGGGCAGTTCGGACGAGATCATGATGATGGCGCCGCCCTTCGCGGTGAATTCGCGCATCAGCGTATAGATTTCCGCCTTGGCGCCGACATCGATGCCGCGCGTCGGCTCGTCGAAGATCAACACCTGCATGTCGTGGTTCAGCCAGCGGGCGATGACGACCTTCTGCTGGTTGCCACCCGACAGCGTATCGACGCGGGCATGCGGCCCCTGCGCCTTGACGCGGACCTGCGCCATGGCGGACCTCGTGCTGTCCAGCTCCTTCTTCAGGTCGATGAACCAGTGGTTCTTGCGATACTTGCCGTAATTGTTCAGCGATACGTTTTGCAGGATCGAAAAGCTGGTGATCAGCCCCTGCTCCTTGCGGCTTTCCGGCAGCAGGCCGATGCCGTGGGCCAGCCCCTCGTCCGGGCCGCGGAAGCGTTTCTCGACCCCGTCCACCTTCACCTTGCAGCGTTGGGCCGGATACGCCCCCAGCATGGCCAGCACGGTTTCCGTGCGGCCGGAGCCGACCAGCCCGGCAAAGCCCAGGATCTCGCCCTTGCGCAGGGCAAAGCGCGAGACGGGGCCGCTCTTCTTCAGCTGCACCTCCTCGACCTCGACGACGACGGGGGCAGTCGAGGGGGCCGGCTTGGGCGGGAAGTTGCTCTCGATCCGGCGACCGACCATCATCTCGACCAGCCGGTCGTTGTCGACCTCGGAAACCGCGCAGGAGCCGACGAACTCGCCGTCGCGCAGCACGGTGATGCGGTCGCAGATCTCGAAGATCTCTTCCAGATGATGCGAGATGAAGATGATCGCCACGCCCTGCCGGCGCAGCTCGCGCATGACCTTGAACAGGTGCTCGACCTCCGAGGGCGTCAGGGTCGCGGTGGGCTCGTCCAGCACCAGGATGCGGGCGTTCAGGGACAGCGCCTTGGCGATCTCGACGAATTGCTGCTCGGCGACCGACAGGCGGTGCACCGGCACGTCCAAGGCCACGTCCACCGCAAGTTGGCGCATGATCTCGGCAGCACGCTTGCGCATCGCCTTGCGGTCCAACATGCCCAGGCGGCTGCGCATCTCGCGCGCCAGGAACATGTTCTCGACCGCGTCAAGATAGGGGATCAGGCTGAATTCCTGGAACACGATGCCGATGCCGGCGGCAATGGCCTGGTCGTAATCGGCGAAATGGCGCTCGGTCCCCTCGATGCGGATCGTGCCCTCGCTGGGCTGGATGATGCCGCAGAGGATCTTCATCAGCGTGGACTTGCCGGCGCCGTTCTCGCCCAGCAGCGCATGGACCTCGCCGGCGCGGACCTGCATGTCGACGCCGTGCAGGACCTCGATCTTGCCGAAGCTTTTTCGGATTCCGTTCAGTTCCAGCATGATGCCCTCCTGAATGGCTGGGAAATGTCCCGCCCCCGCGACATGCGGGGGCGGGCGCGGGGAGGAACCCTTACCAGCTGAACTCGGCAGCGTTCTCGGCGTCAACGACCATGACATCGATCGGCACTTCCTTCGGCACCACGCGGGCGCCCCATTTCTGCGCCAGCGCCATGGCCAGGCCGACGCGGACCTGGTCGCGCGGGAATTGCGCGGTGGTCTCGATGAACGGGCCGCCCGCGGCGATGGCCTGGACCGCTTCCGGCGCGCCGTCCACCGAGGTCAGCTTGATGTCCTTGCCCGAGCCCTGGATCGCCGCCAGCGCCCCCATGGCCCCGCCGTCGTTGACCGAGAAGATGCCGGCCAGGTTCGGATGCGACTGGATCATGTTCTCGACCACGCCCAACGCGACCGAGCGATCCTGGCGGCCGTTCTGGGTAGTGACCAGGGTGATTTCCGGGAACTCCTCCAGCGCGGCCTTGCAGCCCTCGACGCGCTGAAGGATCGGCACGACCGGGATGCCGTCCAGGATCGCGACCTCGCCCTTGCCCTCCAGCGCCTCGCCCAGATACTTGCAGGACATGTAGCCGGCATCGCGGTTCTTGGAACCGACGAAGGTATCGACCGGGCCGTTCGCATTCGCATCGACCGCGACCACGGTGACGCCGGCGGCCTTGGCGGCATGGACGGCGGCCTCGATCCCGGCGCTGTCGGTCGGGTTCAGCAGCAGGATGTCGATGTTCTGTTGCAGCATGTCCTCGACATCCGAGATCTGCTTGGCGACGTCATGGCCGGCATCGGTCACCACCACATCGGCGCCCAGGCTGGCGGCGGCTTCGTTCAGCGCCTCCTGCATGGACACGAAATAGGGGTTGTTCAGCTCCTGGAAGGTCATGCCGATCTTCAGCTTGTCCTGGGCCAGCGCCGGGGCCGCCAGCAGCGCCAACGCGGCCGAGGCGGTAAGCAGTTTCAATTTCATCAGGGTTCCCTCCCATCTGGATGAAAGCAGGCAAAGCCTGCGCGTCTCCGGGCGGCGCCGCGCCGCCCGAATTGGTGAAATTCGCTTTGCGGGTCCTTGTCAGTCCGCCATGACCAGCGCCTTTTGCGCCGCGAATGTCGCGCGGAACTGCGAGGGGGACATTCCCTTGAGCTTCAGGAAATGCCGGTTGAAGTTCGACAGGTTCGAAAACCCGACCTCATAGCAGATCTCGGCCACCTTGATGTCGGGATCGGTCAGCAGCATCTGGCAGGCCAGATCGACGCGCAGCTGGTTGCGATAGCGCACCAGCGTGGTGCCGGTATGGCGCTTGAAGGCGCGGGAAAAGGCGCTTTGGCTTTGCCCGACCATCTCGGCCAGCTCGCCCTCCTCGATCTGCTCGGTCAGGTGCTCGCGCAGATAACCCAGCGCGCGGTTGATGCCGCCGTCATGGGTGCGCGTCAGGTCCAGCTCGAAGCTGAGGCTGGCCAGCACATCGTATTCCGAGGCATTGGCCAGGATGTCCAGGATCTCCCAGAACAGCGCCAGGCGGCGGATGCCCTGCGCCTCGATCAGCCGCTCGACCAGCGGGCGGATGCGGGCGCTGGTCGCGTCGTCGAACAGCAGGCCGCGGCGCGAGCGGTCCAGGAGCGGGCGCAGCGCCTCCATCTCGGGCATGGCGGCGCAGGCATCCTCGATAAAGGGCTCGGGGAACTGGATCACCAGCGAGCGCAGCGGCACGATCTCGCCGGGCTGGATATCGCTGATCCAGTTCTGCGGCAGGTTCGGCCCGGTCATGATCAGCTGGCCGGGCCGGAAGCTGCCGACATGGTCGCCGATGTAGAAGGTGCCCGAGGTGGCGACGACCAGATGGATCTCGTATTCGGGATGATAATGCCAGCGCACCGTACGGAACGGATAGCCGTGCATCCACGCGGCGAAGGATTCGCCCTTGCGGATGTGGACCAGTTCCAGATCGGGTTGCATTGACCTTCCTCCCTGCGCGTCGGGCCTCCTGGCGGGCTGCCGCGGACGTTCAGGAATCATAGGCTTCAAGCCGCGCCGCGATCCACATCAGGGCGAAAAAAATACCGATACTTTTTTGACCGAAATCGCACAGAAATTGAAGAGGCTCGGGGAAAGGGGCGCGGCAAGATCTTGCTGCATAGCAGAAAGATCTTGCCGCATCGCAGCGAAATGGGCCTGCTTTTTTCGGAAAAACCAGCCGTTGACGCTATCAGGCGCCCGGCGCGGTCAAATCCCGCAGGCGCGGATAAGCGGCATGATAGGCCTCATACTTTTTCGCATAGGCCGCGGCCAGTTGGGGATCGGGAACAACCTCGGCACGAACAGCGGGCTTGGCGAAGACGCGTTCGGACGTGTCGCCCGTCGCGCAGGCGGCCGCGAGCTTGGCCGCCCCGAAGGCCGCGCCGAAATCGCCGTCCTCGGGCTCCAGCAGCGTCAGGCCGGTGACCGAGGCCATGATCCGTAGCCATGCGGGCGAGCGCGCACCGCCGCCGACCGCATAGGCGGCCTCGATCGGGGTGCCGGCCTTGCGCAGCGCATGGACGCAATCGGCAAAGGCCATGGCCACGCCCTCCATTGCCGCCTGCGCCAGATCGGCCAGCCCGGTGGCGCGGCGCAGGCCCAGGAAGGCACCGGTCGCGTCGGGATCGTTCAGCGGCGTGCGCTCGCCCGAGAGGTAAGGCAGGAACAGCACCGGCGAGGGCGCCGTCACCTCGCCGACCAGCGCGGCAAGCTCCGGCACCGTCTTGCCGGTGATCTCGGACAGCCAGGTCATGCTGTCGGTCGCCGACAGGATCACCCCCATCTGGTGCCAGGTGTCCGGCACGGCATGGCAGAAGGTATGCACCGCGTCGGCGGTATTCGGCGCGTAAGCCTCGGTGGCGGCGAACAGCACGCCCGAGGTGCCCAAGGACAGGAATCCCGTGCCCGGCGTCATCACCCCCATGCCGCAGGCCGTGGCGGCATTGTCGCCGCCGCCGCCCGCCACCGGCACGCGCGGAATGCCCCAGCGCTCGGCCAATTCGGCGCGCAGATGGCCCGAGACATCGCTGCCCTCGACCAGCCGCGGCATCTGGGCGCGCGTCAGCCCGGTCGCGGCCAGCAGCGTATCCGACCAGTCGCGCTTGCCCACGTCCAGCCACAGCGTCCCGGCGGCATCCGACATCTCGGCGACATGCTCGCCGGTCAGCCAGAGCCGCAGGTAATCCTTGGGCAGCAGCACCTTGGCGGTCCGCTCAAAGATCGCGGGCTCGTTCTGCGCCACCCAGAGCAGTTTCGGCGCGGTGAACCCCGCCATCACCAGATTGCCGGCGATGCCGTGAAAATCGGCCCACGCGGTCAGTTCGGCGCATTGCGGCCCCGATCGGCCGTCGTTCCACAGGATGCAGGGCCGCAGCACCCGGTCCGCGCCGTCCAGCAGCGTGGCGCCATGCATATGCCCCGACAGGCCGATGGCCTGAAGCCGCGCCATGGCCTCGGGGTGCTCGCGCAGCAGCGCCCCGATCACCGCCTCGGCCCCGGCGATCCAGTCTGCCGGAGCCTGCTCGGACCAGCCGGGATGCGGGCGGCTGACGGTCAGGGCCGCATGGGCGACGCCGACGGTCGCGAAGGTCTCGTCCACCAGCATCGCCTTGATGCCCGAGGTGCCCAGGTCCAGTCCCAGATACATGGCGCTTACTCCGGCATGACGATCTGCAATTTCACGTCGGTCTCGCGCGCCTCGACGGCACGGTCGAAGCCGGCGATGCTGTCCTCGAAGGGGATGCTGGCCGAGATCAGCGGCTTGAGATCCACCTTGCCCGAGGCGATCAGCGCGATGGCGCGGTCATAGACGTTGGCATAGCGGAAGACGGTCTCGACCCGCAGTTCCTTGGCCTGCAACCCGACGATGTCCACCGGCACCGGATCGACCGGCATGCCGACCAGCACGATGGCGCCCCCCGGACGCGCAAGCTGGTGCATGGACAGGATCGCCGGCGCGGCGCCCGAGCATTCGAAGACGATGTCGGCGCCCCAGTTGTCGGTCGCCTCGGCCACCGCCCCGGCCAGCGGCCGGTTGCGGATGTTCACCGTCTCGATGCCGTCATAGGCGCCGATGATGTCCAGCTTGGGCTGGGCCAGGTCGGCCACGATCACCCGCGCGCAGCCCCCGGCCAGCGCCGCCAGCGCCACCATCATGCCGATGGGACCGGCGCCGGTGACCACCGCCACGTCGCCCGGCTGGATGCGGGCCCGCAGCGCCGCCTGCATGCCGATGGCGAAGGGCTCGACCATCGCCCCTTCCGCAAAGCTCACGTTGTCGGGCAGCTTGTAGGTGAAGGCGGCGGGGTGGACGACCTCGGGCGTCAGGCAGCCATGCACCGGCGGCGTCGCCCAGAAGGTCACGGCGGGATCGACATTGTAGATCCCCAGCTTCGCGGCGCGCGAGGTCGGATCGGGAATCCCCGGTTCCATGCAGACCCGGTCGCCGGGTTTCAGGTTCGTGACCTCGGCTCCCGCCTCGATCACCGTGCCCGCGGCCTCGTGCCCCAGCACCATCGGCGCGCGGACCACGAAATGCCCGATCTTGCCATGGGTATAGTAATGCACGTCCGAGCCGCAGATCCCGACCGTATGCGTCCTGATCCGCACGTCCTTGGGCCCGAGCCTGGCGGGGATGTCGAAATCCCGCAGCGACAGCCTGCCCTTTTCTTCCAGCACCAGTGCCTTCATCGCCCGTCCTCCTGATGGCCGCGCCGCCTCCCGGCGCCCTCGACTCGCGTCATTGGCGGCGAGTCGGGGCGGATGTAAACAGAAACCCGCGCCGTGCGCGAGCTTTTGCTCATCAGAAGAATAAATGTATCAGTCCTTGGCTGCGAAAGCTATGCGCCGCGGGACTGCGGCAGCCCCGGTCCCAGAGAATCGGGTCACTTCATCAGCCGGTCCTTGACCATGGGGCCGACGGCGCCGAAATCCATCTGCCCGGCATGGCGCGTGCGCAGCTCGGCCATGACCCGGCCCATGTCGCGGATCGACTCGGCGCCCAGATCGGCGATGGCCTTGTCGATGGCGGCGCGGGTTTCCGCCTCGTCCAGCTGGCGCGGCAGATAGGACTGGATCACCTTGATCTCGTCCAGCTCGCGCTCGGCCAGTTCCAGACGGCCGCCCTCCTCATAGGCTTTCGCCGATTCCTGGCGCTGCTTGACCATCTTGGACAGAATGGCGGTCAGGTCGGCTTCGGCCAGCCCGGCCTCATCGCCGCCTTCAGTGCGGGCAGCGATCTCGCGGTCCTTGATCGCGGCCGAGATCAGCCGCAGCGTCGAGAGCCGCGCCGAGTCCTTGGCTTTCATCGCCTCCTTGGTGTCGGCCAGAATACGTTCGCGCAGTCCCATGTGATCCTCGCTGAATGAATTCCGCCGGGTGGTGCCCGGCTTCGCCCCCGCCGTCAAGCCGTGCCTCAACCCCGGCCCGGCGCCAAAGTTCCGCGCGGCGCCGGTTCCCGCCTTGACGCCCGCCCGCCCTTTACCTAGGTTCCCGCCGATTTACCCGGAGAGTGACGATGCCCCAGAAACCGACCGCATGTCTTGCGCTTGCCGACGGCACCGTGTTCCACGGCCAGGGCTTCGGCGCGGTCGGGGAAGTGGTGGCCGAGCTGGTCTTCAACACCGCGATGACCGGCTATCAGGAGATCATGACCGATCCCTCCTATGCCAGCCAGATCGTGACCTTCACCTTTCCCCATATCGGCAATACCGGCGTGACCGAGCAGGACGACGAGGCACCCGAGCCCGTCGCCTCGGGCATCGTGGTGAAATGGGACCCGACCGAGCCCTCGAACTGGCGGGCCAGTGCCGATCTGGTCGAGTGGATGACGCGGCGCGGCCGCATCGGCATGGGCGGCGTCGATACCCGCCGCCTGACCCGCGCGATCCGCCAGCAGGGCTCGCCGCATGTGGTTCTGGCCCATGACCCCGAGGGGAACTTCGACATCGCCGCCATGGTCGCCAAGGCGCGCGACTGGAAGGGCATCGTCGGCCTCGACCTCGCCAAGGAGGTGAGCTGCCGGCAAAGCTATCGCTGGGACGAGGGGCTGTGGTCCTGGCCCGGCACCTTCGGCGGGTCGGAGGAAAAGAAGCCCTTCCGCGTCGTCGCCGTCGATTACGGCGCCAAGCGCAACATCCTGCGCTCGCTGGCGCACAGCGGCGCCGAGGTGACGGTCCTGCCTGCCACCGCCACCGCCGAGGAGGTGCTGGCGCACGACCCCGAGGGCGTGTTCCTGTCGAACGGCCCGGGCGATCCGGCCGCGACCGGCGAATATGCCGTGCCGATGATCCGCGAACTGCTGGGCAAGGACCTGCCGATCTTCGGGATTTGCCTTGGCCATCAGATGCTTGCTCTGGCGCTGGGTGCCAGCACCATCAAGATGAACCACGGCCATCATGGTGCCAACCATCCGGTCAAGGACGTGGAAACCGGCAAGGTCGAGATCACCTCGATGAACCACGGTTTCGCCGTCGATGCCCAGACCCTGCCCGAAGGCGTGATCGAGACCCATGTCAGCCTGTTCGACGGCTCGAACTGCGGGCTGCGGGTGGCGGACAAGCCGGTCTTCTCGGTGCAATATCACCCCGAGGCCAGCCCCGGCCCGCAGGACAGCGCCTATCTGTTCGAGCGTTTCGCCGAGGCGATGCGCGGCCGGCGCGGCTGATCCCGGCGAAGCCGGCGCGATTAACCCGTTCTTAACTCTCTGCATGCCAGAGATTGGGTCGGAATGACCCAGACCGGGAATCGCGCATGGCCCGCACTGCTCTCCTCAGGCCCTTCGGGGGCGCATCGCGGCCGACTGCGGCGCCTGCCGCCGGGGAAGCGGTCATCGCACCCCGCGACCTGCGCCCGCTGGGCCAGATCCTGATCGAGGACGGCGCGGTCGATCCGCGCAACCTGCTCAAGGCCCTGGTCATGCGCCAGCGGCAGGCGGCCCGGCTGGGCGAGATCCTGCTGGCCAACGGCTGGGTGCAGGAAGAGGCGCTGATTCGCGCCCTGTCCCGGCAATGGCGCAGCAGCGTGCTGGACCTCAAGGCGCTGCCGCCCGATCCGCGTCTGGTCGATGCCATGGGCGCGCAGCTTTGCCTGGCCGAGGGCGTGGTGCCCTGGCGGCGGGTCGGCGGCGTGACCTTCATCGCCACCGCCCGCCCCGAACATTTCGAGGCGCTGAAGGGCCGCCTGCCTGCCGGTTTCGGCGCGGTGCGGATGCTGCTCTGCTCGGCAAACGCCGCGCGCGAGGCGATCCTGGCGCTGCGCCGCACCGCGCTGATCCGCCAGGCGGAAGCCCGCGTGCCCGCGCAGGAGAGCTGCCGCACCCGCAATGAACGCCGCTTCGCCCGAATCGCCGTGGGCGTGATCGCGGCGGCGGCGCTGGGATTGGCGCTGGCGCCGGTCGCGGTGATCGCGCTGCTGACCGCCTGGGCGGTGCTGACGCTGATCGCCTCGGCCATGCTGAAACTGCTCTCCTTTGCCGCCATCCTGCGCCGGCACCGCCGCGACCGCATGCAGGCGGAAGCCATGGCCCGCGGCAGGATCCCGCCCCCCGAGATGACGGCGCCGCTGCCGGTGATCTCGGTCATGGTGCCGCTGTTCGCCGAGGCCGACATCGCCGAGAAGCTGATCGGCCGGCTGTCACGGCTGGACTACCCCCGCGAGCTGATGGACGTCCTGATCGTGGTCGAGGAGACCGACCGCCTCACCTGCGCGGCGCTGGAGAGCGCCCGGCTGCCGCGCTGGATGCGGGTGGTGAAGGTGCCCGACGGGCCGGTCCGCACCAAGCCGCGGGCGTTGAACTATGCGCTGAACTTCTGCCGCGGCTCGATCATCGGGGTCTGGGACGCCGAGGATCGGCCCGAGCCCGACCAACTGCACAAGGTCGCGCGCGGCTTCCATTTCGCCCCGCCCGATGTGGCCTGCCTGCAAGGCGTGTTGGACTATTACAACCCGCGCACCAACTGGCTGGCCCGCGCCTTCACCATCGAATACGCCTCATGGTTCCGCGCCACGCTGGCCGGGGCGGCGGCGCTGGACCTGGTGGCGCCGCTGGGCGGGACGACGCTGTTCTTCCGCCGCGCGGCACTGGAAGCGGTCGGCGCCTGGGACGCCTGGAACGTGACCGAGGATGCCGATCTGGGGGTGCGGCTGACCCGGCGCGGCTATCGCACGCAGATGCTCGACACCGTCACGCATGAGGAGGCGAATTGCCGCCTGATCCCCTGGATCAAGCAGCGCTCGCGCTGGCTCAAGGGCTTCGCCATGACCTGGGGCGTGCATATGCGCGACCCGGCGGCGCTGTGGCGCGACCTGGGCGCGCGGCGCTTCATCGGCTTGCAGGTGCAGCTTTTCGCCTCGGTCTCGCAATATCTGCTGGCGCCGGTGCTGTGGAGCTTCTGGCTGCTCAGCCTCGGCCTGCCGCATCCGATGCGCCCCGTGCTGTCGGGAATGCTGGGCGGCAATGCCATCGCCATCCTGTTCACGCTGTTCGTCGCGTCGGAACTGCTGAACATCGCCATCGGCTGCTGGGCGGTGCGCGGGCCCCGGCATCGCCACCTGCTGCCCTGGGTGCCGACGCTGCACCTGTATTTCCCGCTCGGCTGCCTGGCTGCGTGGAAGGCGATCTATGAGGTGGTGGCAAAGCCCTTTTACTGGGACAAGACCCAGCACGGCCTCTTCGAGGCCAGCCTGGACGAGACATCCGAGCCCGCCGCCCAGACCGCCGGCAGGCTGATTCCCCTGCGCGAAGCGCCCGATCGGCCTGCTGGGGCGATGATCGCCGGGCCGGCCATGGTCGCATCCGCCCCCGCGGCAGGTCAGGACCGGCCGGCCTCGCTGGTTCCGGTGCTGGGCCGGATCGGCTGAACCGGCGGAATGTCGCTATTCCGCCTGCGCCGCGACCCCCGCCAGCACGTCGTCGATGATGGCGCCCGCCGTCGCGACCGTTTCGGCCAGCCGGGCGGCCAGATCCTCCAGCGAAGCCGTGCCGGTCTCGCGCAGCAGAAAGGCCTGACCACCCCTGCCGAGATTGTCCATGTCGAGCGGCTTTTCGGTCAGCAGCCGGCCGGCGCATTGCAGATTCCACAGGAACCGCCGGGCCGAGGCCAGCCTTTCCCCCTCCTCGCGACCGATCAGCCCGGCCCGCAAGCCGGCGCGCAGCTGCGCCTGCACAGCCCGCGCCGGCGAGCCGGCACGCAGCGCGAAACATTGCGCCAGCAATTCGATGTCCTGCAACCGGCCGCGGCCGATCTTGGCCTCCCAGGCGCCGTCCGGAGCCTTGGCGGCGAAGATGCGCGCCCGCATCTCGGCCAGGTCGGGCAGGACACGCGGATCGGAGCCGCGGGTCTGCAGCACCGCGACCCGCAGCGCCTCGACCTCATCGGCCAGGGCCGCGGCCTCGCTGCCGCAGGTGCCGATCACCCGGGCACGGGTCAGCGCCAGATGCTCCCAGGTCCAGGCCTCGGTCATCTGGTAGTCGCGAAAGCTCTGCACCGAGGTCGCCACCGGGCCCTGCCGGCCCGAAGGCCGCAGCCGCATGTCGACCTCGTAAAGCCGCCCGGCCGAGGTCGGCGCCGACAGCGCCGTGATGACCGCCTGGGTCAGCCGCGCGTAATAGGCCCGCGTCGCCAGCGGCTTCGGCCCCTCGGACGCCTCTTGTCCGGCGGCGTCATAGATCACGATCAGGTCCAGGTCCGACGAGGCATTGAGCTGCCGCGCCCCCAGCGAGCCCATGCCCAGCACCACCGCCCCCCGGCCCGGCGCCGACCCGTGCCGGCGGGCGAATTCCGCCGCCACGATCGGGAACAGCGCCGCCACGGCGCTATCGGCAATATCGGCATATTGCCCGCCCGCCTCCTCGGCGCCGATCAGGCTGCGCAGGTGATGGACGCCGATGCGGAACTGCCCCTCATGCGCCCAGCGCCGCGCCGCATCCAGCGCCTGTTCATAGCCGCCATTGGGCGCGTTCAGCGCCGCCTCCAGCACCTGGTCGAGCTGGCGGCGCAGCTCGGCCGCACCCGGCCATTGCGCGAAGAAGCTGCCGGCCAGCACCGCATCCAGCACCTCGGGATGGCGCGCCAGATAGGCGGCAAGTCCGGGCGCCGTGCCGCAGATATCGGCGATCAGCTCAATGAGCTGCGGATTAGCCTCGAACAGCGAGAACAGCTGCACCCCGGCCGGCAGCCCGGCCAGGAAGGCGTCGAACCGGGCCAGCGCCTCCTCGGCATGGGCGGCGGCTGTCAGGCGGGTCAGCAGATCGGGCTCGATCCGGGCAAAGACCTCGCGCCCACGGGCCGAGCGCAGCGCGGGATAGCTGCGCCAGCGCTCCACCATCGCCTCGGCCTCGGCCGAGAGCTTCGGGCGGGCGCGGCGCTCGCCGGGGGCGAAGAAATCCCCGGTCAGCGCCTCGACCCGGCTCAGCCGCGCGGCAAGACGCGCCGACCAGGCGGCGGTGTCGGCTTCGCCCATCATCCGGGCGATGGTGTCCAGACCTTCGGCCGAGGCGGGCAGCGAATGGGTCTGGGCGTCGTTCACCATCTGGATGCGGTGTTCGATCTCGCGATGCTCGCGGTAATGCGCGGTCAGTTCCTCGGCGACCTCGGCCGGCACCCAGCCCTTTTCGGCCAGCCGCGCCAGCCCCTCGACCGTGCCGCGTGCGCGCAGGTCGGTGTCGCGGCCACCGGCGATCAGCTGGCGGGTCTGGGTGAAGAACTCGATCTCGCGGATGCCGCCCTGGCCCAGCTTCATGTTATGGCCGGGCACCTCGATGCGGCCATGCAGCCCCTTGTGGTCGCGAATGCGCAGCCGCATGTCATGCGCATCCTGGATGGCGGCGAAATCCAGATGCCGCCGCCAGACGAAGGGACGCAGCTCGCGCAGGAAACGCCCCCCCGCCGCCAGATCGCCGCCGCAGGGCCGCGCCTTGATATAGGCGCTGCGCTCCCAGGTGCGGCCCTCGGCCTCGTAATAGGCCAGCGCCGCCGAGATCGAGATGCAGACCGGCGTCACCGCGGCGTCGGGCCGCAACCGCAGATCGGTGCGAAAGACATAGCCCTGGTCGGTATTGTCCGAGATCGTCGCCGCCGCCTTGCGGGTGGCGCGGATCAGGGCGGCGCGGGCATCATACTGGTCGTCCGGTGCATAGGCGCTGTCGTCGTAAAGCACGATCAGGTCGATATCCGAGGAATAGTTCAGCTCTCCCGCGCCCATCTTGCCCATGGCGAGCGCCACGATGCCGGCGGCATCGGCCCCGGTCGGGGGCAGCTTGCCGCGTGCCTGCTCGGCCGCGACATGGGCGCGCAGCGCCAGGTCGGTGGCGCGGTCGGCCAGGTCGGTCAGCGCGCCGGTCACCTGTTCCAGCCGCCAGACGCCGCCCAGATCGGCCAGCGCCGCCCACAGCGCCACCCGCCGCTTGGCCCGGCGCAGCGCCGGGCCGAGGGCGTCGGCGGAAAGCGTCTCGAACCCGGCGGTTTCGCGGGCGACGACATCCTCCTGCGCCAGCGCCTCGGGCAGCCAGTCGGCTTCCCGCTCGATCAGCCCGGCCAGATAGGGGCTGCACCCGGCAGCGCCCCGGATCAGGTCGCCCAGGCGGGGATCGGCGATCCCGGTCGCTTGCAGCGCAGAGAGGCCGCGGCCAGGATCGGCGGGAATGGGCAGGCGGGTGATGCGGGCGGCGAAATCCATGGCCGCAGCCTAGCCGCAGCCGACGCCGCGTCAATGCCGTGCAGATGGGCCGGGACAGCCGGTCCTTGCGGTTTCCCCGCTTGGCGGCGAGGGCAACTGTTGCTAGGCTCAGCCCGAGAGCCATTGACAGCAGACAAGCCGCAGCCGACACGCGCCGACATGAGAGTGACCCGACCGCATGCGCCCGCAAGCATGCCGCACCCCGAGAGCCGGGGGCGCGGCTGATGCGGCACAGCCTGCCTCATGCACCGCAATTCTATGTGACGGCGCCGCAGCCCTGCCCCTATCTGCATGGCCGGGCCGAGCGCAAGCTGTTCACCGCGCTGGCCGGCGATTCGGCCAACGAGCTGAACAACGCCCTGTCGCGGCAGGGCTTTCGCCGCTCGCAGAACGTGCTCTACCGACCCAGTTGCGAAAGCTGCGTCGCCTGCATGTCGGCCCGCATCCGGGTGTCCGAGTTCAAGCCCTCGCGCACGCAGCGCCGGGTGGCGCGCAGGAATGCGCATCTGCGTCGGCTCGCCACCAGCGCCTGGGCGACCGAGGAGCAGTATGAACTGTTCCGCGCCTATCTGGACGAACGCCATGCCGATGGCGGCATGGCCGACATGGACATCTTCGAATTCGCCGCGATGATCGAGGAGACGCCGGTCCGCACCCGGGTCATCGAATATCGCACGCATCAGGGCGACAGCAGCGAGATTCCGCCCCCGCCGGGCAGCGACCGGCTGGTCGCCGTCTGCCTGACCGATGTGCTGGATGACGGGCTGAGCCTCGTCTACAGCTTCTACGACCCGGCGCTGGACAGCGCCAGCCTGGGCACGCATATCATCCTGGACCATATCGACCTGGCACGCAGCGCCGGCCTGCCCTTCGTCTATCTGGGCTATTGGGTGCCCGGCAGCCGCAAGATGGATTACAAGGCGAAATTCTCGGCGCTGGAGATCTACAAGGGCGGCGTCTGGCAGCCGATCGGCGACCCGGCGCAGCACACCTCCGACATCCACCCGCTGTCCATAGATCCGATCGTCGAACAGGTGGCGCGCATCAGCCTGCCCTCGCACCGGAAATGATTACCGAAAAGCCGGCGTCTCGGTAAGAATATTTCAAGAATTTGCGGCAACGGGTCATTTTCTTGGACAATCGCCATTGACCGCGCCGCGCCGCCCTCATAGTTTTCCGCGACGCTGCGGGGCGGCATCCCCGCCGTGTTTTTGTTCAGAGATGGAGAATGGGCATGTCCCGACAGATGACGGGTGCAAGGATGGTTATCGAAGCTCTGCGCGATCAGGGCGTCGATACGGTATTCGGCTATCCGGGCGGGGCGGTACTTCCCATTTATGACGAGATTTTCCAGCAGAACGACATCCGGCACATCCTGGTCCGCCATGAACAGGGCGCCGTCCACATGGCCGAGGGCTATGCCCGCTCGACCGGCAAGCCGGGGGTCGTCCTGGTTACCTCGGGGCCGGGCGCGACCAATGCGGTCACCGGGCTGACCGATGCGCTGATGGATTCGATCCCCATCGTCGTGCTGACCGGGCAGGTTCCGACCTTCCTGATCGGCACCGACGGTTTCCAGGAGGCCGATACCATCGGCATCACCCGCCCCTGCACCAAGCACAACTGGCTGGTGAAGGAGACGGACGAGCTGGCGGCGACGATCCACAAGGCCTTCCACATCGCTACCTCGGGCCGCCCGGGGCCGGTGCTGATCGACATTCCGAAGGACGTGCAATTCGCCACCGGCGAATATGTCGGCCCGAAGCAGATCGAGACCCCCAGCTACCAGCCGGTGAAAAAGGGCGATCTGACCACCATCACCCGGCTGGTCGAGCTGATGGAGACGGCCGAGCGGCCGATCCTCTACACCGGCGGCGGCGTCATCAACTCGGGCCCCGGCGCCAGCCAGCTGCTGCGCGAGCTGGCGGATGCGACGGGCTTCCCGGTCACCTCGACGCTGATGGGGCTGGGCGCCTATCCCGCCTCGGGCAAGGGCTGGATCGGCATGCTGGGCATGCATGGGCTCTATGAGGCCAACATGGCCATGCACGATTGCGACCTGATGATTGCGGTGGGCGCGCGCTTCGACGACCGCATCACCGGTCGCGTGGCGGATTTCAGCCCCGGCTCGGTCAAGGCGCAGATCGACATCGACCCCAGCTCGATCAACAAGGTGATCCATGTCGACCTGCCCATCGTCGGCGATGTCGGCCATGTGCTGGAGGACATGCTGAAGGTCTGGAAATCCCGCGGCCGCAAGACCAATGCCGGGGGGTTGCAGGCATGGTGGGCGCAGATCGAGCAGTGGAAGGCGCGCAATTGCCTTGCCTATCGCAACTCGGACAAGGTCATCAAACCGCAATACGCCTTGCAGCGGTTGCAGGCGCTGACCGCCGGGCGCAGCCCCTATTTCACCACCGAGGTCGGCCAGCACCAGATGTGGGCGGCGCAATTCCTGCATTTCGAGGATCCGAACCACTGGATGACCTCGGGCGGGCTGGGGACCATGGGCTATGGCCTGCCCGCCTCGATCGGGGTGCAGGTCGCCCATCCCGAGGCGCTGGTCATCAACGTCGCCGGCGAGGCGAGCTGGCTGATGAACATGCAGGAAATGGCCACCGCCGTGCAGTTCCGCGCCCCCGTCAAGCAGTTCATCATGAACAACGAGCGCCTGGGCATGGTCCGGCAATGGCAGCAATTGCTGCATGGCGAACGCTACAGCCAGAGCTGGTCGGAAAGCCTGCCGGATTTCGTCAAGCTGGCCGAGGCCTTCGGCTGCGGCGGGCGCACGGTCTCTGACCCGGCCGACCTGGACGCGGCAATCCAGGAGATGATCGACCATGACGGGCCGTTCATCCTGGACGTGCTGGTCGAGAAGCACGAGAATTGCTTCCCGATGATCCCCTCGGGCAAGCCGCATAACGAGATGCTGCTGGGCGAGGCCTCGACCGAAGGCGCCATTACCGGCGCCGGCGCGGCCCTGGTCTGATTTAGGAGAAGAACATGGCGGCATTGAACATCCAGAAGGGCGCATCCAGCCATTCGGCCTATGACCTGCGCGATCCGAACGCCCAGACCATCGAAAGCCACACGCTCGCAGTGCTGGTCGAGAACGAGCCGGGGGTGCTGGCGCGGGTCATCGGGCTGTTTTCCGGGCGCGGCTACAATATCGACAGCCTGACCGTGGCCGAGGTAGACCATCTGGGCCACCGCTCGCGCATCACCATCGTGACCCGCGGCACGCCGGCGGTGATCGAGCAGATCAAGGCCCAGCTTGGCCGCATCGTGCCGGTGCATGATGTCCACGACCTGACCGTCGAGGGTCCCTGCGTCGAACGCGAGCTGGGCCTGTTCAAGGTCACGAGCCGGGGCGACAAGCGGGTCGAGGCGCTGCGGATCGCCGAGATCTTCCGCGCCAGCGTGGTCGATTCGACCCTGGAAAGCTTTGTCTTCGAGATCACCGGCACGCCCGAGAAACTGGACGCCTTTGCCGAGCTGATGCGCCCCCTGGGACTGTCCGACCAGGCCCGCACCGGCGTCGCCGCGCTGGCGCGCGGCGCCTGAGCGAATCAGCGGGCGGCCGCCAGTTTCAGCGGCCGCTCCTGCGCCTCGATGTCCGGATTCGAGATCACCCGCAGCAGGGGACGGGGCTGTTTGGATTTCTCACCCATATCCCGCAGCAGGCCGGGCAGTTCCGACCGCCTGTTGCCGGCGACGAGGCTGACGAAGCGGGCATGACGCAGGCCGGCCTGCACCTCGTATTCAAGCTCGACCAGATCGCCCGCCTCGGGCCATTCGGTTGCGGTGACGAGGTTTTCCTTGCCCTGTAGATAGGCCAAGGCGCCATGATCCTCGCACCAGATCACGGCCTTCTCCTTGGCCGGACTGCTCCACAAAATGACCCCGATCATGAAAGCTCCTAAAGCAAACCCGCCCGGCAAATACGCGGCGTAACCCAACCCATGCGGGAAACTATCGGCAATTTCTCGCCTATGAAAGCAATTTTTGGCGGAACCGTTCAGTTTGACGCACGGTTTGCAGACAAATTGTGCTTTTGTGCCGAATTGGCTGCACGCTTGCGGGCCGCAATCGCGGTTTTCCCCTGACAAATCATCGGGCTTTTCCGGGATAATCGCGCGATGCAGCAATGCAACAGCGGCCGGGCTATCGCACCCTGCCCGCCCGGTAATCGGCCACCGCACGCGCCACCTGCCCCATGCGGGCGTTCCGCGACGGGTGCGTGCCCAGAATTTTATCACCCGGATCGGGGATGCGGGCAAAAAACAGCGCACCGTGCTCGGGGTCGAAACCGGCGTTCAGCGCGATGATCGCGCCCAGGTAATCCGCCTCGAGTTCCCAATCCTTGGAATAATAGCGGGCGCCGAACTGGGCGCCGAAATCCTGCGCCGTGCGAATCGATTCGGGATCGCCGCCATAGGCGCTGGCCAGCCCGCCCAGGATCACCGCGCCCACGGTCGCGGCGCCGGTCTTGCGGCTGATATGGCCCAGGATGTGATGGCTGGCCTCGTGCCCGACGACGAAGGCCAGCTCGTCTGCGTTCCGCGCCTCGCCGATCAGCGACAGGGTGAAGCCGATGATCGGCCGGCCGCTGGGATCGACGGTCTGGAAGGCGTTCGGCTCCAGCCCCGCGCGGTCATCCACCACGAACTGGAAGTCGCAATTGATCGGCTGGGTGCGGCGTTGCAGGCACTCGCGCTCGATCGCCGGCTCCATGCGGCTGACCACCGAGATGAAGGTGCGGGCCGATGCCGAGGCATTCGCCGGCGTATCCGGGGCCGGGGTGATGGTGACATCCGGGCCGCCGGGCTGGGGCATCCCCGGCGGCAGGGGCGCGGCGACGCAACCCGCCAGCACCAGCACGACCGCCGCCACCGCTTGCCACGTCCTGACCATCTGCCGCCCCCGCACACCTTGGTTTGCGCCACTCTAGCCGCGCCTTTCCTGCCGCGCCAAGCCCCGGGCTTGCCCAAGCCGCAATATCACGCGATTGTTGCAAAAAGCACGGAAGGACAGCCATGTTCACCATCGAGCATGATTTCGACGCGACCGTCATCACCCTGATCGACGAACTGCCCGAGACCGAGCTCGGCTCGCGGCCGCTGAACGAGGATGTCGTCATCCACAGCTTCGAGGACCGGGTGGTGGTCGAGCAATTCGACCCCGATACCGGCGAGCTGGCGCAGATCGTCCTGACCATCGAACAGCTGGAAGAACTGCGCGCCGCGCTGAACCTGCCCGAGGGCAATTACCGGCTGCAACGCGGCTAGTCGATGCGAAACAGCTTGTCGCGCGAGGTCGCGCCGCGAACCAGCACCAGCCGCGACTTGGCCACCCCCAGCGCCTTGGCCAGCAGCTTGGCCACGGCGGCATTGGCCTTGCCGTCCTCGGGCACTGTGGTGACGGTGACGCGAATCAGCTCTCCGTCCGGGATCACCGCATTGCGCGAGGCGCGTGGCGTGACGCGCACGGCGATTTGGGCGCCGGGCCGGGCAAGATGGCTCAGATCGGTCATGCCCCCTTTCAAGCCCGGCGCGGTGAAAAAGGCAATGCCGGCTGGTGCCGGCGGACCGGCCCGGCTATCTGGAGGCCAGGACATGCGCGAACCCGACGAGGACCGAATGGAACATGCCGACCCCGCCACCCTGGCCTTCCTGCGCCGCCGCCGCTCGCACCCGCCGAAGCTGCTGACCGGCCCCGCCCCCTCGCGCGAGGCGCTGGCGGAGTTGCTGGAGATGGCCGCCCGCGTGCCCGACCATGGCAAGCTGGAGCCCTGGCGCTTCCTGGTGCTGGAGCGCGCGACGCTGGACCGGCTGGCCCCGGTGCTGGCCGAGCATGTCGCGGCCTCGGGCGGCGACGAGGCGGCGGTGGAAAAGGCCCGATCGGCCTTCGCCTCGCCGGTGATCGTGGCGGTGGTCTCGGCCCCGGTCGAAAGCCCCAAGATCCCGGAATGGGAACAGTTCCTGTCGGCCGGCGCGGTCTGCCTGGAACTGCTGAACGCGGCGCTGGCGGCGGGCTATGGCGCCGCCTGGCTGACCGGCCCGGCGGCGCAGCCGGATTTCGCCCGCACGCATCTGGGCATCGGCGAGGACGAGCGCATTGTCGGCCTGATCCATATCGGCCGGCGCGGCGCTACCCCGCCCGAACGTCCGCGCCCGGATGTCGCGGCCAAGACGACCTTCCTCTGATGGTGCTGCGGGCACTGGTCCTCGCCTGGGGCGACCTGCTGCGGCCGCGCATCTTCGGCGTGGTCGCGCTTGGCGTGGCCCTGACGCTGGCGCTGTTCGTGGCGCTGCAAGCCGGCGCCTTCTGGGCGATCCGCGCCTTTGCGCCCGAGACGCTGACCCTGCCCTGGATCGGCACCGTCCCGCTGGCCCCCACGCTGTCCTGGAGCTCGCTGCTGCTGTTCCCGCTGATGAGCATCTTCCTGATGGCACCGGTCGCGGCCGGCTTTTCGGGGCTGTTCGCCGAGCGCGTCTCGGAGGCGGTCGAGCGGACGCATTATCCCGCCGCCCAGGGCCTGCCGGTCGATTTCTGGAGCGGGCTCTGGGAATCGCTCGCCGTCATGGGCGCGGTGATCCTGGTCACGCTGGTGACGCTGGTGCTGACGCCTTTCCTCGGCCCGTTGGCCTCGCTGCTGTTCTATGGCGGCAACGGCTGGCTTCTGGGCCGCGAGTTCTTCCAGATGGCGGCGCGGCGCCACCTGCACGAGCCGCAGGCGACCGCGCTGCGCCGCAGCCTGACCGCGCAAGCCACGGCGCTGGGGGTGTTGATCGCGCTCTTGCTGACGGTGCCGGTGCTGAACGTGGTCGTCCCGGTGCTGGCGGCGGCGGGCTTTACCCACCTCTACCATCTCAGCTCGTCCAGGCCTCGAGATCGGCGCGGGTGATGACGCCGGCGATGACGACATAGGCGATCACGCCCCAGATCAGCCCGGCGATCAGCGTCGCCCACAGCGCCTTCTTTTTCAGCTTGGGCTCGTGCGGGGCGCCGGCGGGGGTGCCGGGCGTCACCTGCCCCACATCGGCCTGGCTTTGCTGGCCGATCGGCAGCAGCACGAACAGCACCAGAAACCACAGCACGGCGTAAAGGACGATGCCCCCGGTCAGGCTCATCAGACCTGCTCCAGTTCGATCAGGCAGCCGTTGAAGTCCTTGGGATGCAGGAACAGCACCGGCTTGCCATGCGCGCCGATCTTGGGCTCGCCATTGCCCAGCACCCGCGCGCCCTCGGCCTTCAGCTTGTCGCGGGCGGCCAGGATATCCTCGACCTCGAAGCACATGTGATGGATGCCGCCCGAGGGGTTCTTTTCCAGAAAGCTCTTGATCGGGCTGTCCTCGCCCAGGGGATAGAGCAGCTCGATCTTGGTGTTCGGCAGCTCGATGAAGACGACGGTGACGCCGTGGTCGGGCTCGTCCTGCGGCGCTCCCACCTTGGCGCCGAGGCTGTTTTCATATTGCGCGGCCGCGGCCTTGAGGTCGGGCACGGCGATGGCGACATGGTTCAGGCGTCCGATCATCACTTCCTCCGTCGTTTGCGCCCTTCTAGGGCCAGAGCGCGGCGGGGGGAAGGAAAAGAAACCGCCGTTAACCGCTTCTTAGGGAAATCGCGCAATCCTCGTGGGCAGACGGTGATTCCCAGTGAGGATTTTGCAAGATGGAACAGGAAAGCATCGGTGCGGAGGACTTTCCCACCTGGCGGGCCACCCTGCCCGACCGGCCCCTGACCGGCCTGACGGTGCTGGTGGTCGAGGATTCGCGCGTCGCCTCCGAGGCGGTGCGCCTGCTGTGCCTGCGCTCCGGCGCGCGCATCCGCCGGGCCGACAGCATCCGCGCGGCGCTGCGGCATCTTCAGACCTATCGGCCGGGCGCGGTGATCGTGGACATGGGCCTGCCCGATGGCGACGGCGCCGAGATGATCGCGACCGTCGCGCGGGCCATGCCCCGGGTGCCGGTGATCCTGGGCATTTCGGGCGATCCGGCGAATCGCGCCGCCGCGCTTGCGGCGGGGGCGGACGGTTTCCTGGCCAAGCCCATCGAAAGCCTGGCCGTCTTCCAGGAGGCGATCCTGGCCGCCCTGCCGCCCGAGGCACGGCCCCAGGGACTGCGCCTCGTGCCCGACGATGTGATCGCCGCGGATCCCGAGGCGCTGCGCGACGATCTGGCGCATGTCGCCGATGTGCTGGCGCAGGCCGACGACACGGCGGCCATCGACTATATCGCGCGCTTCCTGGCCGGGGTGGCGCGTTCGGCCCATGACCGCATGCTGGAGGATGCGGCGACGGCGCTGGCGCGCGACCATGCCCAGGGCCGGGCGCTGGCCACCGACCTGGCCCGGATCAGCGGGCTGGTGCAGGACCGGCTGACGGCCGCCCGCATCTCCTGACCGTTCAGGTCCCGGTCAGCGCCGACAGGCTTTGCCGCTGGCGCCCCCGGGCATCGAAATTCGCGGGCGCGAGCCATGCCTGATGCGCCCGGGCAAGCCGCGGCCAGTCACAGTCGATGATGGCATACCAGGCCGTGTCGCGGTTGCGGCCCTTGTAGATCATGTGCTGGCGGAAGATGCCCTCGAAGGTGAAGCCATAGCGCAGCGCGGCCCGGCGCGAGGGGGCGTTCAGCGCATCGCATTTCCACTCGACCCGGCGATAGCCCGCGCCGAAGGCCCAGCCGATCATCAGCGAGATCGCCTCGGTCGCGGCCGGGGTGCGCTGCATCGGGGGGGCGATCTCGATATGGCCGATCTCGATCACCCCATTGGCCGGGTCGATGCGCATGAACGAGGCGAGCCCGCCGATCCTGCCCGTCGCACCGTCGCGCAGGGCATAGAAATACGGGTCCGTCCTGGCGGCCATCTCGGCCTGCCAGGCGCGATAGGCCGGCAGATCGGCGAAGGGACCGTAGCCCAGATAGTCCCAGACCCAGTCCTGCCCCCTATTGGCGGCGAACAGATCCTCGGCATGACGGCCTGGATCCAGCCGCTCCAGCCGCACATGGCGCCCCTCGATCCGCACGGGGCCAGGTGCCGGCGGCGGGGTGAAGCCGGCGACGACAGGCCCGGTCGGACGGTGGGGGCGGGAGGCGCCACCGGGATCGGCTGGGCCTGTGGCGGCTGGGCGCTTGGCGGCCACCGGGCCGGCGCCGTGGGGCGTTCTGACGGCTTCGCCAGTGGCACCCTCCGCGTCATCGGCAACCATCGAAGGGAATCCAAAGGTATCAGGCAAGCAGGCGGGATCGGCGGCGTCATCCTCCAGGCGCCTGTCAGCGCCATGGCGATCGGCGCCCGCGCCCTGGCCGGCCGGACCCATGCGGCCGGAAGCGTCGGCGGAATCCGCAGCGCTGCGGCCGGCAGGGCGCGGGACGGGGCTGGTATTGGAATCCTCGGGCATCGGCGAAGCTCCGGCGAAGGCTCAGGCCAGCATCCCCGGATCGCCCCCAAGATCAAGCCCGGGAAAGATCTCGCGCTCCAGCGTGTCGCGCCCGATCCCGAACAACCCGTGCATCGCCCAGGCGGCATAGGCGCGGATGTCGCGCGTGGGCATCAGGTCGCGATCGGCGTAAAGCTGGCCCTCGCCCAGACCCGGCCAGTCGCCGAAGGCCCGCCCGCCCCGGATCGCGCCGCCGGCCATCAGCAGCGCGCCGCCGGTGCCGTGATCGGTGCCGCCCGAACCGTTCTCGCCCACGGTGCGGCCGAATTCGGTCATGGCCAGCACCGTGGTGCGTCCCCAGTTCTCGCCCAGCCCCTCGCGCAGCTTCAGGATCGCCGCCGCCAGCCGCTCCAGCGCCCGGCCCAGCACCACCGGCTGGTTGGCATGGCTGTCCCAGCCGGGGATCGAGAAGGCGGCAATGCGGCTTTCCGCGTTCAGCCGGCTGGCGGTAAAGGCGGCCAGCGCCTGGGCATCGGCGGTCGGCCCCGAGTTCTTGCCGACATCCGTGGTTTCGGCGCTGATCTGCACCGCATCCTGCGCCGCCGTGCGGAACAGCGGGTCGTCGTGATAGACATGCTCCAGCAGCATCTGCGCCTGCGGCGACAGTTTCAGCCAGGCGCGCGGCGCCCAGCTGAGATGCGCGGCCTTGCCGGTCAGGATACGCATCTGCTCGACCCCCACGGCATAGGCGGTCTCGGCCTTGGCGCCGGGCGTGGCCTGCAACAGCCGGTTCAGCCAGCCGCCCACCCGCCGGTCCACCGGCAGGTCGTTGCCGGTCCCCGCCTCGAGCACGTCCTGGCCGTCGAAATGGCTGCGCTTGTCGCGATAGGGGGTCGAGACGGCATGGGCAAAGGCCAGCTCGCCCTTTTGCCACAGCGGCAGAAGCGGTTCGAGCCGCGGATGCAGCGCATAGAAGCCGTCGAGGTCCGGCGCGCCGTTTTCCGGCCCGACCGAAAGATTGCGGCGCAGCTTGCGCAGCATCGGGTCGCCATAGGGCTGGATCGCATCCAGCCCGTCCATGGCGCCGCGCAGGATGATGACGACCAGCCGGTTCTCGCCCGGAAGCGCGGCGAAGGTCATCGAGTTCATCAGCGGATGCGCCGCGGCCGAGCAGCCGATCAGCGCGGCCCCCTTCAGAAACAGGCGTCGGTCCAGTGTCAGCATCAGCCCTCTCCTATCGCCGGTTGAAATCGCCCGAGGCGAGGATCAGCGCCACGCCTTCGGCGGCGGATTCCGCCTTGGGCACGGCCCAGGCCAGCTCCGCCGATTGCGTGCCGCCGAAGGCCGAGACCAGCATCTCGCGCGGGTCGGGCAGTTCGTCCAGCAGCAGGCGGGGGATGCGCAGCGACCAGTTGATGCGCGCGGCCAGCGTCTGCGGCGCGATCCAGGCATCGGCGTCTTCCGGCCAGCCGTCCGGACCCTTGGGCCGGCCCCAGGGCTGGCCCATGGCCTCGACCGGGCCCCAGGCGATGCGGCGGAAATTCGGCAGTTCCAGCCGCGCGACCTGTTCGCCGCGGATGCCCAGCGCCCGCAGCCCGGCCACGCAGAAATCGAAGGGCTGGCGCACCTTTTGCCGCAGGCCCGAGGCCAGGTCGGGATGGGTGACCAGCACGCGATAGACCTGCGGCAGGTCGCCGCCGCTGTCGCGCCAAACCGCCGCCATCGCCTCGACCAGATCCTCGGAAGGCTGGTCCGAGCCGAAATGCACCGCCAACTTGCGCGACAGATACTGTGCCGTCTCGGGCCGGCGGGCGATGTCGCGAAAGGCGGCGCGGATGTCGTCCAGCCCGCCGCGCCGGCCGCCGCCATAGGCCTGGCCCAGCACGGTTTCGGCCCCCGGCTCGGCCCAAGCAGGCTTGAAGGCGAAACCCTCCTGATGCGTAAAGCTCAGCCCGGTCAGCAACTCGGCCAGTTCGCGCACGTCCTTCTGCTCATAGCCGGCGCCCACGCCCAGCGAATGCAGCTCCAGCGCCTCGCGGGCGAGGTTCTCGTTCAGGCCGAAATTGCGTTTGGGCCGACCCTTGGCGAAAGGCGAGCCCGGCCCGCGGCTGGAAGTCTGGTCCAGATAGACCAGCATCATCGGATGGGTGTCGGCAGCAAGGAACATGTCCTCGAAACGGCCGTTCACATGCGGGCGGATCGCCTCGTCCACGAAGGCCATGGCCAGGGGGTTGTTCACCTTGTTGGTGGCGCGGACGGTGAAATGGTCGCTCCAGAACTGCACCAGCCTTTCGCCGAAGCCGATGGGATCGTCCAGGGCGCGGATCACCCGGCGCCGCAGATCCTCGGCCGGCAGGATGCCGAGCAGCCGGTCGGCCTCCTGCGTCTCGGGCGGTTCGGGCCGGCCCTCGCGCCGGGCCAGGCGGCCCTCGCGGAACAGCGTCGCGATCTCGCTGGCCCTGGTGGTGGTCATCGCCTCGGGCCCCGGGCCGGCATTGGCGGGCCCGGCCAGGACCGTCTCAGCATCGGCGGGCGGCGGCATCAGCGGCGACAGGCCAAAGCCCAGACGGATCGCCGCCAGTTCGGGAAATCCAAAGCTCATGCAATCATCCTTGCAGGGGAAATCGCCCCATATGCAAGGTTATGGCATGATCCCGGCCCGGGGTCAGTTCACGCTTTCTTCAGATGCGGCGCCGCGGCAAGACCCTGCCGATGCGCCGCAGCGGGGTCACTCGCGCGGCAGCACACGCAGGCGCAGCTCGCGCAGCTGCTCGTTCGTGGGTTCGCTGGGGGCGCCCATCATCAGGTCCTCGGCGCGCTGGTTCATCGGGAACATGATGACCTCGCGGATGTTCACCTCGTCGGCCAGCAGCATGACGATGCGGTCGATCCCCGCCGCACAGCCGCCGTGCGGGGGCGCGCCATAGCGGAAGGCCTTGACCAGCCCGCCGAAGCGCCGCTCCACCTCGTCGCGGCCATAGCCGGCCAGTTCGAAGGCCCGGAACATGATCTCCGGCCGGTGGTTGCGGATCGCGCCCGAGACCAGCTCGTAGCCGTTGCAGGCGAGGTCGTATTGGTAGCCCTTGACCGCCAGCGGGTCGCCGTCCAGCGCCTCGATCCCGCCCTGCGGCATCGAGAACGGGTTGTGGCTGAAGTCGATCCTGCCGTCCTCGCCCTTCTCATACATCGGGAAATCGACGATCCAGGCGAATTTGAACTGGTGCTCGTCGGTCAGGCCCAGCTCGCGGCCGATCTCGTTGCGGGCACGGCCGGCGATGGCCTCGAAGGTTTCCGGCTTGCCGCCCAGGAAGAAGACCGCATCGCCTTCGCCCAGGCCCAACTGGCTGCGGATCGCCTCGGTCTTGTCATGGCCGAGCGCCTTGGCGATGGGACCGGCAGCCTCGGTCGAGCCGTCCTCGGCCTTGCGCCAGAAGATATAGCCCATGCCGGGCAGGCCCTGCTGTTGCGCGAAGGCGTTCATGCGGTCGGCGAACTTGCGCGAGCCGCCGCCCGGCGCGGGGATGGCGCGGACCTCGGTGCCCTCCTGCTCGAGCAGCTTGGCGAAGATGCCAAAGCCCGAGCCGCGGAAATGCTCGCTGACCACCTGCATCTCGATGGGGTTGCGCAGGTCGGGCTTGTCCGAGCCGTATTTCAGCATCGCCTCGGCATAGGGGATGCGCGGCCAGTCCGCATCGACGCGGCGGCCGCCGCCGAAGGCCTCGAACAGGCCCTGGATCACCGGCTGGATGGCGCGGAACACGTCCTCCTGCTCGACAAAGGACATCTCCATGTCGAGCTGGTAGAAATCCGTGGGCGAGCGGTCGGCGCGCGGGTCCTCGTCGCGGAAGCAGGGCGCGATCTGGAAATACTTGTCGAAGCCCGCGACCATGATCAGCTGCTTGAACTGCTGCGGCGCCTGCGGCAGGGCGTAGAACTTGCCCGGATGCAGGCGCGAGGGCACCAGGAAGTCGCGCGCGCCCTCGGGCGAGGAGGCGGTGATGATCGGGGTCTGGAACTCGGTGAAGCCCTGCTCCCACATCGCGTCGCGCAGCCATTTCACCACGCGCGAGCGCAGCATGATGTTGTTGTGCAGGCTGTCGCGGCGCAGGTCGAGGAAGCGATAGGCCAGCCGCGTCTCCTCGGGATAGTCCTGGTCGCCGAAGACCGGCAGCGGCAGGTCGTCCGAGGCGCCCAGCACCTCCATCGCCGTGGCATAGACCTCGATCTCGCCGGTCGGCAGCTTGGGGTTGACGAGGCTGGCGTCGCGCAGCTTCACCTTGCCGTCGATGCGGATCACCGTCTCGGCGCGCAGCTTTTCCAGCGCCGGGAAGGCGGGCGAGTCGCTGTCGGCGATCACCTGGGTGATGCCGTAATGGTCGCGCAGGTCGATGAACAGCACGCCGCCATGGTCGCGGACCCGGTGGACCCAGCCGGACAGACGGACTTCGGACCCGGCGGCAGCGGCGGTCAACTCGCCGCAGGTATGGCTGCGATAGGCGCTCATCGTTTTTCCCCTTGCGTATCGGCCACGCATGAACCGCGCCGCGCGGGGGAAGTCAAGCAATCAGAACGGCCGCACCACGTTGCCGGTATAGAAATAGGCGCCCATGCCGACCGCGAAGAGCACGTTGCCCGCCACCGCATGCAAGACCCAGGCCGAGGGGAAGCCGCGCTCCAGATAGGCGCGGGCAAAGAACCAGCCGCCGATGAAGGTCAGGGCCGCGACCACCCAGGACCAGTACATCAGATGCGCAAAGGAAAACACCGCCGCGTTCAGCGCGATCGCCCCCTGCCCGGCCGGCAGCAGCACGGCATAGCGGTGAAAGAACAGCGGGCGAAAGATCAGCTCTTGCGGCAGGGCCGAGAGGATCGGGTAGAAGGTCCAGATCACCAGCAGGAAGTCGGGCCGGTTGCGCACGATCTGGAAGATCGAGTTCGGGCTGCTGAACCACAGGATCGCCAGCCCCGCAAACAGCGTGGCCAGTGCGATGCCGGCGATCTCGCGCCAGGGCAGCCGGCTCCAGCCGCGCACCAGGCTGTGCCAGCGAAAGCCGCCGGTGCACCACAGAAGGCCCAGGCCGGCGAGGCTGAACACCGCCAGGGCCTCGAACAGCAGATGGCCCGGCAGGAACACCGCAATGGCCAACGGCGCCCCGAGATAGAGCGCCGTAAACTCGACCCAGAGCAGGCCGCGCTCTATTGCAGCCTTTGATTCAGCCATATCCGCCACTGTGCGGGCGAGCCCGCAAAGACGTTCAGGTCCACGTTGCCGTTGATCCCCGGCACGATGCCGGTTCCGGTATATTGCCAGAAGCTGTAACGCTGACCAGGATAGACGATGCGCGGATGGCCGGCAACCGAGCGCAGCCAGAACTCCTCGGGCCAGGAGCCGAGGTTGTTGTCGCGATAGAAATCGACCGTGGTGTAGATGATCGGGCGCTGGCCGTAATGGCGGTGCAGGATGTCCTTGAAGATCTTGGCCTCGCGCAGGATTTCATGGCTGGGCGGGCGATGCGGACAGGTCTTGGAAGCGGTCCATTCCAGGTCCAGCACCGGCGGCAGCGCGCCGCGTTCCCGGGGCACGTTGGCGATGAACCAGGACGCCTGTTCCGCCCCCGAGCGGCAGAAGTAGAAATAGTGATAGGCGCCACGCGGGATGCGCGCCTGCGCCGCCTCGCGCCAGTAGCGGCGGAAATTCGGGTCGGCATGGTCGCCGCCCTCGGTCGCCTTGATGAAGGCAAAGCTGATGCCCGAGCTGCGCACCCGGTGCCAGTCGATGTCGCCCTGCCAGCGCGAGATGTCGATGCCGTGGACCGGATGGTCGTATGGATGCCCGCCGATCCAGGGATGCGGCGCGCTGTCGCCGAATTTCGGGCCGCTGCCCTGCCCCGCCATCACCGCCGGCCCGCTGGAGGGACCCCCGCAGGAGGCCAGCGCGACCAGCGCCAGCACCGTCAAAATCTTGCCCAGGAATGTCATCTCTGCCCTCTGCCGCCGCGCATGCCGCGCGCTCTGCCTCTGCGCCTGTGCTCGGCGCTTCGTGTCCTTATCGCAAAGGCGCGGGGCTCTGTCACGATGGCGTGACAGTCACGAGTTTGTCAGGGACGCCCGCGTCCGCGCGCATCTCCACCGCAGGTTGCGCGGCCCGTTTCAGAAGATCCGCGGCGCGATCTCTCTGGGGTCGGCCCCATCGACATGCCAGAACTGGACCGCGCCCGGCGGCAGGCATTCCAGGACGCGCTGGAGATCCGCCTTGTTCGTGTAGCGGCGGATGGTCCAGGCCACGGCTTCGATGGCGTTGTCCGGGGTCAGGTTGTGATGCGGCCGGACCTGTTGCGCCTCTCGGGGCATGATCCGGCGGTCGGCAAAGGGCACCGGCTTGTCGTCGGGTTTCCAGCCGGCCACGAAGATCGCCCTGGGAATCGCCGGCAGGACGGACGCGAAATCCAGCCCCTGCTGCGCCGTGAGTCGGCGACGGAAGACCTGGAACACGCCGTCCAGGGCGGTATAGGCGCTGTTGTCCGAGACCAGGTCCATGCGGTCCTTGAGATCGTCGAGAATCGCGCGCCATTCCTTGGATGCATGGCGATAGGTCCATGGCATTGGCATTGTCCGCTCCTCCCTGCCGGAATGCGCTGCCGATGCGGACGGGCGGCGCGCCCGGCCGGAATCTGCCGGCGCGCCCTGCCCCTCAGCCCATCTCCGGCACCAGCTTGCCGGGGTTCAGCACGCCCTCGGGGTCCAGCGCCTGCTTGATCGCCGCCATCACGCCGATGGCCGCGCCGTGCTGGGCGGGCATCAGGGGCTTCTTGCCGATGCCCACGCCATGCTCGCCGGTGATGGTGCCGCCCACCGCGATCGCACGCTCGGCCATGCGCAGCGCGACGCGCTTGGCGGCGGCAAGCTCGGCCTCGTCGCCGGGCATCACCAGGATCTGGGCGTGGAAGTTCCCGTCGCCGACATGGCCGACGATGGGGCCCAGCAGGCCCTCGGCGCGGATGTCCTCGGCCGCCGCGGCCACCGCGGCGGGCAGATGCGACATCGGCACGCAGACATCCGTCACCACCGCCGTCGCGCCCGGCCGCAGCGCCAGGCAGGAGCGATAGGCGTTGTGCCGCATCTTCCACAAGGCCGCCCGCGCCTCGGGCGTCGTCGCCCAGTCGAAGCCGGTGCCGCCGAACTCGCCCGCCAGCGCGCCGAAGCTTTCGGCATCGCCCTTGACCGAGGCGGGCGCGCCGTGGAACTCGACCATCAGATGCGGCCCTTCATGCATCTGCGTGCCCGAGGCGCGGTTGAAGGCGCGCACCACATCGGCGTCGATGAACTCGATCCGCGCCATGGGGATGCCCGACTGGATCGTCGCGGTGACGCATTCCACCGCCTGCTCCAGCGTCGCGAAGCCGCAGACCGCCGAGGCGACCTCCTCGGGCTGGCCGTGCAGCCGCAGGGTCAGCTCGGTGATGATGCCCAGCGTGCCCTCGGAGCCGACGAACAGCGCGGTCAGGTCATAGCCGGCACTGGATTTCGCCGCCCGCGTGCCGGTGCGGATGACGCGCCCGTCGGCCAGCACCACCTCGAGCGCCAGCACGTTGTCGCGCATGGTGCCGTAGCGCACCGCCGTGGTCCCCGAGGCGCGGGTCGCCGCCATGCCGCCCAGCGAGGCATTGGCACCGGGATCGACCGGGAAGAACAGGCCGGTCGCGCGCAATTCGGTATTCAGCGCCTCGCGCGTGCAGCCGGGCTGGACGCTGACCTGCATGTCCTCGGCCCGGATCTCCAGCACCCGGTCCATCTTCGACAGGTCGATGACCAGCCCGCCCTGCGGCGCCAAGGCCTGCCCCTCCAGCGAAGTACCGGTGCCCCAGCCGATCATCGGCACGCGATGCGCATGGCAGATGGCGGCGATGCGCGACACCTCCTCGGTCGAGACCGGCCAGGCCACCGCGTCGGGCGGCGGGACGCGGTGGAAGGTCTCGGACTGGGCGTGCAGTTCGCGGTCGGCGCCGCTGGTGGACAGACGCGCACCCAGAAGCGCGGAAAGCGCCTCAAGCACCGGGGCGGGAATGGGCATGGCAGTCCTCCTGAATTGGTATGGCAGGGAAATAGCCCTGCCGCCGGTCCAAGGGCAAGCCGGGGATCAGGCTTTCTCGCCAAGGGCACCCTTGACCGCCTCGATGGCCGGGGTGACGGCGTGATGCGCCACCGGGATCAGGATCATGCCCCAGACCACCCCGAAGATGCCGTCGAAAAAGGCCGTCGTGGCCCAGGCCGCAAATCCCGGCGCGGCTGGCAGGGCATGGGCCGCCGCCTCGGCCATGCCATGGATCCATTCATAGGGCTGGTGCTGGCCCAGTTCGTGCAGCCCGTGAATGACGATCTGGCCGCCGACCCAGATCATCGCAGCAGTGCCGACCACGGTCAGCGCCTTCATGAAACCCGGCATGACATGCACGATGCCGCGCCCAAGCCCCGCCAGCGGCCCGCCGCGCTCGTGCAGATGCAAGCCGACATCGTCCGCCTTTACGATCAGCGCCACGAAGCCGTAGACCGCGACGGTGATGCCCAGCGCCACCACGGCCAGGATCAGCGCCTTCATCCAGATCGCATCGCCGTTCGGAATCGTGGCCAGCGCGATGGTCATAATCTCGGCCGAGAGGATGAAGTCGGTCTTGATCGCGCCGCGCACCCGTTCCTCTTCCAGCCCGGCGGCGCCTTCCTCGGTCACCGTCAGATGCGGTTCGTTGACCTTGTGGTGGCTGAGCGCATGCACGAGCTTCTCGGCACCCTCGAAACACAGGTAGGAGCCGCCCACCATCAGCAGCGGCGTGATCGCCCAAGGCGCAAAGGCCGACAGGAGCAGCGCGATGGGCAGCAGGATCACCAGCTTGTTGTAAAGCGAGCCGCGGGCGATCTTCATCACGATCGGCACCTCGCGCGCGGCGGAAAAGCCGTGCACGTATTTCGGCGTCACCGCCGCGTCGTCGATCACCGCGCCGGCGGCCTTGCTGCCGGCCTTGACCGCCTGCCCCGCCACGTCGTCGATCGACGCCGCCGCGATCTTGGCGATCCCCGCCACATCGTCCAAGAGCGCCAGCAATCCGCTCATGCCAATCCGTCCCGTCCCAAGGTCTCCGCGCGGCACTCTAGGCGCCCTCGTCCGCAGGCGCAATTCGCAGCCGGGGCGATGGTTCCCGCGCCCCGCCCGGCTTGCACCCGCGCGGGGAATCATTCATCAAGCATGGGACAATCGAAAGGGCCGCCCCATGCTGGATCAGAACGCGAAACCGACCGAGGAGATCGACCTGCGCGAGGTCTTCGGCCTTGACAGCGACATGAAGGTCAAGGGCTTTGCCGAGCGATCCGACCGGGTGCCCGACATCGACTCGACCTACAAGTTCGACCCCGACACCACCCTGGCGATCCTGGCCGGCTTTGCCTACAACCGACGGGTGATGATCCAGGGCTATCACGGCACCGGCAAATCGACGCATATCGAGCAGGTAGCGGCGCGGCTGAACTGGCCCTGCGTGCGGGTGAACCTGGACAGCCACGTCAGCCGCATCGACCTGATCGGCAAGGACGCGATCAAGCTGGTCGAGGGCAAGCAGGTCACGGTGTTCCACGAGGGCATCCTGCCCTGGGCGCTGCGCAACCCGACCGCCATCGTCTTCGACGAATACGACGCCGGCCGCGCCGACGTGATGTTCGTGATCCAGCGCGTGCTGGAGGCCGACGGCAAGCTGACGCTGCTGGACCAGAACGAGGTCATCACGCCCAATCCCTATTTCCGCCTGTTCGCGACGGCGAACACCGTGGGCCTGGGCGACACGACCGGCCTCTATCACGGCACCCAGCAGATCAACCAAGGCCAGATGGACCGCTGGTCTCTGGTGGCGACGCTGAACTACCTGAGCCACGACGCCGAGGCCGCCATCGTTCTGGCCAAGAACCCGACCTACAACACCGAGAAGGGCCGCAAGATCATCAGCCAGATGGTGACGCTGGCCGACCTGACGCGGACCGCCTTCATGCAGGGCGACCTGTCCACGGTCATGTCGCCGCGCACGGTGATCGCATGGGCGCAGAACGCCCGCATCTTCGGCGACAACGTGGGCTATGCCTTCCGGCTGACCTTCCTGAACAAATGCGACGAGCTGGAGCGCCAGACCGTGGCCGAGTTCTACCAGCGCCTGTTCGACGAGGAACTGCCGGAAAGCGCGGCGGTCAAGGCGGGGTGATGGGGCCCCTGGCCCGAGCAGCGTAATGGCAGCGAAGTTCAAGAGCATTTATGTCCATATCGGGGACATGAAGGCTGGCTCGACATCGTTGCAGCGTTTCCTGCGTTCGGACGGCTTCAGCGGGATGGATCTGGATATGGTCTATCCCGGCTGGGCCGAAAACCACAGCCGGCTGGCAAAGGCGCTGCGGGTCAGGCCGGGAGGCGGGCTCATGGCACGGATATGCCGTGCACAATTGACGCTTGCCCCCCGCGCCTCGGTCTGCGTCCTGTCGGACGAGCATTTCTCGGTGCTGCGGCCGGACGTGTTGAAGGCGTTCGCCGACATGGTGCTTCAGCCCTTTGCCGAGCGCGTGCATCTGGTCCACTACGTCCGCCCGCATCTGTCGCGGATGAGATCGGTCTATGCCGAGGTGGTCAAGATCGGCGCCGATCTGCGGCGCTTCCAGGATTTCGTCCAGCAAAGCACCGGGCGCGGCCGCTTTCTGCAAAGCGGAACCATCGACGCATGGCGGCAGCAGTTCGGCGATGCCTATATCCTGCGCCCCCTGCTGCGCCAGCATCTGGTCGGAGGCGATATCGTGACGGATTTCCTGTCCATCTGCACCGGCAGCGCCGTTGCCACGCCTGGCATCCCGGCCGAGAACAGAAGCCTCGATCCGACCGGCCTGGGCGAGGTGCAGCGGATTCACCGCCGCCTCCAGCACCGCAGCCCGGCGCTGCGCCTTGCGGTCGGCTATGAGTTCGACCGCCTCTATCGCAAGCATGCCGCGGGTGCGGGTGACGGGCTCAGGCTGGCGCTTTCGCCGCGCAACGCCGCCGGTTTCCAAAGCCGCTACCACATGGATGCCATCGGCATGGACCGCAGGCTGGGGCTCGAAGCGCGCGGCTTTGCCGATGCCCTGGCCCGTGATATGCAGGATGCGACGGTAGGCGTTACGGATCCGTTCGACCTGGCCGCCACCCCCGCCGCCTCTGCCGCGAGCAGGGCGGTCGGGCCCTGGTTGTCCCTGCCGTTGCCGGACCGTGCGGTCGGTAGCGCATTGTCCCGCTACACCCGGTTGAGAAGGTGACCCCGCCCATGAAGAAATCCGACAACCCCGCCGATCCGTTCAAGAAGGCCCTGACCGAGGCGACCCGCGCCCTGGCCGAGGATCACGAGCTGAACGTGACCTTCACCGCCGACCCTTCCGGCGTGGCGGGCGACACCATGCGCCTGCCGCAGGTCAGCCGCCGCATGACCCGCGACGAGGTGCTGCTGGCGCGCGGCACCGCCGATGCGCTGGCGATGAAGCTGCGCCACCACGACGCCGGAACCCATGCGAAATACGCCCCCGCCGGGCCGATGGCGCGCGACCTCTACGAGGCGATGGAGACGGCGCGCTGCGAGGCGTTGGGCGCGCGCGACATGCCCGGGGCGCTGTCGAACATCGACGCCAAGCTGGGGCAGGAGGCCGAGCGCAAGGGCTATGGCCAGATCAAGGCCCCGGCGGATGCGCCGCTGGCCGTCGCTGCGGGCTATATCGTGCGGCAGGCGGCCACCGGCCGCGCCCTGCCCTCGGCCGCGCAGCATGTCGCGGACCTGTGGCGGCCCTTCGTCGAGGAACAGGCCGGCGCCGATCTGGAGCAGGTGGGCGAGGTGCTGGCCGACCAGGCCGCCTTCGCGCGGCTGGCCCGCAAGGTGATCGCCGACCTCGGCTATGGCGACCAGCTGGGCGAGGACCCGGACGAGCCGCAAGAGGACGAGGCCGACGAGAACGCCGAGCAGGACGAGGAGGCCGGCGACAACCAGTCCCGCGACCAGAACCAGGACGAGGACGCCGAGGCCAGCCCCGAGCGCACCCAGGACCAGACCCAGGACGAACGCCAGGCCCAGGTCAGCATGGACGACCAGTCCGACGAGGAACTGGTGGACGAGGCCGAGATGTCCGAGGCCGAGACGCCCCCCGACCTGCCGCCGCAGGTCAGCGAGGCAAGCCCGGATTACAAGGTCTATGCCCAGGAATTCGACGAGGAGATCCGCGCCGAGGACCTCGCCGACCCGGCCGAGCTGGAGCGGTTGCGCGCCTATCTCGACAAGCAGCTGGAACCCCTGCGCGGTGCCGTCTCGCGGCTGGCGAACAAGCTCCAGCGCCGCTTGCAGGCGCAGCAGAACCGCAGCTGGGAATTCGACAAGGAGGAAGGCGTGCTGGACGCCGGGCGCCTCGCCCGCGTGGTGGCGAACCCGACCACGCCGCTGTCCTTCAAGGTCGAGAAGGATACCGAGTTCCGCGACACGGTTGTGACGCTGCTTCTGGACAATTCCGGCTCGATGCGCGGCCGGCCGATCAGCATCGCCGCGATCTGCGCCGACGTTCTGGCCCGCACGCTGGAACGCAGCCAGGTCAAGGTCGAGATCCTGGGCTTCACCACCCGCGCCTGGAAAGGCGGACAAAGCCGCGAGAAATGGCTGGCCGCCGGCCGGCCGGCGCAGCCGGGACGGCTCAACGACCTGCGCCATATCATCTACAAGGGCGCCGATGCGCCCTGGCGGCGGGTGCGGCCGAACCTGGGCCTGATGATGAAAGAGGGGTTGCTCAAGGAAAACATCGACGGCGAGGCGCTGGAATGGGCGCATCGGCGGCTGGCCCGGCGGCCCGAGGCGCGGCGCATCCTGATGGTGATCTCGGACGGGGCGCCGGTGGACGATTCGACGCTGTCGGTCAATCCGGCGAATTTCCTGGAAAAGCACCTGCGCGACGTGATCGCGATGATCGAGCGCAAGAAGCAGGTCGAGCTGCTGGCCATCGGCATCGGCCATGACGTGACCCGCTATTACCAGCGCGCGGTGACGATCACCGATGCCGAGCAGCTGGCCGGCGCCATCACCGAACAGCTCGCCGCGCTGTTCGAGGCCGATCCCAGGAAGCGCGCCCGCGCCATGAGCCAGCGCCGGGCGGGATGAAAGCCTGTCCATTCCGGCTGCTTGATCTGCCCCGCCTGCCATGCGACCAATTTCGCCGGATCGGGGCCGCTTTCCGCCTCGCTGGCCAAGGGGCTTCGACGTGTTGAAGATCGGTTTTTTCATTCCCGAGTTTCCAGGCCAGACCCATATCTTCCTGTGGCGCGAGCGGCAGGCGCTGGCCGAACTGGGGATCGAGGCCGAGCTGATCTCGACCCGCCCACCGCCGCGCGCCGTCGCCTCGCACGCTTGGGCGGCCGAGGCGCAGGCCCGGACCCGCTACCTGATGCCGCTGGGCGGCGAGGGTTTCGGCATCGTCGCGGAATTCCTGCGCTCGGGGCCGACCGGCTGGGCGCGCGGCCTGGGCGCGGCGCTGAGCGCCGAGGCGCAGGGCGTCAAGGGGCGGGCGCGGATGCTGGCGCTGCTGGCCATGGGCGCGCGGCTGAAACGCATCGCCCGCCAGCAGGGCTGGACCCATGTCCATGTCCACAGCTGCGCCGACAGCGCCAATATCGCCATGTTCGCCGAGCGGCTGGGCGGGCCGGGCTACAGCCTGACCCTGCACGGCCCGACGCTGGAGGGCTACGGGCCGAACCAGCGGCAGAAATGGCGCCATGCGCGCTTCGCCACCATCATCTCGCAATTGCTGACGCGGGTGGCCGAGCGCGAGATCGGCACCGACCGCCCCGCCGTCATCAACGTGGCGCCGATGGGCGTGGACCTCGACCAGATCCAGCGCCGGACCCCTTGGCAGCCCCCCGCCCCCGGCGAGGCCCTGCGCCTGTTCAGCTGCGGGCGGCTGAACGCGGTCAAGGGCCACGACCACCTGATCGAGGCGGTCGCCCTGCTGCGCGCCCGCGGCATCGACGCCCGGCTGGAGATCGCCGGCGAGGACGAGCAGGGCGGCTCGGGCTATCACCGCCAGCTCGACACGCTGATCGCCGAGAAGGGCCTCGGCGACGCGGTCACGCTGCTGGGCGCGGTCAACGAGGATCGCGTGCGCGAGGGGCTGGAGTGCGCGCATGTCTTTGCGCTGGCCAGTCTGAACGAGGGCATCTCGGTCGCGATCATGGAGGCGATGGCGATGGAGATGCCGGTCGTCGTCACCGATGTCGGCGGCAATCACGAGCTGATCACCTCGGGCCGCGACGCGATCCTGGTGCCGCCCGAACGCCCCGAGATCATGGCGGACGAAATCGCCCGGCTGCACGCCGATCCGGCCGAGGCGCGGCGGCTGGCCCAGGCGTCCCGCGCCCGCGTCGCCGCCGAATTCCACCACCGCCGCAGCGCCGAGGCGGTGGCCGACGGCCTCGCGCGCACCCTGCCCGGCGCAAGCGCGGCGCTGGCCCGCGCCTGACAACCACAACAAGACCCGGAGGCGAGCATGTTCCAGAATTACGACAGCCATTCCGACCCCGCCGCGCATCCGCCCCGGCTGGCCGAATTGCGCCGCGAGCTGGCGGCGCGCGAACTCGACGGCTTCCTGGTGCCGCGCGCCGATGCGCATCAGGGCGAATATGTCGCGGCCCGCGATGCACGGCTGGCCTGGCTGACCGGATTCACCGGCAGCGCCGGTTTCTGCATCGTCACCCCGGATCGCGCCGGGGTGTTCATCGACGGCCGCTATCGCGTGCAGGTCAAGGCCGAGGTGGACCCCACGCATTTCACCCCGGTGCCCTGGCCGGAGACGAAACCCGCCGACTGGCTGCGCGCTGCGCTGCCCGAGGGCGGGCGCATCGGCTACGACCCCTGGCTGCACACGCGACGCGAGATCCGCGAGATGGAAAAGGGCTTGTCCGGCTCGGGCATCGCGCTGATCGCCCTCGACACGAACCCGGTCGATGCGATCTGGACCGACCAGCCCGAGGCGCCGGTCGGCGCGGTGCGGCTCTGGCCCGACGAGATCGCCGGCGAAACGGCGGCCGAGAAGCGCGCCCGCATCGCCCGGGCGCTGCGCGAGACCGGGCAGCAGGCGGCGGTGCTGACCCTGCCCGATTCGGTCTCGTGGCTGCTGAACATCCGCGGGGCAGACGTGCCGAAGAACCCGGTGGTGCAATGCTTCGCCATCATCGAGGAAAACGGCCATGTCGCCGTCTTCACCAACCCGGCCAAGTTCGGCGCGGAGGTGCGGGCGGCGCTTGGCAACGCAGTCTCGGTGCTGCCGCTGGACGCGCTGACCCCGGCGCTGACCAATCTTGCCGGCCCGGTGCGGGTCGATCCCGCCAGCGCCCCCGACCGGGTCTTCGCGCTGATCGAAAGCATGAACACCCCCATCGCGGAGGCCCCCGACCCGGTGATCCTGCCGAAAGCCTGCAAGAACCCGGCCGAGATCGCCGGCATGCGCGCCGCGCATCTGCAGGACGGCGCGGCGGTGACGGAACTCTTGTGCTGGCTTGACGCCCGCGCCGCACAGCTCGACGCCGAGCCGCTGACCGAGATCGACGTGGCGAAGAAGCTGGAGGAATTGCGCTTGGCGCGTGGCATCCTCGACATCAGCTTCGACACCATCGCGGCCACCGGCCCGCATGCCGCGATCCCGCATTACCATGTCGACCGGCAAAGCAACCTGCGCATCCTGCCCGGCCATGTCCTGCTGGTTGATTCCGGCGGGCAATACCCGAACGGCACTACCGACATCACCCGCACCCTGCCGATGGGCCCGGTCGATCCGGCGGTGCGCCGGCCCTATACGCGGGTGCTGCAAGGCATGATCGCCGTGTCGCAGGTGCAGTTCCCCAAGGGTGTCGCCGGCTGCCATATCGACGCCCTGGCCCGTGCGCCGCTGTGGTCCGAGGGCATGGATTACGACCACGGCACCGGCCATGGCGTCGGCGCCGGCCTGTCGGTGCACGAGGGGCCGGTGCGGATCTCGCGCATCTCGGAGATCCCGCTCGCCCCCGGCATGATCCTGTCGAACGAGCCGGGCTATTACCGCGAGGGCGCCTTCGGCATCCGCATCGAGAACCTGATCGTGGTCGAGAAGCGCGAAAGCCCGGACGGCCGCGAGATGCTGGGCTTCGAGACCCTGACCTTCGCCCCGATCGACCGCCGGCTGATCGAGCCCGGCCTGCTGGCGCCGGCCGAGATCGCCTGGCTCGACGCCTATCATGCACAGGTCTGGGAGAAGATCTCGCCGCTGGTCGATGGCGAGGTCCGCGACTGGCTCTCCCTGACGACGCGTCCGCTGGGCGGCGGCGCCTGACTACCGTTCTTTCCGTTTTCAGATGGCCATGCGACGGCGCAACCGGCGCCGCGCAACCCGGCAACGCGCCATGGCCCGGCTTCTCTGTTGTCCAAATACCCCCGCAACACCGCCTCCGGGCACTGCCGCATGGGTATTTAGGCAACGAAGAAAGCAAGAGGTCCCGCGCCCGGCCGGCTGCGGGGCTAGCTAGCCGTGCGGATGGCGGCGGCGCCAGGCCAGCGAGCTGAGAAAGGCCATGCCGATGAAACAGGCGCCCAGAAGGCCGGTGACGACCTCGGGGATCGGTCGCAGGGTCTGCACGAACATCAGGATAGACAGCACGAAGATCGACCAGAAGGCGCCGTGTTCGAGATAGCGGAAGGCGGCGAGCGTGCCGCGCTCGACCAGCATCACCGTCATTGAGCGCACATACATCGCGCCGATGCCCAGGCCGATGGCGATCAGGAACAGGTTCTGGGTCAGCGCGAAGGCGCCGATCACCCCGTCGAAGCTGAAGGACGCGTCCAGCACCTCCAGATAGAGAAAGGCGCCAAAGCCGCCGCGCGCCATGTCGGCCTGGCTGTGCTGGGCGCCCCAGCGGTCGAGCACATGGCCCAGCATGTCCACCAGCAGATAGGTGATCACCCCCCAGATCGCGGCGATGATGAAGGCATGTTCCTTTTCCGCCGGCAATTGGCCGACGATCACCAGCATGCAGACCAGCACGAAGCCCACCTCCATGCCGCGGATCTCGCCCAGCTTGCGCAGCGCGGCCTCGACGCCCTTGATCCAGTCCACGTCCTTGGCCTCGTCGAAGAAATAGTTCAGCGCCACCAGCATCAGGAACGAGCCACCGAAGGCGGCGATGGGCAGATGCGCCTCGTGGATGATGCGGGAATATTCCTGCGGCTGAGTGGCGGCGAGGCGAATTGCCTCCCACGGCGCGAGGTGGGCGGCGATCACCACCACCAGCAGGGGGAAGATCACCCGCATGCCGAACACCGCGATCAGGATCCCCCATGTCAGGAAGCGGCGCTGCCATTTCGGCACCATCTGCTTGAGCTTGTTGGCATTGACGATGGCATTGTCGAAGCTGAGCGAGATTTCCAGCACCGCCAGGATGCCGGCGATCAGGAAGAAGGCCAGCGCCCCCGAGCCGGTGCCGTGATATTCCCAGCCCAGGAAGGCGGCGAGCGCCAGCCCGGCGCCGGTGACGATGAAGGGCCAGGTCATGTAGCTGAGCGTGGATCTCATGAGGTTCCCATCATGCGGCTCGTGCCTTTCGGTCTTAGGGCCTGCCAGAAGGGCGGGCAAGGCGCGCGGGCGCAGATCAGCCCTGCATGTCGACCCGGGCAGGGCCGTCCTTCAGGCGCACCAGCACCGCCAGATCCATGACATTGGCGACGGTCACCACCCGCGCCGGCACGGCCATGGCCCAGACAGCCTTGCCCAGCGCGATCACCTGCCGGCATCCGCCCGGCCCCGGCGGATTGGCCAGCACCTCGGCCCTGGCCCCCATCACCGCCGCGCCAGACTCGGCTGCACCGATGCCCGCCCGGATCAGGGCCATGGTTCGCGCGCCGGGCGTCATCAGCTCACCCGGTCCGGCAGCGCCTGCCCCTCGGCAAAGGCGACCAGATTGTTCATCGCCCGCATCGCCATGGCGGTGCGCACCTCCTCGGCGGCGGTGCCCAGATGCGGCAGCAGGGTCACGTTCTCCATGGCGCAAAGCGCCGGCGCGACCTTCGGCTCGAATTCGTAAACATCAAGCCCTGCTCCGGCGATCCGGCCTTGCGCCAGCGCCTCGACCAGCGCCGCCTCCTCGACCACGTCGCCGCGGGCGATGTTGACGAGGTATGAGCGCGGCCCCAGCCGCTCCAGTTCATGCGCGCCGATCATGTGCCGGGTCTCGGCCCCGCCGGGCACGGCGACGACGGCGAAATCCGACTGCGCCAGCAACTCGTCCAGATCGGCCACCTGCCGGGCCGGGAAATCCAGCGAGGACACCACCGAGCGATTGTGGAACAGCACCTCCATGCCGAAGCCGAAATGGCAGCGCCGGGCGATGGCCTTGCCGATACGGCCCATGCCGATGATGCCCACCGTGCAGCCGGTGACATGCCGGCCCAGAAGCTGCGTCGGCTCCCAGCCGGTCCATGCGCCGCGACGCAGCAGCCGCTCGCCCTCGCCGGCCCGGCGCGCGGTCATCAGTATCAGGGTCAGGGCGATGTCGGCGGTGGCCTCGGTCACGGCGTCGGGGGTGTTGGTCACGGCGACGCCGGCCGCCGCGGCGGCAGCGACGTCGATATGGTTGTAGCCGGCGCCGAAATTGGCCAGCAGGCGGCAGCGCGGCTGAGCCTGAAAGGCCTCGGCGGTAAAGCGGTCGCCCAGCGTCGGCATGATCGCGTCGTAATCGGCCAGCGCCTGCGCCGCCTCATCGACGCCGAGCCCGTGCTTGCGGTCCAGGATCTCGGTCTCGAACCGCGCCCTCAGCGCCTGCTCTGCCGCCTGGGTCATGCGGCGCGTCACCAGAAGCTTCATCAATACATCCTCCCACCGACCGGCACCTCGCGCTCGGGACCGATCAGCACCACCTCGCCCGCCTCGTCGGGCAGGCCCAGCACCAGGACCTCGGACATGAACGGGCCGATCTGGCGCGGCGGGAAATTCACCACCGCCAGCACCTGACGGCCGATCAGCCCGTCCGGCACGTAATGCCGGGTGATCTGGGCCGAGCTTTTCCGCTCGCCGATCTCCGGCCCGAAATCCAGCCACAGCTTGAAGGCCGGGCGCCGTGCCTCGGGGAAAGGCTCGGCGCGGGTGATGCGGCCGACGCGGATCTCGACCTTCTCGAAATCCGCCCAGGCGATCCGGTCGCTCATTTCCCCAGCTCCCGCCCCCGCGCGGCGGCCGCCGCAATGGTACGGCGCATCAGCGGCGGCAGGCCGGTCCCGGGGTCCATCAGCTCCCCCAATCCCGCCGCCGTGGTGCCGCCGGGCGAGGTCACCGCCTCGCGCAGCTTCGCCGGGTCCTCGTCCTCATGCACGGCCAGCGCGCCGGCCCCGGCCACGGTGGCCCGCGCCAGTTCCAACGCCAGCGCCGGCGAAAGCCCCTCGGCCGCGCCGGCCGCCGCCATGGCCTCGATCATGTGAAAGACATAGGCGGGACCCGAGCCGGACAGTGCCGTCACCGCATCCATCTGGCCCTCGCTCTCCAGCCGCACCACGCGGCCGACGGCGGACATCAGCGCCTCGGCCAGCGCCATTTCGGTCTCGCCGGCTCTGGCATTGCCGATGATGGCGGTGATGCCCTGGCCGATGGCCGCCGGAGTGTTCGGCATGGTCCGCACGATGGGCGCCTGCGGAAAGGCCGCCTCATAGGCCGCCAAGGTCACCCCGGCCGCGACCGAGACCACCAGCGTCCCCGCCCCGACCGACAGCCGCTGCAACGCATCCGCCATCATCTGCGGCTTGACGGCGATTACCAGCACCGCCGGATCCTTTGGCAATTCTCCGTTGACCCAAATACCCAGATCCGACAGTTCCGCCCGGGGATGCGGGTCGATCACATGCACCGCCCCCGCCGCCAGCCCGCTCTTCAGCCAGCCGTCCAGAAGCGCGCTGCCCATGCGGCCGCAGCCGACCAGCACCAGCCCACGCGCATTCAGATCCGAAAAATCCATACCTTCCCCCTGACCTTGCCCGCACGAAGGCGGGAATTCAGGCGCGACCGTAGGCCTCGGACAGGGCGATGTCCATGGCAGCCTCCGGCGTGGCATCGCCCCAGCAGGCCAGCTGGAAACAGGGATAGAACCGCTCGCAGGCCAGGATGGCGTTGCCGATCATCTGGTCGATCTGCGAGGGTGCGGCGATGGCATCGCCCGCAAGCACCAGCCCGTAGCGCCAGACCATCAGCTTCTGCGGTCCCCAGAAGGTGAAGCCGCCATCCCAGACCTGGTCGTTGGCCAGGTTCAGCACCTCGTAGAGCGCCGGCAGCGTCTCGACCGGGGGATCCATGTCGAAGGTGCAGATCAGCCGCAGCACCTCCTCGCGCGGCGACCAGGCCAGCGTGATCGAATAGGTGCGCCATTGCCCCTCGACCGCCATGGCGATCTGATCCTCGGCCAGACGGTCGAAATCCCATTCGTGATAGGCCGCGACGGTTTCCACGATGTCGATGGGATGGATGTCATCGCTATGGATGAAGTCCAGCTGTGCCATATCCTGTCCCCCTGCCTGTCTGCGAGCGGAGCGAAGGTCGAACCCCAACCCTTGGCCCCAACCCTTGGTGACCCAGACTACACCCGGCGTAGTTTCCGGAATGTGCCTACAATATATCGTGTGCCGGTTCCATGAGGGTGTAAAGCGAAAATTCCGTTACCGGATCGCGACAGCCGGTCTCCGCCGCTTGACCACCGGCTTTCGTGCGGGTTCAAGGACGCCGGGGAGGATTGCCCATGCGCGACCACGGCGGTGATATCGACAAGGCGGCCAGCCGCTTCGGGCGGGCAGACTGGATCGACCTGTCAACGGGAATCAACCGCCGGCCCTGGCAGGCAGGACCGCTTTCGCCCCATGCGCTGACCGCCTTGCCGACGCGCGCCGATACCGCCCGCCTCTGCGCCCTGGCCGCGGCCCGATTCGGCGGGCCGCAGGATCAGGTGCTGCCGCTGGCCGGCGCCTCGGCGGCGATCCAGCTTCTGCCGCATCTGCTGCCGGGCCGGCGGGCGGCGGTGTTGTCCCCGACCTATAACGAACATGCCGCCAGCCTGCGCGCCGCCGGCTGGGATGTGGCCGAGCCTGCCGATCCGGCTGCGCTGGCCGGTGCCGATCTGGCGGTCATCGTGAACCCGAACAACCCGGACGGGCGCGAGTTCACGCCCGCGCAGATCGCCGCCATTGCCGCCAGCGTCGGGCATCTGGTGGTGGACGAAAGCTTTGCCGATCCGCGCCCCGACCTGTCGGTGGCGGGCGCGCGGCCGGAAAACGTGACCGTGCTGCGCAGCTTCGGCAAGTTCTGGGGCCTCGCCGGGCTGCGGCTGGGCTTCGCCATCGCCGCGCCGGATCTGCTGGCGCGACTGGCCGAGCGCGCCGGCCCCTGGTCGGTCGGCGGCCCGGCCCTGGAGATCGGCGCGCAGGCGCTGGCCGATGCGCAATGGATCGACGACACCGTGGTCTGGCTGTCCGAGGCGGCGCTGCATCTGGACCAGATCGTCACGCCGCATTGGCCGCTGGCGGGCGGCACGCATCTGTTCCGGCTCTACGACACACCCGACGCACCGGCCGCACATGAACTGCTGGCCCGCGCCGGCATCTGGAGCCGCATCTTTCCCTGGCACCCGCGCTGGATCCGCCTGGGCATTCCCGGCTCGCGCGAAGAATTCGACCGCGTGGCGGGCGCCTTTACAGCACCCGGTTGACATGGCCCATCTTGCGGCCCGGACGCGCATCGCCCTTGCCGTAAAGATGGACCTGCATGCGCGGCTGCTTCAGCAATTCCGGCAGGCGCAGCACGTCGTCGCCGATCAGGTTCTGCATCTCGACATCGGCGTAGCGCTGGCCGTCGCCCAGGGGCAGGCCGGCCACGGCGCGGATATGCTGCTCGAACTGGTCCACGGCGCAGCCCGCCTGCGTCCAATGGCCGGAATTGTGCACGCGCGGCGCGATCTCGTTCACCACCAGCCCCTCCGCGGTCACGAACAGCTCGACCCCCATGACGCCGATATAGTCCAGCGCATTGACGATGCGCGCCGCGATCAGCACCGCATCGGTCAGCAGGCCGGCGGACAAGCCGCAAGGCACCGTGGTGGTGCGCAGGATGCCCTCGCGATGCACATTCAGGCCCGGATCATAGGCCGCGACCTGCCCGTCGGCGCCGCGCGCGACGATGACGCTGATCTCGGCCGAGAAATCCACGAACCCCTCCAGCACCGAGGGCGCGCCGGTCCAGTCCCGGTGCCCGGCATCGGAAAAGCGGATCTGCCCCTTGCCGTCATAGCCCAGGCGCCGGGTCTTGAGGATCGCCGGCGCCCCCAAGGCCGCCAGCGCCTCGGGCAGATCGGCCTCGGTCTCGACATTGCGATAGGGCGCGGTGCAGAGCCCGATCCCGGTCAGGAAATCCTTTTCGCTCAGCCGGTCCTGCGACACGGCCAAGGCACGGCGGTTCGGCCGGATCGGGCGCAGCGATTCCAGCAGATCCAGCGCCGCCGTCGGCACGTTCTCGAATTCATAGGTGATGACATCGACCGATTCGGCGAAGGCGCGCAGCGCCGCCTGGTCCTCATAGGGCGCGGTGGTCAGCCGATGCGCCACGTCGCCCGCCGGCGCGGCGCCCGGCTCGTAGACATGGCAGCGATAGCCCAGCCGGCTGGCCGCGACCGAGAGCATGCGGCCAAGCTGACCGCCGCCCAGGATGCCGATGGTCGCGCCGGGTTTCAGTTCACTCATCGCGCGGCTCCTCGGGGATGGAATCGGACAGCGCCTGCCGCCAGGCGTCCAGCCGCGCCGCCAGGTCGGGATCGGAAACCGCCAGGATGCCGGCCGCCATCAGCCCGGCATTGGCGGCACCCGCGGCACCGATGGCCATGGTGGCGACCGGATAGCCCCTGGGCATCTGAAGGATGGAATAAAGCGAATCGACGCCGGACAGCGCCTTGGTCTGCACCGGCACGCCGATCACCGGCACCCGGGTCTTGCTGGCCATCATGCCCGGCAAATGCGCGGCCCCGCCGGCGCCGGCGATGATGACCTTCAGCCCGCGCGCCACCGCCGTCTTGCCATAATCCCACAGCCGGTCCGGCGTGCGATGCGCGGAAACGATTCGCGCCTCGTAGCCGATGCCCAACTCGTCCAGGATGGCGGCGGCCTCACGCATGGTCGGCCAGTCGGACTGGCTGCCCATAATGATCCCCACGGGTTTTTCGGCGGCTTTTTCCATGGCTCGACCCCCTTTTGCGCCCCGCCCTACAGCGCCGGGCGGGATCATGCAATCAGGCGATGATGTCGGGGGTCAACTCGTCCTCGAGCCGGGAGATGCGGTCCTTGAGCGCAAGCTTTTGCTTCTTGAGCCGTTGCAGCGTCAGCGAATGGGTCAGGCTCTGTTCCGACAGCGCGGCGATCGCCTCGTCAAGATCCCGGTGCTCGCGCCGCAGCACTTCGAGCTTGGCGCGGGCGATCTCGTCATGGGACATCTCGTGTTGGGCGTTCATCTCGGGCCTCGGGCTGGATCGTTCCGGTTATAGCGCAGGCCCCCGGCGTTGTTAATGGTTTTGCGAGAAAGCGTTAACGCAAGCCGGCAGCATCAGAAAACGCTTGCCCGGAGCGGCCGCCCGGCCCGAAACTCGCGCCAGAACCCGATGCAGGAGGAACCGATGCCCCCCACCGCCCCCAACAGGATCGGGCCCGGCGCCCTTGCGATGGCGCTGCTGCTGCCGCTTGCCCCCGCGCATGCCCAAGGCGGGGACGAACAGATGCAGCTTTGCGTCAACCAATGCCTGTATCACTTCGGTCCCGCCTCGAACCCGCAATACCACGCTTGCGTGGCCGAACATTGCGAGGAAGCCGCCCCGGCGCCCCGGCGCCAGCAGCCCGCCCAGCCGCCGCGGCAGGGTGCGGCCTGGACCAACGGCGCGGCCGATGGCGGCCGGACGCATTATGCAAGGGTGCAGTCCGGCCGGCTGGCGCTGAGCTATATGTGCCAGCGCGGCAACGAGGGGCTGATCGCCATCGAGGGCATGGCCGGCTCGCCCGGCGCGCTGGTCCTGCGCATCGACGGCCGGCCGGTGATGCAGCCCTTTGTGGCACAGCGCGGCATGCGCGCAACCCAGGCGGCGCGCGGCTCGGCGCTGCTGGCCGGGCTGCTGGGCGGCAGCCGGATCGAGCTTTCGGACGAGCGCGGCCGGGGCAGCCTGCCGCTGGCCGGCTCGGGCCGGGCGATCCGGGCGGCGATGGCCGCATGCGGCCTGCGGCCCTGACCTCGCGCCGCTGCGACGCGGCAAGCCCTTGTTTCCGGCGGCATCCGTTCACATATTGATCTTGCCGGATCGCCATTCCGGGGTCCGGCCGACAGTCGCTTTGATGCAAAGGGCTTGGGAATGACCAAGATCAGTCTGGCCGCTCATCCGTTCCTGCTGGGGTTCGACCAGTTGGAACGTCTGGCCGAACGTGCCGCCAAGGGCGCCGAGGGCTATCCGCCCTACAACATCGAACACCAGGGGCCGAACGGCTTTCGCATCACGCTGGCCGTGGCGGGTTTTTCCGAGGAGGACCTGTCGATCACGCTGGAGGATCGCCAGTTGGTGATTCGCGGTCGGCAGTCGGAGACCGAGGAAGGCCGCGTCTTTCTGCACCGGGGCATCGCGTCCCGCGCCTTTCAGCGCAGCTTCGTGCTGGCGGATGGCGTCGAGGTCGTGTCCGCAGGGTTGGAAAACGGGCTTCTGAACATCGATCTGCGCCGCTCCGTGCCCGACAGCATCGTGCAGACCATACCGATCAGCCGCAAGTGAAAGGGGATCGCAAATGAACGAGAAATTCGATTTCGGCCCGGAAAACGCGGGCAACATCGTCTATATCCGCCGCGTCGCCATGGACAGCCTGCCCGACGAGGTTCGCCGTCAGGTGCCCGGCGCCGACGCGCTTTATGCCGTGCATGGCCCCGACGGAGAGCGGCTGGCCCTGGTCAAGGACCGCAGCCTGGCCTTCATGCTGGCCCGCCAGAACGAGTTGACCCCGGTCAGCGTACACTGACCGCAAACGGCCGTCGCCCGGCAAGGCGGCGGCCCGGTCGCGACAATGGCGCCGTCTCGCAGCGGCCATCCAACCATTCAATGTCGCGAGGAAATGCCAGAGCGGTCATCCGGACCGCCATCCGGCAAGGGCCTGTTATGGGTCGCCGGTCCCGCCATCGCCGGCCTCGACCAGTTCCAGCCCGATCTCGTCCCCATATTGCCGCAGCAGCGCCTGTGCAGCCGGATCTGCGGGCAGCAGCAGATGCGTGGCGCCATGGTTGCGGCGGATCAGCGCCTGCCACAGCGCCTCGCGCGCCCCGGCTTGGCGCGGCTCGGCCCCGACCGTCAGCAATTCGGCGCCAAGCGCACCGGCCAGCGGCGCCGCGACAGGCACATCCGCGGGATCGCAGGCCAGCACCCGCGCGCAACCCTGGGCGCGAAAATGCGCCCGCCAGCCGTTCGGGCCGTGCCGGGCATCATCCGCGCCTTGCAATCCCTTGACCGGCCCGCCCAGGCAGACCGGCCCGGCCGCGCGCTGCAAGGCCGCAGCCGGATGCGACGGCTCGGCGCTGCCGAACAGGCTTTCGGTCTCGCGCGCCCGGTCCGGGCTCCACTTGTCGGTGACCGACAGAATGGCCATGACCGCGCCATCGGGGCCGCGCAGGGCGATATCCTCCCCCGGTTCGACCTGATCGGCGAAATCCACGCCGACCTCCAGCACCACCGGCATGGGCCAGAGCGCGCCCGAGGTCAGCCGCATCCCCGCCAGCACCGAATCGTAATCCGCCTGGGTCAGAAAGCCGCGCAGCGGGAAGAAGCCGCCGCCGGTCAGCAGGTCCAGATCGGCCAGTTGCCGGGAGGTCAGATCCCAGGCGGCCAGGCGCGCGGCCTCGGCCCGCAGCTTCTGCCCGGCCTCGGGGCTGACCAGAAGTGCGCGGAGCGGCTGGTGATGCGGCAGGCTCATCGGGCGGGCAACGGCCTGGCCATCAGGCCGGGATCTCGGCGGCATGCGGGTTCGGCTCGCCGGCCGTGTCATGCTCGGCCAGGTAGCGCTCGGCATCCAGCGCCGCCATGCAGCCCATGCCGGCACTGGTCACCGCCTGGCGATAGATGTGGTCGGTCAGGTCGCCCGCGGCAAAGACGCCGGGGATCGAGGTCCGCGTCGTGCCCGGCTCGACCCGGACATAGCCGCCGTGATGCAGGTCGAGTTGGTCCTTGACCAGTTCCGAGGCGGGCGCATGGCCGATGGCGATGAAGACGCCGTCCGCCGGCACCACCTGCTCGGTCCCCTGCCGGACATGGCGCACGCGCACGCCGGTCACGCCCGGCGGCTGCTGCTCGCCCTGCACCTCGACCAGTTCGTGATCCCAGATCACCGCGACCTTGGGATTGCGGAACAGCCGCTCTTGCAGGATCTTCTCGGCCCGCAGGCTGTCGCGGCGATGGATCAGCGTCACCTTGCTGGCGAAATTGGTCAGGAACAGCGCCTCCTCGACCGCGGTGTTGCCGCCGCCCACCACCACGACCTCGCGGCCCCGGTAGAAGAAGCCGTCGCAGGTGGCGCAGGCCGAGACGCCGAAGCCCTTGAGCTTCTCCTCGCTGGGCAGGCCCAGCCAGCGCGCCTGGGCGCCGGTGGCCAGGATCACCGCATCCGCGGTGATGCGCGCCCCCGAATCGAGCTCGGCCACGAAGGGCCGCCGCTTCAGGTCCAGCCGCGTCACCGTATCGACGAAGATGCGGGCGCCCATGGCGCGGGCATGCGCCTCCATCTTGACCATCAGGTCGGGGCCCTGGATCTCGGTCTCGCCCGGCCAGTTCTCGACCTCGGTGGTGATGGTCAGCTGGCCGCCCGGCTGCATGCCCTGGATCAGCACCGGCGAAAGCATCGCGCGCGCGGCATAGACCGCGGCCGTATAGCCGGCCGGACCCGAACCCACGATCAGCACCCGGCTATGGGCGGGCAGGCTGGTGTCGGCGGCAATCTCGGCAGGGACATGGGACATGGCAGGAAACCTTTCGCTTGGCGCAGCCTTAGCTAATCACCGCCGGCCCGGCATGCAATCCATAAGGCCCACTCCCGCGCGGGCGGAAAGAATGTTGCGCAATCCGACCCCGCAGGATAGTTTCCGGCATGTTTTTTGCCGGAAAGGCAAGCCAGGGGACCAGATGACCGCCGCCAGACTTGACGAAATCGACCGCAAAATTCTGGCGGAGCTGCAAGCCGATGGCCGCATGACCAATGTCGAGCTGGCCCGCCGCGTCGGCATTTCGGCCCCGCCCTGCCTGCGCCGCGTCCGCGCGCTGGAGGAGATGGGCTATATCCGCGGCTACCATGCCGATATCAACGCGCGCGAGCTGGGCTTCGAGGTGCAGGTCTTTGCCATGGTCCGGCTGGTGAGCCAGTCCGAACGCGACCTGTCGGCCTTTGAGGCGCTGGCCTGCGAATGGCCGCTGGTGCGCGAGTGCCACATGCTGAACGGCGAGATCGACTTCATCCTGAAATGCGTCTCGCCCGACCTGACCAGCTTCCAGCGGTTCCTGACCGAGAAGCTGACGGCGGCGCCGAACGTGGCCTCGGTCAAGACCTCGCTGGTGATCCGCTGCGCCAAGGACGAGCCGGGCGTGCCCTTCAGCGTAGTCGAGGAAAGGGCGGCGGCGCTGGGGTGAGGGCTGCGGGCTGCGGGCTTTGAGCCTTTTGCGGTCATTCGACGGCAAGGCTAGGCTCCGAGGGCAGGTAACGGCAGCAAAGAAGCCTATGAAACAGCTGATCCGGGCCACATCGGTGGCTTTCGCCCTTTACTGGCCAGCATGGGCACAGGAGGGCAAACCCTTGGCCGAGCCAGAACTCGGGCAGTCGGACTATTCGGCGGCTATGGCGGAAGCCAGGTGGGACTGGCGACCGGGTGATCTGATTTTCCGCGACAAGATCAATGACATTGACGATGCAATAAAGCGAAGCTTCGGCCTGCAATGGGCATCGGTCGGGATACTTCGGCCCAGTAGTGGCGGCCCGCGCGTTGTCTTTGTCGATCAGTCGGACGGTGTGACCGAAGAGATGCTATATGAACATATCGAGGGACTGTCGCCTCACGAATATGCGGTCTATCGCGCCCCCGATCTCAATCAGGACTATGATCCGGAAGAACAGATGTGGCCGGGGCCGCTGGTGCGCTTCGCACTCTTTATTGCTTATAGTCAGCCATTCGATGACCAGTTTCTGCTGGGCGACGGCGCATTCTACAACGCTGAGCTGGTCTACGCGAGCGCAATGAATGCCGGAATTGTTCTGGGATCACCGATTAAGTTGCGCAACCTTGTCACCGATGTGGAGAATATGGATCCGGAGCTGCGCAAGGTCTTGGAAGCGCACCGATATTGCCGCTACGAACTGGCCTTTGAGGACTGCTGGACCTACAATCTTCAGGACCAGTCCATCGTTACGACCAACAGCATGATTTCATCCGGGGCGCTGGAGCAGGTCTATCCCTGACCAGCAGCAATATCCCGCATCGCGGAAACCGGCCGGACATCTCGCAGCCCCAGGCCCCGATATCGCACGCCCCAGCCCGTGAGCACCTTGCGCCGGCCCGTCGCTACAGCGCGATGGCCGAGATCAGCCGACCGTAATCCGCTTGGTTCTGATGCGTGCTGCGGCGATAGGAAAAGAATCGGTCCGGATCGGAATAGGTGCAATGCCGCGTCCACTCTGCCTCGACCCCGGCCTCGCGCAGCCGCATCAGGCCGAACGAGGGCAGGTCGAACATCGGCCGCCCGTTCGGCCCGCCGGAGAAGAAGCGGTGATAGCCCGGATCCTCGACCAGGAATTCGTCCATGAAATCCTCGCCGACCTCATAGGCGCGCTGGCTGATCGTCGGGCCGATCACCGCGCGGATCTGCGTCGCCCCCAGGTCGTTCATCGCGCCCACCGCCGCCTCGATCACGCCCGAAAGCGCGCCGCGCCAGCCGGCATGGACGGCGCCGATCACCCCGGCCTGCGGATCGGCCAGCAGGATCGGCTGGCAATCGGCGGTCAGCACCGCCAGCGCCACCCCGGGCTGGTCGGTGACGATGCCGTCGGCGCGAACCCCCGCAAGACCGGCGGGATCATCGCCGGCGCGCAGCACGGCGATATCGGCGGAATGCACCTGGTGCACGGTGGCAAGGCCGGCGGGCGGCACGCCCATCGCCTCGGCGACGCGGGCGCGGTTGATGCTGACGATCTCGCCCTGGTCGCTGGAGCCGTAGCCGCAGTTCAGCCCCGCGAACAGCCCCGAGGAAGCGCCGCCGCGCCTTGTGAAGAAGCCGTGCCGCACCGAAGCGAGCAGCGGATGGGTCAGGATCTCAAGCGTCGTCTGCATCGTCGTCCAGGGGCTCGAATCCGGCAGGCACGGGCGCATGGCGAGCCCAGAAGGCCAGCACCTTGAACAGGTGACCCATTTCATCGGGCGCGGTCAAGCGATGAAGCGCAGCCATGGCGCCGGCATCCCCGGCCGCCGCCAGCCGCTCGGCGCGCTGCGCGATCCCCAGCCGCAGCAGCCAGTCGCCCTGCCTCGCCATGCGCGAGACGCGTGCCCCCGCCGCCCGCGCCGCCAAGGCCAGGGGCGCGAAATCCACATGCGCGGTCAGGTCGGCCTCGCCGGGATTGGCCAGCACATCCTCGGGCCGGTGCCGGCGCAGCGCCTGGAACGTGTCGCCCTGCCCGTCCCAACCGCCATAGTCGATGAGGATGGCGCAGCCGCCATGCGCGGCGATGCGCCCGGCGACCTGCGCGACGATCGGCGCGGCCTCGGGGCAGGTTTCGCGGATCGCCCCCTCGGCTGCGGGCGGCAGCCCCGCGTCGCCCTCAGGGGCAGGGGCCAGCCCCATCTCCAGCCCGCCGTCCTGATCCAGCGCCACCACCCGTTCGGCCCAGCCCTGCGCACCGCGCTGGAATTGCCGGATCGGCAGGGCGTCGAAGAACTCGTTGGCGACCAGGAACAGCGGCGCCTGCGGCAACTGCGACACATCGTCCAGATGCGCGATCTCGCCCAGCCTGCCGCGCTGGACCCGGCGCAGATGCGGCGAGGCTTCGACCAACACGACCCGCGCCGCCTCGGCCATGCCGGGCACCACCCGGATGGCGCGCAGGATATCGGCCATCAGCGTGCCGCGCCCCGGACCGATCTCGGCCAGGGTAAAGGGCGCTGGCCGGCCCTGGTCCAGCCAGGCTTGCGCCAGCGCCAGGCCGACCATCTCGCCGAAGATCTGGCTGATCTCGGGCGCGGTGGTGAAATCGCCCGCCGCACCGAAAGGGTCGCGGGTCGCGTAATAGCCATGCTCGGGATGCAGCAGGCAGAGCCGCATGTATTCGTCCAGCCGCATCGGCCCCGATAGCCGGATGCGCGCGGCGATCAGGCGCGCCAGAGGCGTCATGCGGCCGTCTGCGGCACGGCCGGGCGGCTGCGGGCGCGGATCAGGAAGGCCAGCCCGACCAGCACCATCGGCAGCGACAGCACCTGTCCCATGGTCACGCCCCAGACCGGCCCGCCCAGCACATGGCCCAGCGGATTGTCGGGGGTGATGAACTGCGCATCGGCCTGGCGGAAGAACTCGACGACAAAGCGCGACAGGCCATAGCCGGCCAGGAACATCCCCAGCGCCTGCCCCGGACGGCGCAGGCCGCCGGCGCGGACCAGCAGGAACAGCGCGGCGGCCAGCAGCACGCCCTCCAGCCCCGCCTCGTAAAGCTGGCTCGGGTGGCGGGCGCAGGGACCGGCGATGCCGGGGCAATTCTGTGCCGCCTCGCCCGGGAAGATCACGCCCCAGGGCGCATCGGTCGGCCGGCCCCACAGCTCGGCATTGATGAAATTCGCCACTCGGCCGAGGCCGAGGCCGATCGGCGTCGCCACCGACAGCGCATCGGCCAGCCGCAGCGCCGGGATGCCGTGCCGCCGGCAGAACCACCAGGAGGCCAGAACCACGCCCAGGAAGCCGCCGTGAAAGGACATGCCGCCGCGCCAGATCACCGGGATCTGCCCGGGATTGGCCAGGTAATAGCCCGGCTCGTAGAACAGCACGAAGCCCAGCCGCCCGCCCAGCACCACGCCGACGATCACCCAGGTCAGCAATTCCTCGACCTGCTCGGGGCGCATCGGTGCGGCGTCGCCCCACAGGCCCGGCCGCCGCATCAGCGCTACGATGATGCGCCAGCCGATCAGCAGCCCGGCCAGATAGGCCAGCGCATACCAGCGCAGCGAGAATTCCATGCCGAAAAGCTGGATGGTGAAGATCTCGGGCGAGATGTCGGGAAAGGGGATCATGGGCTCCTCGTTTCGGCGCGGGCAGGCTACGCGGGGGACGCCGGGTGTCAACCGGCGCTGTCAGGCAATTGAACAGCCGCGCCCTCGGGGCCATATAGGGGGTCTCGCTGAACCGAAAGGCCCGCCATGACCGCGAACAACCGCTTTCTCGACGATCTCTCGAAATTGATGACCAATGCCATGGGCGTGGCGCAGGGCGCCAAGGACGAGGCGCAGACTGCCTTCAACAGCTGGATCGACCGCTGGCTGGCCGACCGCGATTTCGTCACCCGCGAGGAATTCGAGGCAGTGCGCGAAATGGCGATCAAGGCGCGGTCGGAGAATGCCGAGCTGCGCGCCCGCCTCGACGCGCTGGAGGGCAAGGGCGTGGCCTCGGTCAACGCGACCGGCCCGCTCGGCACCGGCGAGGGTCAGGGCTGAACCCGCTCGCGCAGCCGGCCCTGCTTGTCGTAAAGCAGCACCTCGCCCGTCTCGGTCACCACCACCAGCCAGTCGCGGGCAAAGGTGACGGCGGCGGGCACCGCGCCCTCGGGCAGGGCGACCTGCTCGGGCAGTTCGGGCAGCGGCGGTTGCGACAGGCGCAACCATAGCAGCGCCGCGATCGCCAGCACGCCGATGCCCATCACCGCCGCCAGCGCGGTCACCAGGATGCGCAGCCAGCGCAGCATCGGCAACGCTTCCTCTGGTCCCGCATCCAGCCTATCATCCCGTGCCATGGCCGAAATCCTCATCACCATTCCCGAAGGACTGTCCGAGCGCCTTGATAAGGCGCTTGCCCTTGCCGCGCCAGAGCAGGCGGCGCTGTCGCGCTCGCGCCTGGCCCGGCTGATCGCCGAGGGTGCGGTCCGGGGCCCCTCGGGACCCGTCACGGATGGCAAGGCGCGGGCCGAGACCGGCGACTACCTGGTCGAGATCGGTGCGCCCGAGCCGCTGGACGCGCAGCCCGAGCCGATCCCGCTGTCCATCGCCTATGAGGACGAGGACCTGATCGTGGTGAACAAGCCCGCCGGCATGGTGGTGCATCCGGCACCCGGCGCGCCCTCGGGGACGCTGGTCAATGCGCTGCTGGCGCATTGCGCGGGCAGCCTGTCGGGGATCGGCGGCACCGCCCGGCCCGGCATCGTGCACCGCATCGACAAGGAGACCTCGGGCCTTCTGGTGGTGGCGAAATCCGACCGCGCGCATCAGGGACTGGCCCGGCAATTCGCCGACCACACGGCGCAGCGCCGCTATCTGGCCATCGCCCATGGCATGATCGACCCGGCCGATGCGCGGCTGCGCGGCCTGCCGGGCGTGGGGTTCGAGCCGGGCGGGGTGCTGCGCATCGCCACGCTGATTGGCCGCCACCCCGGCGACCGGCAGCGCCAGGCGGTCAACTTCCAGAACGGCCGCCATGCCGTGACCCGCGCCCGGGTGATCGAGACCTTCGGCACGCCCCCCGCCGCCATGCTGGTCGAATGCCGGCTGGAAACCGGACGCACGCATCAAATCCGCGTGCATATGGCCCATGCGGGATTGGGCCTGGTCGGCGACCCGGTCTATGGTGGCAACAGGCGGGCCTCGGCCAGGGCGCTGGGGGCGGATGCCGCCGCGGCCGTCGCCGCCTTTCCCCGCCAGGCGCTGCACGCCGCCGAGCTGGGCTTCGAACATCCGGTCAGCGGCCAGACGCTGACCTTTGCCAGCCCGCTGCCGCCCGACATGGCCGGATTGCTGGCGACACTGCGCGGAGCCTCGGGCTGACGGAACCCGGCCCCCGCCGATAGCGTTCACAATTACCCGCCCAAGAGCGGGACAGGGAATTTTCAGATGGCGAACTACACCAACCTTCCGGCACCCAGCCCCGAACAGGGCCTGAACCGCTATTTGCAGGAAATCCGCAAGTTCCCGCTGCTGGAACCGGAAGAGGAATACATGCTGGCCAAGGCCTGGGTCGATCATCAGGACGCCGAGGCGGCCCAGAAGCTTGTGACGAGCCATCTGCGGCTCGCCGCCAAGATCGCCATGGGCTATCGCGGCTATGGCCTGCCGCAGGCCGAGGTCATTTCCGAGGCGAATGTCGGCCTGATGCAAGCGGTCAAGCGCTTCGACCCGGAAAAGGGCTTCCGCCTGGCCACCTATGCCATGTGGTGGATCCGCGCCTCGATCCAGGAATATATCCTGCGCTCGTGGTCGCTGGTGAAGATGGGCACCACCTCGGCCCAGAAGAAGCTGTTCTTCAACCTGCGCAAGGCCAAGTCCAAGCTGGGCGCGCTGGAAGAGGGCGACCTGCGCCCGGAAAACGTCACCCAGATCGCGCATGACCTGAACGTGACCGAGCAGGAGGTCATCGACATGAACCGCCGCCTGTCCAGCGGCGACGCCTCGCTGAATGCGACGGTGGGCTCGGGCGACGGGGAATCGACGGCGCAATGGCAGGACTGGCTGGAGGACGAGGACGCCAACCAGGCCGAGGCATTCGCCGAGGCCGACGAGTTGTCGGCGCGGCGCGAGATGCTGATCGCCGCCATGGACGTGCTGAACGACCGCGAAAAGGACATCCTGATGGAGCGCCGCCTGCGCGACGACCCCATGACGCTGGAGGATCTTTCGACGCGCTACGACGTCTCGCGCGAGCGCATCCGGCAGATCGAGGTCCGCGCCTTCGAAAAGCTGCAAAACCGCATCCGGGAGCTGGCGCGCGAACGCGGCATGACCGTGCCAGAAACCGCCTGATCCGCGCTTGCCGCCGGCTCGCCCGTTCCAGCGTTTCCCGACGGCGGGCCCGTCGGTGCGCGCGCGGCCGGCAAGGCTTGCCCCGGCCATTCCGCGAGCCTTCCCATCCGCAGCAGGCATCGGGCAGCCGCCGCAATCCGTCGTCTTGGAAAGCGCGGCAAGGCGGCTGCGGTCACGGCCGGCCTTCCCGCAGGGCATCCTGCTTGCCGCTGCGGCGAAGGCCATGCGGTTTTCCCGACCGCGGCTCACCGCCGGCAGCGGTGCAGGGGCCGGAATTATCGTGACGGCGGGCGGAGTTGACCGGCGCCCGGCTTGGCTTATGGTCGAGATAGGACAGCAGGGGCCGATGGCGCGGAAATGACGGCGCTGAACCAATATCAACGGCTGGAAGCCGCAGGAATCTGGCGCGAGACGCCCAAATCGCAGTTGCGCGACGTCATCGTCTCGTTCGGGGATGCGACATTGGTGCTGACCGATCCGCGCTCGGAGGTGCCGCTGGCGCATTGGTCGCTGCCCGCTGTCACCCGGCTGAACCCCGGCAAGCTGCCGGCGCGCTATGCGCCCGGCGGCGCCGATGCCGGCGAGGAGCTGGAGATCGACGATGAGCTGATGATCTCGGCCATTTCCAAGGTGCATCAGGTGATCGAGGCCAGCAAGCCGCATCCCGGCCGGCTGCGCAGCGGGCTGATGCTGGGCGCCGCGGCGATCATGGCGCTGCTGGCGGTGTTCTGGGTGCCGCCGGCGCTGGTGCGCCACGCGGCGGACATCGCCCCGCCGGCGCAGCGGGCCGAGATCGGGCGCATGGTGCTGTCCGAGATCGCCAAGACAACCGGCAGCCCCTGCTCGCGCCCAGCCGGCGACATGGTGCGCCAGAAGCTGGCGATGCGGCTGACCGGCCCGGACGCGCAGATCGTCGTGGTTCCGGCAAGCCTGCGCGGCGCGATCCGCCTGCCGGGGCCGATCACCGTCATCGGCGAAGATCTGGTCGAGGGCCAGATGACGCCCGAGGTCGCCGCCGGCCATATCCTTGCCGCCCAGGCGGCGGCGGTGCAGGACGACCCCTTGCTGGCCGCGCTGCGCTATGCCGGGGCGCGCGCGACCTTTCACCTGCTGACCGCCGGGACATTGCCCGAGAAGTCGCTGGCGGGCTATGGCGAGAAACTTCTGGCCAGCCCCCTGCCGCGCCCGGAGGACGAGCCGCTGCTGGCCTATTTCACCCGCGCCGGCATCTCCAGCGAACCCTATGCCCGCTCGCTGGACCCGACGGGGGAGGCGGTGCTGGGCCTGATCGAGGCCGATCCCTTCCGCACGGCCGAACCGCGCCCCGTGCTCAGCGACCGCGAATGGATCGCGCTGCAAGAGATCTGCGACCAATAGCCGCCGCTCAGCGCGGAAAGGCATCGCGATACCCGGCCTTGCGGATGCCGTCCAGCGCCCGGACGATGCCTTCGCGATCCGCAAAGGGGCCGGCGATGAGAACCTGCACCTCGCGCCCGCCGACCCGATCCTGGCCGCGCAGCAGCGGATAGCCCATCCGGGCGATGCGCCCGGCCGCGCGTTCGGCATTCTGCGGATCGGCGAAGGTGCCGACCTGCACATAGCGCGCGCCAGCCGGGATCATACCGACCGCGTTGGACGGCGCGCCGCTGGGTTTGCCGGCCCCGGCGGGACGCTCCGACTTGGCGGCGGCTTGCCCTGCCCCCTGCCCGGCCGCGGGCCTTGCCGCGGGCGCCGGCCGCTTTTCGGACGCGGCCGGCGGCGGCGCGGGTTTGGCTGCCGGGTCCTGCCGGCGCGCGGCGGCCGGGGCGGCGCTGGCTTGAGCGGCAGGGAAAGCGGGCGACGGGTTTTCCGCGCCTGCCGCGGCGCTGCCGATCGGCCGCGCGAAGCTCAGCCGCGACAGGTCGGATTCCGGCAGGGAGGCGCAATAGCCATGCGAGGGATCGCGGCCCAGCCCTGCGGCACCCGATTCGTCGTCATAGCCCAGCAACTCGCAAAGCCGCCGGTTCGGCCGCAGGGCGCCGCCCATGCCCTGGCGCAGGGCGGGCGCCGCCGCCAACGCCGCCCGCAACGTATCGGCCGGGACGGAGGAATCGGGCTCGGGGCCTAGGTCCGGCAGGCGCTCCGGTGGCCGGGGGTCGCTGGCCAGTTCGCCAGGGCGCAGGTTGGTGATGACCTGCCGCGACAATGCCTCTTCCAGCAGCTCGGCACGGCCGCGCCCGGCATTGGGGTCGAGCGCCCGCAGCTTCGGCCTGCCGTCCAGCCCGCGCGCGGAAAGCGTCGGCGGATAGCCGCAGACCGGCGTGCCGTCGCGTGCCCGCCGCGCAACCCAGCCGCCCGGATCGTCGCGCAGGAAAACGCAACCGCGGCTGTCAATATATTGCCGTGACGGGAAATCCGCCGGCGGCTCCTCGGCCGGGCGCCGGTCCTGTGCCAGCGCAAGCCCCGGCAGCAGCGCCAGCATCAGCCACAGAATTGCCCGCATCGCCCCATCCCCGAATCGGTCGCCTGACCCGGTGATAGGCCGAAAGCCCTCAAGACCCGGTTAACGCCGGCTCATTTCGTGCCGAACATGCGGTCGCCCGCATCGCCCAGGCCCGGCACGATATAGCCGTGATCGTCCAGCCGCTCGTCCAGCGCAGCGGTCACGATCGGCACGTCGGGATGGGCCTCGCGCATGCGCGCCACCCCCTCGGGCGAGGCAAGCAGGCACAGGAAGCGCAGGTTGCGCGCACCCTCGGCCTTGAGCAGGTCGATGGCCGCGACCGAGGAATTGCCGGTGGCCAGCATCGGATCGACCACGATGGTCATGCGCGCGTCCAACGCCTTGGGAACCTTGGAGTAATACTGCACCGGTTGCAGCGTCTCGGGGTCGCGGTAAAGCCCGATGAAGCCGACGCGCGCGGCCGGGATCAGTTCCAGAATGCCGTCCATCAGCCCGTTGCCGGCCCGCAGGATCGAGATCAGCGCCAGTTTCTTGCCTTCCAGCGTCGGCGCCTCCATCTCGCAGAGCGGGGTCTCGATGCGGATGGTGGTCATCTCCAGCTCGCGGGTGATCTCATAGGCCAGAAGCAGGCTGATCTCGCGCAGGAGCCGACGGAAGCCGGCGGTCGAGGTGGTCTTGTCGCGCATGAGCGTCAGCTTGTGCTGCACCAGCGGGTGATCGACGACGGTCAGATGCGCTTGGGTCATGTCAGGTCCTTTCGCAGGCGGGTTCGGGTGGTTTCGTCACAGAAGGCCGCGTCGATGGCCCAGAGGTTCATCTGCCGGAACTCGGCCTCGGCCCAGCCGAAAGCATCGGCAAGCCGCTGGTATTCCTGCGACAACGTGGTGTGGAAGAAGGGCGGATCGTCGGTCGAGACGGTGACGCGCACCCCCGCATCGGCCAGCCGGGCGATGGGATGGGCCGCCCAGCCCGGCACCAGGCCAAGCGCGATGTTCGAGCCTGGGCAGACCTCCAGCGTGATCCCGCGTTCGGCCAGGTCGCGCAGCAGCTGCGCATCCTCGACGGCACGGATGCCGTGACCGATGCGGGTGACGCCAAGCGCCAGCGCGTCGCGGATCGACTGCGGCCCGCGCCATTCGCCGGCATGGGCGGTCAAGCCCAGCCCGGCCTCGCACGCGCAGTCGAAGGCCCAGGCGAAATCGCCCAGCTCGCCAGCATCCTCGGCGCCGCCGATGCCAAGGCCGGCGACCCAGCCGCCCGAGGTCTCGGCCGCGCAGATCGCGGTCTTGCGGGCGCGGTCCGGACCGAAATGGCGGATGCAGGTCAGCACGGCGCGGCTGGCGATGCCGTCGCCTTCGGCCTGGGTGGCGACCTCCTCCATGGCGGCGAGGTAGTCGCGCCAGGCCGGCAGGTCCGCGCCGCCGCAGAATTCGGGCGAGACGAAGAGCTCGGCATAGATCGCGCCCTGCTCGGCGCATTCTGCCAGCACCTCGGAGAGCAGCCGGGCATAGTCGCGCGGTGTGGTCAGAACCGAGGTCGCCGCCTCATAGACGCGCAAGAAGTCCTTGAAATCGCGATAGGCATAGGCGCCCTTCTCATCGAAGATGCCGGCGATGTCGCGGTGCTTCTCGGCGGCGAGGGCACGGATGAAGCCGGGCGGCGCCGCGCCCTCCAGATGCAGGTGCAGCTCGATCTTCTTCAGCGATTTCACAGAAACGACCTCCCCGGGCCGACCGGCGGAAGGCCGAGATGCGCGGCGACCGAGGCGGCGATGTCGGCGAAACCGACCTGCCCGACCGCGCGCATGCCATAGCCCCAGCCCAGCACCGGCACGCGTTCGCGGGTGTGGTCGGTGCCGTGCCAGGTCGGGTCGTTGCCGTGATCGGCGGTGAAGATCGCCAGATCCCCCGGCCGCAGGCGGGAAAGCAGCACGCCCGCCACGCCGTCGAACCATTCCAGCGCCGCCGCATAGCCCGTCACATCGCGGCGATGGCCGTAAAGGCTGTCGAACTCGACGAAATTGGCGAATGTCAGGCTGCCCGCTTCGGCCTCGTCCGCCAGGGCCAGCAGGTGGCCGGCCAGATCGGCATCGGATTTGCCCTTGTGCAGTTTGGAGATGCCGCGATGCGAGAAGATGTCGCCGATCTTCCCCACGGCATGGGTCGCCCACCCCGCCTCTTGCGCCACGTCCAGAAGCGTCGGCGCCGGGGGGGCGATGGCATAGTCGCGGCGGTTCGGGGTGCGGGCGAAACTGCCCTCGGCGCCCAGGAAGGGCCGGGCGATGACCCGGCCGACCCGCATCGGGTGGACCATGGCGGCCACCTGCTCGCAGAGCCGGTAAAGCCGGTCGAGGCCGAAGCCCTGCTCATGCGCGGCGATCTGCAAGACGCTGTCGGCCGAGGTGTAGCAGATCGGCCAGCCCGTGCGCAGATGCTCGGCGCCAAGCCGGGCGATGATCTCGGTCCCCGAGGCATGTTCGTTGCCGAGGATGCCCTCGGTCCCCGCCACCTGGGCAATGCGTTCGGTCAGATCGGCCGGAAAGGCCGGACGGGTCTTCGGGAAATAATGCCAGTCCCAGGGCACCGGCACGCCGGCGATCTCCCAATGGCCCGAGGGGGTGTCCCTGCCGCGCGAGACCTCGGTCGCCGCGCCCCAGAGCCCCTGCGGCTGGGCGCCAAGGCCCGGCGCCGCCTCGCCGCTGGCCAGCCGGATCGCTGCGCCAAGGCCGAGCGCGTCCAGATGCGGCATGGTGAGCGGCCGCGCCTGGGCGATATGGGCGACGGTATTGGCGCCGGTATCGGGCCGGCCATCGTTGAAATAGGCGCCCGCGTCGGCCGCCCCGCCGATGCCTACCGAATCCATCACGATCAGGAAGGCGCGTCTGTCGGTCATGTTACCTCGCTGCGGATCAATGGGCCGGGCTCCGGGCCATCGCCCATGAGATAGGCGGCCGCGACGGTGGCAACCGCCGCCTCGGCCGCCGCCTCCGAGGCGGCATGGACCAGCGCCAGGGGACGACCCGGACCCGCCTCCTCGCCGATGCGGAGCAGTTCCGCAAGCCCCACCCGCGGGTCGATCCGGTCGCCGGCATGCAGCCGCCCGCCGCCCAGCGCCACCACGGCATGACCCAGCGCCTCGGTGTCGATGGCGGCGACGCGGCCATGGCCGGGCACGGCGCGGATCACCGGCGCGGGCGGCAGGTGGCGGTCGGGATGCTCCAGCAGGTCGGCCGGCCCGCCCTGCGCCGCCACCATGCGGGCGAAACGCTCGGCCGCGGCGCCGCTCTCCAGCGCCCGCAAGGCATCGGCGGACACGCCGCCAAGGTCGAGGCAGGCCGAGGACAGCGCCAGCGACAGCTCGCGCAGCGCGCCCCGCCCGCCGGTGAGCACGGCGATGGCCTCGCGCAGTTCCAGCGCATTGCCGGCGGCGCGGGCCAGCGGCTGGTCCATGTCGGTGACATAGGCGCGGGTGCGGCAGCCGGCGCCCTTCGCGGTATCGACCAGCGCGCGGGCCAGCGCCAGCGCCGCGTCCGGGCTGCGCAGAAAGGCGCCGCTGCCCTGCTTGACATCCAGCACCAGCGCGTCGAGCCCCGCCGCCAGCTTCTTGGACAGGATCGAGGCGGTGATGAGGTCGATCGAGCCCACCGTCGCGCTTTCGTCGCGGATCGCGTAAAGCCGCGCATCGGCCGGCGCCAGCTCGGGGCCCGCCGCGACGATGGCACAGCCCATCTCGGCGGTGATGCGGCGGAACTCGTCCTCGGACAGCGCGGTGCGGAAACCGGGGATCGCCTCCAGCTTGTCCAGCGTGCCGCCGGTATGGCCCAGCCCGCGCCCCGAGATCATCGGCACATAGGCGCCGCAACTCGCCACCAGCGGGGCCAGGATCAGGCTGACCGTGTCGCCGATGCCGCCGGTCGAATGCTTGTCCACCACCGGCCCCGGCAGGTCCCAGCGCAACACATGGCCGGAATCGCGCATCGCCCCAGTCAGCGCCACCCGGCCGGATTCGTCCAGCCCGCGCAGCAGCACCGCCATGGCGAAGGCGGCGGCCTGCGCATCGCTGACCGAACCGTCGGCCAGCCCGCGCGCGATCAGCGCCGCGCCCGCCGCATCCAGCCCGCGCCCGTCGCGGACGGCGGCGATCACCGGACGCGGATCGGCAGGGCTCATTCCGTGCCCGACATGTGGCTGATGCCGAAGCGCCCCGGCAGCAACTCGCCGATGGTGGTGGCCAGTTCGTGGCCCCGGGTCGTGGCCAGCAGCACCGGGGTTTCGGGGCGTCCGAACTCGGCCAGCTTCTGCCGGCAACCGCCACAGGGCGGCACCGGGCCTTGCGAGTCGGCGATGACGGCGACCTCGACGATCTCGGTCTCGCCCGCCGCGACCATGGCGGCGATGGCGCCGGCCTCGGCGCAGGTGCCCTCGGGATAGGCGACGTTCTCGACATTGCAGCCGGCATAGATCCGCCCCGAGGCGCCGCGCACCGCCGCGCCGACCTTGAAATTGGAATAGGGCGCATAGGCCCTTTCGCGCACCTCGCGCGCCGCATCCAGAAGCGCCATCACTCCACCTTTCGCCTGCCGTCCGGCCAGGATTGCGAGTTTGCGCGCCCGCCCTTCGCGATGCAAGTCCGGCGCAAGTCCGGCGCATCCCCGCCCCCGCCGGCGATGCCCCCTGTTCCCCGGCGAAAAAATAGTTTAACGCTGAACCATCTTGAGAGGAGAGGGTCTGGCGATGGAAGAACGCAGGCAGGACAACGCCCGGCAGGCGGCATTGGATTATCACGAATTCCCGCGCCCGGGTAAGCTCGAGGTGCGCGCCACCAAGCCCCTTGCCAATGGCCGCGACCTGAGCCGCGCCTATTCGCCCGGCGTCGCCGAAGCCTGCCTGGAAATCAAGGCCGATCCTGCCGCCGCCGCCCGCTATACCGCGCGCGGCAATCTGGTCGCCGTGGTCTCGAACGGCACCGCCGTGCTGGGGCTGGGCAATATCGGCGCGCTCGCCTCGAAGCCGGTGATGGAGGGCAAGGCGGTCCTGTTCAAGAAATTCGCCAATATCGACTGTTTCGACATCGAGCTGAACGAATCGAACCCCGAGAAGTTGGCCGAGATCGTCTGCGCGCTGGAACCCAGCTTCGGCGCCATCAACCTCGAGGACATCAAGGCGCCCGACTGCTTCATCGTCGAGAAGCTGTGCCGCGAGCGCATGAATATCCCGGTCTTTCACGACGACCAGCACGGCACCGCCATCGTCGTCGGCGCGGCGGCAACCAACGCGCTGCACATCGCGCACAAGCGGTTCGAGGACATCAAGGTGGTCTCGACCGGCGGCGGCGCGGCCGGCATCGCCTGCCTCAACATGCTGCTGAAACTGGGCGTCAAGCGCGAGAACGTCTGGCTCTGCGACATCGCCGGCCTGGTCCATGAGGGCCGGACCGAGGAAATGACGCCGCAAAAGGCGGAATATGCGCAGAAATCCGACCTGCGCACGCTGGACCAGGTGATCGACGGCGCGGACCTGTTCCTGGGCCTCTCCGGTCCCGGCGTGCTGAAGCCGCATATGGTGGCCAAGATGGCCAAGCGCCCGATCATCTTCGCGCTGGCCAACCCCACGCCCGAGATCCTGCCCGAGGATGCCCGCGCCGTCGCCCCGGACGCGATCATCGCCACCGGCCGCAGCGACTATCCCAACCAGGTCAACAACGTCCTGTGCTTTCCCTTCATCTTCCGCGGCGCGCTGGACGTGGGCGCGACCACGATCAACGACGAGATGCAGCTGGCCTGCATCGAGGGCATCGCGGCGCTCGCCCGCGCCACCACCAGCGCCGAGGCCGCCATGGCTTATCGCGGCGAGACGCTGACCTTCGGCGCGGACTACCTGATCCCCAAGCCCTTCGATCCGCGGCTGATCGGCGTGGTCTCGACCGCCGTGGCCAGGGCCGCGATGGAGACCGGCGTCGCCACCCGGCCGCTGGAGGACATCGCCGCCTACAAGCGCAAGCTGGACGGCTCGGTCTTCCGCTCGGCCATGATCATGCGCCCGGTCTTCGAGGCCGCCGCCACCGCCAAGCGCCGCATCGTCTTTGCCGAGGGCGAGGATGAGCGCGTGCTGCGCGCCGCCAACGCCATGCTGGAGGAGACCACCGACGCGCCGATCCTGATCGGCCGCCCCGAGGTGATCGAGATGCGCGCCGAGCGCGCCGGCCTGCCGATCCGCCCCGGCCGCGACTTCGAGATCGTGAACCCGGAAAACGACCCGCGCTATCGCGACTACTGGGGCACCTATCACGAGCTGATGGCCCGGCGCGGCGTCACACCCGACATCGCCCGCGCCATCATGCGCACCAACACCACCGCCATCGGCGCCGTCATGGTGCATCGGGGCGAGGCCGACAGCCTGATCTGCGGCACCTTCGGCCAATATAGCTGGCACCTGAACTATGTCAGCCAGGTGCTGGCCCGCGACGGGCTGCGCCCGCATGGCGCGCTGTCGCTGATGATCCTCGAGGACGGGCCGCTGTTCATCGCCGACACCCAGGTCCATCACGCTCCCACGCCCGAGCAGGTGGCCGAGGCCGCGATCGGCGCCGCCCGCCATGTGCGCCGCTTCGGCGTCACGCCCAAGGTGGCGCTGTGCAGCCATTCGCAATTCGGCAATCTCGACACCGAGTCGGGCCGCAAGATGCGCGCGGCGATGGAGATCCTCGAGGCGCGCGGCGTCGATTTCATCTTCGACGGCGAGATGCACGTGGACTCCGCGCTCGACCCCGCCATCCGCGAACGCCTGCTGCCGCGCTCGCGCATCGAGGGCGCGGCGAACACGCTGATCTTCTCGGGCACCGACTCGGCCTCGGGCGTGCGCAACGCGCTCAAGCTCAAGGCCAACGGGCTCGAGGTCGGGCCGATCCTGATGGGCATGGGCAACCGCGCCCATATCGTCACCCCCTCGATCACCACGCGCGGCTTGCTGAACATGAGCGTGATCGCCGGCACCCCGGTCGGCCACTACAGATAAGCCCAGCCGGGCCGTGGTGATTCTGCCGCGGCCCGCGCAAATGGCACGGGGTTTGCAAAATGGCGCGGGGTTTTCAGCCTCCAGCAAAACCGCCATCCGTTTGCAAATTCCCGCCCGTCGCCGAGACGATGTTCTGCAAAATCTTTGGCATTGCGCGTCGCTGTGGGCGATAACATCCTTGCGCGGCAGGTTTTCGCTCGCCTAACAACCAGAACATCACTCGGAGGGGGTTGTTTCATGGCATATCGTGACGTTTACGCCGCCTGGCAGGCGGACCCGGAGGGGTTCTGGATGCAGGCCGCCGAGGCCATCGACTGGGAGCGCAAGCCTTCGAAGGCGCTGTTCGACGACAAGGCCCCGATCTATGAATGGTTCTCGGACGGGCTGGTGAACACCTGCTGGAACGCGGTGGACCGCCATGTGCTGGCCGGGCGCGGCGACCAGGTCGCCATCCAGCATGAAAGCCCGATCACACTCTCCTCCAAGGGCATCACCTACCGGCAATTGCAGGAGCGCGTCGCCTCGCTGGCCGGGGCGCTGCGCATGCGCGGCGTCGAAAAGGGCGACCGCGTCATCATCTACATGCCGATGATCCCCGAGGCGCTGGAGGCGATGCTGGCCTGCGCCCGGCTCGGCGCCATTCATTCCGTGGTCTTCGGCGGCTTCGCCGCGAACGAGCTGGCGGTGCGCATCGACGATTGCCAGCCCAAGGCAATCATCGCCGCCTCCTGCGGGCTGGAGCCAAACCGGGTGGTGCATTACAAGCCGCTGCTCGACGCCGCCATCGACATGGCCGAGCACAAGCCGGAATTCTGCGTGATCTTCCAGCGCGAGCAGGAGGTGGCCAAGCTGGTCGAAGGCCGCGACTTCAGCTGGCACGGCTTCCAATACGGCGTGAAACCCGCCGAATGCGTGCCGGTCGAGGGCAACCACCCGGCCTATATCCTCTATACCTCGGGCACCACCGGCCAGCCCAAGGGCGTGGTGCGCCATACCGCCGGCCATCTGGTGGCGCTGCAATGGTCGATGACCAACATCTACAACATCGCCGCTGGCGACCGCTTCTGGGCCGCTTCGGACGTGGGCTGGGTCGTGGGGCATTCCTATATCTGCTACGGGCCCCTGATCGCCGGCGCCACCACCGTGGTCTTCGAGGGCAAGCCGGTCGGCACGCCCCACCCCGGCGTGTTCTGGCGCATCATCCAGAACCACCGCATCAAGAGCTTCTTCACCGCGCCCACCGCGCTGCGCGCCATCCGCCGCGAGGACCCGGAGGGCAAATGGATCAAGCGCTACAAGCTGCACGACCTGCAAGCCCTGTTCCTGGCCGGCGAGCGCGCCGATCCCGACACGGTGAAATGGGCGCAGGAGCATCTGGGCGTGCCGGTGGTCGATCACTGGTGGCAAACCGAGACCGGCTGGGCCATCGCCGCCAATCCCATCGGCATCGAGACCCTGCCGACCAAGCTGGGCAGCCCCTCGGTGCCAATGCCCGGCTATGACGTGCAGGTGCTGGACGAGGCCGGCCATCCAGTGCCCGCTGGCACGCTGGGCGCCATCGCGGTCAAGCTGCCTTTGCCCCCTGGCACGCTGCCGGGACTTTGGAATGCGGAAGCGCGCTTTCGCAAATCCTATCTGGAGCACTTCCCCGGCTATTACGAGACCGGCGATGCGGGCTATATCGACGAGGACGGCTATCTCTACATCATGGCGCGCACCGACGACGTGATCAACGTCGCCGGGCACCGGCTTTCGACCGGCGCCATGGAGGAGGTGCTGGCCTCGCACCCCGACGTCGCCGAATGCGCGGTGATCGGCGTGGCGGACAGCCTCAAGGGTCAGTCTCCGGTCGGTTTCCTGTGCCTGAAGGCCGGGGTGAGCACGCCGCATGAGCGGGTGATCGCGGATGTGGTGCGGCTGGTGCGCGACAAGATCGGCCCAGTCGCCGCCTTCAAGTCGGCCTGCGTGGTGGACCGACTTCCCAAGACCCGCTCGGGCAAGATCCTGCGCGCCACCATGGCCAAGATCGCCGATGGCGAGCCGTTCAAGACCCCCGCCACCATCGACGACCCGGCCATCCTGGACGAGATCCGCGCGGCGCTGGCCGGGATCGGCTATCCGGAAGCGGCCAAGGCGAGCTAGGCTGCGCCCGGCAGCTACGGTCGCAATGGGTATTTGTGCAACGGAGAAAGACCACAGGCGGCGCCCCATCGGCACCGCCTGTGTTTCTTTCGTGCATAAGTATCCTCGGGGGTCCGGGGGCAGACAGCCCCCGGCCGCAACAGATCAGCCGATCTCGGCGCCCAGCCCTTGCATCAGCGGCAGGAAATCCGGGAAAGAAGTGGCGATCGGACCGCCGTCGTCCACGCTGACCGGCTGCTCGGAGGCGAGGCCGGCGATCAGGAAGGACATGGCGATGCGGTGGTCGAGATGCGTGGCGCAGGTGGCGCCACCTTGCAGCCCGCCCCTGCCGTGGACGGTCAAGGTATCCTCGGTATCCTCGACCTCGGCGCCATTGGCACGCAGGCCGACCGCCATGGCGTCGATGCGGTCGCTTTCCTTGACCCGCAATTCGTGGACGCCCTGCATGACGGTGGTGCCCTCGGCAAAGCAGGCGATAACCGAGAGGATCGGGAATTCGTCGATCATGCTGGCGGCGCGTTCGGGCGGCACGGTCACGCCCTTCAGCGGGCCGTGACGGACGATCAGGTCGGCGACCGGCTCGCCACCTTCCTTGCGCTGGTTCTCGAAGCGGATGTCGGCGCCCATTTCCAGCAGCGTGACATAAAGCCCGTCGCGGGTCGGGTTGCGGCTGACGCCGGGGACGCGGATTTCCGAGCCCGGCACGATCAGCGCCGCCGCCACCGGAAAGGCGGCGCTGGACGGATCGCGCGGCACCGATACCGGCTGCGGCTTCAGCTCGGGCCGGCCCTTGAGGGTGATGGCATGCCCCTCGGCAGTCGCCTCAGCGGTGATGGTGGCACCGAAGCCGGCGAGCATGCGTTCGGTATGGTCGCGGGTCGGCTCGGCTTCGATCACCACCGTTTCGCCCGGCGCGTTGAGCCCGGCGAGCAGCACCGCCGACTTGATCTGGGCGCTGGCGACCGGGGTCTTGTAGCGCACCGGCACCGGCTCGGACGCGCCCTTGATGGTGAGCGGCAAGCGCTTGCCCTCGCGCGCCGTGACCTCGCAGCCGAAAAGTTCCAGCGGGTCGGTGACACGGCCCATCGGACGGCGCGACAGGCTGGCATCGCCGGTGAAGGTGGCGGTGATCGGCGTCGTGGCCATGGCGCCCATGATCAACCGCACGCCGGTGCCGGAATTGCCGCAGTCGATCACCCCCTCGGGCTCGGAAAAGCCGCCGACGCCGACGCCGTTGACCTTCCACTCCCCCTCGCCCAGCCGCTCGACCCGCGCGCCGAAGGCCTGCATCGCCTTGGCGGTGTCCAGCACGTCCTGACCTTCCAGCAGGCCGGTGATATGCGTCTCGCCCACCGACAGCGCGCCGAGGATCAGCGCGCGGTGGCTGATCGACTTGTCCCCCGGCACCTTGGCCTCGCCGGTCAGGGGGCCCGAACGGCGGGCGGTCATCGGAAGCGGTTCGGCGGAATGTGACATGAAGGCCCCCTCGTGCGTGTCGCGCAAGGTGATAGCGATCACGGGCGGGGGTTGCAATCGGCGGCGATCAGCCCCGGCGACCTTTCAGGCCCGGCGGCGAAAGGTGACGTAATGCGGCACCCGGCCCTCGCGCAGGGCCTTCTGCTCATAGCGGGTGCTGGGCCAGTCGTCCCAGGGCTCCGGGCCTTCGCCGATCAGCTCGAAACCGGCCGGCGGCACCTCCTCCAGCGTCTGGCGGACATAGTCGGGGATGTCGGTGGCGACGCGGAATTCGGCGCCCGGCTTCATGACGCGGGCGAGCGGGATCAGGTGCTCGGGCGTCACGAAGCGGCGGCGGTGATGGCGCGCCTTGGGCCAGGGGTCGGGATAGTTCAGGAAGGCTTTGCCGATCGAGGCGTCGGGCAGCACGTCCATCAGGTCGCGCGCATCGCCGGGATGCACGCTGACATTCTGCACCCCGGCATTGCGGATCTTGCCCAAGAGCATGGCGACGCCGTTGATGAAGGGCTCGCAGCCGATGATGCCGATCTCGGGATAGCGTGCCGCCATGTGGACCATATGCTCGCCGCCGCCGAAGCCGACCTCGAGCCAGACCGGCCGGTCGTCGCCGAAGATCGCCGCCGGGTCCACGGGCTTGCGCTCGGGGTTCTCGGCGAAGGTGATGCCGCGCGGGCGCAGCTCGCCCAGATCTTCGGAAAGATAGCCCTTTTGCGACTGGCGCAGGGTCTTGCCGTGGCGGCGGCCGTAGAAGTTGCGGCGCGGAGGGTGCGGGTCGAATTCGCTCATGGTCTTTCCTTGGAATGGCGGCTTTGCCCGGCCCATGCGGCAAGGTCAAGTCATTCCGCGGCCAGGCGCGAGATCACCACCGTCACCTCGGGTTTCTTGCCGATCTCCTCCATCGAGACCTGGCGGGTGATCTTGCGGATCGCCTCTTCCAGGCGGTCGTCGTCCATCACCGTGCGGTCGTCGGCGCGTTCGAGGAACTCGGCCAGCTCGGCCTCGATATTGCGGGCCAGCGGCACGCCGGCGCGGCCTTTCTCGGGCAGGCCAGAGAGTTCCACCCAGGCGTCGGGCAGCGGCGAGTCGTCCTCGTCGATGATGACCGAGACCATGGCATGGCCGTTCAGCGCCATGCGGATGCGGTCGCGCACCACCCCGTCCATGGCGCCGATCAGCACCGTGCCGTCGAGATACAGCCGCCCGGTGTCGATCTGGTCCACCACCCGCGGCATCGGGCCGGACAGGTCCAGCATGGTGCCGTTGGTCGCCACCACCGAAGGAATGCCGCGCGCCTCGGCCAGCTTGGCATGTTCGCGCAGGTGCATGTGCTCGCCATGCATCGGAATGACGATCTGCGGCTTCAGCAGGTCGTGCACCGCCTCGATATCCGGGCGGTTGGCATGGCCCGAGACGTGATAGAGCCCGTCATCGGCGTCATAGAGGTCCACGCCCATTTCCGACAGCGCGTTCATGATGCGGATCACCCCGCGCTCATTGCCGGGGATGGTGCGCGAGCTGAACAGGAAGCTGTCCCCGTCCTTCAGCTGGATGCCCAGATAGCGGCCGCGCGACAGCTGGGCGCTGGCGGCGCGGCGCTCGCCCTGGCTGCCGGTGACGATCAGCAGCACCTTGTCGCGCGGCAGTTCCGAGGCCTCCTCGGGACCGATCACCGGCGGGAAATTGGTCAGGATGCCGGTCTCGACCGCGACGGTGACCATGCGGCGCATGGCCCGGCCCAGGAGGCAGATCTTGCGGCCGGCGGCGATGCCGGCCTCGGCCAGGGTCTTGAGCCGGGCGATGTTGCTGGCGAAGGTGGTCGCCACCACCATCTGCCGCTGCGCCATGACGAAATCCAGCAGCGGATTGGCCAGCACCGCCTCGGACCGGCCGGGATGGGGCGAGAAGACATTGGTGGAATCGCAGGTCAGCACCTTGATCCCCTGCCCTTCATTGGCGATGTCGTGCCAGAGGATCGGGTCGAAGGCCTCGCCCACCACCGGGGTGCCGTCCAGCTTGAAATCGCCGGTATGCACGATCCGGCCTGCCGGCGTGTCGATGATCAGCGCCGAGCTTTCCGGGATCGAATGGCTGACCGGGACGAATTGCACCCGGAACGGGCCGGCGGTCACCACATCGGGGCGCGGGGCATGGATATGCAGCTGATCGACGGGCTGGCCGGCCTCCTCCAGCTTCAGTCGCGCCAGCGCGCCGGTGAAGCGGCGGCAATGCACCGGCTTTTGCAGCTTGGGCCAGAGCAGGCCGAGCGCGCCGACGTGATCCTCGTGCCCGTGGGTGATGAAGATGGCGTCGATACGGTCGCGGTTCGCCTCCAGCCAGGCGACATCGGCCATGATCAGGTCGATGCCCGGCGCAGAATCCATGTCGCCGAAGGTCACGCCCAGATCGACGACGATCAGCCGTTCGCGCCCCGGCTGGCCATAGCCGTAGACATAGGCGTTCATGCCGATTTCGCCCGCGCCGCCCAGCGGCAGATAGATCAGGCGCTCAGCCATTGCCCATCTCCTTGTTGTAATCATGGATCAGGCGCAGGCCATGCATGGTCAAATCGTCCTCGATCGCGTCGAACAAATCAAATCCCTGGTCGAAAAGCGGCGCCAGCCCGCCCGTGGCGATAACCTTCATGGGCCGGCCGCGTTCCTCGCGGATCTTGTCCACCACACCCTGCACCAGACCGATATAGCCCCAGAAGATGCCCGACTGGATGCAGGACACGGTATTGGTGCCGATCACCTTGGCCGGCATGGTCACGTCGACATGCGGCAGGCTGGCCGCGCCCATGTGCAGCGCCTCCAGCGACAGGTTCACCCCCGGCGCGATGACGCCGCCGACATAGGCCCCGTCGGTATCCACGACGTCGAAGGTCGTCGCGGTGCCGAAATCGACCACGATCAGGTCCGGCCCGTGCCGCTCGAACGCCCCCCAGGTGTTCACCAGCCGGTCGGGCCCGACAACAGTGCCGAAATCGACGCGGGGCGCCACCGGCAGCAGGCAGTCCGGCTTGCCCACCACCAGCGGGCGGGTGTCGAAATAGCGGTTGCAGAGCACGCGCAGATTGAACACCACCCGCGGCGCAGTCGAGCTGATGATGCAGGCATCGATGCTGAGTTCCAGCTTCTGCAAGGAAATCAGCGTGGAAAGCCAGACGAAATATTCGTCCGCCGTGCGCCGGTGATCGGTCGAAATGCGCCACAGCCCGACGAATTTCTCGCCGTCCCAGACCGAGAAGACCGTGTTGGTGTTGCCGGTGTCGATGCAAAGCAGCATGGCCTAGCCTCCGAAATAGACGTCGGCGGCGGGGATGACCTGCCGCCCCGCCGGACCGCGCAGTATCAGCGCACCGCTGTCGTCGATGCCCTCGAAGATGCCGTGGCTCTCGGTCGTGCCGGTGCGGGCGATGATCGGCTGGCCCAGCCGGGCGGCACGGGCCAGCCAGGCGTTGCGGATCGGCGCGAAGCCATAAGTGTCCAGCTGCGACTGCCAGCGCGCGAAGGCCGGCGCCAGCAGGTCCAGGAATTCCTCGGGATCGACGGCATGGCCGGTCTCGCCCCGCACGGAAACCGGAGGCGTCGCGCCAGGCTCGACCGCGCTGGCATCCGGCGCGGCAGCCAGGTTCACGCCGATGCCGACCGCGACGGCCTGCACGCCCGGACCCGAGCCCGCGCTTTCCAGCAGGATGCCCGCCACCTTGCCGCCGTTCAGCAACACGTCGTTCGGCCATTTGATCGCCAGCCGCGCAGCCGGGCCGCAGGCATCGGCAAGCGCGTCGTAAAGCGCCAGCGCCGCGACGAAGGAAAGCTGCGCCGCACCCAACGGGCCGCCCTTGGGCCGCGTCACCAGCGTGCCGGCAAAGTTCCCCTCCGGCATCATCCAGTCCCGGCCGCGACGGCCACGGCCCGCGAATTGCTCGCGGGCCATCACCCAGGCCGGACCGGAAAGGCCGGGCGCCAGCCTCAGCGCCTCGGCATTGGTGCTGTCGGCGCGGGCCAGCACATGGCGGGCCACGCCCTCGGGCCAGGGATCACTCACCTTGCGCGGGCTCGGCTTGCGCCGGATCGGCGGGCTGTTCGACCGCGGCGACCGGACCGACCAGCGTCTCGGCGGCGCGGCCGGCGGCGGCATCGACGCCGAACATGCTGATCGCGCCCACCAGCATCACCAGCGCCGGCACCATCAGCGCCAGGTATTGCACCGCGCCCATGCGCGAGGTCATGCCCTCGGTCTCGGCGCCGAAATACATGTAATAGACGATGCGCAGGTAATAGAAGGCGCCGATGACCGAGGCGATCACGCCCAGCACCGCCAGCCAGCCCATGCCGGCATCGACCGCCGCCGTCAGCACGCCGAACTTGGCAAAGAAGCCCAGCGTCGGCGGCACGCCGGCAAGGCTGAACATCAGCACCAGCATGGCCAGCGCCTTGACCGGATCGGTCCAGGCAAAGCGGTTCAGCGCGGCAAGGTCGGTCACCGGCACGCCGTCACGCTCCATCGACAGGATGAAGGCGAAGGTGCCGATGTTCATCACCGCATAGATGGTCATGTAGAGCAGCATGTTCTGCACGCCGATGGCCGTGCCGGCGGCCAAGCCGACCAGGGCAAAGCCCATATGCGCGATCGAGGAATAGGCCATCAGCCGCTTGATGTTGGTCTGGCCGATCCCGGCGATCGAGCCCAGGAACATCGACATCACCGCCAACGCGGCGACGATCTGGCTCCAGTCGCCGATGACATGGCCGAAGGCGTCGAAGACCAGCCGTGCGATCAGCGCCATGGCCGCGACCTTGGGCGCGGTGGCGAAAAAGGCGGTGACCGGGGTGGGCGAGCCCTCATAGACGTCCGGGGTCCACATGTGGAAAGGCACGGCCGAGACCTTGAAGGCCAGGCCCACCAGCATGAAGACCAGGCCGAACAGCACGCCCAGCGACAGATGGCCGCCCTGGATGGTCGAGATGATGCCGTCGAACCCGGTGGTGCCGGCAAAGCCGTAGACCAGCGAGGCGCCATAGAGCAGCAGGCCCGAGGAAAGCGAGCCGAGGACGAAGTATTTCAGCCCCGCCTCGGACGAGCGCACCGAGTCGCGGCGCATGGCGGCGACGACGTAAAGCGCCAGCGATTGCAGCTCCAGCCCCATGTAGAGGGTCAAGAGGTCGCCGGCCGAGACCATGAACATCATGCCCAGCACCGCCAGCGCGACGATGATCGGGAACTCGAAGCGCAGCATGTTGCGGCGCTGCATGTAATCGGCGCTCATCGCCAGCACGCCGGCGGCGGCGACCAGCGTCACCACCTTGGCAAAGCGCGAGAAGCCGTCGTCGATGAACATGCCATGGAAGGCGGTGCCATCGACATGGTTGCCCAGGCCCACCATAGCCGCGACGATCAGGAAGGCCGCGACCGTGACCCAAAGCAGCGTCCGGGCCAGCCTGTCCTTGCCGAGATAGGCCCCCGCCATCAGGGCGGCGAGGGCGTAACCGGCCAGCACCACCTCGGGCAGAATGGTCGAGAAATCGAGCGAGGTCATGTCCGTCCCCTAGTGGCTGGCTTGGGCCGTGGCGACGGGTGCCGCCGGCTGGCTCTGGTTGTAATCTTGGACGAGTGCTGCGACCGCGGGGCCGGTCACGTCGGTGACGAGCCGCGGATAGACGCCCAGGATCAGTGTCATGGCGATCAGCGGGATGAACACCCAACGCTCGCGCGGGGTCATGTCGGTGATCGACTTGAGGCTTTCCTTGATGAGCTGGCCCAGCGTTACCCGGCGATAGAGCCAGAGCGCATAGGCCGCCGACAGGATCACCCCCGAGGTCGCGACCAGCGCCACCCAAGTATCGACGCGGAAGACCCCCATCAGCGTCAGGAACTCGCCCACGAAGCCCGAGGTGCCGGGCAGGCCCACGTTCGCCATGGTGAAGAACATGAACACCGCCGCATAGGCCGGCATCCGGTTCACCAGCCCGCCATAGGCGTCGATCTCGCGCGTGTGCATGCGGTCGTAGATCACGCCGACGCAAAGGAACAGCGCGCCCGAGATGAAGCCGTGCGACAGCATCTGGAAGATCGCGCCATCGACGCCGATCTGGTTCGCGGCAAAGACGCCCATGGTCACGTAGCCCATATGGGCGACCGAGGAATAGGCGATGACCTTCTTCATGTCCGACTGCGCCAGCGCCACCAGCGAGGTATAGACGATGGCGATGGCCGACAGCCAGAACACATAGGGCTGGGCCACGCCGCTGGCGACCGGGAACATCGGCAGCGAGAAGCGCAGGAAGCCGTAGCCGCCCATCTTCAGCAGCACGGCGGCCAGCAGCACCGAGCCGGCGGTCGGCGCCTGGACGTGCGCGTCGGGCAGCCAGGTATGGACCGGCCACATCGGCATCTTCACCGCGAAGCTGGCGAAGAAGGCCAGGAACAGCAGCATCTGCATGCCGCCGACCACCGTCATGCCCAGCAGGCGGAAGTTGTCGGACGGGAAGTCGAAGGTCAGCAGCGTCGGGATGTCGGTGGTGCCCGCCATGCGATACATGGCGATCATCGCCACCAGCATCAGCACCGAGCCGAGGAAGGTGTAGAGGAAGAACTTGAAGGACGCGTAGATGCGGTCCTTGCCGCCCCAGATGCCGATGATCAGGAACATCGGGATCAGCCCAGCCTCGAAGAACAGGTAGAACAGCACCAGGTCGAGCGCGGTGAAGACGCCGATCATCAGCCCCTCCAGCACCAGGAAGGCGATCATGTATTCCTTGACCTTGTCCTGAACCTGCCAGGTCGAAAGGATGGTCAGCGGCATCATGAAGGTGGTCAGCAGCACGAACAGCACCGAGATGCCATCCACGCCCATCTTGTAGCGCAGCCCCATGATCCAGGCGTGATCCTCGACGAACTGGAAGCCGGTATTGGCCGGGTCGAAGCGGAACAGCACGAAAAGCGAGATCACGAAGGTCGCCGTGGTGGTCAGCAGCGCCAGCCACTTGGCGTTGCGCGCCGCGGCCTCGTCCTGGCCGCGCAGGAACAGCGCCATGATGATGGCGGCGACGATCGGCAGGAAGGTGATGATGGAAAGAAGGTTCGTCATGTCAGTGCGCGCCCCGCATCATCACCCAGATCAGCAAGCCCACGATGCCCAGAACCATCGCGAAGGCGTAGTGGAACAGATAGCCCGATTGCACCCGGACCGCCGCGCGGGTCAGCCGCGGGATCAACCCCATGGCCACCCCGTTGATGGTGCCGTCGATGATGGCGCCGTCGCCGCCCTTCCACAGCGCGCGGCCAAGCCATTTCGCCGGGCGGACGAAGATGAAATCGTAGATCTCGTCGAAATACCATTTGTTGAGCAGGAACTGATACAGCGCCGGCTGCTGCGCCGCCAGCCGCTTGGGCAGCGACGGATTGGCGATGTAGAAGGTCCAGGCCGTGATCAGCCCCAGCAGCATGGCGATGAAGGGCGAGACCTTGACCCAGGCCGGCGCGTGATGCGCCTCGTCCATGATATGGTTGTCGGGATGCATGTAGATCGCGCCGCCGACCGGCGCGGCGACCTCGGCATGGGCGGCCTCGGCGGCGGGCTCGCCCTCGGTCGCGGTGTCTGCGGCGACATGCTCCACCGGAGCCTCGGCGGTCGCATGCTCGGCGTCTTCGCCCTCCGCCGCTTCATGTGCGCCGGCGATGTGGAAATATTCCGTGACCTTGTGATGGTCGCCGAAGAAGGGACCATACCAGACCATGCCGGCAAAGACCGCGCCGATGGCCAGCACGCCCAGCGGGATGGTCATCACCGGCGGACTTTCATGCGCATGGTCATGGGCATGATGGTCGCCGCGCGGCTTGCCGTAGAAGGTCAGGAAGATCAGCCGCCAGCTGTAGAAGCTGGTGAAGCAGGCCGCGATAACCAGCAGCCAGAAGGCATAGCCGCTGCCCGCATAGGCGCTTTCGATGATCGCGTCCTTGGACAGGAAGCCGGCGAAGCCCAGATGGGTCAGCGGGATGCCGACGCCGGTGATGGCGAAGGTGCCGATCATCATCGCCCAGAAGGTCAGCGGGATCTTCTTCCGCAGCCCGCCATAGTTCCGCATGTCCTGCTCGTGATGCATGGCATGGATCACCGAGCCGGCGCCCAGGAACAGCATGGCCTTGAAGAAGGCATGGGTCAGCAGGTGGAACATGGCCGCCGAATAGACGCCGACGCCCGCCGCCACGAACATGTAGCCCAGCTGCGAACAGGTCGAATAGGCGATGACGCGCTTGATGTCGTTCTGCACCAGGCCGACGGTCGCGGCGAAGAAGGCGGTGGTGGCGCCGATGATGACGATGAAGGTCTTGGCGTCCGGCGCAAATTCGTAAAGCGGCGACATGCGGCAGACCAGGAACACGCCGGCGGTCACCATGGTCGCGGCGTGGATCAGCGCCGAGACCGGGGTCGGGCCTTCCATCGCGTCCGGCAGCCAGGTGTGCAGCAAGAGCTGCGCCGACTTGCCCATGGCGCCGACGAACAACAGGAAGCCCAGCAGGTTCGCGGCGTTCCAGTCGCGCCACAGGAAATGCATCTCGGTCTGCGCAAGCTGCGGCACCTGGCGGAAAATCTCGTCGAACTGGACCGAGCCGGTCAGCCAGTAGAGGCCGAAGATGCCCAGCAGGAAGCCGAAATCGCCGACGCGGTTGACGATGAAGGCCTTGATCGCCGCGGCATTGGCGCTGGCCTTCTTGTAGTAGAAGCCGATGAGCAGGTAGGAGGCGACGCCCACGCCCTCCCAGCCGAAGAACATCTGCAAGAGGTTGTCCGCCGTCACCAGCATCAGCATGGCGAAGGTGAAGAACGAGAGATAGGCGAAGAAGCGCGCCTTGTAATGCTCGTCATGCGTCCAGTTGTCGTCATGGGCCATGTAGCCCAGCGAATACATGTGCACGAGCGCCGAGACCGTGGTCACCACGATCAGCATGATCGCGGTCAGCCGGTCCAGCCGGATCGCCCATTCGGCATGGAAATCGCCGGTCACGACCCAGTCGAGCACCGGAATGTGCCGCGGCACGCCGTCGAAGGACAGGAACAGGTACCAGCTGATGAGGCAGCTGAGGAACAGGACGCCAGTGGTCAGGTATTGCGCAGCCTTCTCGCCGATCGCCCGCCAGCCCAGGCCGGCGATCAGCGACGCGATGAGCGGCGCAAAGAGGACGAATTTTTCCATGGCCGCTTATCCCTTCATCACGTTGACGTCTTCCACCGCGATGGTGCCGCGGTTGCGGAAGAAGACCACCAGGATCGCCAGGCCGATGGCGGCCTCGGCGGCGGCGACGGTCAGCACGAACATGGTGAAGACCTGCCCGGCCAGGTCGCCCAGATGGGTCGAGAAGGCGACGAAGTTGATGTTCACCGCCAGGAGCATCAGCTCGATCGACATCAGGATGACGATGACGTTCTTTCGGTTCACGAAGATCCCGAAAATGCCGGTGACGAACAGTATCGCCCCCACAACAAGATAATGAGTCAATCCGATCATCGTCCTGGTCCCTCCGGGTCGTTCACCCGTTGAAATATCCGTTTGCTACTGGGACCGCGGAGGCGATCCCGATGGCTGTCGCGGTCCAGCCCGCCGCGTTCAAAGCCCCTGTCCCGGCTTGACGTCCTTCAGCTCCATCGTCTTGGCCGGGTCGCGCCACATCTGCTCCAGCACGTTCTGGCGCTTGACGTCCTTGCGGTGGCGCATGGTCAGCACGATCGCCCCGATCATCGCCACCAGCAGCACCAGCCCGGCAAGCTGGAACATCAGCACATAGCGGTCATACAGCACCATGCCCAGGCCGAAGGTGTTCTCGACCGCGGAATCCACCGGCGCGGCGCGCAGGCTCTCGGCCTGGTCCGAGGGCGTCCAGCCCGAGAAGGCGATGCCCAGCTGCGCCAGCAGCACGACGCCGATCACCAGCGCCAGCGGCAGATAGCGCGCCAACTCGCCCTTCAGCTCGGCGAAATCGACGTCCAGCATCATCACGACGAACAGGAACAACACCGCCACCGCGCCGACATAGACGACGACCAGCAGCATGGCGACGAATTCCGCGCCTTGCAGCACGAACAGGCCGGCCGAAGCCAGAAAGGCCAGGATCAGCCACAGCACCGAATGCACCGGGTTGCGGCCGATCACGACCATGAAGCCCGCGACGCAGGCGCTGATCGCGAACAGGTAGAAAGCGAAGGTCATCATTCCTCGTCCTCCTCGGCATAGACGCTCTGGGCGATCTCGAGCGCCTTCTGCATCGCAGGCAGCCCGCCGAACATGCTCATCTGAAAGATCGTCTCGGCGATCTCGCGTTTGGTGGCGCCGGCCGCCAGCGCCTGACGGATGGTCATGCGCAGCTGCGGCTCGGCCAGCGCGCCCTGAACGGTGATCGCGCCGATGGTGAGAAGCAGGCGCGTCTTGGCGTCCAGCCCCTCGCGGTTGAAGGTCTTGCCGAACCACATTTCCAGCATGTCGGCGGGAATCGTCGGCACCAGCTTTTCCATGGCGCGCATGTCGAAATGCTCAAGCGCCGGGTTGAGGGCGCGCGCCATCTCCTGGCCCGAGGCCATCATCTGCGCGAAAAGCTTGGTGAACGCATCGGTCATCGGTAGGGCGCATCCAGTTGCAGGTTGCGGGCGATCTCGGCCTCCCAACGTTCGCCGTTCGCAAGCAGCTTCTGCTTGTCGTAGAACAGCTCCTCGCGGGTCTCGGTGGCGTATTCGAAGTTCGGCCCCTCGACGATGGCATCGACCGGGCAGGCCTCCTGGCAGAAGCCGCAATAGATGCATTTCGTCATGTCGATGTCGTAGCGTGTGGTGCGGCGGCTGCCGTCCTCGCGCGGTTCGGCGTCGATGGTGATGGCCTGGGCCGGGCAGACCGCCTCGCAGAGCTTGCAGGCGATGCAGCGTTCCTCGCCGTTGGGATAGCGGCGCAACGCATGCTCGCCACGGAAGCGCGGCGACAGCGGGCCCTTCTCATGCGGGTAGTTCAGCGTCGGCTTGGGCGAGACGAAATAGCGCATCCCCAGGCCGAAGCCCTTGATGAAATCCCACATCAGGAAATACTTGGTGGCACGGGCGAAATCGAAGGCCATCAGAACTGCTCCCCTTGCCGCGGCGCCGCGAAACGGTCGAACGCGGCGACATAGTCCCGGATGCGGGCGCTGTCCCGCGCTTGCTCCGCACTGTCCAGATTGTTGGCGAGGAAATGCGCCAGCTCCACCTTGTCGGTCTCACTGGCTTTGGCAAATGCCTCGGCTAGCTTGTTGGAATACATGGCTTATCCTCCGACCGTGAAGCGGGCCCAGAAGCTGCCCAGCACTTCATAGCGCGCCAGGATCGCCACCAGCACCACCCAGCCCAGCGACAGGGGCAGGAACACCTTCCAGCCGATGCGCATCAGCTGGTCGTAGCGGTAGCGCGGCACGATCGCCTTGACCATGGCGAACATGTAGAACCAGAACCACATCTTGATGACCATCCACCACCAGCCGTCGGCGATGAACGGCACCGGCGACAGCCAGCCACCGAAGAACAGCAGCGACAAGAGCGCGCACATCAGATACATGGCGATGTATTCGCCCGCCATGAACAGCAGGTAGGGCGTGGACGAATATTCGGTCATGAAGCCCGCCACCAGTTCGGATTCGGCCTCGACCAGATCGAAGGGCGGGCGGTTGCACTCGGCCAGGGCCGAGACGAAGAACAGCACCACCATCGGCAGATGCGGCAGCCAGAACCAGTTCAGCAGCCCATAGTCGCCGCGCTGCGCCTCGACGATGGCGGTCAGGTTCATCGAGCCGGCCGAGATGATGACGCCGATGATGATGAGGCCCAGCGACACCTCATAGGAGATCATCTGCGCCGCCGAGCGCAGCGAGGCGAGGAACGGGTATTTCGAGTTCGAGGCCCAGCCGCCCATGATGACGCCGTAGACCTCGAGCGAGGAGGCGGCGAAGATGAACAGGATGCCGACATTGATGTTCGCCATCACCCAACCCTCGTCGAAGGGAATGACGACAAAGGCGAACAGCGCCAGCATCATCGACAGGAAGGGCGCCAGGAAATAGACGACCTTGTCGGCGCCGGCCGGGATGACGATTTCCTTGACGACATATTTCAGCGCGTCGGCGAAGGTCTGCAACAGGCCCCAGGGACCGACCACGTTCGGGCCGCGGCGCATCTGCACCGCCGCCCAGATCTTGCGGTCGCCGTAGACCATGAAGATCAGCGAGCCCATGACGAAGGCGATGACCGCCAGACCCTGCAAGAGCAGGCTGAGTGCGAAACCGTAGGGCGAGGCCCAGAATTCAGCCATGATCTTTCGTCCCTCTCATCACGCCGCGGGAATGCCGCGTGCCTTGCATTCCTGCAAGGTCTGTTTCGTTGTCATCACCGTCAGGCCCATCGGTTTTCTCTCGGAAAGCGTGAAGACCGAGCCGACGACCATCTTGCCGTTGCGCTTGTCCCGGAGCGTGCGGATGTGCCGGGCATAGGGCGCCCCTTTCGCATCGGCCCAGCTGGCCAGCGCGCATGTGGCATAGGCGAAGGCGGTGTCGGCGTCCACCCCGCCGCGCAGGTTTGCCGTCACTTCCACCAGGCTGTCGCCCCCCTTGCGCGAACTGGCCAGCGAGGCGACCTGCGCCCCCTGGAAGTCCTGGAGATCGGCCTCGAAGCTGGCCGGCAGGTTCAGCCGCAGCGGGCGGGTGCGGGCCGCGAATTCGGCCAGCGCCCTTTCCTGCGCCGTGGGCTCGCGCTTGCGCACCGGCCCCATGTCCGGCAGCCCGGACAGGTCCAGCTCCAGATTCGCGTTCAGGGCCATCAGATCGGCCTCGGTCACGGCGAAGGCATCGCGGCCCTCGGGACTGTCCAGCGCCATTTCGCTGATCGAACCGTCGGGCTCGAGAATCAGGATCTCGCCCGATTTGGTCGAGATCCGGCCCTTGGTCAGCACCTTCTTGTCCGGCGCACCTGCGTCGCTTTGCAGCACCGCCACGCCCAGCTCGGCCGGCTTGGGCCGCGGGCGCGCATCCTTGGTCGCGCCGCAGCCGGCCAGCAGGGCCAGGGCGCCGATCCCGGTCAGCAGGGCAAGGCGGGACCGCATCTGCATCACTCCGCCGCCAGCGCCGGGGCCTTGCGGGCCGCGGCCATCGCCGAAAGCTCGCCCATCAGCGGCGAGGAGCGCGCGATGGGGTTGGTCAGGTAGAAATCCTTGATCGCATAGCGGAAGCTCGCCTGCCCCAGGTCGAACCGGTCGAGCGGCTGCCATTCGTTCGGCGGCACCTGGTCGATCTGGGCCAGATGCGGCACGGCCTCGACCAGCTTGCGGCGCAGCCCGGCCAGGCTGTCCCAGGGCTGGGTCGCGCCCAGCTCGGCCGAGAGCGCGCGCAGGATCGCCCAGTTCTCCTTGCCCTCGCCCGGCGCGAAATTGGCCCGCACGGCCAGTTGCGGCCGGCCTTCGGTATTCACGAACAGACCGCTTTCCTCGGTATAGCAGGCGCCGGGCAGGATGATGTCGGCGCGATGCGCGCCGCGGTCGCCATGGCTGCCCTGATAGATCACGAAGGGCCCATGGTCGATATCCACCTCGTCCGCGCCGAGATTGTAGATCACCTCGGCGCCCTCGATGGCGGCCAGCAGCCCGCCTTCGGTCACCGCGCCGACATCCATCGCGCCGACGCGCCCGGCGGCAGTGTGCAGCACCAGAAGCTTGCAATCGCCCCGCTCGCAGAGGCGCATGGCATGGGCCAGCACCGCCTCGCCATCCGCCTCGCGCAGCGCGCCCTGGCCGACGATGACGATGCCGGGCGCGCCATCCTTGTTCGACAGATCCTCGTCCGCGAGCTTGGCCAGCGCGGCGCGGTCGTTGCCGAAATGCTGATAGTCATAGGTCAGGTCCACCGCCTCGCCGACCAGCTCGACCTGCGCGCCATGCGCCCAGGCCTTGCGGATGCGGGCGTTCAGCACCGGCGCCTCGTCGCGGGGATTGGTGCCGATCAGCAGGATGCGCCTGGCCTGGTCGATATCCTCGATCCGCGCCGTGCCGACATAGGCCGAACGGTTGCCGATGGGCAGCCGGGCGCCGTCGGTGCGGCATTCGACCTTGCCCCCCAGCCCCTCGATCAGTTGCTTCAGGCTGAAGGCCGCCTCAGTCGGGACCAGATCGCCGACCAGGCCGGCAACCTTCCTGCCCTTCATCGCACGGGCGGCGGCCTCCAGCGCCTCCGGCCAACTGGCCGGGCGCAACCGGCCGTTCTCACGGATATAGGGCCGGTCCAGACGCTGCCGGCGCAGCCCGTCCCAGACGAAGCGGGTCTTGTCGGAAATCCATTCCTCGTTCACGCCGTCATGGTTGCGCGGCAGGATGCGCATGACCTCGCGGCCCTTGGTGTCGACGCGGATGTTCGACCCCAGCGCATCCATCACGTCGATGGATTCGGTCTTGGTCAGCTCCCAAGGCCGGGCGGTGAAGGCATAGGGCTTGCTGACCAGCGCGCCGACCGGGCAGAGGTCGATGATGTTGCCCTGCATGTTCGATTCCAGCGTCTGGTTCAGATAGCTGGTGATCTCGCTGTCCTCGCCGCGGCCGGTCTGGCCCATCTGGGTGATGCCCGCCACCTCGGTGGTGAAGCGCACGCAGCGGGTGCAGGAGATGCAGCGGGTCATATGCGTCTCGACCAGCGGGCCGAGGTTCAGGTCCTCCGAAGCACGCTTCGGCTCGCGATAGCGGCTGAAATCGACGCCATAGGCCATGGCCTGGTCTTGCAGGTCGCATTCGCCGCCCTGGTCGCAGATCGGGCAATCGAGCGGGTGGTTGATGAGCAGGAACTCCATCACCCCCTCGCGGGCTTTCTTGACCATGGGCGAGTTGGTGCGGATCTCGGAGGGCGCGCCGTCCGGGCCGGGGCGCAGGTCCTTGACCTGCATGGCGCAGGAGGCGGCGGGCTTGGGCGGGCCACCCACCACCTCGACCAGGCACATGCGGCAGTTGCCGGCGATCGACAGCCGCTCGTGATAGCAGAAACGCGGCACCTCGACCCCGGCCAGTTCGCAGGCCTGGATCAGCGTCATGTTGGGATCGACCTCGATAATCCTGTCGTCGATCTTGATCTTGCGAAGATCTGCCATCTTGTCTTCCCTTATCCCGCGCGACGAAGCCGGTTGCCGGCACGATTTCCGGCAGGGTCCGCGCGATGTAAATGCTGGCCGAAGGCTGGCCCGGTTTTCTCTGTCGCCGCTATGGCTGCCCGATCCGTCGTCATGCCCGCCGCTCCGCGACGGATTGCGGCACGAGCCCGGGCGGCAGCCGGAGTTGCTCGCCCGAGCGCAGCGCAGTGGACGTCGCATCGCGCCGAGCGTCGAAGGCGGCCACGACCGGGCCGGCCGCATCGCCCTGCCCGCCGTCCGGCGCCGGCATCGAGAGCGCCGCCGGGTCCGAGGCCGGGTCCGCAAAGGCGTCCGCCGCGATCATCGAGGCGGCGGCGGCGGCCATCAGTCCCAGCCCGATCCAGTTCAGCCATTTCCTCATCTCGCCACCAACAAGCTGCCAATGACCGTATTCTTCTGGATCTCCTGCCGGCCAATGCGGCAAAAGCTCTCGGGGTCTTCCGCCTTGGCGCCCTGCCGGGTCAGATAGTCCTCGGCCACGGCATAGATGCGCGCCTTGTCTTCCTTGCTGTCGAGAAAGGCGTCGATCTCGGTCCGCGAATAGCCCTTCTGCTCGGCATAGCGCTTGAGCTTGCGCGCCTCGCCATAGGCATAGAGGATGCGGCCGTCGATGCTGGCGCAGGTGCGGCGGATGCGGTCGGCGATGCGCGCCGCGATCAGCCGGTCGTTGATGTATTTCTCCTGGCTCAGCGGCTCCAGCGCGGCGGCGGGTGTCGCCAGCGCCGCAGCGATCAGCGCGGCAGGAATGAGCTTCTTCATGGCAATAGCCTCCTTGTCATGGCCTCCAGCCAAAACATGAGGCCGCCGCGACGGTTCGGCACCTTGGGGTGAACGCGGCGTGATCGCGCCCGCCGCCTGCATGGCAGCCGACCCGCGCACGCGCCGCCCTTCCCCCAGGGGGGTCGGCTGCGCCAGGCTGTGCGGGGTCGGGGTCATGCGATTACTCCGCCGCCATCGCGCCCATGCGCCCGGTGCGCTTGGCCTTGATGCGGTCCTCGATCTCCTCGCGGAAGTTGCGGATCAGGCCCTGGATCGGCCAGGCGGCCGCATCGCCGAGCGCGCAGATGGTATGGCCCTCGACCTGCTTGGTCACGTCGAACAGCATGTCGATCTCCTCGACCTCGGCATCGCCGCGCACCAGCCGCTCCATCACCCGCATCATCCAGCCGGTGCCCTCGCGGCAGGGGGTGCACTGGCCGCAGCTTTCGTGCTTGAAGAATTTCGACAGCCGCCAGATCGCCTTCACCACGTCGGTGGACTGGTCCATGACGATCATGCAGGCGGTACCGAAGCTGGATTTCAGCTCGCGCATGCCGTCGTAATCCATGATGGCGTTCTCGCACATCTCGGCGGTCAGCACCGGGCAGGAGGCGCCGCCGGGGATCACCGCCTTGAGGTTCTTCCAGCCGCCGCGGATGCCGCCGCCATGCTTTTCGATCAGCTCGCGCATGGGGATCGACATGGCCTCCTCGACCACGCAAGGGGTGTTGACGTGGCCGGTCAGGCCATAGAGCTTGACGCCGGCGTTGTTCGGGCGGCCGAAGCCGGCGAACCATTCCGCGCCGCGGCGCAGGATGGTCGGCACCACGGCGATCGATTCGACGTTGTTCACTGTGGTCGGGCAGCCATAGAGGCCCGCGCCCGCCGGGAAGGGCGGCTTCATGCGCGGCATGCCCTTCTTGCCTTCCAGCGATTCCAGCAGCGCGGTTTCCTCGCCGCAGATATAGGCGCCGGCACCGTGATGCAGGTAGAGGTCGAAATCCCAGCCCGAACCGGCGGCGTTGCGGCCCAGAAGCCCGGCGTCATAGCATTCGTCGATGGCGGCTTGCAGCGCCTCGCGCTCGCGGATGAACTCGCCGCGGATGTAGATATAGGCGGCATGGGCGCCCATGGCGAAGCTGGCGATCAGCGCGCCCTCGATCAGCGTGTGCGGATCGTGGCGCATGATCTCGCGGTCCTTGCAGGTCGCGGGCTCGGATTCGTCGGCGTTGATGACCAGGTAGGAGGGGCGGCCGTCCGATTCCTTGGGCATGAAGGACCATTTCATCCCGGTCGGGAAACCGGCGCCGCCGCGGCCGCGCAGGCCCGAGGCCTTCATCTCGTCGATGATCTTGTCGCGCCCGCGCTGGATGATCGCGGCGGTGCCGTCCCAATGGCCGCGCTTTCTCGCGCCGGCCAGGCTGCGGTCGCCCATGCCGTAGAGGTTCGTAAAGATCCGGTCCTGATCGTTCAGCATCGTCTTATCCTTGTCCCTGCGAGGACGCCTTGCGCCGCCGCCAGATCCGAAAGGTCACCAAAAGCGACCAGATCAAGGCCCCAATCGCCGCCAGATCGGCGAGAAAGGCGTATTTCGCGGGCCAGTCCTGCTGGCCCCCCAGCCATTGCACCCCAAGCCACAGCGCCATGGTCACGGCGATCACCACCGCCACCAGCCGCATCTGCCGGGCGTCCGCCGCAGCGGCCCGATCCGCCTGCGACGCCCGATGTCCTGTCTGGCGGGCCATCAGCCGGCCTCGCCCTTGTCGATGCGGCGCGAATGGCTGGTCTCGCCGCCCGCCGCCAGAAGCTTCGCCTGACCGACCCAGTCGTCGGCCTCGATCCGCCCGCCCATCCGGCCCAGCCGTTGCGCGAAATCGGCGACGGTGGCCGCGTCCCAAGCGGCGATCTGGTCATAGCGGGTCACGCCCTGCGCGTTCAGCCAATCCGAGATCTTCGGGCCGATGCCCTTGATCCGCTTCAGATCGTCGGCCTGCGGCACGGCCCTGGCCAGCGCCGCAGGCTTGGCCTCGGGCCGCGGTTCGGGCGACGGAGACGGCGACGGCGCGGGCATCGCCCCGGCCACGATGGGCGTCTGCGAGCTCGAGCCCTTCACCCCGGGCTCCAGCGCGCCGCTGACCAGCAGCGTCTCGGGCTGCCCCCCCATCGCGGCCCGCTGCCAGTCGGTGCCGGTCAGGCCGGCCCCATCCTCGAACAGCTCGGGCCGCTCGTGGCAGACCAGCCAGATCAGCAGCGCCCCGAACAGCGCGAATGTCACGCCCCCCAGGAACAGCCCGGCCAGCCAGTGCATATCGCCGATGCCGGCAGTGAACAGCAGCACCACCACCCCGGCGATTGCCGCCGAGATCCAGCAGTTCCTGTTGCACTCCGCCCGTCCCATCGTGATCCGACCGCTCCCGTCCGTAACGATTAGGCGCCGTTCTGCGCCGCAAGCCAAGGCGTGGTGACCGGCACCTCGGTGCCGTCGATGCGCTTGATCGTATCGCCCAACAGCACCGCCCGGGCGACGCTGGCGTTATAGGTATCGCCGCCCTTAAGATCGGCCAGGGCCACCGGCCCGCCCAGCGGTTCGGCCGAGAACCGGCCGTTCTGCGGGCCCGGCACCGGCACCTCGCCGGCAGCGAAGCGGTCGAGCAGCGCCGACAGCTTCTCGGCCGTCAGGTCCTCGTAGAAATCCTTGCCGATCTGGGCCATGGGCGCGTTGGTGCAGGCGCCCAGGCACTCGACCTCTTCCCAGGAGAACCGGCCGTCCGCCGACAGCGCATGCGGCTCGGGCGCGATCTTTTCCTTGCAGACCCGGATCAGGTCCTCGGCGCCGCAGATCATGCAGGTCGTGGTGCCGCAGATCTGGATATGCGCGACCGAACCGACCGGCTGGAGCTGGAACATGAAATAGAAGGTCGCGACCTCGAGCGCCCGGATATAGGGCATCCCGAGCAGGTCGGCGCAATATTCGATGGCCGGGCGGCTCAGCCAGCCCTCCTGCTCCTGCGCGCGCCACAGCACCGGGATGATCGCCGATTGCTGGCGGCCTTCCGGGTATTTGGTCATCTGGGCGCGGGCCCATTCCAGGTTGGCGGGCGTGAACTCGAAGGAGTCCGGCTGGATGGGGGACAGACGGCGCAGCATCAGCGGTCAACCTCTCCGAAAACGATGTCGAGCGTGGCGATGATCGCCGGGACGTCGGCCAGCATATGGCCGCGCGACATCCAGTCGATCGACTGGAGATGCGCAAAACCGGGCGCGCGCAGCTTGGCGCGCCAGGGCTTGTTGGTGCCGTCGGCGACCAGATAGACGCCGAACTCGCCCTTGGGCGCCTCGACGGCGGCATAGACCTCGCCTGCCGGGACCCGGAAGCCCTCGGTGTAAAGCTTGAAGTGATGGATCAGGGCTTCCATGTCGCGCTTCATCTCGGCGCGCCTGGGCGGGGTCAGCTTGCCGCGGGCCAGAACGTCGCCCGCCGGCTCGGCGCGCAGCTTGCGGACCGCCTGCTGCATGATCTTGCAGGATTCGCGCATCTCGGCCATGCGGCACAGATAGCGGTCATAGCAGTCGCCGTTCCTGCCCACCGGGATCTGGAAGTCGAACTCGTCATAGCATTCATAGGGCTGCGCCCGCCGCAGATCCCAAGCCAGGCCCGAGCCGCGCACCATGACGCCGCTATAGCCCCAGTCCAGCGCGTCCTCCTCGGTGACGATGCCGATATCGACCAGGCGCTGCTTGAAGATGCGGTTTTCCGTCAGCAGCGTGTCGAGGTCGTCGACCAGCTTCGGGAAGCGTTCGCACCATTCCTCGATGTCGTCCAGAAGATCGGGCGGCAGGTCCTGATGCACCCCGCCGGGGCGGAAATAGGCGGCGTGCAGCCGTGCCCCGCAGGCGCGTTCGTAGAAGATCATCAGCTCTTCGCGCGCCTCGAAGCCCCAGAGCGGCGGGGTCAGCGCGCCGACGTCCATGGCGCCGGTGGTGATGCCCATCAGGTGGTTCAGGATGCGGCCGATTTCCGAGTAAAGCACCCGGATCAGGCTGGCCCGGCGCGGGACCGTGGTGCCGGTCAGCCGCTCGATCGCCAGGCACCAGGCATGTTCCTGGTTCATCGGCGCCACATAGTCGAGCCGGTCAAGGTAGGGCAGGTTCTGGAGATAGGTGCGACTCTCCATCAGCTTCTCGGTGCCGCGATGCAGCAGGCCGATATGCGGGTCGGCGCGCTCGACGATCTCGCCGTCCAGCTCCAGCACCATGCGCAGCACGCCATGGGCGGCCGGGTGCTGCGGGCCGAAGTTGATGTTGAAGTTGCGGATGCTCTGCTCGCCGGTCAGGGCGTCCATCGAGCCGTCGTCATAGCTGTTCTTGCGGATGTCGCCGTCCATGGTCAGCCCTCAAATCCGATGCGTGGCGCGCAGGCAGGCTGCGCGGCTGCGGTCACTTCTTCGCCTCCGGCGCCTTCTCGTCGCCCGGAAGCACGTATTTCGCGCCCTCCCACGGGGACAGGAAGTCGAACTGGCGGTATTCCTGAACCAGGTTCACCGGCTCGTAGACCACGCGCTTCTCGATGTCGCTCCAGCGCACCTCGACATAGCCGGTGGTCGGGAAATCCTTGCGCAGCGGATGGCCGCGGAAGCCATAGTCGGTCAGGATGCGGCGCAGGTCGGCATGGCCCGAGAACAGGATGCCGAACAGATCGAAGACCTCGCGCTCGTACCAGTTGGCCCCCGGAAAGACGCCGGTCAGGCTGGGCACCAGCTCGTCCTCGCGCACCTGGACCTTCACCCGGATGCGCTGGTTTTGATACATCGACAGCAGGTGATAGACCACGTCGAAACGCGCCGGCCGCGCCGGGTTGTCCACCGCCGTGATATCGATCAGCGTGGAAAAGCGGCAGTTCGGATCGTTGCGCAGGAATTCGATCAGGCCGATCACGCCCGACAATGTGGCATGCACCGTCAGCTCGCCGAAGGCGACCTGGGTCGAGATCACGTCGTTCTCGCGGCGGAGCGCGATATGCTCGGCCAGTTCCAGCAGGGCTTCGTCAGAGAGGGCTTCGGACATGGCTCACCTCACCAGCGTGCCGGTGCGCCGGATGCGGCGCTGGAGTTGCAGGATGCCGTAGAGCAGCGCCTCGGCGGTCGGCGGGCAGCCCGGGACATAGATGTCCACCGGCACGATGCGGTCGCAGCCGCGCACCACCGAATAGGAATAATGATAGTAGCCGCCGCCATTGGCGCAGCTGCCCATGCTGATCACATAGCGCGGCTCGGGCATCTGGTCATAGACCTTGCGCAGCGCCGGCGCCATCTTGTTGGTCAGGGTGCCAGCGACGATCATCAGGTCCGACTGGCGCGGGCTGGCGCGCGGCGCGGTGCCGAAGCGCTCCAGGTCATAGCGCGGCATCGAGGTCTGCATCATCTCGACCGCGCAGCAGGCCAGGCCGAAGGTCATCCAGTGCAGCGAGCCGTTGCGCGCCCAGTTGATGATGTCCTCGGTGGTGGTCAGCAGGAAGCCCTTGTCCTGCAACTCGCGATTCAGCTCGGCCGTGGCGACCTCGCGGTCGACGCCGGCGGTATTCAATCCGGTCATCACGCCCATTCCAGCGCCCCTTTCTTCCATTCATAGGCGAAGCCCACGGTCAGAACGGCCAGGAACACCATCATACCCCAGAAAGCCACGTCCGACAGGCTGCCAAAGCTCACCGCCCAGGGGAACAGGAAGGCCACTTCGAGGTCGAAGATGATGAACAGGATCGACACCAGATAGAAGCGCACGTCGAACTTCATCCGCGCATCGTCGAAGGCGTTGAAGCCGCATTCATAGGCGCTGACCTTTTCCGGGTCCGGGTTGCGCACGGCGATGACCGCGGCCGCCAGAATCAGCACGATGGCCAGGGCCGAGGCCATTCCCAGAAAGACCAGGATCGGCAGGTATTCTTGCAGCAGGTATTCCACTGGGTTGGGCTCCCTTTCGCTCGCAGGAACCCGACTGGCGCCCCGCGATGGGTTTGGCTAAGGTCCGTTTATCCCCGGTCGCGGATATGGTCAACGGTGGGACCCAGCGTCACCCCGGCTTTGCAGCCCGTGCAGAGCAGCAGAACCACAGGGCCCGGCGCCGGATTTTCAAGGTATTTTACTCAGCCTTCCCGGCCGATGCGGCCCAGATGCGTGTCGCGAAAGCCCGAGGGCAGTTTCAGCCCGTAACCCAGCGCCCGGTCGAAGCCGACATGCGCCAGCCACAGCCCGCCGCCGGCGATCAGCCCGGTCGAACCCAACGCCACGCCCAACACCATGAGCAGGAAGGCCGGGGCATAGAGGTGGCCCAGGTTGTAAAGCGCCGCGCCGAGGCGCGGCCCGGCCAGATAGCCCGCCATGGTCAAGTCCGGCGCCAGCAGAATCGCCAGCCAGGCCGGTGCGCCCCAGCCCGGCGCCGCCAGGGCGGCCACCAGCAATCCGCCAAGCGCCAGCCCGGCGCCTTCGGCCCGCTGCCAGGGCACGGCGCTCATTCCGCGGCGCGGCTGCGCGCCGCCGCGAGCATCGGCGCCAGATAGCGGCCGGTGTGGCTTTCCGGCACCTTCGCCACCTGCTCGGGCGTGCCGGTGGCGACGATGCGGCCGCCACCGTCGCCGCCCTCGGGGCCGATGTCGATGATCCAGTCGGCGGTCTTGATGACGTCCAGGTTGTGCTCGATCACCACCACCGTATTGCCCTGATCGACCAGGGAATGCAGCACTTCCAAGAGCTTGCGCACATCCTCGAAATGCAGGCCCGTGGTCGGTTCGTCCAGGATATACAGCGTCTTGCCGGTGGCGCGGCGCGACAGTTCCTTGGACAGCTTGACCCGCTGCGCCTCGCCGCCCGACAGCGTCGTGGCCTGCTGGCCGACCTTGATATAGCCCAGGCCCACCTCGACCAGCGCGTCCATCTTTTCGCGGATCGAGGGCACGGCCTTGAAAAACTCCTGCGCGTCCTCGACCGTCATGTCCAGCACATCGGCGATGGACTTGCCCTTGAAGGTCACCTCCAGCGTCTCGCGGTTGTAGCGTTTGCCCTTGCAGGTCTCGCAGGTGACATAGACGTCGGGCAGGAAATGCATCTCGATCTTGATGACGCCGTCGCCCTGGCAGGCCTCGCAGCGGCCGCCCTTGACGTTGAAGCTGAAGCGGCCGGGCTTGTAGCCGCGCGCCTTGGCCTCGGGCAGGCCGGCGAACCAGTCGCGGATCGGGGTGAAAGCGCCGGTATAGGTCGCCGGGTTGCTGCGCGGCGTGCGGCCGATGGGGCGCTGGTCGATGTCGATCACCTTGTCGAGCAGCTCGAGTCCCTTGATCGTCTCGCATGGGGCCGGGGTCTGGCGTGCGCCATTAAGCCGCAGGCTGGCGGTTTTGAACAGCGTCTCGATGGTCAGGGTGGACTTGCCGCCGCCCGAGACGCCGGTGACGCAGACGAACCTGCCCAGCGGGAACTCGGCCGTGACGTTCTTGAGATTGTTGCCGGTGGCACCGACCACCTTGACCGCCTTGCCATTGCCCTTGCGCCGCTCGTCGGGGACCGGAATCTCGCGCGTGCCGGACAGGTATTGCCCGGTCAGGCTGCAAGGATCGGCGGCGATTTCGGCCGGCGTGCCTTGGGCGACGATCTGGCCGCCATGCACCCCCGCCCCCGGGCCGATGTCGAAAACGTAATCGGCATGGCGAATCGCATCCTCGTCATGTTCGACCACCAGCACGGAATTGCCCTGGTCGCGCAGCCCCTTGAGCGTCGAGAGCAAGCGGTCGTTGTCGCGCTGGTGCAGCCCGATCGAGGGCTCGTCCAGCACGTAGAGCACGCCGGTCAGCCCCGAGCCGATCTGGCTGGCCAGCCGGATGCGCTGGCTTTCGCCGCCCGAAAGCGTTCCCGCCGCGCGGGACAGCGTCAGGTAGTCCAGCCCGACATTGACCAGGAAACCCAGCCTTTCGCGGATTTCCTTGAGGATGGCGGCGGCGATCTCGTTCTTCTGCTTGGTCAGGTGCCTGGGCGCCGCCTCGACCCAGGCCAGCGCCTCGCGGATCGACAGTTCGGTGACATTGCCGATATGGCTGCCGGCGATCCTGACCGCCAGCGCCTCGGGCTTCAGCCGATAGCCGTTGCAGGCGCCGCAGGGGCGGTTGTTCTGGTATTTCTCGAATTCCTCGCGCACCCAGGCCGAGTCGCTTTCGCGCAGCCGCCGCTCCATGTTCGGGATCACCCCCTCGAACTGACGGGTGACCTCATAGACGCGGCCGGCATCGTCGAAGCGGAACGGGATCTCGTCCTTGCCCGAACCGCGCAGGAACATCTCGCGCACCGCTTCTGGCAGGTCCTTCCATGGCGTCTTCTTGTCGAAGCCGTAGAACTTGGCCAGCGCGTTGACGGTCTGGGTCAGATAGGCCGATTTCGACTTGGCCCAGGGCGCGATGGCCCCCTGCGCCACCGACAGCGCCGAATCGGGCACCACGAGGCGGTCGTCGAAGAACAGCTCGACCCCCAGCCCGTCGCAGACCGGGCAGGCACCGAAGGGCGCGTTGAAGGAAAACAGCCGCGGCTCGATCTCGGGGATGGTGAAGCCGCTGACCGGGCAGGCGAAATTCTCGCTGAAGGTGATACGCTCGGGCTCGCCTTCGGAGGGCGCAGTTTCCAGCACGGCGATGCCGTCTGCCAGGTCCAGCGCGGTGCGGAAACTGTCGGCGAGCCGCGTCTCCATGCCCTCGCGCACGACGATGCGGTCCACCACCACGTCGATATTGTGGCGGAATTTCTTGTCGAGGGTCGGCGGCTCGTCCAGTTCGTAGAACTGGCCGTTGACCTTGACGCGTTGGAAGCCCTGCTTGCGCAGCTCCAGGAATTCCTTCTTGTACTCGCCCTTGCGGTCGCGGACGATGGGCGCCAGCAGATAGGCGCGCGTGCCCTCGGGCAATTCCATCACCCGGTCCACCATGTCCTGCACCTGCTGCGCCTCGATGGGCAGGCCGGTCGCCGGCGAATAGGGCGTGCCGGCCCGGGCAAAGAGCAGCCGCAGGTAGTCGTAGATCTCGGTCACCGTGCCGACGGTCGAGCGCGGGTTCTTCGAGGTGGTCTTCTGCTCGATGGAAATCGCCGGCGACAGGCCCGAGATATGGTCGACATCCGGCTTGCCCATCATGTCGAGGAACTGTCGGGCATAGGCCGACAGGCTTTCGACATAGCGCCTCTGCCCCTCGGCATAGATGGTGTCGAAGGCCAGCGAGGACTTGCCCGAGCCCGACAGGCCGGTGATGACCACCAGCTTGTCGCGGGGAATGTCCATGTCCACGTTCTTCAGATTGTGCTCGCGCGCGCCGCGAACCTCGATGAACTTCTGTTCCATCGCGCCAGTCCTGATTCCGCCAAGCGCATGAGATAGGCATCCGCGCCGAAATGGCAACCTCAAACAGAACAACTCGGGAACATTTCCGCTTGCAGCGCCGTTCCCCCTGCCCCACCATGCGGCTGAGTCGCGAAAAGGAGGCACCCGATGACCCGACAGCATTACAAGGGCAGCTGCCAATGCGGCAGCGTCGCCTATGAGGTGGATGCCGATCTGGACCAGACCTTCACCTGCAACTGCTCGCGCTGCCAGCGGCTGGGCTTTGTGCTGGCCTTCGTGCCGCGGGCGGATTTCCACCTGACCAGCGACGGGCCGGTGACGGAATACCTGTTCAACCGCAAGCAGATCCACCACCGCTTCTGCCCGACCTGCGGCGTGGAATCCTATGCTTTCGGCAAGGGACCGGACGGGACCGAGATGGTGGCGGTGAACGTGAACTGCCTGGAAGGAATCAATCCGCGCGAACTGGCCAGCCAGGCGGTGGACGGCGCCAGCTACTAGCCGCCGGTATGGCTCATGAAGCGGCTGACCTGCCCCGAGACCTGCCGGCGGGAATAGTCGAAGTCATGGCCCTTGGGCTTGCGGGTAATGGCCTCGCGGATGGCATCGCGCAGCGGCGCGTCGTCCCGGCTGGCGCGCAGCGGCGCGCGCAGGTCGGCGCGGTCCTCCTGCCCCAGGCACATGAACAGCTCGCCCGTGCAGGTGATGCGGACCCGGTTGCAGCTTTCGCAGAAATTATGCGTGAGCGGGGTGATGAAGCCGATCTTCTGCCCGGTCTCCTCAAGGCGGACATAGCGTGCCGGCCCGCCGGTGCGCTCGGCCAGCGGCGTCAGGGTAAAGCGTTCCGCAAGCCGCGTGCGCAGGTCGGACAGCGCCCAATACTGGTCCAGCCGCTGCTCCTCGCCCATCTCGCCCATGGGCATGACCTCGATGAAGGTCAGGTCGTGGTCGTTCGCCGCGCACCAGTCGGTCAGGCGGAACAGCTCGTCCTCGTTGAAGCCCTTCAGCGCGACGGTGTTGATCTTGACCCGCATGCCGGCGGCTTTCGCGGCCTCGATCCCCTGCAAGACCTGCGGCAATCTGCCCCAGCGGGTGATCTGCGCGAAACGCTGCTCGTCCAGGGTATCCAGCGAGATATTGACCCGCCGCACGCCGCAATCGGCCAGTTCATCCGCGAATCGCGCCAGCTGGCTGCCATTGGTGGTCAGCGTCAGTTCGTCGAGCCCTGCACCCAGATGGCGCGACATGGCGCGGAAGAATTCCATGATGTTGCGCCGCACCAGCGGCTCGCCGCCGGTGATCCGCAGCTTGCGCACGCCAAGGCCGACAAAGGCGGAACACAGCCGGTCCAGCTCCTCCAGCGTCAGCAGGTCGCGCTTGGGCAGGAACTGCATATGTTCGGCCATGCAATAGGTGCAGCGGAAATCGCAACGATCCGTCACCGACACCCGAAGGTAGGTGATCGGTCTGGCAAAAGGGTCAATCAGCGGGGCCTGCGCGTCCATGACGCCAAGATAGGCATGACCCGGCATCGGCACAAGCCAGCCGATCCGTTGATAGTCTCGTAACCAAGAATGGAAGCGCCGGTGGACAGAGGGGCCTGCCCGAGTCTAGCCTCGCCCCACCAGAAAGACGATCACAAGGACACGGGAATTGCCGATGACCAAGCCGATCCTGCGCCTGCTGGGCACGCTGACGCTGCTGGCACTGGCCGCCTGCACCCCTGCCGACAAGACACCGCAGACCGCGCCCCGCACGCCCGGCGCAACCGCCAGCAGCGACGGCGACGCCCAAGATGCGGCCAGCGCCGCCGGCACCGCCCTCGTCACCGCGGCCGCGCGGCCCTCGCCCGCCGCACGCACGGCGGCGGAGTTCGACACCACCACCCGCGAGCAGAGGGCCGCCGCCGCCGCCCCGCCCACGACGGGGGAGCGCCGGCTGGGCACCACCATCGCCTCGCTGGGCGACCCGTCGCAACCCGGGTTCTGGATCAAGACTCCGCTGACGAAAACCGAGGCCGACGGCCGCATCGTGAACCCGGCGAACGGCAAATCCGCCAAGGTGCGCCTGATCCCGCTGGACGGGCCGGCCAGCGGCGGCAGCCAGGTCTCGTTGCCGGCCTTGCAGCTGATCGGCGTCAGCCTGACCGACCTGCCCACCATCGAGGTCTATGGCAGCTGACCGCCCCGGGCAGCATCGCGGTTTTCCGGCAGCCACCGTCCGGCCTCGCGCCGGGCAAAGGGTTTCAGGCGCGCGCCATCTGCCGCCAGCCAGTCGCGCACGCGCTGGGGATCGTGCTTGGACAATTCGCGCAACCACCAGCCGATGGCCTTTTGCACGAACCATTCCCGGTCGTCGGCCAGTCGGGCCAGCCAGGACAGCACCCGCTCGCGCCGCTCCAGATCCTCCGGCTTGGGGTTGCGGAGATGCGTCCAGGGCAGCGTGCCGACCAGCGCCGCGCGCCGCACCCAGAAGCTCGGATGCTCCAGCCAGGGCTCGACTTCATCCAGCCGCGCGGGCTGGGCCAGCAGCCGCCGCTCACCCGCCTTCATGGCGTGGTCGGCGATCGCCCAGGCGTCGAATTGCGGCACCCAGCCGGCAATCAGCCGCCAGACTTCCTCATCGGGCCGGATGCGCGCCTGGGTCAGCAGCTTCGCCGCCGCGATCCGCGCCTCATGCACATCGCTGTCCCACAGCCGCCGCGCCAGATCGACCCGCGCCGGCACGTCCAGCCCGGCCCGCCAGCCGCGCGCAAGCGCGTCGATCACCGGCACCGCCACGCCCAGATAGGGCCGCACCGTCTTGTGATAGGCCGCCATCTCCGCCGCCTTGCCGGCATCGCCCAACGCCTTCAGCTCATCCAGTTCCCGCATCGTCTCCGCTGTCCAATACCTCCGGAGCCGGCCGATCTGCGGCCCCGTGCAGGGCATAATCCGCCCCGCTGGCGAAAAGAAGCAATGAAAAAGGGGCGACGCCAGAGAGAGACGCCGCCCCAGTCGAATACGCCAAGAGGGAAACCTGACGATGGGAAGCCAACGCCGCAAATGCCGATCCGGTTCATCACAATTCCTCGATCCCCGGCACGGGCCGGCACCGGCTTGCGTTGGCCCGGCAAAAGCGCAAGCCTGCATCCGACCGGAATGGAAGGAGCCACGCCATGAACAAGCCTGCGACCGACCTGAAGATGCTGCTGAAAGACCCCGCGCTGCTCGAGACCCGCGCCTATGTCGCCGGCGAGTGGATCGACGCCGATGACGGCAAGACCTTTCCGGTGGTGAACCCGGCGCGCGGCGACGTGATCGCCGAGGTCGCCGACCTGAGCCGGGCCGAGGTCGGACGCGCCATTGCGGCCGCCGCCGAGGCGATGAAGGGCTGGGCCGCCCGCACCGCCAAGGACCGCGCGCAGATCATGCGCAAATGGTTCGACCTGATGATGGAAAACCAGGACGACCTGGGCAAGATCCTGACCGCCGAACAGGGCAAGCCCCTGCCCGAGGCCAAGGGCGAAATCGCCTATGGCGCCAGCTTCATCGAATGGTTCGGCGAGGAGGCGAAGCGCATCTATGGCGAGACCATCCCCGGCCACCAGCCCGACAAGCGCCTGACGGTGATCCGCCAGCCGATCGGCGTGGTCGGCTCGATCACGCCATGGAACTTCCCGAACGCGATGATCACCCGCAAATGCGGCCCGGCCATCGCTGCGGGGTGCGGATTCGTCGGCCGCCCCGCCGCCGAAACGCCGCTTTCGGCCCTGGCGCTGGCGGTGCTGGCCGAGCGCGCGGGCGTGCCCAAGGGACTGTTCAGCATCGTGACCTCGTCGCGCTCCTCGGATATCGGCAAGGAGTTCTGCGAGAACCCGCTGGTCCGCAAGCTGACCTTCACCGGCTCGACCGAGGTCGGGCGCATCCTGCTGCGCCAGGCCGCCGACCAGGTGCTGAAATGCTCGATGGAACTGGGCGGCAACGCGCCCTTCATCGTTTTCGACGATGCCGATCTCGACGCGGCGGTCGAGGGCGCCATGGCGTCGAAATTCCGCAACAACGGCCAGACCTGCGTCTGCGCCAACCGCATCTATGTCCAGGCCGGGGTCTATGACGAATTCGCGAAACGGCTGGCGACGGCGGTGGACAAGCTGCGCGTCGGCGACGGGCTCGAGCAAGGCGTGACCACCGGTCCGCTGATCAACCGGGATGCGGTCGAGAAGGTGCAGGAGCATATCCAGGACGCCGTCGAGGGCGGCGCCACCGTGGTCACCGGCGGCAAGCCGCGCGAGGGGCTGTTCTTCGACCCGACCGTCGTCACCGGCATCACCGACAAGATGAAGGTGGCGACCGAGGAGACCTTCGGCCCGCTGGCGCCGCTGTTCCGGTTCGAGACCGAGGAGGAGGCCATCGAGCGCGCCAATGCCACCATCTTCGGGCTGGCCTCGTATTTCTATGCCCGCGACATCGGCCGCATCACCCGGGTGCAGGAGGCGCTGGAATACGGCATCGTCGGGGTGAACACCGGCATCATCTCGACCGAGGTGGCGCCTTTCGGCGGCGTCAAGCAATCCGGCCTCGGCCGCGAGGGCTCGCGCCACGGCATCGAGGATTACCTGGAGATGAAATACATCTGCCTGTCGATCTGACCGGCGAAAAAAGAACCCCCGGAGCCTGGCTCCGGGGGCTGCGGGATCAGTGATCCTCGTCCTCGTCGTCATCCGCATCGGGCAGGTTGAAGAAGCTATCCGCATCCAGGTTGTCGTCCTGCTCGGGCTCTTCGTCATCCTTGCTGAGGCTGAAATTCTCCAGCCCGGCGATCGAGGATGGCAGGCGCGGCTCGTCCGACATGGCCAGCGAGGTTTCGGTGGACAGCAGCTTGCGGCGCTCGTCGTCGGTCATGGCCCCGCCCTCAGCAGCCTTTTTCTTGGCCGCCTTCTGCACGGCGGCGTCCAGTTCGGACTGCCGGCACAGGCCCAGCGCCACCGGGTCGATGGGCTGCATGTTCTGGATGTTCCAATGCGTACGCTCGCGGATCGAGGCGATGGTCGGCTTGGTGGTGCCGACCAGCTTGGCGATCTGCGCATCGGCCAGTTCCGGGTGGAACTTGACCAGCCACAGGATGGCGTTCGGCCGGTCCTGCCGCTTGCTCAGCGGGGTGTAGCGCGGCCCGCGGCGCTTTTCCTCGCCTTCGGCCGCAGGATTGTGCTTGAGCTTCAGCTTGTAGCGCGGATCCTTCTGGCCCTTCTCGATCTCGGAGGCGTCGAGCTGGTTCGAGGCGACCGGGTCGAAGCCCTTGACGCCCACGGCTACGTCGCCGTCGGCGATGCCCTGGACCTCGAGCTCGTGCATGCCGCAGAAATCGGCAATCTGCTTGAAGCTCAGCGTCGTGTTATCGACCAGCCAGACGGCGGTGGCCTTGGCCATCAGCGGCTTGTTCATGACCTTCTCCTTAACAATATCTCTACCGGCCGGGGAAAACGGCTTTCGGCGGCTGCCATTCCATTTTCGGGGGATTGACCGGCTATATAGGGCCGGAAGGGGCCAAAATAAAGCCTGAAATTCGTGGCGCAGGGCAAAGACCGACGCTAGGCTTGCCGCCATGACACTGCCTGCCCTGATCGCGCTTCTGCTGTTCGCCCCCGCCGCCCTGGCCCAGGACATCGGCGGGCGGTTCGACTATTATGTCCTGTCGCTGAGCTGGTCGCCCAGTTGGTGCCGCAACGAGGGGAATGCCGAGCAATGCGCGACCGGGCGGCGCCTGGGTTTTGTCGTCCATGGCCTCTGGCCGCAATATGAGAGCGGCTGGCCCGAAGACTGCCGGACCGATGCCCGCGATCCCTCGCGCCGCGAGACCCGGGCCATGGCGGATGTGATGGGATCGGGCGGGCTGGCCTGGCATCAATGGAAAAAGCACGGCCGCTGTTCGGGCCTGTCCGCACAGGACTATTTCGCCCTGACCCGCAAGGCCGCCGGCCGGATCACCCTGCCCGAGACATTGCGTCAGTTCGACCGCGACGTGACCCTGCCCGCGAAGCGGGTGGAAGACGCCTTCATCGAAGCCAATCCCGAGCTTGTACGCGACAGCATCACCGTGACCTGCCGGGATCGCGCGCTGCAGGAGGTCCGCATCTGCCTGACCCCCTCGCTTGAGCCCCGCGCCTGCGCCCCGGACATTAGGCGCGATTGCTCGGGCCGCTTCCTGATGCCGGCGCCGCGATAACGGGACGGTCGCGATGCCTCCGGCGGGGATATTTCGACACGAAAGAAGCCGTTAACCGAATCGCAAGGATTTTCTGCCAGCCTGGCATTACGGAACAGGCGGGGACGCCGATGGCCGTCACGGAAGAAGCCACACCCCAGCCTTCAGCTCCGGCGGGCGGGGTGTGTGCTTTTCTTTCGTGTCGAAATATCCCCGCCGGAGGCCCCAGACCGTGCCAAGGCCCCGAACGGCTCAAGGCGCGGTCGAGACCTGCAACAGGATCTTGCCGATATGGCCGCTTCCCTCCATGTGGCGATGCGCCTGGGCCGCCTCGCGCATTGGGAAGGTGCTGTCGATCAGCGGACGCACCGCCCCGGCCTCGATCAGCGGCCAGAGACGCTCCTGCAATTCCCGCGCAATGCGCGCCTTGGCCAGATCGGATTGCGGCCGCAGGGTCGAGCCCGTCACCGACAGCCGCCGGGTCATGATCTGGGCGAAGTTGATCTCGGCCTTGGGGCCGGCGAGGAAGGCGATCATCGCCAGCCGGCCATCATCGGCGAGGCACCTGATATTGCGGGCGATGTAGTCGCCGCCGACCATGTCCAGAATCAGGTCGGCGCCGCCCGCCTTGCGCAGCACGGCGACGAAATCCTCCTCGCGATAGTTGATCGCGCTGGCACCCAGCTTTTCGCAGGCCGCGCATTTCTCGGCCGAACCCGCCGTCGCCCAGACCCTGGCGCCCAGTGCCCGCGCGGCCTGGATCGCCATGGTGCCGATGCCCGAAGAGCCGCCATGCACCAGGAAACGCTCGCCCGGCTGCAAGCCGCCGCGCATGACCACATTGGACCAGACCGTGAAGGCGGTTTCCGGCAGCGCCGCGGCGGCGCGCAGCGACAGTCCCTCGGGGATCGGCAGGGCGTGCTCGGCTGGACATGTCGCATATTCCGCATAGCCGCCACCCGGAAGCAGGGCGCAGACCCGGTCGCCCGGCTTCCACCGCGTGACCCCCGGGCCCACGGCCGCCACCTCCCCGGCACATTCCAGCCCCGGCAGGTCCGATGCCCCCGGCGGCGGCGCATAGGAACCGGCGCGTTGCAGCACATCGGGACGGTTCACCCCGGCCCAGGCCACGCGGATCAGGATCTGGCCATGTCCGGCCACCGGCACCGGCCGCGTCGCCATCCGCAGCACCTCGGCCCCGCCCGGGGATGAAATCTCGACCGCCTGCATCACATCGGGTATCACCCATCGCCTCCTTCTGCCCAGGCGCGCGGCTTCGCGCGCGACGCTCCGGGCAGATTGCGATTTTCCGGCCGCCTGATCCAGCCCGTAGCGAGCCCGGTCACTGCCGAGACCCCGGGCAACGCGCCGACCCGCTCCTTGAGGCTTTCGAAACGCATCACCCCCTCGATGCGGCGGTCCAGGAACCGGCGCGTCTCCTCGGCCTCGGGCGAATCGTCGCCCAGCCAATAGAGCACCGTCGCGCCATAGACCGCCGAAAGCGTCGCGCGCTTGGAATACCAGTTCACGTCCTCGGAACGGTCGCCGAGCCCGTCCCAGATCGCATCGGCCGTCTCCCAGATCAGCCGCGCACCCAGCGCCGCGTTCTGCGGCAGCGCCAGCACCGTCGCCCCCGCCCGTGCGAGTTCGCGGCTGCTGAACGACAGCCGCTGCATCACCGCCGCCGAGACGCGGTCGCGAAACCGCCCCTCGGGCGGGTGTGCGGCCAGCCAGTCACGCAGCGCCTGATCGCCCCGGCGATGATAGGCGGCGGCAAGATCCGCGCCGCCGCGCGGCAGATGCACCCGCGCCAGCGCCGGGTTCATGCCGATGTCGCGCGCGCCCTCGGCAATCGCCTTTTCGCCCATGCCCTCGAAGATGACATGGGACAGGGCGGCCTCGATCAGCCGCTCACGGTCATCCGTCATGACACTCTCCTTTTTCTTCGTGCAGCGCCGGTCCGGAAAATCTGGACAAAGCCGATTCGGCTTGCTAGAAGGCCGCGTCCTGCAAATCAGCTCAACTTTAACCTAGGAAGGTGGTGACAACCACATGCAGGTAAGTGTTCGCGACAACAACGTCGAACAGGCGCTTCGTGCTCTGAAGAAGAAACTTCAGCGCGAGGGGGTGTTCCGTGAAATGAAGCTCAAGCAGCATTTCGAGAAACCCTCGGTCAAGAAGGCCCGTGAAAAGGCCGAGGCCGTCCGCCGCGCCCGCAAGCTGGCGCGCAAGAAAGCGCAACGCGAAGGCGCGCTGTAAGACGAGCGACACGTTCGTTTCAGGAAAACCCCCGTGCCCATGCGCGGGGGTTTTTCATTCACACCGGCAGCGCCGTGGTGAAGGCCACCGTGCGCAGCGAGAAGGACGAATGCATCTGCTGCACCCCCGGCAGCTTGGCCAGCCGCTGGCGGTGGATGCGGGCGAAATCGTCGGTATCCTGAGCCACCACCTTCAGCAGGTAATCCGCCGAACCGGCCATCAGGTGGCATTCCAGCACATCCGGGATGGTGCGCACGGCGCGCTCGAAAGCCTCCAGCAACTCGTCGGCCTGGCCGGAAAGCGTGATCTCGACAAAGACCGTGGTCGGGCGCTCCAGCTTGCGCGCGTCGAGCAGCGCGACATAGCCGCGGATCACCCCGGCCTCCTCCAGCCGCTGTACGCGGCGATGGCAGGCGCTGGGGGACAGCCCGACCTCGTTCGCGAGATCGGCATTGGTCATGCGCCCGTCGCGTTGCAGGACGGAGAGAATGCGGCGATCCGTTGCGTCAAGCTCGATCATCTGGACGGTCCCTGTCTCGCGGGCGCCGGACGGCGCCGGTTTCTTCGACCATAGCGCCGCTGGGGGCCGGACATAAGCGAAATCCGTCTGGCCGAAACGACAAGGGCGCGACCCGGAGGCCGCGCCGCTGCATTGCCGAATGGCAGGATCTCAGGCGCGGCGGGCGCGCAGCTCGTCGCGGATCTCCATCAGCAGTTCCTCCTGCGTAGGCCCGGCCGGAGCGGCGGCCTCGGCCTCTTTCTTGCGGGTGGCGGCGCTTTGCACCCTGTTCACCGCCTTGACCAGCAGGAACACCGCCCAGGCGATGATCAGGAAGTTGATGACCGCCGACAGGAAGGCGCCATAGGCAAAGACCGAGGCGCCGGAATCGCGCGCCACCTGCAAGCTGGCGCCTGGCGGAACCTCGCCCTTGAGCACCAGGTAATGCCCGCTGAAATCCGTGCCGCCGGTCAGCAGGCCGATGATCGGGTTGATCAGGTCGGCGACCAGCGAATTCACGATCGCCGTGAAGGCCGCGCCGATGATGATGCCGACGGCAAGGTCAATGACATTGCCCCGGGCGATGAATTCCTTGAACTCCTTGAACATGGGCTTACCTTTCCCAGCCTGTTGCGCGTGTTCCGGCGAAGGCTGCCACATCACGCTAACTCCTTGCAACATGAGACAGGACTGGACAGGAAACGACATGACGGCACTTTCCGATTTCCCGATCACCCGGCGCTGGCCGCCGCGGCGACCCGACGTCATCCAGCTTTACACGCTGAACACGCCGAACGGCATCAAGACCTCGGTCATGCTGGAGGAATGCGGGCTGGACTACGACGCCCACCGCATCAGCATCGGCGATCCCGAGGACCAGTTCACCCCGGAATTCCTGTCGCTGAACCCCAACAACAAGATTCCGGCGATGATCGACCCGAACGGGCCGGACGGCAAGCCCATGGGCCTGTTCGAGACCGGCGCCATGCTGATCTATCTGGGCGACAAGACCGGCAAGTTCCTGCCCGCTTCGGGTACTGCGCGCTATCACACCATCCAGTGGCTGATGTGGCAGATGGGCGGCGTCGGGCCGATGTTCGGCCAGGTCGGCTATTTCCACCGCTACAAGGGCAGCGAGATCGAGGATCCCCGCCCGCGCACCCGCTATTACAACGAGGCACGGCGGTTGCTGGGCGTGCTGGACAAGCAGCTTGAGGGGCGGGACTGGATCACCGGCGAATATTCCATCGCCGACATGGCCATCGGGCCCTGGCTGCGCACGGTGCGGGTCAATTACGAGGCCGAGGCGGAAACCGGCATGGACGGCTTTGCCAATGTGCAGGCCTATCTGGAGCGTTTCCTTGCCCGCCCCGCCGTGCAGCGCGGCATCGAGGTGGGCGCGGCCTGACCGGCATCGCGGCAGGGCTTGCAACCGATGCGCAATTCATGGGCCGTCCGGGAAACATTACGGACGGTCTCATGCCTTTTATCGAGTATAACGGAAAACGCATCCTTTTCATCCACATCTCCAAGACCGGCGGCACTTCGACCGAGAACTGGATGCAGGGCATCGCGCCGCTACGCCTGTTCAGCCAGGGCATTCCTGCGGCGATGAAATCCACGCCCCAGCATCTGCGCATACAGGACATCCGTACGCTTCTGGGCGAGGGATATTTCGACCATGCGCTGACGGCGGCGCGCAATCCCTACGACCGCATCGCCAGCGAATACCGGATGCGGGTGCATCTGGCGAAGGAGAGTTTCTTCAAGGGGCTGCCCACCTTCTCGCTCTGGCTGGAGGATTGGCTCAACCGCCAGAAACGCGCGCCTTTCTGCCTCGACAACCACCTGCGCCCGCAATGGGAGTTCCTCGGCAGCGAGGTCGAGATATTCCGGTTCGAGGATGGGTTGCAGGCCCCGGTCGCGCGCATGGCGGAATGGCTGGGGATCGCCCCGCCCGAAAGCCTGTCGCATGATTTGCGGTCCGACCCGCTGGAGATCGCCTGGGACCAGGTGGACCGGATCCGGGTGCGCGACCATTACGCCCGCGATTTCGAAGTGCTGGGCTATTACACCGATTGAACCGAAGGCTGCCGCGAAATGACACGGCCGGGGCGTGAACCCCGGCCTTGCAGACCAGGTGCAGCCGCCTCAACTCCGCAGCACGCCGCCGGTGGCCTTGCTCACCTTCTCGACGATCTTGGCGCTGACGGCCTCGATCTCGGCATCGGTCAGGGTCTTTTCCCGCGGCTGGAGCCGCGCGGTGATGGCGATGGATTTCTTGCCGCCCTCCAGCCCGGTGAACTGGTCGAAGACCGTCACCCGCTCGATCAGGGCCTTGTCCGCGCCCGCCGCGGCGTTCACCAGCGTCAGCGCCTCGACCTGCGCATCCACGACAAAGGCGAAGTCGCGTTCGACCGCCTGCAAATCCGACAGCACCAGCGCCGGGCGCGAGGGCGTCCTGACCTTGGGCAGCGGCACGGCGGCGATGCGGACGGTAAAGCCGACCGCCGCGCCCTTGATGCCGAAATGCCGCAGCACGCGGGGGTGTATCTCCCCGAATGTCGCCAGCGCGTTCGGCCCCAGCGCGATGTTGCCGGCCCGGCCCGGATGCCACCAGCCGTCCAGCTTGCGGGTGATCTGCGCCTTGGCCGGCGCGCCGATGGCCTGCAAGACCGCCTCGGCATCGGCCTTGGCGTCATAGATATCCACCTTGCGGCGCGAGCCATAAGGATCGCGCGCCGCGCTCGCGCCAACCAGGATGCCCGAGAGATGCAGATCCTGCTCGCCCGGCTCGCCGCCATGGAAGACCGGGCCGCATTCGAACAGCGCCAGATCGGCAAAGCCGCGCGCCTGGTTGCGTGCCGCCGCCGCCAGCAGGCCCGGCAAGAGGTCGGGGCGCATATGCGTCATCTCGCTGCTGATCGGGTTCTCGATCCTGACCGCGTCAGAGCCGCCGCCGAACAGCGCGGCGGCCGATCTGTCGATGAAGCTGTAGGTGACGCATTCGTTATAGCCCAGGCTCGCCGCGATGCGCCGCGCCGCCTGTTCGCGGCGTTGCAAGGGCGTCAGCACCGGCTGCGGCACGCCCGCCTGCGGACGCGGCAGCGGCTGACCTTGCAGCCTGGTCAGCGAGGCGATGCGCGCCACCTCCTCGACCAGATCGGCGCTGCCCTGCACGTCGGGGCGCCAGCTGGGGACATAAGCCTGGTCGCCCTCCAGCCGGAAGCCCAAGGCCGCCAGGGTCGCACGCTGCTCGGCTTCGGGTATGTCCATGCCGACCAGGCTGCTGACCCGCGCCGGCTCCAGCCGGTAGCTGCGGCTGGTGTCGGGCACCGCGCCTGCCGTCACCACCTCGGAGGCCTCGCCGCCGCAAAGCTCCAGGATCATCTGTGTCGCCAGTTCCAGCCCCGGCCGGGTGAAGGCCGGGTCCACGCCGCGCTCGAAGCGGTATCGGGCATCGGAGTTGATCTTCAGCGCCCGGCCAGCCGTGGCGATGGCGATGGGGTCCCAATAGGCGCTTTCCAGAAAGACGTTGACCGTCCCATCCGAGCAGCCGCTATGCTCGCCGCCCATGATGCCGGCGATGCTTTCGGGGCCGGCCTCGTCGGCGATGATCATGGTGCCGGGCGCGAAGGCATAGGTCTTGCCGTCCAGCGCCAGCAGTTCCTCGCCCTCGACCGAGGGGCGCACGATCAGGTTGCCCCTGACCTTGTCGGCGTCGAAGACATGCAGCGGCCGGTTCAGGTCGAAGGTGAAAAGGTTGGTGATGTCCACCAGCGCATTGATCGGCCGCAGCCCGATGGCGGTCAGCCGCTTTTGCAGCCATTCGGGCGAGGAGCCGTTCCTGACCCCGCGGATCAGCCGACCCGAGAAGAACGGCGCCTTCTCGGCCATCTCCGGCGTGATCGCCACCTTGATCGGCGAGGGGAAGCTGCCGGGCACAGTCACGTCCTCGACCGGCTTCAGCGCGCCCAGGCCGCGCGCCGCCAGGTCGCGGGCGACACCGTGGACACCCAGCGCGTCGGGGCGGTTCGGGGTGATCTTGATCTCGATGACCGGATCAACCGCCTCGGGGCGGTTCGCGGCCAGCCAGTCAACGAACCTCTCGCCCACCTCGCCCGAGGGAAGCTCGATGATGCCGTTATGCTCGTCCGAAAGCTCCAGTTCGCGTTCCGAGGCCATCATGCCATGGCTCTCGACGCCGCGGATCTTGCCGACGCCCAGGGTCACGTCGATGCCGGGGACGTAATCGCCGGGCTTGGCCAGCACCACGGTGATGCCGGCGCGGGCATTGGGAGCGCCGCAGACGATCTGCTTCTCGCCCTCGTCCGTCAGCACCTTGCAGACCCGCAGCCTGTCGGCATCAGGATGCTGCTCGGCATGCAGAACCTTGGCCAGCGTGAAGGCCTTCAGCTTGGCAGCCGGATCGGTCACGCCCTCGACCTCGAGGCCGAGATCGGTCAGCGCCTCGGTGATCTCGTCGAGGCTGGCGGTCGTGTCGAGATGCTCCTTGAGCCAGGAGAGGGTGAATTTCATGTCGCGGCTCCGCGGGTTCGGGCGTCGGTTTGCGCGTCCCTTAGCGCATGGCGCGGCGGATTGGTAGGGTGGTGCCGCCCGGATGCGGATTTGCCGGCATTCGCCGAGGATCGCGGCGCGACGGACCTCCTCCGTCCGCCGGCAAGCCCTTGTCCCGGCGCCGCTTCGACCTATATGTGAATGGCATTAACATGGAAGGACCGATGGACACGCAACGGGAACTGCTGATCGAACAGAGGGTCGCAAATGACGCGAAATCGCCGCTGGTGGCCTACTTGCTGGCGATTCTGCTCTGGGGCTTCGGCGCGCATCGGATGTATCTGGGCCGCTGGGCCAGCGGGCTTGTCATGCTGGCGCTGTGGGGCCTGGGCTGGCTGACGGCGCCAATCCTGATCGGCTGGCCGCTGGTCGGGTTGGTCTGCCTCTGGGCGCTGATCGACCTGTTCCTGATCCCCGGCATGATCCAGGACGACAAGGACGAGATCCGCCGGCGGCTGGGCTCGGGCCTGCGCTGAGCCTTCAGCCGGTGAACAGGCCCAGGGTGACGAAAACCGCCGTCGCCGCCAGCCATGCCGGCTTGTGCCTGTGGCCGAGAATGCCGAAGCCCAGGCAGGGTGCGGCGAGGAACCACGGCCAGTGCCGCGCCAGCCCCGGTGCGGCGCCGCTGATCCAGCCCGGCGCCATCAACGCCAGGAAATAGCCGATCAGCGCCAGCACGCCGAAATAGCAGGCGGCGGCCAGCCCTACCTCGAGCACGGCGCGCTCGGTCCGCTCATCGTTCCAGCGATACGGGCGGGTCAGGTAACCGCGAGACAGCGTGATGACCGTCACCGCCAGGAAGGTCGCCGCGGCGATGCCGAGCACCGGCAGCAGATAGGCTTGGGTGATGGCCGAGGCGACGGTCGCCCCCTTGGTCACCCGTCCGGCATCGACAAGGCCGAACAGGCTGATCGAGGCCATGAAGGCCGAGGCATAGGCGGTGAGCGTGGTGGGGTTCGACATGCTGGCCCTTTGCTGCTGGCGTGACGGAAGACTCGCGGTCGGGCGCAAGATAGCGGCGCGCGGCGGGGCTGTCATCTGACAGGGGCGTGGGGTGCCGCGGTCGGGCTGCGGTGCAGCCTGCGGGCGATGCGGGAACGGAGGGCGGCAGACGGTGCTGGGCGTATCGGCGATCTGCGGGACGGCGCTGTGGCTGTGGCATCTGGCGCGCGATTCGCGGCAGGGGCGGCTGATCATCGTGGCGCTGTGGGGCGTGCTGCTGGCGATGAGCATGAGCGCGGGCGAGCCCTGGGTGCTGGTGATGGGCGGCGCCACGGTGATGATGGGGCTGTGGGTTTATGCGGCTTGGCGGTGGTGGTGAGCAAAGGGCAACGGGGCCGCGGGGCGGGCATGGCCGGCGGAGCTGTCGCGCGCGGAGCCGGATGCAGGCGTGACCATGCCGGGCGCGTGACGGGCCGGGACCGCGGCAAACACGGGTATTGCGGGACCGAAGCGGCATCGGCGTTGCGTCGGGCGATGGTGCTTGCTTCGGGGCCGCCTGGCGTGACCGTTCCGCTGCCGGATCAAGGGCAGCGCCCGCCCGAGGTGGGGCAAAACCTCCGCCTTGGCCGGCGGGCGGGAGTGTCCGTCGTGCCAACGGAAGGGTTGGCGCGCTGTCAGGTGGGCTGTTCGAACGGATTGCTGGCGGGTTGCTCGGCCGGCCGTTCGAAAGGAATGCTCGGCGCCGGCGTTGCGAAAGGGTTGCGGCCGTTCGGCCCCGTCTCCTTGATGCGCCAGCATTCGGAAACCATCTGCAGCGCCCGGGCACTTCCTTGCAGCGGCACCGGATACACATCGCCATTGGGAAAGATGATGCGTATTTCGCGGCCGTTTTTCATGCCGCTGAACAAGGCACCATATTCCTCGGGTTTCGGCAAAATCATCATGGTCGATGCGGTGGGAAGGAGATCGCCGGCGCGCCGGCTGTTCGACCCGGCCACGCCGAAAAATGGAACGCCATCGATATTGATCAGCACCGGACCCAGCAACTGGCCCCAGGGAAAGGCGAAATCCTCATGGTGATAAACGATATCCAGTTCGTCGCCATAGACCCGCAAGGTGATCCAGGCATTGCGGAATTCATGGGTCGCGGCGCAAGCCCTGATCGTGCCGGCACCGGAACCGTTGATATTCTCGAATTGCCAAGCAAGGGCTTGCGAAGCTGAGAGCAGCGAGAAAACTGCCAGAACGGGAATAGCGATGCCAGGCCGTTTCATGATGCACCTGCGAACCAGTCAAGGTCCGCTGATCGCAACACGGAGGCGCCAACCGTTCAAGTTAACGCCTCAAACTTGAAGGATCCCCCTCAGCCTATCGCGACAACCCACCCGCCACGCTTGGCACATCCCCCGCTGCGAAGCCGTAATGCCGCAGCCAGCGCAGGTCGCTCTCGAAGAACGCCCGCAAGTCGGGAATGCCGTATTTCAGCATGGCGATGCGGTCGATGCCCATGCCGAAGGCGAAGCCCTGCCATGCCTCGGGGTCGATGCCGCCCGCCGCCAGCACCTTGGGATGCACCATGCCCGAGCCCAGGATCTCCAGCCAGCTTTCGCCCTGGCCGATGGTCAGCTTGCCGCCCTCCCACGAGCAGCGGATATCGACCTCGGCCGAGGGCTCGGTGAAGGGGAAATGCGAGGCGCGGAACCGCAGCTCGACCTCGTCCACCTCGAAGAAGGCGCGGCAGAACTCCTCCAGCGTCCATTTCAGGTTCGCCATCGAGATGTCGCGGCCGAGCGCCAGCCCCTCGACCTGGTGGAACATCGGCGTATGGGTCTGGTCCATGTCCATGCGGTAGACCCGGCCCGGGCAGATCACCCGGATCGGCGCGCCTGTCGCCTGCATGGCGCGGATCTGCACCGGCGAGGTATGGGTGCGCAGCACATGCGGCGGGCGCGGGTCGTCCGCCGCGCGCGCCATGAAGAAGGTGTCATGCTCCTGCCGGGCGGGATGCTCGGGCGGGATGTTCAGCGCGTCGAAATTGAACCAGTCGCTTTCGATCTGCGGCCCCTCGGCGACGCGGAAACCCATGTCGGCAAAGATCGCGGTGACCTCCTCGGTCACCTGGCTGATCGGGTGGATCGTGCCTTGCGGCCGCGGCCGGCCGGGCAGGGTCACGTCCAGCCATTCCTCCTTGAGTCGCGCATCCAGCGCCGCATCCTCGAGCCCCTGCTTGCGGGCGCGCAACGCCGCGTCGATCTCGTCCTTCAGGCGGTTGAGGGCAGCGCCGGTGGTCTGGCGCTCCTCGGGCGTCATCCGGCCCAGTTCCTTCATCATGCCGCTGATCTCGCCCTTCTTGCCAAGGGCGGCCAGGCGCACCTGCTCCAGCGCGTCGCCATCGGCAGCGGTCGAGATGCGGTCGAGATAGGACTGGCGAAGGGTCGAAAGATCGGACATGGCGGGCTTTCCTTGCGGTTTGCCCGCGCCGATTAGCACGCGGGCGCCGCAGGGAAAAGCCTCAGCGGGCGAAGGTTTCCGCCACCTGTTCCGCCGGCCGGCACAGCCGCACGCCGCCGGGACCGCAGACGAAGGGCCGCTCGACCAGCAGCGGGTTCTCGACCATGGCGGCAAGAATGTCCGCGTCGCTGGCATCCAGCAGGCCGCGCGCCTCGGCATCGGTGCCCTTGGCGCGCAACGCCTGGCGCGGCGTGACATCGGCGGCTGCGAACAGGCCCAGAAGCTGGGCGCGGGTCCAGCCCTCGCGGGCATAATCGACGATCTCGGGCTCGTGCCCGGCATCGCGGATCATCTGCAAGACCTTGCGCGAGGTCGAGCAGGTCGGTTTGTGATAGATGGTGATCATGGCGCGACTTTGGCGCGGCCGGCGTGGGCTTTCAAGAGCGTTCCGCGACCTTCAACCACACCCCGCCATGCGGGCGCAGCGTCAGGATCATGCGCGGCTGCGGCTGGCGCCCGGTCAGCTCGAAGCGCAGGCGCGACACCAGCGTGGCCAGGATGATCACCGCCTCCTGCAAGGCGAAGCTGGCACCGATGCAGATGCGGGGGCCGGCACCGAAAGGAAGGAAGGCGAAGCGGTCGCGAGTCACGCCGGGGGCGAAACGCTCGGGGTCGAAGCGGTCGGGATCCTCCCAGAGCATGTGGTGGCGATGCAGCGCATAGATCGGCAGCATGATGGTGTCGCCCGGCCGAACCTCGCGCCCGCCGAGCGTGTCGTGGATGCGGGCGGTGCGCGACAGGAAGGCCGCGGGCGGGTAAAGGCGCAATGCCTCCTCGACCACCTGCCGGATATAGGTCAAGCGCGGCAGATCGGCGGCGGCCGCGGCGCGACCACCCAGCACCGTGTCCGCCTCGATGGCGGCGCGGTGCTGGACCTGCGCGTCAAAGGCCAGCAGGTAAAGCGCCCAGGCCAGCGTCAGCGCCGTCGTCTCATGCCCGGCGACGATGAAGGTCAGCAGGTTGTCGCGCAGCTCTGCCGGGGTCATGCGGCGATGGGTCTCGGGGTCCTCGCCGGCGCGCAAGAGGTCAAGCAGGTCCGGCACCGGGCGCGGGCCGGAACGCGCGCGGGCCTGGATCGCCTCGTCGGCGACGCGCTTCATCCGCCGCAGGTCGCCGCCGGAAAACAGCCGCCCCGGCCGCGGAATCCAGCCGGGCAGGCCCAGGATGTCCAGCACCGAGATCCGCGCCGCGCCGGCGATATAGGCGTCGATGGCCTGATGCACCGCGTCGCGGTCGAAACCCTCGTCGCCGGAAAAGGTCACGTCCGAGATCACCTCGAAGGTCGCCGCCACCGTCTCGGCAAAGACATCGACCGGCCCCCTGGCCGCTGCCAGCCGCCGGACCGAAGCCTCGGCGGCGGCGGTCATCACCGGGGCCAGCGCCTCGACATGGCGCTGTGCAAAGGCCGGCGCGGCGGCCAGGCGCTGCCAGCGCCAATGCGCCCCCTCGGCGACGAACATGGAACTGCCGATGGCGGGCTCCAGGATCAGCCGGGTGACGAAGGATTTCGGATAATCCTCCACCCGGTCCTTGAGCACTCGGCGCAGCGCCTCGGGGTCCATGACCATGTGCCAGCGCTTGCCGGTCCTGCCCGAGACCATGGGCTGGCGGGTGGCGATCTCGGGGATCAGTTCCAGCACATTGCGCCGCGCCGTCATGGCGCTGGCGATCACCCCCATCGGCTTGCGATGCAGGGGCACGTGGGCGGGATAACGGGGCGGGCGATCCGGAGGCATCGGCGCCAAAACCCGCCAGACCGACCGAAGTTCCCGCCGCACCCGCCAGCGGGCTTCTTTCGTGCCCAAATATCCCGGGGGAACGCCGGACCGGCCCCGTCGAGGGGCCGGTCCGGCGTGGGGGCAGAGCCCCCTGCCCCACGCCGCAAGGTCCGGCCATGAAAAAACCCGCGCCTCGCGACGCGGGTCTCACTCATCCCAGCCTTTCGCCCGAAATCAGACGGCGGCTTTCGCCTGGGCCACGACAGCAGCAAAGGCCTCGGGCTCGTGGACGGCCAGATCGGCCAGAACCTTGCGGTCCACCTCGATGCCGGCTTTTGCCAGCGCAGCGATGAAGCGCGAATAGGTCATCTCGGCATCGACGGCGCGCACGGCGGCGTTGATGCGCTGGATCCACAGCGCGCGGAAGTTGCGCTTGCGCGTCTTGCGGTCGCGGGTCGCGTATTGATTGGCCTTGTCGACGGCCTGGGTCGCGGTGCGGAAGTTGCGCGACCGGTTGCCGTAATAGCCTTTCGCCGCGTCAAGAACCTTCTTGTGGCGGGCGTGGGTGATCTTACCCGATTTGACTCGTGCCATGTCCGGTTCTCCTTAGCGGTTGTAGGGCATGTATTTCTTGACGATCTTCGCGTCCGCATCGGACAGGACCATGGTCCCGGTCACATCGCGGATGAATTTCGTCGAGCGCTTGATCATGCCGTGGCGCTTGCCGGCCGGGCCGGCCTTGACCTTGCCCGTGGCCGTCATCGAGAACCGCTTCTTGGCGGCCGATTTGGTCTTCATCTTCGGCATTTTACTCTCCTTGCGGTCAGAGTGAACGCGTGACTCGGCAATGCCATCTCGGCCGGCCGCGCGGGTGGAAGCGTGCCCTATAAGCGGGCACGCACGGATTGGCAAGGCTTATTGGCCCTGGGCCGGAGCCTCCGCCCCATCCTCGGCCGCATCCGCCGCCGGAGCATCGGCAGCAGGCGCCTCGACCGCGGGGGCTTCGGTCGCAAGCACCTCGGCCTCGTCTGCGCCGGCTTCCGGCGCGGGCTCGGCGGCCGGGGTCTCGGTTGCGGGGGTCTCGGTTGCGGGGGTCTCGGCGGCGGGGGTCTCAGCCGGGGCTTGCGCCACCGGGGTCTCGACCGGGGCCTCCGGTGCCGGCGCGGTGACCGGATCGGTGCCCATCGTCACCTCGCCATTCACCAGCCGCTGCCAGCTTTCCTCCAGCGACTGGAGGCCGAAGGGCCGCTGATCGCGCCAACCGCCCACGAGCAGCAGCACGATGCCCAGCACCAGCAGGATGGCGGCACCTCGGGGGGCCTGCGTGCGCGCCACCGAAACGATGGCCAGAAGGACCGAGAGGACGCAAAGCGCCACGCCGGCCAGCAGCAGGATGTCGATCATCGGATCACCTTTCCGTTGCGGATCTCTTTGAACCCGCGCCTTATTCCGGATCGGTGCGATAGATCAAGCGCTCGTCGCAGGGCGCGATGCGCAGGATGTTGGTGGTGCCCGGCACGTTGAAGGGCACGCCGGCCATCACGACGATCTGGTTCGATTCGTCGGCAAAGCCGAAATCCCGCGCCGCCTTGGCCGCGTTCACCACCGCCTGCTTGAAGCGTTCCAGCGACGGCGTCTTGACGCAATGCGTGCCCCAGGTCAGGCACAGCCGGCGCAGCGTGCCCTGTTCCGAGGACATGGCGACGATCGGCACCCGCGGCCGTTCCCGCGCCGTCAGGCTGGCGGTGGTGCCGGACTGGGTAAAGGCGCAGATGCAGGAAATGTCGGTGGTCTCGGCAATCTCGCGCGCCGCGGCGACGATGGCGTCGGCCACGGTCTGGCGCCTGGCGCTGCGCGAGCTTTCGATGATGTCGCGATAGGTCGGATCGCTTTCGACCGAGCGGGCGACGTTGTCCATGGTGGCGACCGCCTCGACCGGATAGGCGCCGGCGGCGCTTTCGGCCGAGAGCATCACCGCATCGGCACCCTCGTAGATGGCGGTGGCCACGTCCGAGACCTCGGCGCGGGTCGGCATCGGGCTTTCGATCATCGATTCCAGCATCTGGGTGGCGACGATCACCGGCTTGGCGGCCGCGCGGCAGGCGCGCACCAGCCGCTTCTGGATCGGCGGCACCGAATGCACCGGCAGCTCCACGCCCAGATCGCCCCGCGCCACCATGATCCCGTCCGAGACCTTGAGGATCTCGGAAAACGCCCGCACGGCGGCGGGTTTCTCGATCTTGGACAGGATGGCGGCGCGGCCCTTGGCCAGTTCGCGCGCCTCGATCACGTCCTCGGGGCGCTGCACGAAGGACAGCGCCAGCCAGTCCACCCCCAGCCCGCAGGCGAATTCCAGGTCGTCGCGATCCTTGTCCGACAGCGCCGCCAGAGGCAGCACCACGTCGGGCACGTTCACCCCCTTGCGGTTCGAGATCGCTCCCCCCGCCGTCACCACGCAATCGGCGAAATCGGCGCCGCAGGCCTCGACCCGCAGGCGGATCTTGCCGTCATTGACCAGAAGCTCGGCGCCGGGCTCCAGCGCGGCAAAGATCTCGGGATGCGGCAATTGCACGCGGCTGGCATCGCCGGGCGCCGGGTCCAGATCGAAGCGGAAGGCCTGCCCGTCCGCCAGATCATGCGGCCCCTGGGCGAAGGTGCCGACGCGCAGCTTCGGCCCTTGCAGATCGGCCAGCACGGCGATGGGGCGGCCTGATTCGGCCTCGACGCGGCGGATGATGTCATAGCGCGCGCGCTGCTCCTCATGGGTGCCGTGGCTCATGTTCAGGCGAAACACGTCCGCGCCGGCCTCGAAAAGGGCCCGGATGGTGGCGAAATCGCTGGATGCCGGACCCAGGGTTGCCACGATCTTGACCTTGCGATGCCGTCTCATCCGTCTCTCCGTGCATGTTTGCGCTATCGTCGCCGCTGTTATGGCCTATCGGAGGGCCCGCGGCAACTGGTGCTTGGCCTTGCGATTGCCTAAAGCTTGCTGCCGAAAGGCGACGGACAGATGACGGCAAAGCCCTATTCAACCATCGGAGAGGACCGGCCCTCGCGCTGGCTGGTCACCTGCGACCATGCGACGAACCGCGTGCCGGACTGGATCGGCGGCGGCGAGCTGGGCATCGCGCCCAAGGACATGGCCCGCCATATCGCTTATGACGTCGGCGCCGCCGGGCTGACCCGGGCGCTGGCCGAGCGGCTGGATGCGCCGGCGATCCTGTCGGATTTCTCGCGCCTGGTGATCGACCCGAACCGGGGTGAGGACGACCCGACGCTGGTGATGCGCATCTATGACGGCACGGTGATTCCCGCCAACCGCCATATCGACGCGGCCGAGCGCGAGCGGCGGCTCGACCGGCTTTACCGCCCCTATCACGCGGCCTATGCCCGGCTGGCGGCGGCGCATCCGCGCCGGGCGATCTGCGCGATCCACAGCTTCACCCGGCAGTTGCGCGGCCGCCCGCGCCGGCCCTGGGCGGTGGGGGTGCTCTATTCGCATCGCGACAAGCGGCTGGGTCCGGCCTTGGTGCGTGAATGCCGCGACCTCGGCTGGATCACCGGCGAAAACGAGCCCTATTCCGGCCATCTGGACGGCGATTCCATCGACCGCCACGCGTTGGCGCATGGCCGACCGAACCTGCTGATCGAGGTCAGGAACGATCTGATCGCGGACGAAGCCGGCCAGCGCCTCTGGGCCGATCGCCTGGCCGCGGTGTTGGAAGGTTTCTTGGAACGGCACGGCGTCTGAGAGGGCTGCATCAGCGGCTGGGCATCTTGCTTCGCAGACACATGACCGGCCGCGGGGAATCAGGAGGGGTGGTAGGCCCGGAGGGACTCGAACCCCCAACCAAGGCGTTATGAGCGCCCTGCTCTGACCATTGAGCTACAGGCCCCGAACGGCGTCACCATTGATCGACCCGGCCCGCTTCGTCAAGGACGAGATCGCCGCCGATCCCGGAAAATCCCCGGCGGGCGACCCGGCATCGGCTCTTGATCCCGCATCCCGCCTGTGGGCTGATGGCGCATGAAGCCGTGACACGACGCGGCACGAAACCGGAGGTCCGATCATGTCCAGAACCGCCCTGCTGTCACCCCTCGCCCTTGCCCTCGCCGCCGCGCCCGCGCTGGCGAACGATCCCGCCAGTTGCGGCACCGTCCGCTTTTCGGATCCCGGATGGACCGACATCACCGCGACGAACGGCGTCGCCTCGGCGGTGCTGCGGGGCCTGGGCTACACGCCCCAGATCAGCACCCTGTCGGTGCCGGTCGGCTACGAGGCGCTCAAGAACGGCGATACCGATGTCTTCCTGGGCAACTGGATGCCAGCGCAACAAAAGTTCCGCGACGATCTCGACGCCTCAGGCAAAACCGAGGAACTGGTGCAGAACCTGGAAGGCGCCAAGTTCACCCTGGCCGTCACCGACGCGGCCGCGGATCTGGGCGTCAAGGACTTCGCCGATCTCGACGCCCAGAAGGACGCTTTCCAAAGCAAGATCTACGGCATCGAGCCCGGCGCCCCCGCCAACCAGACCATCCAGGGCATGATCGAGGCGGACAAGTTCGGCCTCGGCGACTGGGAACTGGTCGAATCGAGCGAACAGGGCATGCTGGCACAGGTGCAGCGCAACGATGCGGCAGGCGTGCCCTCGGTCTTCCTGGCCTGGGCGCCGCATCCGATGAACGTCAAGCTGGACATCACCTACCTGTCCGGCGGCGATGTGGAGTTCGGTCCGGATTACGGCGGCGCCACCGTGCACACGCTGGCCCGCAAGGAATGGGTCGCCGCCTGCCCCAACGCGGCGAAGCTGTTCGGCCAGCTGGTCTTCACCGTGGACATGGAAAACCTGCTGATGGGCAAGATCCTGGACGAGGGCATGGACGCGACCGAAGCCGCCAAGGGGTGGATCGCCGAAAACCCGGATACGGTGGCGACATGGCTTGACGGCGTGACCACGCTGGATGGAAAACCGGGCGCGGAAGCAGTCATGGCATCGGTGAAGTAATTGAAACGACCCAACATCCTGATCGTGATGGCCGACCAGCTGTCGGGGGTGCTGTTCCCCGACGGCCCGGCCGATTTCCTGCATGTGCCGCATCTGCGCAAGCTGGCCGAACGCTCGACCCGCTATGCCAATGCCTATACCGGCAGCCCGCTTTGCGCGCCGGGGCGGGCCAGCTTCATGTCCGGGCAATTGCCGCGCCGCACCCGGGTCTATGACAATGCGGCCGAGTTCTGCTCGGACATCCCGACCTATGCCCATCACCTGCGCCGGGCGGGCTATCACACCTGCCTGTCGGGCAAGATGCATTTCGTCGGCCCCGACCAGTTGCACGGTTTCGAGCAACGGCTGACCACCGACATCTACCCGGCCGATTTCGGCTGGACCCCGGATTACCGCAAGCCGGGAGAGCGCATCGACTGGTGGTATCACAACCTCGGCTCGGTCACCGGCGCCGGCGTGGCCGAGATCACCAACCAATACGAATACGACGACGAGGTCGCCTATAACGCCACCCGCAAGCTTTACGACCTGGCGCGCGGCGCGGACGACCGGCCCTGGTGCCTGACGGTCAGCTTCACCCATCCGCACGACCCTTTCGTGGCCCGGCGCAAATATTGGGACCTCTACGAAGGCATCCCCGAGCTGGAGCCGCCCGAGGCGATCCCCTACGAGCGGATGGACCCGCATTCGCAGCGGCTGATGGATGCCAGCGACTGGCGCGGGCTCGAGGTCACGCCCGAGCATGTCCGCCGCGCCCGCCAGGGCTATTTCGCCAACATCTCCTATATCGACGACAAGCTGGGCGAGTTGCTGGACGTGATGGAGCGCACCCGGCAGGAGGCGATCGTGGTCTTCCTGTCCGACCATGGCGAGATGCTGGGCAGCCGCGGCATGTGGTTCAAGATGAGCTTCTTCGAGGGCTCGGCGCGGGTGCCCTTGATGATCGCGGCGCCGGGCATGGCACCGGGCCGCGTGGACATTCCGGTCTCGACCATCGACGTGTTGCCGACGATCTGCGACCTCGCGGGCATCTCGATGGCCGAGATCGCGCCCTGGACAGACGGCCGTTCGCTGGCGCATGGCGCCGAGGGGCGCAGCCCGGTGGCGATGGAATATGCGGCCGAGGGCAGCATCGCGCCGCTGGTCTGCCTGCGCGACGGCGACTGGAAATACATCGCCTGCACGGAAGATCCGGAAATGCTCTACAATCTGGCCGAAGACCCGGCCGAACGGGTGAACCGCGCCGCCGACCCGGCGGCGGTCGGGGTACTGGAACGGATGCGCGCCATGGCGGGCGAGCGCTGGGACCTCGCGGCCTATGACGCCGAGGTGCGCGAAAGCCAGGCCCGGCGCTGGGTGGTCTATGAGGCATTGCGCAACGGCGCCTACTTCCCCTGGGACCACCAGCCGCTGATGCAGGCCTCCGAGCGTTACATGCGCAACCACATGGACCTGAACGTGCTGGAGGAATCCAAGCGCTTCCCGCGGGGCGAGTGAATGGCTGCGGTCTCGCAGGGCCGATTCGCGGCGCTCCGCCTGAAGCCGGGCGAGGATCCGATGGCGGCCCTGCGGCACTTGCAGCGCCGGACCGGGGCAAAGGCCATGGCGCTGGTCACCTGCGTCGGCAGCCTGACCCGCGCCATGATCCGCCACGCGAACCGGGACGAGGCCAGCGAATATCGCGGCCATTTCGAGATCACCGCGCTGACCGGCACCATCAGCCCGGCGGGGCAGCACCTGCACCTGACCATCGCCGATGGCGAGGGGCGCGCCTTCGGCGGCCACCTGCTGCCCGGCTCAAGGGTCTATACCACGGCCGAGATCGTGGTGCTGATCCTCGACGACCTGGCCTTCGGCCGGGCGCCCTGCCCGCTGTCGGGCCATGACGAACTGGTGGTGCGGACAGCCCCCGGCAAGGAATAGACCCGCGACGGGACCGCCCGCTTCTTTCGTGCCGAAATATCCTCGGGGGTCCGGGGGCAGACAGCCCCCGGCGCAACCGAGGAAGGGAACCCCGACCGCGCCGCAGCGCGGCAGCACCCCCGGCAGAAGCCCCGCGACCAGGCGTCGCAGCGGGGAACCCGCCCCGCCGCCGGGCGTTGCCCCTCGTCACCAGCCAAGAGGAATCCCCCATGTCCGACCTGCTTGTCATCGCCTTCGACGACGAGGCGACCGGCTTCGAGCTGCGCACCGAACTGGTCAAGATGCAGAAGGAATACCTGATCGAACTCGAGGACGCCGTGGTCGTCACCCGTCCCTCGGCCGACGACATCCAGCTGCACCAGGCCGTGAACCTGACCACGGCGGGGGCGCTTGGCGGCGGGTTCTGGGGCACGCTGGTCGGGCTGATCTTCCTCAACCCGCTGATCGGTGCCGCGGTGGGCGCGGGCGCCGGCGCCATCGCCGGCACGCTGTCCGACATCGGCATCAACGACGATTTCATGCGCGAGCTGGGCCAGTCCATCCCGCCCGGCGGCTCGGCCGTGTTCATCCTGGTGCGCAAGATGACCGCCGACAAGGTGCTGGCGCGGCTGGAAAGCTTCCACCTCAAGGGCCGGGTCATGCAGAGCTCGCTGCCCGAGACCGAGGAGGAGCGCCTGCGCGAAGCCTTTGCCGGCGGCAAGCTGGGCTCGGCCCTCGGCATGCCGCAGGTGGACCGGCCCGCCTCGGGCGGCGCGGCGACAGACAATTCGGCGCCCTCTCGCTCGGCCTGACGCTTGACGCAAGGGGCATGGGCGTGACAGGACGCCGCCATGCCCCACCGCATGGACACCCTTGACGACAACCCCGAGGCGCCGATGCCGCGCCCGCGCCGCGGCATGCGCCGCTGGCGGCCCCTGCGCCGCGTGGCGCTGTGGCTGTGGTCCTGGCTGCGCTGGATCGGGGCACGGTTCCTGGCGCTGATGTTCGTGCTGGTCTTCCTGTTTTCCTTCATCAACCCGCCCACCACCTGGACCATCATCCAGGGCCAGCGAGAATTTCCCGGCCGGGCTGCGCGCGAATGGGTCGGTCTGGACGAGATCTCGCCGCATATGGTGCGCGCCGTGGTCGCGGCCGAGGACGCCAATTTCTGCAACCACTGGGGCTTCGACATGGTCGAGATCCGCCGGGTCATCGCCTCGGGCTCGTCGCGCGGCGCCTCGACCATCACCCAGCAGACCGCCAAGAACGTCTTTCTGTGGCAGGGGCGCAGCTGGCCGCGCAAGGTGATGGAGACCGCCTATACCCCGATGATCGAGGCGCTTTGGTCCAAGCGCCGCATCGTCGAGGTCTATCTGAACATCGCCGAGTTCGGCCGCGGCGTCTTCGGCATCAAGGCGGCCTCGGAACATTACTTCAAGACCACGCCCGACAAACTGAGCCTGCGGCAATCCGCGGCGCTGGCCTCGATCCTGCCGGCGCCGCGCACGCGCAACCCGCAGACCGGCTCGGCCCGCACCCGCTCGATCGTCAGCGGCGCCGAGACGATCCGGGCGGATGGCCGCGATTCCTGCCTGAGGCTTGGGCGCTGATCCGCGCCTTGGCCGCCATGGCGGTTGAAACCGCGCGCCCCGGGGCGTATCAACCGGAAGCCCGAGAACGAACCGGTTTTTCCCCTGATGAATACTCCCTCGCCCAGTTCCACGATTCGCCTTTACCACGTCGCCCTGTCGCCCTTCTGCCGCAAGGTCCGGCTGGTGCTGGCCGAAAAGCGCATCGAGGTCGAGCTGGTCGAGGATCGCTTCTGGGAGCCGGGCTCGGAAATCCTGCGCCGCAATCCGGCCGGCAAGCTGCCGGTCCTGCGCATGGACGGGCGGCTCCTGGCCGAGAGCCAGGCGATCTGCGAATATCTGGACGAGATCCAGCCCCAGCCCTCGCTGATGCCGGCGCTGCCGGCCGAGCGTTACGAGGTCCGCCGCCTCTGCGCCTGGTTCGACGACAAGTTCAACGCCGAAGTGACCCGGCCGGTGATGACCGAGCGGGTCTGGAAAAAGGTGATGCGCCTGGGCTACCCGGATTCGCGCACCGTCAAGGCCGGGCTCTCGGCGATCCGCTATCATCTCGACTACATGAAAAGCCTGCTGGAGCATCGCCGCTGGCTGGCGGGCGACGTGATGACGCTGGCCGATTTCACCGCCGCCGCGCATCTGTCCTGCCTCGACTACATCTCGGACGTGGACTGGACCTATTCGACCGAGGTTCAGGAATGGTATGCCAAGATCAAGTCGCGGCCCGCCTTCCGCAGCCTGCTGGCCGACCATCTGCCGGGCGTCCACCCGGCGCCGCATTATGCGCTCCTGGATTTCTGACCCCGCCGAGATCCGTTCGCGGCTGGAACAGCAGGCACGGGCCGAGGGTTTCTCGGCCCTTGGCATTTGCGCCCCCGACGCGAACCCGCAACTGCCCGAGCGGCTGGCCGCGTTCCTGGAACAAGGCCGCCACGGCCAGATGGGCTGGCTGGCCGAGCGGACGCATTGGCGCACCTCGCCCGCGACCCTGTGGCCCCAGGCGCGCTCGGTCGTCATGCTGGCCGAGCTTTATACCCCCGAACAAGACCCGATGGCGGTTCTGGATCACAAGGATCGCGGCGCGGTCAGCGTCTATGCGCAAGGCAAGGATTACCACGATCTGGTCAAGAAGCGGCTCAAGCGGTTGGGCGGCTGGCTGGTCGGGCTGACCGGCTGCGAGATCAAGGTTTTCGTCGATACCGCCCCGGTTATGGAGAAGCCGCTGGCGCAGGCCGCCGGACTGGGCTGGCAGGGCAAGCACACCAACCTGCTGTCGCGCGAACTGGGCAGCTGGTTCTTCCTGGGCGCGATCTTCACCACGCTGGACCTGCCGAAGGACGCGCCCGAGCATTCGCATTGCGGCTCGTGCCGGGCCTGCCTCGACGCCTGCCCGACCGGGGCCTTTCCGGCACCCTATCAGCTGGACGCGCGGCGCTGCATCTCCTACCTGACCATCGAGCACAAGGGGCCGGTCGATCCCGAGCTGCGGCCGATGCTGGGCAACCGCATCTATGGCTGCGACGACTGCCTTGCCGCCTGCCCCTGGAACAAGTTCGCGCAGGCGGCGACCGAGCTGCGCTATCACGGCCCCCATGGCGCGCCGGCGCTGGCCGAACTGGCGCGGCTTGACGATGCGGGGTTCCGAGAGCGTTTCTCGGGCAGCCCGATCAAGCGCATCGGCCGCGACCGCATGGTGCGCAATGTGCTTTACGCCATCGGCAATTCGGGACTTGCACATCTGCGCCCGCTGGCCGAAGCATTGCGGCATGACCCCGACCCGGGCGTCGCCGATGCGGCGCATTGGGCATGCGAGCGATTGCCATGATCCACACGCCTCCGAGCCCGCTGCGCGGCATCCTGCTCAAATGTCTCAGCGTGCTGGTGTTCACCATCATGGCCTCGATCGTCAAGGCGACCGCGCAGGGGGGCCTGGGCGTGCCCCCGGGCCAGCAGGTCTTCTTTCGCTCACTGTTCGCCATTCCGGTGATCCTGGTCTGGCTGGCATTCCGGCACGAATTGGGCGTCGGGCTGAAGACCTTTCGCCCGATGGGGCATTTCTATCGCGGCATCATCGGCACCGCCGCCATGGGGCTGGGCTTCTGGGCGCTGGCGCTGCTGCCATTCCCAGAGGTCACGGCCATCGGCTATGCCGCGCCGCTGCTGACGGTGATCTTCGCCGCCATGTTCCTGGGCGAGGACGTGCGGCTGTTCCGCCTGTCCATGGTGGTGCTGGGACTGGTCGGCGTGGTCATCGTGCTGTCGCCGCGGCTGAGCTTCGGCGCCGACATGGGCTACAAGGAAAGCCTGGGGGCCATGGTCACCCTGTCGGGTGCCGCCTGCACGGCGCTGGCGCAGATCTTCGTGCGCAAGCTGGTGCAGGAGGAGCGGACCTCGGCCATCGTGTTCTGGTTCTCGGTCACCTCGACGCTGCTGGGGCTGCTGACGGTGCCTTTCGGCTGGGTGATGCCCGATGCCGAGACCGCGGCGCTGCTGGTCACCATCGGGTTGCTGGGTGGGCTGGGGCAGATCCTGCTGACCTCGGCCTATCGCTATGCGGATGCCTCGCTGGTGGCGCCCTTCGAATATGCCTCGATGCTGCTGGCGCTGCTGATCGGCTGGTTCATCTTTGACGAGGCGCCGACCCTGGTCATGCTGATCGGCGCGGCGCTGGTCATCACCGCCGGCATCCTGATCATCTGGCGCGAGCGGCAGCTGGGGCTGGAGCGCAATCGCCAGCGCAAGGCCATGACCCCGCAGGGTTAAGGCTGGCCGGCAAAGCCGAAGGCGACGTAGTCGCGCAGATAGGCCTTTTTCGCCGCGCCGCGCAGCTCCTGCTCGTTCAGGAAATCCGGGAAGGGCTCGGGGTCCGGGAAATCCGCCGGCACCCGGATCCCGGCACTGGCGGCAAGCCAGGACAGGTCGCGCGGCAGGTCCGCCTCGCGCAGCAGCATGTCGGGGGCGCCGAAACGCGAGAAGCCGGCCAGCACCTCGGACTGGCTGGCCCAGCCGGGATAGGTCGGCAGCGTGGTCTGGCCGTTCAGGTTGCGGCGCAGGAAGTCCAGGAAGGCCGCGAACAGCTCGGCCTTGCGGCCCTGCTCCAGCGCGCCCAGCTCCGGATCCGGCGGCAGGGCCACGCGATGGATCTGCCGCATCAACTGGCGCAGCTCGGCATTGCGGCCGCCGAGCAGCGATTCGAAGGCGGCCCAGGCGCGCAGCAGCGGATGGCGCAGCACGGTGAAGCTGCGATGGCCGACATGCTGACGCTTCCATTGCCGCAGGCTGTTCTGGTTGAAATCGCCCGCGACCTCGCCCATCCGCCGCAGCCAGTCCCCGACCGGGCCGGTCGGCCCGCCCTTGACCGGCATGAAGATCAGGCCCCTGCCCGCCTCGGCCCCCAGGAACGAGGGCACGGCCGGGCCCTTGCGCGGCTCGAAATTCGGGATCTTGCGCAGCATGAACGCGTCGAGCCGCGCCAGCTCCGCCTGCATCTCGTCGAAATTCTCGACCTTCTCGGACAGTTCGCGCGGGTTCTGCGGCACCTGGTCGCTGGCCGGCTCGACGCGCTTGAGATCGGTGCGGCCCAGCCAGTGCAAGAGGCCGGTCATCACCTCGGCATCGCGCAAATCCTCGTAGCCCAGCCAGAAGGCGGCCTGGCCGGTCACCTGCAAGCGGTGCAGGACGCGAAGCTGGAATTCCTCGACCTCGCCCACCACCTGGCGGAACTCGGCACCGTCGAAGCGCACGGCGGCGGGGATCGGCGTCTCGGTCTCGTTCAGCTTCCACTGGTTGGTGGCGCGCGCCAGCGCGGTCGAGACATAGCTGTCGACCGGGTTGCGGGTCAGGACGATCTTGGCGCAGGACCGATCCTCGATGATCGCGTCGAAGACGCGCGGGTCGTGGTCGTGGAAATAGCGAAACCCCGGCAGATGGTTCGGCTTGTCGAAGATCGCCGCCAGCAGCCGGTGCGGATCGGCCTCGCGCTCGGCCATGGTGATGCCCTTGAGCTCGTCCTTGTCGGGCCAGCCCATCATGTAGGGATTGAACGCCTCGCCGAAGCAGGTGACGCGCTTGACCCCGTTCAGCGTCGCCTCGAGCAGGTTCGAGCCGGTGCGCATCTCGGCGAAGATCACGAAGCTGCGGAAAGGCTGGGTCATGGCGCGGTTCTTCCTTGGACGGCGGCGGCCGGCGGGTCGGGATCGGTGGCGGGGAAATCGCCCATCAGCTGCGGCCGCAACCCGGCATTGCGCAGCCTTTGCAGGAACCGCCCCATGCCGGCAATGTCGCGCATCGGCGGCAGGTCGGTCGCGGCCTCGGGCGCGCCGCCCAGCCGGCGCAGGATGCCGCCCAGCACGGCCGAAGGCCGGGCGCAGAAATCGGCCAGGTCCCAGATCTGGGTTTGCGCCTTCAGCCAGACCGAGTTCAGCACCTCCATCTGCGCCAACTCGACGCGTTGCAGGATGACGGCGACGCGGCGGATGTCGTCGAAGGGCATGCCGGAATGCAGAAGCGGCACCGCCCAGGCGCCGGTGACGACGAAGATGCGGGCATTGGGATCGGTGGCAAGGAACCAGTTCATGTCCTGCGCGTCGCGCGGGCTGAACTGCCAGACCTGCATCCGCCGGGCGCTGCGGACCAGGTTGGCCAGAAAGCCGCGCTGGTCCAGGTCGCGCAACGCGGCGCTGTCGGGCAGCGCCCCCGGCCCGATCGGCTGGCGGCCGGCGAACTCGACGCCATGCAGGGCAAAAAGATGGCCATGCACATCGGCGTCGATCCGGCTGGCCAGCCAGGGCTCGAAACCGGGAAACAGGTCGGTGAAGCCCTGCATCACGGCATAGGGCGCCGAGGTCTTGCCGTTCTCGCGATCCTTCAGCGGAAAGCGGCTTTGCATGTAGAGCCCGGGCCGGCCAAGCCGGCGGCGCGCCACCGCCTGCCCGAGGAGGCGGTCCAGCTGCGACAGGCGCGGCTCGGCGACCGAGGCGGCGGCAGGGTCGCCCTGCGGGAAATGCGCGTAGAGCCGCCCGGCGCCGCGCCAGATCTTGCGGGCGATGAAGCAGCGCGACTGCTGCAAAAGCTCCAGATGATCGTCGTAGAAGATATAGGGCTTGCCCTGGTCGTCGAACTTGGCCAGCGTCAGCGACCGGCTTTCGATATTCCTCGAATGGCGTCGGGCGAGGGTCTGGAAATAGCTCTCGTCCGGGATCCAGACGCGGTTGAAATAGCGGTCGAACTCGGTCCGCCGCGGATCGGTCAGGATGGCGCGCAGCGTGGCCCGCGTCAGGCACCACCATTGCGAGCCCAGATGCGGCACCAGCCCCTGCGGGATGCGGCGGCGGACCTTCAGCCGGCGCTGCAAGGCGACATAGCGGTCGAACAGCTTGCGCTGGCGCCGGAACGAGAACGGGAAGCGCAGGGTGAAGCGCTCCTCGTTCAGCCCGCCGACGGTCCAGCCGACATCCTCGGCCGTCACGCTTTCGATGAAATCGCGCCCCGGGTGCACCGCGAGATAGGCGCAGAGGTCCCGCACCGGCCGCAGGGGCAGGCAGGCGCCCGAGACGACCAGCACATGCGTCACATCCTCGAACCGGTCGAGCAGCAGGCCGGCCGCGTCCTGCGTGGCCCGCACCAGGCTGAAGGTGCCCCATTCGCAGGGATGGCGCGGGCTGAACAGCACCTGCGGCAGGTCGGCAAGACCGGCGCGCATGGTCTCGACCGCCTCCGCCGGCGCCTTGGCATCGACATGGACCGCAACCGCAGCCCCGCCCTCGGCCCAGACCCGCGCCATGCGGGCAGCGATCGGCAAGTCGTCGTGGCACAGCATGACCACGCCCAGCCGGACCGGCGCATCGCTCATGCCCAGTTCCCCTTGGAGATCAAGCCCAGATCCTCGAGCTGGCGCCAGTCCTGCAACTCGCAGGACTGCTCGCACCAGAAATCCGGATCGTCCCGCAACCCGGCGTGATAGGCCAGATATTCCTGGCTGTCGGCATAGTGCTGGCGCCGGGTCAGTTCCTCGGCGGATTTCTCGACGAAGGTGGACAGGAACTTGGCGTGCAGCAGGCAGCCCGAGGCCTTTTCGCCGCCATTCTCGTCATAGACCCGGTTCAGCGAACGCGGCAGCAGCATATGGGTCGAACTGACATAGACCTGGCCCCGCTGCCAGCGCACCAGCGGGATCTTGTTCAGCGCCGGGGCGTTCTCGGGGTCCTCGGCAAAGAACACCCGCGCCGCGGCCCGCCCTGGATCCACAGATTGCCGTATTCGCCGTTCTTGCGGATGACGTAATTGGCCGGATCGAACCAGCGGGCGATCCGGAACGGGTCCTGCCCGGCACGATAGGGCTCTGCGACCAGCGAGCCCCTGGGATACATGTCCAGCAGCATAGCCGAGAACGAGCGAATGTTGCTGGCGTCCAGCCAGTCGGTCAGCGCCTGCAAGGGCCGCGTATCGTGATGCGGATAGATCAGGAACTCGTCGGGATCGACCGTCAGGCACCAATGGCCGGCGCCATGGCGGTGCAACAGCCAGTTCAGCCAGTCCATGCCGAAACGCGCATCCTTGTAGCTGGCATGGGTCAGCCAGACCGAGACATCCGGCTGCTGGCCCAGATAATCCCGTCCGCCATCCTCCGAGCCGTTATCCACCACCAGGAAATGCCGGACGCCCATCGTCCGGTAGTAGTCCAGGAACCAGGGCAGGCGCACGGCCTCGTTGCGCATGGTCATGAACAGCAGGATATCGCCCGGCCTGATGCAGGCGGTGCGGTCCCAGACCGGACGCAGCCGGCGGCGACGGCGAATGGCTCGCCCCAGCAGCCATTGGCGGCGGGCGCGGAGCGTCAGTTTTCGCCGGAGGATCCTGAACGGGCGCGACACGGGCCTTCTTTACCTTTGACGGGCGTCACATAGCCGTAACCGTCTGATCGCGCAATGATCGGCTCAACCCGGCGTAGAACAATCCGAAATGCGACTCCCAATCCGGCACCGGCAGCGCCGGCCGCCGCAGGGGCGGCGCTTCGGCCAGCCGCGCCACCGCTTGCGCCCAATCGGCGGGGGCGTCGGGCGACAGCCAGGTCGCGTAATCGCCCAGCATCTCGCGCGCCGCCGGCAGGGGGCTGGCCAGCACCGGGATGCCGCGCCCAGCCGCCTCGGTCAGCGGCAGGCCGAACCCCTCGGCCCGGCTGGGCATCAGCAACCCGTGGCTGCGACCGATCAGCGCGGCCACGGCGCCGTCGTCCAGGTCCGGGAGTTCGCGCACCGCGCCGCCGGACGGCAGCCGGTCGAGACGGGCAAAGACCGCGCGATTCTCCCAGCCGCGGCGGCCGATGATGAACAGCTGCGGCGGATCGGGCCGGCGCTCCAGGATCTGCCAGGTGTCCAGCAGCAGCGCATGGTTCTTGCGCGGCTCGATGGTGCCCAGGGTGACGAAGAAGGGATGCGACAGGTCCAGGTCGGCCGGCAACCCGGCGGGATCGGGCGCGGCCAGCCTTGTGCCGATGGGCGCGGCCAAGACGGGCGCCCGGTCCGGCAGCCCCAGCCGCTCGCGCCAGCGCAGCACGTCGGCGCGGGTGGCCTGAGAGACGGTCAGGATGACCTCGGCCTGTTCCAGCGCGGCGGCAAGGCGGGCGCGGAACTTCCCTGCCTGGCCGGCCCGGGTGAATTCCGGATGGTCGAGCGGGATGGTGTCATGGACCAGCACCGCCTGCGGCAAAGGGCGCAGGTTTCCCAGCAGGCCCGCTTGCAGATTGGCATGGCCGACGTTGACGTAGACCGCCGCCGCTCCCAGACGGGCCTGGGCGGCAGGGCCGAGGCCCCGCCCCTGGCGTCCGGCGCGCGCCAGCGCCATGCGGCGCAACGCAGCCTCGGCCCGCGCGGACAGGGCGCGCCGCCCGCGCAGCCGGTCCAGCAGATCAGGCGGCGGCAGGTCGTCCAGCGCCCCGCTCAGCCAGCGCAGGATCGCCGCCCCCGCCTGGGGCGGCAGCAGCAGCTGCCCGCGCCGCACCCGGCACAGCAGCAGGTGCGGTCGGTCTTGCAGATGTGCCAGCCATTCGGCCTCGACCCGGTCGATGCCCGTTGCCGGGCCACCGCCGAGCCGCGAGATCAGCCGCGATACATCCAGCAGAACCGCCGGATCAGGCCTCATATCCGCCGTTCTGATGCCAGCGCCAGGCGTCGCCGATCATCTGCGGCAGAGTCGAGCGCGCCGGGTTCCAGCCCAGCACCGAGATCGCCTTCTCGCTGCCCGAGACCAGCTTGACCGCATCGCCGCCGCGGCGTGGCCCCTCGGTCAGCGGCACCGGGCGGTTGGTGACATGCCGGGAATGGTCGATCACCTCGCGCACCGAGAAACCGTTGCCGGTGCCCAGGCAGAAGACCTCGTGCCCGCCCTCGGCAACCCTGCCGTCGAGCAGATATTGCAGCCCCAGCACATGCGCATCGACCAGGTCCATGACATGCACATAGTCGCGGATGCAGGTGCCGTCCGGGGTCGGATAATCGGTGCCGTGAATGGTCAGCGCCGCGCGCTTGCCGTCGATGGCATCGAGGATCAGCGGGATCAGATGCGTCTCGGGCTGGTGGAACTCGCCCACCTCGGCATCCGGGTCGGCGCCCGCGACGTTGAAATAGCGGAAGATCACCGATTTCAGCCCGTCCGAGGCGCCGAAATCCTTCAGCATGTCCTCGATCGCGCGCTTGGAGGCGCCATAGGCGTTCAGCGGCGTCTGGGCGGTCGTCTCGTCCAGCACCACCCCGTCATGGTCGCCATAGGTGGCGCAGGTCGAGCTGAACACGAAGTTCTTCACCCCCGCCGCCAGCGTCGCCTCGATCAGGCTCAGCGAGGCGCTGACATTGCCGCGCCAATACTTGCCCGGCTCGCGCATCGCCTCGCCCACCTGGCTCAGCGCCGCGAAATGCATCACCGCGACGGGCTTGTGGCGGGCGAAGACCTCGTCCAGCCGCGCCCGGTCCAGCAGGTCGCCCTGCTCGAAGGGGCCGAACTTCACCGCCTGCCGCCAGCCGGTGCACAGGTTGTCATAGGTGACGGGTTCGAAACCCGCCGCACGCAATGCCTTGCAGGCGTGCGAGCCGATATAGCCCGCGCCGCCGGTCACCAGAACCTTGTCCGTCATGCCGCTTATTCCGCCGCCTTGCGCATCGCCAGGACGTCGGAAAGATAATCCGCAAATTCACCCTTGAGATCGTCGCGCGCCAGGCCGAAGGCCACGGTCGCTTGAAGGAAGCCGGCCTTGGAGCCGCAGTCGAAACGCTGGCCGCGGAAGCGCAGGCCGAACACGTCGCGGCCCTCGGCGATCTCGTCGGCGATGGCGTCGGTCAGCTGGATCTCGCCGCCCGAGCCCTGCTTGAGCTTGTTGAGGTTGTTCAGCACCGTCGGCGCCAGGATGTAGCGGCCGATCACCGCCAGGTTCGAAGGCGGGTTTTCCTTGGGCTTTTCCACCATGCCCTGGGCGCGGACGATGGCGCCCATATCCTCGGCCACGTCCAGCACGCCGTAGGCCTTGGTCTTGTCGGCCGGCACTTCCATGGTGGCGACCATGCTGCCGCCGGTTTCCTGATAGGCCTCGATCATCTGCTGAAGGCAGGGCGGCTCGCCCATGATGACGTCGTCGGTCAGGATGACGGCAAAGGGCTCGTCGCCGACCAGACGGCGGGCGCACCAGACGGCATGGCCAAGGCCTAGGGCCTTGTGCTGGCGGACATAGGCGATGGCACCCGAATCCATGTTGGTCGAGCGCAGGATGTCCAGAAGCTCGGTCTTGCCGGACTTCTTCAGGCTCGATTCCAGCTCATGGGCATGGTCGAAATAGTCCTCCAGCGCCCCCTTGCCGCGCGAGGTGACAAAGATGAACTCCTCGATCCCGGCCGCGCGCGCCTCGTCAATGGCGTATTGGATCAGCGGGCGATCCACCAAGGTCATGATCTCCTTGGGAATGCTCTTGGTGGCGGGTAGAAAGCGGGTGCCCAGTCCAGCCACGGGGAAGATGGCCTTGGTGACTTTGCGAGTCATGAATATCGGTCTCCTGATTTCTGCGCCGACGCAGGACGTTTATCCCTTTTTGCGGGCGCCTGCGCAACAAGCGCCTGGCCGGCACAGTCGTTCCTTAAAAATACGAAAGCGATTCAATTTCTGTAATGTGCGGCAATTTTCCGCTGGTTCACCTCCGCCGTCCAGGCAAATTTCCCCGCTCGCGCAAAATGCGCGCCTTCTTGCTCAAAAACATGACAGCCGGGTCGCCGGGCTGCGAGGCCCCCCAGAGCCCGCCGCATTGCTCCCACCAGCCGCCTGCCGCCAGGGTCAGCCGATGCGGCAGAAAGCTGGGGGTCAGCAGCAGCAGCACCGCCGGCCGGCCCTGCGCCACGGCCTGCCCAGCACGGGCGCGCAGGGCGCGCGCCTGCCAATGCCAGCCGGCCAGGAACAGCGGCTCGGCCGCCATTCCCATGCGCGGCATGGGCCGGAACGGCGGCGGCGCAGACCGGTCCCAATGGGGCGGCGCGGGCACCTGCCCCCGCCCCTCGGCCAGGCCCCGCTCCAGCGTCGCGAGGATCGGCGCGATGGCGAAGGGATCGAGCCGCCCGGCCACCATGTGCCGCAACAGCCGCCGGCGCTGGTTGTCGCGCAGCCAGCCCGCGTCGCCGCCATGCCGCGCGGCGAAGATCGCGGCGGACCGGCCGATGGCGGTCAGGTCCTGCGGCACCCCGGCCTCGCCGCGGCCGGTGCCGGGGGCGGCGCCATGGATCACCTGCGCCGCCGGCACCACCGCCGTCAGCGCCTGCGGAAACCGCACCGCCATGCGCAGGTTCACGTCGCTCTCGTCCAGGTAATAGGCGAATGCCGGATCGAACCCGCCGATCTCCAGCAGCGCCGCGCGGCGAAAGCCGCAATTGGTGCCGATGGTGCCGACCGGACAGCCGTTTTCCGGCGCAAGCAGCGTGGCGCGGGCAATGTTCAGCGGCACGCTGCGGCCCGAGGGCGTGATCCGCTCGGCCCGGACCTGCCAGCGCAGCCCGTCCGGGCCACGGGTAAAGCCCGCAGCGGCAAGGACGCGGGAATCGGCAAAGGGCGCGGCCAGGGCTTCGGCCCAGCCCGGCTCGGCCAGCGCATCGTCGTCGATGAACAGCACGACCTCGCCCGCCGCCAGCGCCAGCCCCTCGTTGCGCGCCGCCGAGACATTGGCGCGGTCGAAGGCCAGCCGCTTCAGCGGCAGGTCCGGGCGGATACCGGCCGAGGCCGGGTCGGCCACCAGCACGATCTCGACATCCGGATGGGTCTGGCCGGCCAGCGCGGCCAGGCAGCGGGCCAGCGCCTGCGGCCGGTGGCGCGAGATGACGACGATGCTGGTCGAAGGCACCCCGCCCTCGGGCATCAGGCGATGCCCATGCGGCCCATCATCGCCTCCAGCTTGGGCACGTCCGAGGGGTTGTTCAGTTCCCAGAACTCGCGGCCGCGCGCCTCGACCTCGACGCAGAGGATGCGGCGGCCGCGCTCCAGGAAGCGCAGCTGTTCGAGCCCCTCCAGCGCCTCCAGCCGGCCCTCGTCCCAGGTCGGGTATTCGGCCAGCGCCTCGGGGCGATAGGCATAGACGCCGACATGGTGATAGACCGGGGTCGGGTCGCTGGGGCCGAAATCCGCCGCGGCATAGGGAATCACTTCCTTGGAGAAATACAGCGCCCGGCGGTCATGGCCGAAAACGGCGGTGGTGCCGCCGACGCGCCCCGCCACCCGGTCGGCGATCAGGTCCGAACGCATGGCCCCCGAACAGCGCAGCACCGGCGTGGCCACGTCGGCGCCCGGATCGGCGCGCAGCCCGGCGACCAGCTCCTCGACGAACCAGGCCGGGGTCAGCGGCGCGTCGCCTTGCAGGTTCACCACGATCTCCGGCGAGAGCCCCAGCCGCGCCACCGCCTCGGCGCAACGTTCGGTGCCGTTGCGGGCGCTGGTCGATGTCATGGCGACCTCGGCCCCGAAGCCCTCGGCATGGGCGCGGATGCGCTCGTCATCGGTGGCGACGATCACGCGGTCGATGCCCTGGACGGCCCGCGCCGCCTCCCAGCTGCGGCGGATCAGCGACAACCCCTCGCCCGTCGCGCCGCGCAGCTCGACCAGCGGCTTGCCGGGATAGCGCGTCGAGGCGTGGCGGGCCGGAATGACGATGACGACCGACATGGGATCAGTCCTTAACCAGCAGCACGCCGGGCGCGAAAGCGATGAAGAACGGGTTCTCGAAGCCCGGCTTGCCGTATTGCAGCGGCGTGTGGTCGTCGAAGCGCACCACCTCGCCGCCCGCGCCGCGCAGCACGGCGTCGCCGGCGGCGGTGTCCCATTCCATGGTGCGGCCCAGGCGCGGGTAGAGATCGGCCTCGCCCGTCGCCACCAGGCAGAATTTCAGCGAACTGCCGGCCGAGGTCATGTCGCGCACCCCGTAGCGGGCGATGTATTCGTCCGTCGCCGCGTCGCGGTGCGATTTCGAGGCGACGACCATCAGCCCCCGGTTGTCGGGCATGGAGTTGACTCCGATGGGCGTGACCTCGCCGGGCACTTCGCCGAAGGGGGCCTTTTCCTCGACCGAGCCGCCCTGAGCGGTGGTATAGAACAGCCGCTCCTTGGCCGGGGCATAGACGACGCCCAGGCGCGGCACGCCGTTCTCGACATAGGCGATGTTGACGGTGAAATCACCGCGGCGCTGCACGAATTCCTTGGTGCCGTCCAGCGGATCGACGATCAGGAAGGTCGACAGGCTCTGGCCATGGGTCGCGGCTTGTTCTTCGGTCACCAGCGGGATGTCGGGGAAGGCGGCGCGCAGCCCGGCCGAGATCAGCGCATCGGCGGCTTCGTCGGCCTCGGTCACGGGCGAGGCATCGGATTTGGCGCGCACGTCGAAATCCTCGGCGCCGTAGATCTTCATGATCTCGGCGCCGGCCTCCAGGGCGAGATGGCGCATTTCGGCAATCATTCGATCGAATTGCATGGTTTTTCCTTTCCGACCCGCAGCCTCGGGGATGCGGCGGCGATTGAATACGGCTGTCGGCCTCCTTATGATGCGGCGGATCGCACAGGGCAAGCACCCCCCGAGCGCCCCGACCGAAACCGCAGGCAGAGCCCGACCGCCGATGTTCACCCCGCGCCGCAGCCGCAACATGGTCCAGGCCGCGTTCACCACGCTGTCGCTGATCTATCATGTCACGGTCAACAACCTGCGCAAGGGCCAGCGCAACGCCGTGGTCGGCCTCATCATGACGGTGACGCAGGCCGTGGCGATGATCGTCGGCTTCTACCTGATCTTTGCGATCATGGGCGTGCGCAGCGCCCCGATCCGGGGCGATTACATCGTCTATATCATGTCGGGCATCTTCATGTTCATGGCCCATTCCCAGGCCATGGGCGCGGTGGCCGCGGCTGGCAATCCCAGCAACCAGATGATGAAGCACGGCCCGATGAACACCGCGGTGATGATCTCGGCCGCGGCGCTCGCCTCGCTCTACAAGCAGACCTTCTCCAGCATCGTCGTGCTGACCGGCTATCACTACCTGATCCAGCCCATCCAGCTCGACAATCCGCTGGCCTGCTATGCCATGCTGCTGCTCGCCTGGTTCGCGGGCTGCTGCATCGGGCTGATCTTCCTGTCGATCCGGCCCTGGTGGCCGCAGGGCGCACAGGTGATGACGCAGTTCTACCAGCGGCTGAACATGGTGTTTTCCGGCAAGATGTTCGTGGCGAACCTGATGCCGAGCACGATTTTGCACATGTTCTCGTGGAACCCGCTGTTCCATGTCATCGACCAGACGCGGGGCTTCGCCTTCATCAACTATTCGCCGCGCAACTCGTCGCTGGACTATCCGCTCTATGCCACGCTGACGCTGTTAATGATCGGCCTGATGGCGGAATACGCGACCCGCAAGGCGGTCTCGCTCAGCTGGTCGGCCGGCCGGTGAGCGCCGCCGCCACCCCACCCGCGCTGCGGCTTTCTGCCGCCGCCCGCCCGCCGCCGCACGGGCGCTCCCGGCCCCGGCGCCGGCGGCATGTTTTCTGCCTGCCGCTCTGCTTGCAGCCCGCCAGAGCCCTTCCTATATAGCCCCATGAAGTTCGAAGGGTTCCCGAACCAGGCGCCCTTCGGTCAATCCAGGGATCGGGCTTCGGGGGCCGCTTGTGGACCCAAGGCCCAGAATATCGCCGCAAGAAAGGTTATTGCATGTCCAAAGTCATCGGCATCGACCTCGGAACCACCAACAGCTGCGTCGCCATCATGGATGGCAGCCAACCCAAGGTCATCGAGAATTCGGAAGGCGCGCGCACCACGCCCTCGATCGTCGCCTTCACCGATAGCGAGCGTCTGGTCGGCCAGCCCGCCAAGCGCCAGGCGGTGACCAACCCCTCGAACACCATCTTCGCCGTCAAGCGCCTGATCGGCCGCCGCACCACCGACGCGGAAGTCGAGAAGGACAAGAAGCTCGTCCCCTATGCCATCGTTGATGGCGGCAATGGCGATGCCTGGGTCGAGGTGCGCGGCGACAAGTATTCGCCCAGCCAGATTTCCGCCTTCATCCTGCAAAAGATGAAGGAAACCGCAGAATCCTACCTGGGCGAGCCGGTCACCCAGGCGGTGATCACGGTTCCCGCCTATTTCAACGACGCCCAGCGTCAGGCCACCAAGGACGCCGGCAAGATCGCCGGGCTGGAAGTGCTGCGCATCATCAACGAGCCGACCGCGGCGGCGCTGGCCTACGGCCTCGACAAGAAGGACAGCAAGACCATCGCGGTCTATGACCTCGGCGGCGGCACTTTCGACATCACCATCCTGGAAATCGACGACGGGCTTTTCGAAGTGAAATCCACCAACGGGGACACGTTCCTGGGCGGTGAGGACTTCGACATGCGCATCGTGAACTATCTGGCCGACGAGTTCAAAAAGGAACACGGCGTCGACCTGACCAAGGACAAGATGGCGCTCCAGCGCCTGAAAGAGGCCGCCGAGAAGGCCAAGATCGAGCTGTCCTCCTCCAGCCAGACCGAGATCAACCAGCCGTTCATCTCGATGGACAAGGATTCGGGCACGCCGCTGCACATGGTCATGAAGCTGACCCGCGCCAAGCTGGAAAGCCTGGTCGGCGACCTGATCAAGCGCACCATGAAGCCCGTGCAGGACGCGCTGAAGGATGCCGGCATGTCCAAGGGCGACATCGACGAGATCGTGCTGGTCGGCGGCATGACCCGGATGCCGAAGGTGGTCGAGGAAGTGACCAGCTTCTTCGGCAAGGAGCCGCACAAGGGCGTGAACCCCGACGAGGTCGTGGCGCTTGGCGCCGCTATCCAGGCCGGCGTGCTGCAAGGCGACGTCAAGGACGTGGTGCTGCTGGACGTGACGCCGCTGTCGCTGGGCATCGAGACGCTGGGCGGTGTGTTCACCCGGCTGATCGACCGCAACACCACCATCCCGACCAAGAAATCGCAGATCTTCTCGACCGCCGAGGACAACCAGAACGCCGTGACCATCCGGGTCTTCCAGGGTGAGCGCGAGATGGCCGCGGACAACAAGCTGCTCGGCCAGTTCAACCTGGAAAACATCCCGCCGGCGCCGCGCGGCATGCCGCAGATCGAGGTGACCTTCGACATCGACGCGAACGGCATCGTCAGCGTCAGCGCCAAGGACAAGGGCACCGGCAAGGAGCAGAAGATCACCATCCAGGCCTCGGGCGGCCTTTCGGACGACGAGATCGAGCGGATGGTCAAGGATGCCGAGGCCAATGCCGAAGCCGACAAGCAGCGCAAGGAGCTGGTCGAGGCCAAGAACCAGGCCGAAAGCCTGATCCACACCACCAAGAAGTCGCTGGAAGAACATGGCGACAAGGTGGACGGGTCGACCGTCGAGGCGATCGAGCTGGCCGTGGGCGCGCTTGAGGAAGCCCTCAAGTCCGAGGATGCCGGCAAGATCAAGGGCGGCATCCAGAATCTGATGGATGCCTCGATGAAGCTGGGCGAAGCCATCTACAAGGCCAGCCAGGCCGAGGCGAGCGCCGGCGAGACCGACCGCGAGGCCGGGCCGCGCGACGTGGATGACGAGATCGTCGATGCCGATTTCGAGGATCTCGGCGAAGACAAGCGCAAGTAAGCGCGATGTGAGCCACCCGGCCGGCCCGATGCAGACCCGCACGGGCCGGTCCTGTCTTGAAAGACCCCGGACGCGAACGACATGGCGAAACGTGACTATTACGAGGTGCTGGGCGTTGCACGGGGCGCCTCGGCCGACGAGATCAAGAAGGCCTACCGCGCCAAGGCAAAGCAGTTGCACCCCGACCGCAACAAGGATTGCAAGGTGTCCGAAGCCGCGTTCAAGGAAGTGAACGAGGCTTACGAATGCCTGAAGGACGACCAGAAGAAGGCCGCCTATGACCGTTTCGGCCATGCCGCCTTCGAGAATGGCGGCGGCGGCTTTGGCCGCGGCAACGGCCATGGCGATTTCGGCTCGGCCTTCGCCGATGTGTTCGAGGATCTGTTCGGCGACATGATGGGCCGCCGCGCCGGCGGCGGTGGCCGCTCGCGCGCCAGCCGCGGCCAGGATCTGCGCTACAATCTGCGCGTCTCGCTGGAGGAAGCCTATCACGGCGCACAAAAGACCATCAACGTGCCCGGCTCGGTCGCCTGCGGCGCCTGCAACGGCACCGGCGCCGAGGGCGCGGTCGAGCCCGCCACCTGCCCGACCTGTTCCGGCATGGGCAAGGTGCGGGCGACGCAGGGCTTCTTCACCGTCGAGCGCACCTGTCCGACCTGCAACGGCCACGGCCAGATCGTCAAGAATCCCTGCCAGGAATGCCGCGGCGCCGGCCGCGTTCAGAAAGAGCGCACGCTCTCGGTGAACATCCCCGCCGGGGTCGAGACCGGCACCCGCATCCGCCTGGCCGGCGAGGGCGATGCCGGAATGCGCGGCGGTCCGGCGGGCGACCTCTATATCTTCATCGAGGTCAAGGAACACCCGATCTTCATGCGCGACGGCCGGATGCTGGCCTGTCAAGTGCCGGTCAGCATGGCCACCGCCGCGCTCGGCGGCGAAATCGAGGTACCGACCATCGACGGCGGCCGCTCGCGCGTCAAGGTTCCCCCCGGCACGCAATCGGGCAAGCAGTTGCGGTTGCGTGGCAAGGGCATGCCGCCCCTGCGCCACGGCCCCGGACTCAACGGCGAAGCCGGCGACATGCTGATCGAGCTGGCGGTCGAGACACCGGTGAACCTGACCGCGCGCCAGAAGGAGCTTTTGCGCGAGTTCGAGGCCATCAGCGCCGACAACAATCCCCAGACCCATGGGTTTTTCCAGAAGATCAAGGGCTTCTGGGACGAGATGAAGGGCTGATCCGGCGTTAACCGCCCGTTCATCCTTCCATGCCAGTCTGGCGGCATGGAACAGAATCGCGCCTTTCGGGAAGCACCGCTTCCGCTTTTCGCCCCCGCGCCAGGCCTTGCGGGGGACGAGACGCCGCTCGCCGGGGCTGCCTCCCTGGCGCGCGGCGCACGTCCGCCCAGCTATATTGCCGATCATCGCGCCCGGCTGCGCGACCGCTTCATGCAGGGCGGCGCGGCGGCGATGCCGGATTACGAATTGCTGGAGCTGGTGCTGTTCCGCGCCATCCCCCGCCAGGACGTGAAGCCCCTGGCGCGGCGGCTGCTCGACGTTTTCGGGGATTTCAACCGGGTGCTCTCGGCCCCGCCCGCCCGGCTGGCCGAGGTTTCGGGCGTCGGGCCCGCCGTCGTACAGGAGCTGAAGATCGTCGAGGCCGCGGCGCAGCGGCTGGCCCGCGCACGGATCATGCACCGCCCGGTGCTGACCAGCTGGGACGCGCTGCTGGACTATTGCCACACCGCCATGGCGCATCGCGAGATCGAGCAGTTCCGCGTGCTCTATCTCGACCGCAAGAACGTGCTGATCGCGGATGAGGAACAGGCACGCGGCACCGTCGACCATGTGCCGGTCTATCCGCGCGAGATCATGCGCCGCGCGCTGGAGCTGACCGCCAGCGCGCTGATTCTGGTCCACAACCATCCCACTTGGCCTTTTCGATCACGTTCAATCACGCCACATCACCTTGAAACACAAGAGCTTTTAGGCTTGTCGTAGAGTCGGTCATTGTGGCATATTGGGGTCGGTTTTAAGGGGATCAAGGCCCTTTTTGACCCCAGTCGCCGACCCCACGAACCCGTCGAGCGACCCCAGTTGGAAGCCGACGGAGAACCCCAGTGCCAAGCCTTACAGATGGAGAAATTCGCCGAGCCCTGAAGCAGGTGGAAACGACCGGCAAGCAGCTCAGCCTTGTCGATGGCGAGGGTCACGGAACCGGCCGGCTGGTCCTCGTGATGAAGCCTATGCCTACCCGTGTGACCGCAGACTGGATGGCGCAGCAATGGCGCGATGAGAAGCGCCTCAAGAAGAAGCTCGGCTCGTATCCCTCGATGCCCCTCAGCAAGGCCCGCGAGATATTCAACCGCGACTTCGCGGAGCTGATCCAGAAAGGCCGTAGCATCAAGGTTGCCGGCGACACGCGACCGGGAACCGTCGCCGACCTCTTCGAGGCGTATGTCGCCTACCTCAAGGAGGGCGGGAAGTCGTCCTGGAAGGAGGCGGAAAAGGGCCTCAACAAGATCGCCGATACGCTCGGACGCAACCGCCCGGCCCGCGACATCGAACCGGATGAGATCACGGCGATCATCCGGCCCATCTATGAACGCGGCAAGCGTTCAATGGCCGATCATGTGCGCAGCTACATTCGATCTGCCTTTAGCTGGGGCCTGAAATCCGAGCACGATTATCGCTCCACCGCTGCGCGCCGCTTCCGGCTGACCTACAACCCCGCTGCGGGCATACCGACGGAACCCAAGACGATCGGAACGCGCTGGTTGAGCGAGGAAGAGTTCGTTCGACTCTATCGCTGGCTCGAATGCCCCGACACGCCGGTTCATCCTTCCTATGCCCGCGCCGTCCAGATCATCATGCTGACTGGCCAGAGGGTCGAGGAAATCGCCCGTCTCCATGTCGATCAATGGGATGCCAAGGAACGGATCATCGACTGGACCAAGACCAAAAACCTTCAGCCGCACGCTGTTCCGGTGCCCTTGTTGGCCGCGGAACTGATCGAGTCGATTATCCCGAACGAACACGGCTGGTTCTTCCCCTCCGCCAAAGACCCGTCAAAGCCCGTCAGCCACGGCACACTCTACAGCTTTATCTGGCGCCAGCGGGATCGCGGCGTGATCCCCCATGCGACCAACCGCGACCTCCGTCGCACCTTCAAAACCTTGGCTGGCAAGGCGGGAGTCCCGAAGGAGATCCGCGACCGTCTCCAGAACCACGCCTTGCAGGATGTCAGCTCGAAGCACTACGACCGCTGGAACTACATGGTTGAGAAGCGTGCCGGCATGGCGAAGTGGGACAAGTTCGTCCGAGCCATGCTCGCCAAGAAGCGCATGAAAGCGGCGGCATGAGCCTCCGGCGCCTATAAAGAGGAAGTGAGAAACGACTATAATCGGCCTGGCGTTGCTGGCGACGCTGACCACGGCGACCGCGGCCAAGGCCGATCCCTGCAAGGCCATTCCCGACCGCGGCCCGATGCCGTCCTATCTCCACCGGGGCGCACACTTCTCCGGTCCCGTGGTCTATGTCGGCGACGGCGACTCGCTGTGCGTGGCCGTGGGCCAAGGGCCAGCCAACTGGGTGGAGATCCGGCTGGAAGATTTCTACGCGCCCGAACTCCACTCCCCCACCGGCCCTGCTGCCAAGGCCGCGCTGGAAAGACTTGCCATGGGTCGGAACGCGGAGTGCGTCGCCAACCATAAGTCCTACGACCGTGTAGTCGGCACCTGCCGGATCGGCGGACGCTCCATCGGGGATTTATTGAAGGCGGCCGGAAACGTCGAGGGCGGCAACGGATACGACCAGCGCAAGAGTTAGCCCGACCCTTGGTGGCGCTTAGATGCGATCTGAAAACCGATCATAGGCATCGATCCGCCGGACGGGGGGATCGACCTCATACCGATAGATCTCCGTGCTCAAGAACCGCACCTCGGCCTCGCGTTGGGCTTCGGGAACGTCGATATACCAAGCGCGGGGATGCGGGCCGGGATCGCCGTTCCAGCGGTATCCCCGCGCCTTGAGAACATCCTTGAGGTCGAAGGGCGAGTTCTCCGCCCAGATGCGCCAGGAGACAGTACGAGCACCATCCAGAAGGCGGCTAAGGCCCGTAACACCAGATCGGGGCAGCTGCATCGCCAACAGCTCGATCGTCGCAAGACAGTCGTGCATCGCGCGGTGGCGGTCATAGAAGAAGCCGGCCGCCTGAGCGAGATAGGCGAGCTTCGCGCCCTGAAATCCTTCCGCCGCCCAGTCGATCTGGCTGAGCGAGCATGCCCACGGCTTCGTCGAGAACACGTCACTGAATCGTTCAAAGAAGCGGCGGTCGAACGCCGCGTTGTGCGCGATGAAGAGTGAAGCCGGCGCCGCGAATGTGGCCACCACGGCGGGATCAATGATCTGGCCGGCCACCATCTCGTTGGTGATGCCCGTGATCGCGGTGATTTCCGGGAGGATAGGCTCGCTCGGCTGACGCAGCCCTTGGAAGCTGTCGCCCACGCTGAAAATGGTGCCATCCAAGCCGTAGCTGAATGGCGTCATGGCGAGTTCTATGATCTCGTCACGCTGGGGATCTAGCCCCGTGGTCTCGACATCCACCACCATGCCGAGTCGGACGGGCGTTGCGGGAGACGGCATATTGGATGGACGCGGCTTAAGACGCCGGATGACGCGATAATCCCCGGTAGCCTCTAGCGTCTGCGCCATGGACTCCAGATGATCAGAAGATGTCGTCATCCTTCATACCCAGAGGCTTGAGTCATGCCGGTACGGGTCTGAGCAAAACACAGACATCATCCCTTGGTGTCATGATCGTCGTGCGTGCCTTTGCGCGCGTGATGCTGACCCGAAAATTCTGACGCGCCTGAGTCATCACCCCGTCGTGGACATTGCCGAAGACGATCCGGTCAGGATTGGCCACGATTTCGCCCTTGAACCGTTTTGGCCATCCTTCAAAGATCACAACCTCGTCGAACTGCTTTCCCTTCGCCTTGTGCATGTTCATCACCACGACGCCGGATTCAGGCTTGTGGGCTGTTGCGAAATGCTCCTGAACAAACGACTGGCGGGTGATCGCAAGGGCGTTGCTATAGCGGCCGACGTCACGCCAGTCCTGCGCCAACCCCTGACGGAGCTGCGTACCGCGCTCAAGCAGACGCACGTTACGGACGTCCTTTGCGACATCCTTCAGTCGCTCACAGGCCCCAGTATCCAGAACGTCGCGCACCGAGACCCAATCTGCATCCGGATCACCTGTGAATGTCAGTGCGGCAGTTGCCTGGTGCACGGCAAAGGTTCCTTGCAAGACGCTGTTACCAGGCGTTGTTCGTCCTTTCGCTAGACATTCGTTCCACTTGGACAGCGCCTTCCGGAACCGCGCAGCCTCGTCCATGTCGCCCTTGGTCGGCGCCGTGCCTCCTCGACCGTGAAAATAGCTGCACATCAACTCGACAAATTCGTCGAAACTTCCGTCATGCCCGCACTTTTGGAGCAGGAAAGCAATGATCTCTGCGGCGAGGATCGGGCCTTCCATATCAACTGCTGCTGAGTGAGAAATCGACGGAACATTACCGAATGGCTCGCGCAGGATGTCAGACACCATCCGCGTCATTTTCTTGGTCGGCACGAGAATGGCCAACGACCAGTCACGCCGGCCAGACTCAACCAAGCGCTTCCGGGCTTGCAACACCTGGCCAACCAGTGAAGCATAAGCTTGGTTGGGGTTCGACGCGAACGGCGCGTAGCCGATACCCTGGTATTCCTTCTGCCGAAAATTGCCGGTCAGGATGTCGTTGCCGAATAGGGCAATCTCCGTCCCCTTGCTCCGATGGTTGTCACCGGCAAGGTCGTGGACCGTCGGCGCGAAATCGGCCTTGAAGTGGTTCAGCCTTTCCGGATCGGCGCCGATGAAATCGAATATGCGCTGCTCCGGGTCGGCAAGAGCGATCAACGTGCTGTTGGCGCCGAGGGCTTGGACCACTCGCCATTGATCGGCGCTGGTGTCCTGAAACTCGTCCAGGGTAATGTACGGATACATCGTAGAGACGAGCGCTCGAACCTTATCTGAGCCATGAAGCAGGGTCGCCACGCGGTCTGCGAAGAGGTCGAAGCAGACCTTCCCTTCTTCGGTCGCCAGCCGGACACGCTCCGCTTCCTCCTTCGCGCGCTTCTCAGCCTTTTCCTCGTCCGACAGATTTTTGGCCGCCTTGTAGCCGCTTCGAACCGCCGACAATGCAATCGCCTCATTCGGAGGCGTGAGGATCGTCATCCGTCGTGGAAAGCCGACAAGGTAGCCGTGCGTTTTAAGGATGCGCCAGAAGAACGAATGGTAGGTATCGACCTCGATCCGTTGCCTCTCCTCTCGCGTGATTGCGCTTTCTTCGTCGATTGCCTCCAGCACGCGCGAAACGGTTGCACGCGCGAAGCTGAGGAAAAGGATGCGCTGTCCTGGCTTCAATTCCTCCCGCGCGATCTTGGCCGCTTTGAGGATAGAGACGGTAGTCTTCCCCGAACCGGGACCGCCGGTGACGAGTTGATGCCCGACAGCTTGTAGAATTTCCTTCTGCGCTTCTGTTAGGTCGACCACAGTAATCGCCTATCCTAACAGGTCAGCAAAATCGTCTTCGGGTTCGGGCTCGGCTGGCTGTAGAGGCGGATCACACAGTGCCTTCAGGGTGACGCAGGCATCCCGTAGCCACTGCGGGATCTCAGCTTCGGAACACTGTGCCAAGAACTCAGCGATTCCCCAATTGCCTTTCGACCAGCTGAAATAGGCCCCGAGCGCGGCAGCAGCCTGAGCTTTTGGGTCGGGGTATTTCGCGAGCAGATGCTGTGGCCAATCGAGCTGATCGGCAAACCGCTCCAGGGCCGCTTGGGTGGTGTTCTTGAGGATCAGATCCTCAATACCCTTCTCGTCGTGCATGAACAGGCGTTCCACCTGGGCTTCTATGGCCACCTTGGCGGCATCCGTCTGCTTGTCGCATAACGCAAAGGTCCGTTTCCCAAGACTTTTGTACAGCGCTCCAAGGTCGGCGATCTGGGTCTCGCTTCCGGCGTCGATCACGCAGACGCCCAAGGCTTCCAAAGACGCATAAGCAGCCGGGTTGAGCTCGGCCAGTCGCCGCGCGACGACCGGGAAGGAGGTCGCCTCCGTAGCGCCTTCGGCGATGAGAACTCGGCGCGAAAGAAGCCCCTCGCAAAATCGGGTTCGGAAATCCTGCCGATAACGCTTGTGCTTGATGCTCTCAGGCAACTCGATTTTGGATTGGCTCAGTTGGCCATTGTCCGATCGCGAGAGGATGACGGTTTCGTCGAGGCTGAATTCTTCGAGCACATACGGCGAGTGCGACGTGAAGATCGACTGCGCCGACAGCTTGCGAAGCTCATGGACAATCCGCTTCTGCGCGTATGGCGGAATCGCCGTTTCGGCTTCCTCCATCGCAAAAATGACGTTCTGCTTGTCCTCGGCGATCTGTGACAGCATCGCGAGCACCAACATGTTGATCGTCCCTGTTCCCTGCCGAAAGAAGGGAGCGGCATGATCGCCCGCACCCGTGGCGATGAACGCGGTGATGACCTTGCGCAAATGCTCGCGCGTCAGGTTCGACACCTTTAGGTGCGGCTTCACTCCCCATTCGCGCGGGACGTATTTCTTCAGCGACTTGTCGATGCTCTCGAGCACGCCTGAGATGCCAATGGACGGGTCGCTCGCGACATCGAAGGCTGCGAGCGTTCCGATCGTCCCTTCCCACATCTGCGGCCGGATTTCCTTCAGCCGGAGGATGATGTCCAGCAGGCTGCCGTGTTCCAAGCTGAGCGCCCGAGATCCTGTCCTCAACGACCGCAGGAAAAGAAATCCGCAGTGCTGCTTGTCCTTCTTCGAGAACGATGCAGGTGTCTCATCCTCTGAAAGGCTGCGCGTGAAATAGCTGTTGCCGACGAAGTCATCCTCATCGGGATCGTATTGGCCGACGAATGTGACGCGCAGCGCCGCCTTGATCTCGGCAGCATCGACCCCAGCCGGGTTGGCCTCCTGATAGAAGTCTCCGGTAGTAGTATTCAGCCACTCGACGTTGGCTCCAAATCGTGCCTCCTGCTCCGGCGACAGATTGGTGATCGTCACCTCGACCGTGATTTTCGGCGCGGGGCCGGGCTCCGCGCCCTCGGGAGCATCGGGGTTTGGGCTAGGAAGATAGCGCCCCTGATAGAAATCATGCTCATCCACGGGGGGTCGCCGGCTCAGCCGGTCCGGCCCCAAGGCGAGATCGATCGCTTCGAATACCGACGATTTGCCGGTATTGTTGTCGCCGATCAGTACGGCGTGATCAGGCAGCACCAGTTTGGCCGACTGGATGCCGCGAAAATTTTCGATCCCTACCGAGAATATCTTCAACGCCGCCCCCCTTTAGGCCCCCATTCGGTTAGCCCGCGCAGCTATATCTGTACATCGCGCCATGAGCGCTTCGAACGGCTCGGCGTCATCGAAGAGCAGCCCATCCTCGACCATGCGGGCATAGTCGTCCTCCAACGCCTTTGCGCCATCGCCGACCGGCACGAGCTGCAAGCCGCCGTTGACGGCCGCTGCATAGTCGATCGGCGTGCGGTCGGCGGCCTTCTCCGCGAAGAACATCGCCTTATGCCGGGCGACAGCGTTGGCCAGTTCGCGATCGGCGAAAGCGGCGTTCGCGAAGCCGGTTTCATCCAGCCGGACAACATCGTGCCAGTGTCTTGCGAAGCGGTCGCCGCGTAGCCGTTCCTGGAGGCAGAAGACATGGATGGCGGTCGCCTTCTCCCAGAACGTCCGCTCCGCGTGCATGACGCGCGGCCGCGCCGTCGGGAATATCAGCCCGTCGATCAGGCCGGCCGCATCGCAGACGACGTCGCGCCCGCTCGCCGGTTCACCCGTCGAGCGGGCGCCGAACTCCAGCATGACGCTGGGCGCGACATAGCCGGACCCGGCTGCGGTCGCCTCATAGTCGATAAAGAGCCTCTCATCCTCGACGCGAATGACCGCAGCCAGACCTTCGGCGGCCAGCGCGTTCGCGATCACGGGCTGCACGGTCTCCGCGACCCATGCTGGCAACCGCCTGCGGACCTCGCTGGACCAGCGCTTTTCCTCGCTTCGGGTTTTCGGCAGACCCTCGCCATTGTCCCCGACCAGATCGGGCGCAATCGCCCGAATGTCGTAGGTCAGATCCACATCCTCCGAAAACCGACGAATGACCTGATAGGCTTTCGACAGCGACGTGCCGCCTTTGAACACCAGATGGTCGCCGAGCGGCGCGGCGTAGAGGGTCGCCAGCGCCCACACCACCCACACATCCTTTTCGAGAAGATGGGTAGGCCGGCCCGAGCGGTCGGCAGCGACGCCCAGCGCATCGCGCCGATCCTCGGCCGAAAGCTGGAGAAAGACGTCAGCCATAGGCCGCCTTGCCAACGCTCTGCGCGAGCCATGTCGGAAGCTGCGGCGCGGCGGCGACCAGTTCGCCGAACACGCCAGGCGGCATCTTCCGCTTCAATGTCGTGAGCGCGGCCTCCGCCTTTTCCGGGCCGAGCCAGGCCAGCGCCCGCACAGCCTCCCCCGCCGGCCGGTTGGCCAGCGCCAATAGCCAGCGCGGTGCGTGCCGCAATTCCACGACCTGCTTGCCGAGGTGCATTTTTCGGCTGCGCCCGGAGGTCAGATAGACCGAGCGGACGGGCACCTGCGTCGTCAAGCCAAGGGCGTTCGCCGCGGCGGCGCCGTTCGAGACGATGATCTCCCCCTTTTGGTTCGCAAGGGCCTCGACAGCCTGCTCGACCGAAGGTGTGCGCGTGCCGAACCGGCTGGCGATGGGACGCAGATAGACGCCGCGACCGGCGCGGATGAGCTGCCCGCGCTCGGACAGACGCGACAATGCCTGATCCACGGCCGCCCGGTTTCCGAGGTGAAGCAGGCTCTTGGCAGACACAGGGGCGCCTTCGGGCAGGCCCGTCGCATGCGACAGAATCTGTTCGGTTAGCCGTGTCATCGTCTTTCTCCTGTTGGAAACATATGCGAGTTTCTGACAGTTTTCAAGGATGCCCATGAGAACAGGCCGGATAAGGGGGAAAGCCTTCCCCTGCGGCCGAGCCGGGGTCTCGGCCGACCCCTTCTGCGGGGAGAGCCCCGCAACGCCCCCCTGGAGAGTGAGAGTGCGGACGGGGTTTCCGTGGCGGGTTGAGGGCTGGAGAAGAGGTCTCCGGCGCCCGTCGCGGAGAACCGCGATGTTCAGGAATGACCGCAACGGGCGTGCCGGCTCCGGCCGGACGAGCCTTTACGACGACATCACCAGCAAAATCATCGACGAGCTGGAGGCAGGCCGCTTCCCTTGGGTCCAGCCCTGGGGCACCGCCACGGCCAAGGCGCCCCTCGCCATGCCGAGGAACGCCGCGACCGGGCGGCATTATTCGGGAATCAATGTGCTGATCCTCTGGGGCGCAGTGATCCAGCACGGCTTTCCCGGCCAGAGCTGGATCACCTTCCGTCAGGCCCTGTCGCTCGGCGGCAATGTCCGCCGGGGCGAACGCGGCACCACCGTCGTCTATGCCGATCGTTTCACCCCAGAGGACGAAAAGCGCCGCGCCCGTGAGGCCGGCGAGGAAGCGGCGGCGATCCCGTTCCTCAAGCGCTTCACCGTGTTCAACGCGGCGCAATGCGACGGCCTGCCAGAGGATGTCGCCATCGTTGCTCCACCGCCTCCGCCCGGTCTCATCGAGCCGCAGGTCGATGCCCTGATCCGGGCCACGGGCATCGAATTCCGCATCGGCGGCGACCGCGCCTTCTATGTGCCGGCACACGACTATGTGCAGGTGCCGCCGCCCCAGGCATATTTCGAGCCGATCAACTGGCATCGCACGGCCCTGCATGAGATGGGGCACGCCACCGGCCATGCCTCCCGGCTCGGCCGCGACTTGACCGGCGGCTTCGGCACCAGGAAATACGCCTTCGAGGAACTGGTGGCCGAGATCAACGCGGCCTTCTGCTGCGCATCCCTCGGCATCGCGCCCACCGTCCGTCATGCCGATTATATCGGCTCCTGGCTGGAGGTGCTGCGCGAAGACAATCGCGCCATCGTCCGCGCCGCCTCCCAGGCGAGCAAGGCGGCCGATTGGCTGCTCGGCTTCCTGCCGGACGCCGATCTCAGCTCCGACGACGCCTCGGCAGATGGTGAACGGCAGGCAGCATGATCGACCTGAAAACCGGAAAGGCGGGAAAGCAGGTCTCCGGCTTCACGCCTTTTCGCTTCCGTGGCGCTGCCCTCCTGAGAGTGAGAGGGCGGCGCTTCGCTTCGTGACGGGTTGGAGGTCGAGAGAGAGGCTCTCGGCGCCCGTCGCGGAGTCAAGATCATGGCAACTGCCGTTCAGAAGATCACCCTGTCGTCGGCGCGCGACATTCCCTTCAACAAGCTGGTGCTGAGTCAGTCCAATGTCCGCCGCGTCAAGGCCGGCGTCTCGATCGAGGAATTGGCCGAGTCCATCACCCGGCACGGCCTCATCCAGAGCCTGCATGTGCGCCCGGTCCTCGATGGCGATGGCCATGAGACCGGCATGTTCGAAGTGCCCGCCGGCGGCCGCCGCTATCGCGCGCTCGAATTGCTGGTGAAGCAGAAGCGCCTGGCCAGAAATGCTCCGGTCCCCTGCGTCATTGGCGACGCCCACAGCGACATCCTGATCGACGAGGTGTCGCTGGTCGAGAACATGGAACGCGCACCGCTCCATCCGCTCGACCAGTTCCGCGCCTTTCAGGCCATGCGCGACAAGGGCATGACCGAGGAGGCCATCGCCGCCGCTTTCTTCGTCAGCGTCACCGTGGTGAAGCAGCGCCTGCGGCTCACGTCCGTCTCGCCGGCCCTGCTCGAGATCTATGCCGATGACGGCATGACGCTCGAACAGCTCATGGCCTTCACCGTCAGCCCCGACCATGCCCGTCAGGAACAGGTCTGGGATGCGATCAAGGATAGCTGGCAGAAGGAACCCTATCAGATCCGGCGGATGCTGACCGAAACCGCAGTCCGCGCTTCGGACAAGCGGGCCGTCTTCGTCGGTGTCGACGCCTACGAGGCCGCAGGCGGCATCATGCTGCGCGATCTGTTCCAGTCCGACGACGGCGGCTGGCTGCAAGACCCGGCCCTGCTCGACCGCATGGTGGCCGAGAAGCTGAAGAGCGCCGCCGACCAGATCGCCGAGGAAGGCTGGAAGTGGATCGAGGTCGCCATGAGCTTCCCCTATGGCCACGACCATGGTCTTCGTGAACTCAGCGGCACGACGGTCGATCTGACCGACGAGGAACGCGCGACCCGCGAGGCATTGCGCGAAGAATATGACCGGATCGAAGCGGAATATTCCGAAGCCGACGAGCTGCCCGACGCCATCGATCAGCGTCTCGGCGAAATCGAACAGGCGCTGGAAGCCTTCGACAACCGCCCGGTCAGCTACGATCCGGCCGACATCGCGATCGCCGGCGCCTTCGTCAGCCTCGACGCCGACGGTTCTCTGTCGATCGACCGCGGCTATGTCCGCGCCGGGGATGAAGCCCAGGCCGGGCCCGATGGTGAGGCAACCGGGGGCGACCAGACCGACACGCCGGTCGTCCAACGGGCGGTCATCACCATCGGCGGCAAGCCCGCCGAACCCGAGGACGACGAGGAGGACGGCATCAAGCCACTCCCCGAGCGTCTCGTGATCGAGCTGACGGCCCATCGCACAGTGGCGCTGCGCAACGCGGTGGCGGAAAATCCGCACGTCGCCATGACGATGTTGCTGCACAAGCTCCTCAGCGACACCTTCATCCACACCAACGCGACCGGCTGCCTCGAGACCAATGTCCGCCACATCTTCTTCCCGGGACAGTCCGAGGAATTGAAGGACAGCCCATCGGCGCGGGCGGTCAACGATCGCCACGAACGCTGGGGGGATCACATCCCCGCCGACGATCAGGCGCTGTGGGACTGGCTGACCGATCTCGATGACGGCACGCGCATGGAGCTGCTGGCGCTTTGCGTCAGCTATGGCGTCAATGCGCTGTTCGAGCGTCCGAACCCCTATTCGGGCTCGGGCGTCAGTCAGCACGGTCTCGACGTGCGCCTGGCCCAGGCCGACCGGCTCTCGCGCGCGACCGGTCTCGACATGGTGGCCGTTGGCTGGAAGCCCACGGTCGGCAACTATCTCGGCCGCGTGACCAAGCCCCGTATTCTCGAAGCCGTCCGTGAGGGCGCCGGCGAGCGGGCCGCCCAGCTCATCGATCACCTGAAGAAGAGCGACATGGCCAAGGAAGCCGAACGCCTTCTTGCGGAAACCGGCTGGCTGCCGGAACCGCTGCGCCTGGCGTCCCTCGACGGCGATCAGCCCAGCCCGGACGATCAGGCCGACGCTGGCGACAACACCGCGCTGCCGGACTTCCTCACCGATGAGAGCGAGGACGAAGCGGCCAGCGACGACGAGGACGAAGTCCAGCACGCCATAGCGGCTGAATAACGCAACAGCGCGGGGCGGCTCCGTTCGTCCCGCGCGTCCCACCCCGATCTTCCATCTGCCCGGTCATCGCACCGGGCATTTTCGTTTCAGGAGCCTGTCATGGCCGACTATTTCACCCATTTCTCGTGCCTGCTCGACGTCGTCACGCCGGAGAACGCCGCCCGCGCGCTCGACCTATACAACCGCCTGTCCGAGGCTGGCGCGTCGGAAGAACCGCCTTCCGAGGGTTTTCTCCTCTCGATCCAGCCCGAGCATGGCGGCGCCCAGCTCTGGATGCGCGACGACATCACCGGCGATCCCGAGCGGCTGATCCAGTTCGTGAAGCGCTGCGCCGCGGAGTTCGGCCTGACCGGCCGCTGGGGTTTCCAATATGCCAACACCTGCTCCAAGCCCCGGCTCGACGGCTTCGGCGGTGGCGCGCATGTCCTCGATCTCGCCACCGGGGAGACGGTGGACTGGATCTACACCGATGGCTGGCTCGCCGAGACCATCTCCGACTCAGGAGACCGGATATGAGCATCCCCTCCTTCGCCCAGACCAATTTTCAGACCCTTCTGCGCGCCGCAGGTGACGGCAACCTCGCGCTCATGGAGTGCCTCGACGCCGTGACCGGCGCTCCGCGTTACGTCATCTGCGCAGTGGGACGAGACGATGGGGATTTCGTCTTCACGCCCTTCGGCCATCTCGCCGACGGCAATCCTTATGACGCCTATCTGCCGCCCGACCCCGGCGATCCTGACCGTTTCATACATCCCGACACACCGGGAGAGGCGCCATGATGGACATCGACGCCATCTTCGCCGCCGATCACGAGCGGCCGCCCACCGAACGGTCGTTCCCCTGGCCAGAGATCAGGGACGGCATCACCGTCGTCATAGAGCCCAAGCCTCATTGGGCCAGCGACATGAGGGCATTCCGGGCCGAGGCCCGTGAATATTGCGCCTATGCCGATTGGACCACGAACGGCGCGCGCGCCAGGTTCTTCGAGCACATCGACACCAGCGGCGATGACCTGATCCGCAAGGCGCGCATGCTCATCGCCAGTGAGATCGCCGACGGATACTGGACCTGACGCCTCAAAGCGCCCCGCCGATCGGCCGAGGCGCTTTTCTCATGCCGGCCGCGAAAAGCGTTTCGAGAGTGAGAGGGCCGCCGGGACGAGGTGAGTCCGGGCGGTCGAGAGAGAGCGTCGTTCGGGCTTCCCGTTCCCGCTCTCCCGAGGTTCCAGTCCATGAACATCATGTCACCCGTAGCCGTTCCGGCCGCGCCCATCGTCCGTGCGTCCGCCATCATAGCCGCTGCGCATCGTCTTCTCGCCTTGCTCGAACGCGGGCAGCGGATCGACAGCGCCGCTCTTCGCACCGGCATGGAGACCGCCTTCGACGCTTCCGACGTGACCGGCGTCTGGGACTGGAAGACGGCCTATGAAGCCTGCGAATGCGCGACCGTCCTGTTCCTGCACAAATACGGACGCGCGCTTTTCCGTAAAGCCGACAGCCCGGCTGCACGGCTTTCCGCTTTGTCGAAAATCACCGGCCTCCTGCCGACGCACACCCGTCGCTCCGAAGAGAGCCAAGCGCTTCAGCAATTCTCGACCCCGATCCCGCTCGGCCTTGCCGCCATTGCCGCTGCCGCCATCACGCCGCGCGACATCGTGCTGGAACCTTCGGCCGGCACGGGACTGCTCGCCATCCTTGCCGAGATCAGCGGCGGTTCGCTGCTCATCAACGAGTTGGCGGAAACCCGCGCCGATCTGCTTGGCCAGCTCTTTCCGGCCCTTGCTATCACGCGCGTCGACGCCGCCCAGATCGACGATCACCTCCCCGCGAGCGCCATTCCCTCCGTTGTCCTGATGAATCCGCCGTTCTCGGCAATGGCGAACGTCTCCGGCCGCGTGGCCGACGCCGCCGCCCGCCATGTCGCCTCGGCTCTGGCGCGGCTCGCCGACGGTGGGCGTTTGGTAACGATCACCGGCGCGAACTTCGGTCCCGAGCAACCCGCCTGGCGCGATGCCTTCGTGCGGCTTCAGGAGCGCGGTCGCGTCGTCTTCACGGCGACGATCGACGGCTCGGTCTATGCCAAGCACGGCACGACCATCGAGACGCGGCTCACCGTCATCGACAAGCTGCCGGCCGAAGACCCGGCCATGTTCTCGCCATCCGCCGGTCTCGCGCCCGACGTCGCCACACTGCTCGCATGGATCGCGGCACAGGTTCCACCACGCCTGCCGGTTTCTCTGCCCGACATCACGCCACTTGTGTCGGGCTCAGCGCCCCGCACCGTGCGCGGCTATCTCGCACGGGCCGCAACCGCGCGCCCGGCCGCTTGCTCGTCCATCGACCCGGAGGGCGTCGAACTCGCCTATGACACGGTGGACTGGACGCCACCTGAGGGCGCGAACCTCACGGATGCGATCTATGAAGAATACGGATTGCAGTCGATCCGCATTTCCGGCTCGCAGGCGCACCCGACAAAACTCGTGCAATCGGCAGCCATGGCGAGCATTGCGCCGCCCAAACCCGCCTATCGGCCGATGCTGCCGGCGGGCATCACCGATCTGCTGTCGGACGCCCAGCTCGAAACCGTCATCTATGCCGGCGAAGCCCATTCGGATTTTCTCGCAGGATCGTGGACGGTCGATGCGACCTTCGACCTCGTCCAGGCAGCGCCGGCCGAGGCCGAGAACGCCGTGCGGTTCCGCCGTGGCTTCATGCTCGGCGATGGCACCGGAGCCGGCAAAGGCCGTCAGTCTGCGGGCATTATCCTGGACAACTGGCTACGCGGTCGCCGCAAGGCGGTCTGGATTTCTAAATCCGACAAGCTGATCGAGGACGCGCAACGCGACTGGTCAGCCCTTGGCATGGAGCGCCTGCTGGTCACGCCGCTATCGCGCTTTGCCCAGGGCAAGCCGATCATGCTGTCGGACGGCGTCCTATTTGCAACCTATGCCACGCTGCGTTCCGACGACCGCGGCGAGAAGGTTTCGCGCGTCCGGCAGATCGTCGATTGGTTGGGTTCCGATTTCGACGGAGTGATCATTTTCGACGAGAGCCACGCCATGGCCAATGCCGCAGGCGGCAAGGGAGAACGCGGCGACATTGCCGCTTCGCAGCAGGGCCGCGCGGGGCTTCGCCTCCAGCACGCCCTGCCGAACGCGCGCGTCGTCTATGTCTCCGCCACCGGCGCGACCACCGTCGATAACCTCGCCTATGCCCAGCGGCTCGGCCTGTGGGGCGGCGACGACTTCCCCTTCGCCACCCGCGCCGAATTCGTGGAGGCGATCGAGGACGGTGGCGTCGCGGCGATGGAGGTTTTGGCCCGCGACCTTCGCGCGCTCGGCCTCTATACCGCCCGTTCGCTTTCCTATGATGGCGTCGAATACGAGCTGGTCGAACACGCCCTGACCAACGAGCAGCGCCGCATCTATGATGCCTACGCTGGCGCCTTCGCCGTCATCCACAACCACCTCGACGCCGCGATGCGGGCCGCCAACATTACCGGCAGCGACGGCACGTTGAACCGGCAGGCCAAATCCGCCGCCCGCTCGGCATTCGAGAGCGCGAAGCAGCGCTTCTTCGGCCATCTGCTCACGTCGATGAAGACCCCGACCCTGATCCGGTCCATCGAACGCGACCTGAACGATGGCCACGCTGCCGTCATCCAGATCGTCTCGACCGGCGAAGCCCTGATGGAACGCCGTCTGGCCGAGATCCCGACCGAGGAATGGAACGATGTTCGCGTCGACATCACGCCGCGCGAATATGTCCTCGACTATCTGGCCCACTCCTTTCCGGTCCAGCTCTACGAGCCGTTCACGGATGGAGACGGCAATCTGTCCTCGCGCCCGGTCTATCGTGATGGCCAACCCGTCGAGAGCCGCGAAGCCGTCGCACGCCGCGACGAAATGATTGAACATCTCGCGTGCCTGCCTCCGGTTCCGGGCTCGCTCGACCAGATCGTGCAGCGCTTCGGCACCGACATGGTGGCCGAGGTGACGGGCCGCTCCCGGCGCATCGTCCGCAAGGGCGAACGCTTCGCCGCCGAGAACCGGGCGCCGTCTGCCAACCTCGCCGAAACCGCCGCCTTCATGGACGACCTGAAGCGCATCCTCGTGTTCAGCGACGCCGGCGGCACCGGCCGCAGCTATCACGCCGAACTGTCGGCGAAGAACCAGCGGCTCCGTATCCACTATCTCCTAGAGCCCGGATGGAAGGCCGACGCCGCCATCCAGGGCTTGGGCCGCACCAATCGCACCAACCAGGCGCAGCCGCCGCTGTTCCGACCGATCGCCACGAACGTCAAAGCCGAGAAGCGCTTCCTGTCCACGATCGCTCGCCGGCTCGATACGCTCGGCGCGATCACCCGCGGCCAGCGCCAGACCGGCGGCCAAGGCCTGTTCCGGCCCGAGGACAACCTGGAATCGAGCTACGCCCGCGATGCGTTGCGCCAACTCTATCTCCTGATCGTGCGCGGCAAGGTGGAGGGTTGCTCGCTCCAACGCTTCGAGTCCGCGACCGGTCTGAAGCTGATGGACGCGGGCGGCATCAAGGACGAGTTGCCGCCGATCACTACCTTCCTGAACAGGTTGCTGGCGCTCACCATCGAACTTCAGGGCATCCTCTTCACGGCGTTCGAGCAACTGCTCGACGCCAAGGTGGCCGGCGCCATCGCCAGCGGCGTCTATGACATCGGGCTGGAGACGCTGACGGCGGAGAGCTTCGTCGTCACCGAGCGCACGACCATCTATACCCACCCCGCCACGGCTGCACAGACGCGGCTGCTCACCATCGCAGAGCGTCGTCGGAATCGCCCGATCACGCTCGATGCGGCGTTCGGTTGGCTCGACGATTCGCATGCCCGGTTGCTCGTCAACGAGCGTTCGCGCCGGGCCGCCGTCCAGGTGCCCGCGCCGTCCATCATGCTCGACGACGGCGAGATCGAACGCCGCGTCAGGCTGATCCGGCCGATGGAACAGCATCATGCAACCATCGCCATGATGGCGGACAGCCACTGGCAGGAGACCGACCGCGACACCTTCGCCGCCGTTTGGCAACGTGAAGTCGCCGAGGTGCCGGCCTACACAGAGGGCACGATCCACATGGTCAGCGGCTTGCTCCTGCCCGTGTGGAAGCGCCTGCCGAATGAGTCGACGCGCGTCTATCGGCTCCAGACCGATGACGGCGAACGCATCATCGGGCGGCGGGTTTCGCCCGCCTGGGCCGCGAACGCCGCCTCTACCGGCACGGCCAATCTCACCAGCGACGACGCCTATGCCGCTCTGTTGGATGGCCGCACCATCCTCGACCTGGCCGACGGACTCCAGCTTCGCCGCGCGCGCGTCATGGGCGCGAACCGGATCGAACTGTCGGGCTTCACCGAGGCCATGCGGGATCGCCTGCGCGCCTATGGCCTCTTCAGCGAGATCATCTCGTGGAAGCTGCGCTTCTTCGTTCCGGTCGATGCCTCCGGTCCCGCCATCCTGGGCAAGCTGCTCGACACCTATCCGGTCGAGCGGATCAGCGAGCGCGAGGCAGCGTGATGGCGCGGCGGGCCGCTTCCGATCTGGCACACCGTCTTGGCCGTCAGGCCGAGGCGGTTTGCCGTCACTATCTCTCGAACGGCCAGCGCCATGGCAACTACTGGCAGGTTGGCGATGCTCGCAATGCCGTCGGTCGCTCCATGTTCGTGCGCTTGCGCGATACGCCCAAGGGGCCAGCAGGCAAATGGACCGATGCCGCCACCGGCGAACATGGCGACCTGCTCGACGTCATCCGTGAATCGCTCGGCCTCATCGACTTCGCCGACGTTGCCGACGAGGCCCGCACCTTCCTCAGTCTGCCACATCCCGAGCCGGAGCCGGCATCACGCCGCGGACTGGCGCCAGCGCCATCGGGATCGGCCGAGGCGGCACGTCGGCTCATCGCCATGACGCAGCCGATAGTCGGGACCATCGTGCAGACGTATTTGCGCGGACGCGGCATTACGCTTCTGCACGGAACCGGAAACCTGCGCTTCCACCCCCGCTGCTACTACAAGCCCGACGACGGTCCGACCGAAACATGGCCCGCCATGATCGCCGCCGTCACCGACCTCACCGGCAAGATCACCGGCGCGCACCGCACCTGGCTCGCGCCCGACGGCTCGGACAAAGCCCCGATCGACACGCCGCGCAAGGCGATGGGCGATCTGCTCGGTCATGCCGTCCGCATCGGGGCGTCCGGCAATGTCATGGCGGCAGGCGAAGGTATCGAGACCATGCTGTCGCTCCGGCAGGTCTTGCCCCACATGGCGATGGCGCCGGCGCTCTCGGCGGCACACTTGGCCGCGATCCTGTTCCCGCTGAATCTGCGGCGGCTCTATATCGTTCGGGATGACGATCCCGCTGGTGACGGCGCGCGCGACATGCTGATCGAACGGGCGAACGCCGAGGGAATCGAGGCCATTCCATTGTCGCCGGCACTTGGGGACTTCAACGAAGATCTCCGGCGGCTCGGCATCGATGCACTCCGAGCCGGCGTCCGAGTGCAACTCGCTCCGGAGGACGTCACACGCTTCATGAAACTGGCAGCGTAGCGGAAAGGGCTGAAGGGCAGCGCGTAGCCACATGCCGCAAGGATGCGCCAGCCATCGGAAGAGGACCGCGCCTCGGCCTTCGAGAGGGCGATCGGCCCACAGTCGGTCCGGTCCGGCAATGGCGGCGGCCGACTATTTTCCGGCGGCCCTGCGGGCCTTTCCATCGCGAGACAAAATAGTCGGCCTTAGCCATCAAGCCCTGCGCTTCGCTCCGAGTGCAGGTCCGTCCCACCGGTGGGCTTCGTCGCCATGAAGGCCGCGACGGTCGCGGTCCAACCGACGGAGCATCCCATGAGCGAGCATGACGACTACGAACCGCACCATCAGTCATCCCCGACCGAGCACCTGATCCAGGAGTTGCAGCTCCACGGCTATCGCCCCTCCGAAGACGAACTCGACCAGCGTCCGCCACCGGAAGACCACATCATCGAAGGAGCCGTCGCCGACATCTTCGACGCCCTGGTCGCTACGATCACCGACACGGGCCTCGACTTCGATCTGCCCGATCTCCTCTGGTCGACCGTCAATATGTTCCACCGCGCCGTAGACCGGATCGAACAGAAGCTGGACGACAACGAGCGTGCGCAAAAGCAGCTTCAGCGCGAACAAGACGGCTCCGAGGTAAAGTCCCTCCAGCTTGAGCGTCATATTGACATCGGGCGCAACCTGATCGAGCGCCGCGACGGCATGGAAACCTTCCGCGAAGCGGCCGCCGAACGCTACCTCGTCGCCACCGGCTCGCCCTGGTCGCAACGAACCGGATCACGGGTCAACCATCGCAATCTCACCGCATCGCTGATCGACAGCCGGGATTTCCTCGCCGCCAAGAGGCGCGCTGATACCGAGGTGCTCGTTCCCACGGGACCAAAGATCGCCTTCTCGGGTGGAGACAGCGCCGACCACAAGCAAATCTGGGCCAAGCTCGATCAGATCCACGCCAAACACCCGGACATGGTGTTGCTGCACGGCGGCTCGCCGAAGGGCGCCGAGAAGATCGCTTCACGCTGGGCCGGCACCCGCAAGGTGCCGCAGGTCGCCTTCAAGCCCGACTGGACGAAGCACGCCAAAGCAGCTCCCTTCAAACGCAACGACCAGATGCTGAACGTCGTGCCGATCGGGGTCGTGATCTTCCCCGGCACCGGCATTCAGGACAATCTCGCGGACAAGGCCCGCAAGATGGGCATCCCGGTCTATCGGTTCGGCTCCGGCGGCGCGTAAGCGCTGCCGGCCCCCCGCCATCTTGAAAAATGATGGCAATTTCGCTATTTTGCTATCATTGCCATCAGCTTCGACGGAGGCGCTATCATGCCCGCAGTCACGATCAGAAATCTGTCCGACGCGACGCACCGCGCCCTCAAGGTGCGGGCGGCGCAGCACGGCCGCAGCGCCGAGGCCGAGATGCGCGACATCCTCGAAACGGCCGTCCGGCCCGAAACCCGGCTGCGTCTCGGTACGGTGCTCGCCGAGGCCAGCCGTCGCATCGGCCTCACCAACGAGGATGTCGAAGCACTTGAGCGGACCGTCGACAATACGCCCGCCGAGCCCATGAGCTTCGAATGATCCTGCTCGACACCAATGTCGTGTCGGAGGCGATGAAGCCCGCTCCCGACGAGACCGTGCGTGCATGGCTCGACGAGCAGGCGGCGGAAACGCTCTTTCTCTCCAGCGTCACCATCGCCGAGTTGATGTTCGGCGTCGGCACGCTCCCTGACGGCAAGCGCAAGGACAGGCTCACCGACGCTCTGGACGGGGTAATCGAGCTGTTCGCGGATCGCATCCTGCCGTTCGACATCGATGCCGCACGGCATTACGCGGATCTCGCCGTCAAAGCCCGAACGGCCGGGAAAGGCTTTCCGACGCCCGACGGCTACATCGCGGCGATCGCGGCCGCCAAGGGCTTCGTTGTCGCCACACGCGACACCAGTGCATTCGACGCCGCCAATGTCGAGGTCATCGACCCCTGGAAGACCGAACGCTGACCACCTGCCACAGGCAACGGGGTTGGAACGGGCAATCGGGCAAAAACGGCCCTGGCGGCAAACAGACATCACGGTCTCCAGATCGGACGACCACCCCCGCTTCAAGACGCTGATCCTTGGTTCAGCCGATGGCCTGACGCCATCAACCCGTAAAGGGTCGGACTACGCATAGCGTGCCGCCGCTCCGGCTTCGCCTGCGCGGTGATTGCGGCCAACGGCCGAACTCTTCGGGTGCCTGTCAGCGGGGGATGGACCTCCGCTCAAACAGGAGCCAGGTCGATGTCCTTCCAAACCGCTCACGCCTTCGCCTTCAGCCTCGCCACCACCCTGATGGCCGCCATCGTCATCTATCGCGCCGGCGACGGGACGCTCTCCGTCACCCCGGCGTCGGAATACGACGGCGACGAAACCGCCATCGTCGGCGAAATCGACCCCTTCGCCTCATGAGGCGAACCGGGTCGCACAATCGGCGGACGCTTCGCGTTTCCGCTCCCCGGCGACTCGAATTCTGTTATTCTCGCGGACGCGCCGTGGTGGTGGTGGAGGCGCATCCGTCCAACATTTTACGGAGACACCACCATGATCTTCGTCGGCATTCTTCTCAGCATAGCCGCCATCGGATTCCTCTGCTGGCTCCTCTTCACGCTTGCAGTGTTCGCCCTGCCATTCTTCGCAGGCGTGACTGCGGGCACATGGGCCTATGGCACCGGCGCCGGCTGGCTCGGTGCTCTTGTCGTCGGCTTTGTCGCCACTGGCCTGACCTTCGGCATCGGCCAACTCCTGCTCGCCACCGTCCGCCCAACCTGGGCACGTCTGCTCGTAGCCGCAGCGTTCGTTGCCCCGGCCGTGGTTGCCGGCTTCCATGCCACCCATGGCATCGTGAAGCACACCATGCCGTCGGAGACATGGCAGGTCGTCTTTTCGGTCATCGGAGCCGTCGCGGTCGGCATCGTCGCCTTCACGCGCATCACTGGGATGGCGGCGTCCGGCCCTGCGATCGGGCATACATCCCACGCCTGACCCGCGACATCCATCGGAGCAAGACCAGGCAGCGAACACCATTGTCGCCCGCGTCATCCAGTTGGCCCGATAGGGAACGGAGTTACAGAGCATCGATCGTGCCGCCTGTCACGGAACGGTGGAGCTTGTCGGGATCGGCACCGGCATCACGGCCAGAGGAACCTCGGTCTCGAAGCGTTTCGTCAGGGCTGGCGGAGCGGCGAAATGCGCAGCCCGCTGGCCGGTTCAATGGCTGTATCCGCCTGTGGTCGCCGGTCAGGTCTCTATGACCAATGCCAGGACCACCACCATCTCCGTCATCTGTCCGTCCGGCGCCCGCTCAAAACGGCCTCTTCAATGGCCTGATCTGGCCGAAGGACGGCTTCGCCTCGAGCGCCTAAGCCACAACGGCTGGTCTCGACTTTCTTCCCCTGCCGGCTGCGCCGTCATTCCTCGCGAAACAACAAAGTCGCGCCTGCGCCATCCTCCGCTGCGCTGCGGTCGCAAGCGATGTGTCGTCGCTCGCCTCCGTCCGGTCGATCGCCATCGAGGCCGCAATGGTGCGGGCTCGAAACGGAAAACGGAGACTTACAATGGCGACCATCGGCACCTTCAAGAAGACCGGCTCGAACGAATTCACCGGCGACATCGTCACCCTCAGCGTCCAGGCCAAGGGCGTGCGCATCGTCCCCGACCTGCGCGCCAACGGCGAGAACGCCCCCAGCCACCGGGTCCTGGTCGGCCGCGCCGAGATCGGCGCCGCCTGGTCCAAGCGCTCCAACGAGGGCCGCGATTATCTGGGCCTCAAGCTCGACGATCCGAGCTTCAATGCTCCGATCTACGCCAACCTCTTCGATGACGAAGACGGCGAGGGCTACTCGCTGATCTGGTCCCGCCCCAACGGCCGCCGCGGAGACTGAGGCGGCGTACGAGGCCCCGGCCGAAAGGCCGGGGTCGCCTTCCTGCTCAAATCGCACCCAGTCGCAGATGCGTGCCCCAAATAGTCGGGCCACACCGAAGTCGCGCCCTCCGGCTTTACTGCAAAAGCCAGCCCGCAGAACCTTCGTTTCGTCAGCGACAACGGCTCGATTGCCCGAATCAGCAAGTCGGCGCCAGCGCAACACGGCCCTCCGGCGATGTCTTTGATCTGGCCGAAGCGGTCTAATGCGACTAAAATAGCCGTAGTTCTGGAGCGCGCGCCGGTTGCGATGGGAGGTGATCATGCATGATCACCGCCCGACAATCACGGGCCGCACGCGCGTTGCTGGGTTGGACGCAGGAGACGCTCGCTGACAAGGCCCGCATATCGCTGACAGCGCTCAAACGCCTCGAATCCGAAAGCGGACTCGATGTGTACGAGACGACACGCGATCAGGCACGCAGGGCCTTGGAAGGCGCCGGCATCGTCTTTCTGTCGACCGACCGAGGGCAAGGAGTGCTGCTGGTCGATGATCGCAGAAACAAGCCGAACCGATCTACCGGTTTACGCTGACCCGTGGGCCGCCAGGCCCCTCGTCATTCGCACGGTCGCCATTTCGGACCAAACTTGGTTAATGGACAGGCGTCACGTATCCGCCGAATCTACACCATGATCGAATCATTCCAGGACATCGCGCCGTCGGGGCAAGATCTCACCGACTACGACAAGTCGCACGTCAAACTCTACATGCGCTTGCTGGACGCAGCCGCTGACGGCGCGCATTGGGAAGAAGCCGTGCGGGTGCTGTTCGGCCTCGATCCCGCCCGTGAGCCCGAACGCTGCCGACGCATCCACGACAGCCATCTCGATCGCGCCCGCTGGATGACACATACCGGCTATCGTCACCTCCTGCGACCGGCACACGGCTGACAGGTTCGCAACCCCGTGTGATGCCTTTTCGACATCACGCAATGCCCTCCTCCGGGCTTCCAACATCCTCTTCGCGCAGCGAAAAATCACACGCTCGACTTACGCGCACCACGCGGGGGAGTTGATGCGATGAGGCACGATACATCAGACTGGCGAGACGACCGCAGCTACGACTTCTTCGATACTCTGCCGATCGAAGGTCTCGCCTGGGAATGCCTTCGTAGATACCAGCCGTATCAGGACGATTACGCCGGCCTGGTCGATGCCGGCGTCGAGACACATCCGTTGCCTGACGACATGCAGCAGCGCTGGGGGTTGCGATTTCCCCGCAAGACCAAGTCGTTCTGCCATGCAGCAACAGGTGGTGTGGTCGCCGTCGAACGACCCCGCCGTCCTCTTTCTGACAACCCGGCCGAATTTTCTGCCTTTCGCTTCAAACAGCCTCACCGACAGGTTCGTCGCGGGGCGTGACGGCCCTGAAGGATCATATTCCGGTCTTCCCGACCATGACCTCCAGATTCTCTTTCTTCCCGGCACATCCCCAAACGATCAGCTTGCGGTGGTCATTCCCATAGATGACGACATCCTTGATCGTATCGATGCACTGACACGCCTCTCCCGCGCCTCGCTCCAACGTCCACCGTTGCGCGACACGCGCATGACTGTCGAGCAGCGCCGTCGCTTTCGCCTCAAACTCCGCGCCGCAGATGGCCGCATGAATGGCGCGACCTATCGCGAAATCGCCATCGCAATCTATGGCGCGGCGCGTATCGATACCGAACCCTGGAAGACCTCGCCCCTGCGTGATGCCGTGATCGCCTTCGTCGAAGCCGGAATGGCGCTCATCAATGGCGGCTATTTGCACCTGCTTCGGCATCGCCGTCGCACCTAACCTGTGCGAGCGACCGGGGTGGGTAATTTAGCCAACCCAAGTCCCCCATCCTTCCCGCCGACCGTTCTCCGCCACCGTGGTCGCTGTCAGCCGCTGATCGCCAGCGGCCCCCAGCAACCCCACGGAGGCCCGCCCCATGCGACCCGATACCGCCGCGCTCCCGCCACGTTACCTGCGGACCAAGGAAGCCGCTGAATTTCTCAGCCTGTCCGCCCGTACCCTCGAAAAGCACCGCACCTACGGCACTGGCCCGGCCTACCGCAAACTCGGTGGGCGCGTCGTTTATTCCGTCGACGATCTCGAAACCTGGGCCGAACGCGGGGCAGTGACCTCGACGTCCGATCCGCGCGGCTCCGTGCTTCCCGCAAAGCGCCAGACGCTACCGACCGGCCAGATCGCCGGCCGATACGCACGCTGATCGCGGCTGGTCCCTTTCATGGTGGTGCGGCGTCGTGACCCTTCGGAGCGCGGGCAGCTCGACCTGTTTCGCGCGCTCCCCGGCGACTTCGCCCCACGAGACGCGCAGGATCTCATGGCCTATCCCTTCTTCTCCCTCTCGAAATCGCACCGCATAGCGCCGATCGATTTTTCGGCGGGCGGCGTCTCTATCCGGGTCGAGGCCGTTCCCGATCATGGCATGGCAACGATCTGGGACGCCGACATCCTGATCTGGGCGGCCAGCCAGATCGTTGAGGCCCGCGACGCCGGGCTCCGCACCTCCCGGCTGATGGCGGCGACACCGTATGAGATCCTCACCTATGTCGGTCGCGGCACATCCATGCGCGACTATCAGCGGCTCAAGGCCGCGCTGGACCGGCTGCAATCGACCACCATCTCGACATCGATCCGCCAGCCCACCGAGGGCCGCCGCCACCGTTTTTCATGGATCAACGAATGGCAGGAGCGCACCGAACGCAATGGACGGCCGGACGGCATCGAACTGATCGTCCCCGACTGGTTCTACAAAGCCGTCCTCGATGACGCGCTCATCCTCACCATCGACCCGGCCTATTTCCATCTCACCGGCGGCCTCGACCGCTGGCTCTACCGCATCGTGCGCAAACACGGCGGCCGCCAGCGCGACGGCTGGCGTTTCGACCTGCGCCACCTCCACGTCAAATCCGGCAGTCTGTCGCCGTTCAAACGCTTCGCGTTCGAGCTGCGCGACATCGTGCGGCGCCAGCCGCTACCCGGCTACGTCCTGTCGCTGGAGGTGGAAATGGGCGGGCGAACGCTGCTCGCTTTCGAGCCGCTCGCGGCCTGTGGAAAACCTGTGGACGGGCTCGTGCTATCGGGAACCCGGACTATCGTGCCATCGGGAACCCGAGGCTCGTGCTATCAGGAACCCAAACCGGCCTTAACGTCTGGAAATCGCAGGCGGATTCGCGCCCTTAACTTAGAGTCTAACCAAGAATCTAACCTTGAAGAGCGCGCGCGCGATGTGGAAAACCTCATCCGCGACGCTGCCAGAAGCCTCAGTGTAGCGGCCAAAAAGAGCGTCCCGACCGCACAGTCCGGCCCGCAAAGGGCTTCCGGCAACATCCTGTCATCCAACGTCGGCGATCCCGAAACGCCCCGGCTTCCCCTCGATCCACCGGGGGAACGCCGATGATCGTCGCGCTTCTCAATCAGAAAGGCGGGGTCGGGAAGACGACGCTCGCGCTCCACCTCGCCGGTGAACTCGCCGGGCGCGGCCGGCGTGTCACGCTGATCGACGCGGACCCGCAAGGCTCGGCGCTCGACTGGTCCGAGCAGCGCAGCCATGAGGGCCTGCCACGCTCGTTCGGCGTCGTCGGCCTGGCGCGCGATACGCTCCACAGCGAAGCGCCCGAGCTGGCGCGCGATGTCGATCACATCGTCATCGACGGCCCGCCGCGCGTCGCCGGCCTCATGCGGTCGGCATTGCTCGCCGCCGACCTCGTGCTGATCCCGGTGCAGCCGTCACCGCTCGACGGCTGGGCCTCGGCCGAGATGCTTTCGCTCCTGTCGGAAGCGCGCATCTACCGGCCACAGCTCGTCGCCCGTTTCGTTCTCAACCGCTGCGCCGCGCGCACCGTCATCGCTCGCGAGACGGCCGAGACGCTGGCCGATCACGATCCGCCGGTGCTCGCCAGCACCATCGGCCAGCGCGTCGTCTTCGCCGACGCCGCGCAGTCCGGGCGGCTCGCCTCGGAGATCGACAGCCGCTCGCCCGCCGCCCGCGAAATCGCCGCGCTCGCATCCGAGATCGCGCGGCTGCGCATCGGCGACGGAGGCGCGTCATGACGGTCCGCGTCGAAAAGCGCGGCTTCGCTACGCGCCCCGCCGATCCCGAGCAATGGATCAAGACGGCCGAGAGCCCGCCGCGCGCATCCGAGGCGACCGCCTACACGGCGCGGCTCACCATCGACGTGACGCCCGCGCTGCGCGGTCGGATCAAGATCGCGGCCTTCGGGCGCGGCGTCACCGTCGCCGACATGCTGCGCGAGCTGCTCTCTCGCGAATTTCCCCCGACCCCAGGAGACCGCACATGACCGGCACCGCGGCCCCCCGCGAGCGCGGCGGCCCGATGCCGTTCGCGCTCATCCATGATCGCATGACCCGCGTCGAACTGACGTGGATCGAGAAGAAGATCGAATACTGGATCAGGTTCGGCCAGGCGGCGAACGAACAAATCCTCGACCGTCGCCAGCGCGTTCTCTCTTTCCGGCCGAACACCGTCTTCGCCTTCGTGCGATGGGCGGCGAACGACTTCGGCACGATCATCTCGCGCATCGACATCGTGCGTGCGGTCGAACCGGGCGAGGCTTACCAGACGCTGCCTTTCGTGCGGCCGGGCGGCGAAATCCTGCTGAAGATCGAGGGCTGGCCGAAGGTCGAGGACGTGCTGCGCCACGTCGATGCGATCGAGGCGATCGGCATCGATGCGGACGCCGTTTCGCCGGAGCACTGGCGGCACGTCCACAACCGGATGGCCGCCGCCCATCAGCCGCGCGCCTATACGCTCGAACAGCACCGAGCCTTCCTCCTGCGCAGGAAGGTCCAGCCATGACGCGCGCCAGCCTCGTCCTCGTCACGGCGCTCGCCACGATGGGCGTCGGCTATCCGGCGCTCACGCCGATGCCGATCAAGCTCATGTGGAACGCCTCGGCCAGTGCGCCCATCGGCTTCTACACGATCAACTTCGACGGGCCGTTCGACGTCACCGATCTTGTCGCGGTCGACGCACCCGAACCGCTCGCCACCTTCATGGCCGAGCGCGGCTATCTGCCCAAGGGCGTGCCGCTGCTCAAGCGCGTTCTCGGCGTTTCCGGGCAGACCGTATGCCGCTCGAACCTGACCATCACGGTCGATGGCGTCGAGATGGGCAAGGCGCTGCAGCGTGATCGCGTGGGGCGCGATCTGCCGGCCTGGCAGGGCTGCCGCCGCATCCAGACCGGCGAAGTCTTCCTCATGAACTGGCAGGTCCGCGACAGCCTCGACGGCCGCTACTTCGGCCTGACGTCCACCGACCAGATCATCGGCCACGCGGTCCCGCTGTGGACCGACGAAGACGGCAATGGCCGCTTCGAGTGGCGCGCGCCGACGCGCTGACGGCTTCCCCCATCGGCGGGAGCGGTGCTCGCCGATGCTTTTTCAACGCCACCGCAAAGGAAGCAATCATGCCTCAGATTGGTGAATTCGCGCGCGAAGAGACCGGCTTCACCGGCAACCTTCAAACGCTGTTGCTCGTCCAGGACGTCATCATCGTTCCGGCCGAGCCGTCCGACGCCGAAAACGCACCCGACTATCGCGTTCACGTCTTCGATGCCACGAACAACGAAACAGGCGCGGAGATCGGCGCGGGCTGGAAGCGCACCGGCGAGAAGGCCGGTGAATATGTCGCGTTGCTGATCGACGATCCGACTTTTCCGCAGCCGATCCGCGCCAACCTGTTCCGCGACGACGATTCCGGGAGCGCCTGGTCGCTGCACTGGTCGCGTCCGCGCGACCGAGCCGAGAAGGACTGACCGATGCCTGCTCGCCGTCCATCGACGAGCCATCGGAGTGCGCGCGGGCGGCATAACGCCACCCGTCGCATGGCTCTCTTTCTCCTTTCCGGCCTGATCCTCGCGGCGAGCGCAACCGGCGCTGTTCTTGCACAGTCGGCACCGGCTACACGCATCGCCCCGGTCGATCCGCACGCTGCCCACATCACCGAGGCGGCGCAGCGGTTCGGCATCCCCGAACGCTGGATTCGCGCCGTGCTGCGCGCCGAGAGCGCGGGCGACGTGCACGCGATCTCGTCGGCGGGCGCGTTGGGGCTGATGCAGGTCATGCCCGATACGTGGGCGGGCTTGCGCGCCCGCTACCGTCTCGGCCGCGACCCTTATGACCCGCACGACAACATCATGGCGGGCACGGCCTATCTGCGCGAAATGTGGGACCGCTATGGCGATGTCGGCGCGATGCTCGCGGCCTACAACGCCGGTCCCGGCCGCTACGACGACCATCGCTCGACCGGCCGCGCGCTGCCGGCCGAAACGCGGGCCTACGTCGCCGCGCTCGTGCCGGCTCTCGGCGGCGCGGCTGCACCCGAAACGTCAGTCCGGCGATCCGATCCGCCACCCGATTGGCGTGAGGCGGCGATCTTCGTCGTGCGTTCCGCCGATGCTCACTCCGCAGCGCCGCGGTCGGCCAATGAGCGTTCGGACGAGAGCCGATCCTCCGTCACGGCGAGGCCATCCGGTCCGGCCGCAACATCGGATTCGCCCCTTGTCGTCGCACGCTCCACCCCAGGAGAGCGCCCATGAGCGTGCGGGCCGCCATTCGCACGCAATCGTGTTCCGGCGTGTCAGGGAGGGGGCAAGGGGCAGAGGCAGGCACAACAACCGGACGATGGCGAGATAAAAAGGCGCACGGTGCGCTTCGGTCGGTCGGTTGTTTTTGCTTGGGTTTTCGGCGCGTTTCGCACCGTGCCGCGCTTTCGCGCACCGTGCGCCGCGCGCCCATCTTACTGATTTTCTTGTTCCTTTTGCACCGTGCGGGGCTCCGCCATGGCCGATGACAGCGAAATTCGCGTCCGGCCTGGGCGCATCCGCTCGACCCGCGCACAGCAGGCCCGGCCTTTCATTTCGCAGGCGCTCGCCGCCGCGCAGAAGGCCGGGGGCCGCGTCTCCCGTTCCGGCAAGATCACGCCCGGCAACCGTTCGCGCTTCGGGCGCGGCCAGCGCGCCAGCATCCAGGCCAATCGCCTGCTGACCGGCCGCTCGCGCATCGTCGTCATCAAGACCCGCGTGGTGCGCCATAGCGCGCGCGCCGCGCCGCTGGCTGCGCACCTGACCTATCTGCGCCGCGACGGCGTGACCCGAGACGGGGAGAAAGCGCGGCTGTTCGGCCCTGAAGGCGATAACGTGGACGCCCGCGACTTCGCGGCGCGCTGCGAGGATGACCGGCACCATTTCCGCTTCATCGTCTCGTCCGAGGACGCCGTGGATATGGCCGACCTCAAGGACCACGCCCGCGAGCTGATGGGGCAGATGGAAAAGGATCTCGGCACGAAGCTCGATTGGGTCGGCGTCGATCATTGGAACACCGACAATCCCCACATCCATATCATCCTGCGCGGCCGCACCGACGACGGCCAGGATCTCGTGATCTCCCGCGACTATATCAAGGAGGGAATGCGCGCCCGCGCGCAGGATCTCGTCACCCAGGAACTTGGGCCTCGCACCGATCTGGAGATCAACCGCAATCTGGAGCGGCAGGTCGAAGCCGAACGCTGGACGCAGCTCGACCGGCAGCTTGTCCGCGACGCCGGCAAGTCGGGCATCATCGACCTCGCTCCGCAGCCCGGCCAGCAGCCAGACGAATTTCACGCGCTGAAGGTCGGCAGGCTGCGCACCCTCGAAATCCGTGGGCTGGCCGGACAGGTCGGACACCAGCAATGGTTCATCAAGGCCGAGGCCGAATCCACACTTCGCGAACTCGGCGAGCGCGCCGACATCATCAAGCGGATGCACCGGGCGCTCACCGAACGCGGCATCGAACGCGGCTCGGCCAGCTATGTCCTCGCCGGGGAGAGCCTCGATGTTCCCGTTATCGGCCGCCTGGTCGAACGCGGCCTTGACGACGAGCTGAAGGGAACGGCCTACGCCGTGGTCGACGGTGTGGACGGCCGCACCCATCACATCAGGCTGCCGCATCTCGACGCCACCGGCGACAGCCCGCCGGGATCGATCGTCGAGCTGCGCGCCTACGAGGACGCGAAAGGCGAGCACCGTGTCGCGCTCGCCGTCCGCTCCGATCTCGATCTCCAGCATCAGGTGAGCGCCACCGGCGCAACCTGGCTCGACCGGCAATCCATCGCCCGCGAACCCGTCGCCATGTCGGACGGCGGTTTCGGCGCCGAAGTGCGGGACGCGATGCGGCAACGCACGGAGCATCTGGTCGGCGAAGGTCTCGCCGAGCAGCAGGGGCGCCGCGTCATCTTCAACCGCAACCTGATCGATACGCTCCGCCGCCGCGAAGTCGATGCCGTGGCCAGCAGATTGGCGAAGGAGACCGGCCAGCCATTCAAGCCGGCCGAAAGCGGCGAATATGTCGCCGGCACCTATCGCCAGCGCCTGACGCTCGCCTCCGGCCGCTTCGCCATGATCGACGACGGCCTCGGCTTCCAGCTCGTGCCCTGGTCGCCATCCCTCGACAAGCAGCTCGGCCGCCACGTCTCCGGCGTCGCCCGCGACGGCGGCGGCGTCGATTGGGATTTCGGCCGCAAGCGCGGGCTCGGCCTCTAGCCTCAACCAGAAAGGAACATCGCAATGTCCGCGACCAAAATCCTCTGGGGACAGATTCTGATCGTCCTCCTCATCGTCCTCTCCACCACCTGGGGCACGACCGAATATGTCGCCTGGAGCCTCGGGTTTCAGGCGCAGCTCGGGCCGCCCTGGTTCGTCCTGTTCGGCTGGCCGTTCTACCATCCACCCGCCTTCTTCTGGTGGTGGTTCTCCTATGATGCCTATGCGCCGGAGATCTTCACCCAGGGCGCGTTCATCGCCGCGTCCGGCGGCTTCATCGCCATCGCCGTCGCCATCGGCATGTCGGTCTGGCGGGCGCGCGAAGCCAAGGACGCCGCGACCTATGGCTCGGCACGGTGGGCCGAGAAGGAAGAGGTGAAGGCTGCGGGGCTGCTCGATCCCGATGGCGTCATACTTGGCCGCTACGAGCGTGAGTATCTGCGCCATGACGGGCCGGAGCATGTGCTGTGCTTCGCCCCGACGCGATCGGGCAAAGGCGTCGGCCTTGTCGTGCCCTCGCTCCTGACCTGGCCCGGCTCGGCCATCGTCCACGACATCAAGGGAGAGAACTGGACGCTGACATCCGGTTTCCGCTCACACCACGGCCGCGTGCTCCTCTTCGATCCGACCAATCCGAAATCCTCGGCCTACAATCCCTTGCTCGAGGTGCGGCGCGGCGAATGGGAAGTGCGCGACGTGCAAAACATCGCCGATATTCTGGTCGATCCCGAAGGGAGCCTCGACAAGAGAAATCACTGGGAAAAGACCTCCCATTCGCTGCTCGTCGGCGCAATCCTCCACGTCCTCTACGCCGAGCCGGAAAAGACGCTCGCCGGTGTCGCCAACTTCCTCTCCGATCCGAAGCGCCCCGTCGAATCCACGCTGCGCGCCATGATGAAGACCGCCCATCTCGGCGAGGACGGGCCGCATCCCGTCGTCGCCAGCGCGGCGCGCGAGCTGCTGAACAAATCCGACAACGAGCGCTCCGGCGTCCTGTCCACGGCCATGTCGTTCCTCGGCCTCTACCGCGATCCCGTCGTCGCCGAGGTGACGCGGCGCTGCGACTGGCGCATCAGCGACGTCGTAGGCGGCGCGCGGCCGACGACGCTCTACCTCGTCGTGCCGCCGTCCGACATCAACAGAACAAAGCCGCTGATCCGGTTGCTGCTGAACCAGATCGGCCGTCGTCTGACCGAGGATCTGCAGGCGAAGGGCGACCGTCACCGCCTGCTCTTGATGCTGGATGAGTTTCCGGCGCTGGGGCGGCTCGACTTCTTCGAGAGTGCGTTGGCCTTCATGGCGGGTTACGGTCTCAAAGCCTTCCTGATCGCCCAATCACTCAACCAGATCGAAAAGGCATACGGCCCCAACAACTCCATTCTCGACAACTGCCATGTGCGCGTTTCCTTCGCCACGAACGACGAGCGCACCGCCAAGCGCGTGTCCGACGCGCTGGGCACCGCGACCGAAATGAAGGCGATGAAGAACTATGCTGGGCATCGGCTCTCGCCATGGCTCGGCCATCTGATGGTCTCGCGATCGGAGACCGCCCGCCAGTTGCTGACGCCCGGCGAGATCATGCAGCTTCCGCCGAGCGACGAAATCGTCATGGTCGCCGGCACGCCGCCGATCCGGGCGAAGAAGGCGCGCTACTATGAGGATGCCCGTTTCCGCGAGCGCCTGCTGTCGCCCCCCGAACTGAAACGTCCCGACAAGCCTCGCCCCGACGACTGGAGCAGCCTGCCGATCCCGGCGAGGCCGGAGGCGCTGGACGGGAAGCCTGCCGACCTGTCCGACGACGAAGACACCACCGATTCCGAACGCCGGCTGCAACCCGAACTCAGCCGCGCCAAGCCGGCGGAAAAGAAAGAACCCATCGCCAACGAGTTCGAAATCGAGCTTCCCGACGACACCGATGAGGACGCCATGCGCAATCGGCGGATGATCAGTCAGGTTCAGGGTGTCGCGCGCCAGGTGTCGCTCGACCCCGATGACGGCATGGACCTGTAAGCGCCATGACCAGCCATCGGAAAAAGTCGAAGTTCACGGTCTATCTGGACCCCGACGTGACGCAGGCGCTGGCGGATTTCGCGGCGCGCCGGGATCAATCGCAATCCATGATCGCCGAGGCCGCCATTGCATCCTTCCTGTCGCCGGACGATGCCGAGCGGCGCGAGGCGGTCGTCGCCAAGCGCCTCGACCAGATCGACCGCCGCATGACCCGCTTGGAGCGGGACGTCGGCATCGCTGTCGAAACGCTGGCGGTGTTCATCCGGTTCTGGATCACGACCACGCCGGCCTTGCCGGAGCCTGCGGCGCAGGCGGCACGCGCCAAGTCAGCCGAGCGGTATGAGGCTTTCATCACCGCGCTCGGCCGGCGCCTCGTCAAAGGGCCGAAGCTGCGACAGGAGATCCCCGAAGACGTCTCCGAGTCGGACCCCTGACGATCTCGCGCGTCATCTGGTGAGCCCGGCGACGGCATCAAGATCAGGGCTCCACCGCCGTTCTCCTGTATTTGCACGCCACGCTACTACTACGACCGATACTTGTTGAACCCGCCCGATTTCGGGCTCTTTTAATTGACCCCATTCCGGGGACTGTCTGTCGCGCCTCGTGAACGAACGGGGCCGACATGACTGCCAACCACCAAAAACCAGAAGCCATTGCACGCGGCGCGCGGATGCTGCGCACGGCGCTTGGTCCGGCCATCGCCCGGTTTCTTGAAGAGCCCGCCGTCGTCGAGGTGATGCTGAACCCGGATGGCCGTATCTGGGTCGATCGGCTGTCCGAAGGTCTAGCCGATACCGGCGAGACGATGTCACCCGCCGATGGCGAACGCATCGTGCGCCTGGTCGCCCATCATGTCGGCGCGGAAGTCCACGCCCGAAGCCCTCGTGTCTCGGCTGAACTGCCCGAGACCGGCGAACGCTTCGAGGGGCTGTTGCCGCCTGTGGTCACTGCCCCGGCCTTCGCCATCCGCAAGCCCGCCGTCGCCGTCTTCACTCTCGACGACTATGTGGCCGCCGGCATCATGTCCGGCGATCAGGCGGAAGCGTTGCGCTCGGCTGTCACCTCCCGCGCCAACATCCTCGTCGCTGGCGGCACCTCGACCGGCAAGACCACGCTGACCAATGCGCTGCTGGCGGAAGTGGCGAAGGGCACCGATCGCGTCGTCATCATCGAAGACACCCGCGAACTGCAATGCACCGCCCCGAACCTTGTCTCCATGCGCACCAAGGACGGCGTCGCCACACTCTCCGATCTCGTCCGGTCCTCACTGCGCCTGCGGCCCGACCGCATCCCGATCGGCGAAGTACGCGGGGCCGAAGCGCTCGATCTGCTCAAAGCCTGGGGCACCGGCCACCCAGGCGGCATAGGCACCATCCACGCAGGCACCGGCATCGGGGCTCTGCGCCGGCTCGAACAGCTCATCCAGGAAGCCGTCGTCACCGTGCCGCGCGCCCTGATCGCCGAGACCATCGACCTTGTCGCCGTCCTTTCCGGCCGCGGCTCCGCGCGCCGGCTCGTCGAACTCGCCCGCGTCGAAGGGCTCGGCGCCGACGGCGACTACCGCATCACCCAAGCCATCCCTTTGGCCATCCCCACCAGCACAGGAGAATCCGCATGATCCACACCACCATGCGCGTGCGTCGCATGATCGCGACCGCCGCCGCCTTCACCTACGTCAACCTGATCCTCATCCCGGCCGCCCACGCGTCCGGTTCGTCGATGCCGTGGGAAGCGCCGCTTCAGAAAATCCTCCAGTCGATCGAAGGGCCAGTGGCCAAGATCGTCGCCGTCATCATCATCATCGCGACCGGCCTGGCGCTCGCTTTCGGCGATACCTCGGGCGGCTTCCGCAAGTTGATCCAGATCGTCTTCGGCCTGTCGATCGCCTTCGCGGCCAGCTCGTTCTTCCTGTCCTTCTTCTCGTTCGGCGGCGGGGCGCTTGTCTGATGGCGGGCTTCGAGCAACTCGACGTGCCGGGCTTCACCGTCCCGGTCCACCGCGCGCTGACCGAGCACATTTTGCTCGGCGGCGCTCCGCGTTCCATTGCGATCTTGAATGGGACGCTGGCCGGGGCCGTGGGCCTCGGCCTGCGCCTCTGGCTGGTTGGACTGCTCATCTGGGCTGTCGGGCATTTCGCGGCGGTCTGGGCCGCCAAGCGCGATCCGCTCTTCGTCGAGGTCGGCCGCCGCCATCTGCGCATCCCCGGTCAGCTGTCGGTCTGAGGGAGGCACAATCATGATGAACCTTGCCGAATATCGCCGCACCGCCAGCCGCCTGGCCGACTTCCTGCCATGGGTCGCGCTCGTCGCCGAAGGCGTCGTGCTGAACAAGGACGGCTCGTTCCAGCGCACGGCGCGCTTTCGCGGTCCCGATCTCGATTCCGCCGTCGCGGCCGAGCTGGTCGCCGTCGCCGGACGCATCAACAACGCCTTCCGCCGTCTCGGTTCCGGCTGGAGCATTTTCGTGGAGGCGCAGCGCTCCGAAGCTGCGACCTATCCCGCGAGCCAGTTTCCCGATCCGGCCTCCGGCCTGGTCGACGCCGAGCGCAAGGCCGATTTCGAGGAAGCCGGCGCGCATTTCGTGTCGTCCTACTTCCTCACCTTCCTGTTCCTCCCGCCAGCCGGGGAAGCGGCACGCGCCGAGACATGGCTTTACGAGGGCCGCGAGCGCTCCGGCGTCGATCCGCATGAGATCCTGCGCACCTTCACCGATCGCACCGACCGCGTGTTGGCATTGCTCGATGGATTCATGCCGGAATGCGCGTGGCTCGATGATAGCGAGACGCTGACCTATCTGCATTCCTGCGTTTCCACGAAGCGCCATCGCGTTCGCGTGCCGGAAACGCCCATCTATCTCGACGCGCTTCTGGCTGACCAACCGCTCATCGGTGGACTGGAGCCGCGCCTTGGCAACGAGCATCTGCGCGTCCTCACCGTCACCGGCTTTCCGACCGCGACGACGCCCGGCCTGCTGGACGACCTTAACCGCCTGGCCTTTCCCTACAGGTGGAGCACCCGCGCGATCCTGCTCGACAAGGTGGATGCGACTAAGCTGCTGACCAAAATCCGGCGGCAATGGTTCGCGAAGCGCAAGAGCATCGCGGCCATCCTCAAGGAAGTGATGACCAACGAGGCGTCGGCGCTTGTCGATACCGACGCCGCGAACAAGGCGCTCGACGCCGATATGGCCTTGCAGGAGCTTGGGGCCGACGTGGCGGGCATGGCCCATGTGACGGCCACAATCGCGGTATGGGACGCCGATCCGCGTCTTGCCGACGAGAAATTGCGCCTTGTCGAGAAGGTCATTCAGGGCCGCGACTTCACGGCCATGGTCGAGACCGTCAACGCCGTGGACGCCTGGCTCGGCAGCTTGCCCGGCCATGCCTATGCCAACGTCCGTCAGCCGCCCATCAGCACTTTGAATCTCGCCCACATGATCCCGCTTTCAGCGGTGTGGGCGGGGCCGGAACGGGACGAGCATTTCGGTGCGCCCCCCTTGCTTTACGGCAAGACCGAAGGCTCGACCCCGTTCCGGTTATCCCTTCACGTCGGCGACGTCGGCCACACTCTCGTCGTCGGTCCGACCGGCGCGGGGAAGTCCGTCCTGCTCGCGCTCATGGCCTTGCAGTTCCGCCGCTACGACCGTGCCCAAGTCTTTGCGTTCGATTTCGGCGGCAGCATCCGCGCTGCCGCGCTCGCCATGGGCGGCGACTGGCACGACCTTGGCGGCGGGCTGACCGAAGGTTCTGACGCTTCCGTATCGCTCCAGCCGCTCGCGCGCATCCACGACACTTACGAACGCGCCTGGGCCGCCGACTGGATCGTGGCAATCCTGATGCGCGAAGGCATCGCGATCACGCCGGAGGTGAAGGAACACATCTGGACGGCGCTGACCTCGCTGGCCTCCGCGCCCGCCGAGGAACGCACCATCACCGGCCTCGCGGTGCTGCTGCAATCCAACGATCTTAAACAAGCCCTTCGCCCATATTGCGTCGGCGGTCCCTACGGCCGGCTGCTCGACGCCGAGGCTGAACACCTCGGTTCGGCCGACGTGCAGGCATTTGAAATCGAAGGCTTGGTCGGGACCGGCGCGGCCCCAGCCGTGCTTGCCTATCTGTTTCACCGCATCGGCGACAGGCTGGATGGGCGGGCGACGCTGCTCATCATCGACGAAGGCTGGCTGGCGCTGGACGATGAGGGATTCGCTGGCCAGCTTCGCGAATGGCTCAAAACGCTGCGCAAGAAGAACGCCAGCGTCATCTTCGCTACGCAGAGCCTGTCCGACATTGACGGCAGCAACATCGCGCCGGCGATTATCGAGAGCTGCCCGACGCGGTTGCTCCTGCCGAACGAACGCGCCATCGAACCGCAGATTACGGCGATCTATCGCCGCTTCGGCCTCAATGACCGCCAGATCGAGCTAATCGCCCGCGCGACGCCCAAGCGGGATTACTACTGCCAAAGCCGCAGGGGCAACCGCCTGTTCGAGCTGGGCCTGTCCGAAGTCGGGCTCGCGCTCTGCGCCGCATCTTCGAAATCCGACCAGACCCTCATTGCGAACCTGATCGCCGAGCACGGCCGCGACGGCTTTCTCGCCGCGTGGCTTCGCGCCCGCGATGCCGGATGGGCCGCCGATCTCATTCCGAACTTCCCCCAAGCCGAAAAGGAGTCCTGACCATGAATACCCGTCGTTTCCGCTCGCGCGCCATCGTGCTTGCCGCAACCATGCTTGCCGTCTCGCCTATGCTGGCGACGCAGGCCCATGCGCAATTCGGCTTCGGCCGGATCGTCTATGACCCGACGAACTACGCGCAGAACCTTCTTACCGCCGCGCGCACGCTGGAGCAGATCAACCACCAGATCACCTCGCTTCAGAACGAGGCGACCATGCTCATCAATCAGGCGAAGAACCTGGCGAGCTTGCCATACTCGGCGCTTCAGACGTTGCAGCAGAATGTGCAGCGCACCCAGCAGCTTCTTGGGCAGGCGCAGAATATCGCGTTCAACGTCGGTCAGGTCGATCAGGCGTTCCAGAGCCAATACGGAAATGTCTCGCTGTCGGCCACCGACGCGCAACTGGTGGCGGGGGCGCGTGACCGCTGGAAGAACACGGTTGGCGGCTTGCAGGACGCGATGCGTGTTCAGGCCGGTGTCGTTGGCAACATCGACGCTAACCGCACGCAAATGTCGGCGCTTGTCGGCCAGAGCCAGGGCGCGACCGGCGCGTTGCAGGCAACACAGGCTGGCAACCAGCTTCTCGCCCTCCAGTCGCAGCAGCTTTCCGACCTGATCGCTCTTCTCGCCGCCAACGGCCGCGCCGGTTCGCTCACCGAGGCCGAGCGCGCCACCGCCGCCGAACAGGGGCGCGAACAGCGCCGCCGCTTCCTGACGCCTGGCTCCGGTTATCAGCCGGGCAACGCGCAGATGTTCAACAACGGCAACTGAGAGCCAGAAGGGGAGCACTGTCATGGACGGCAAGATGCTGGCCCGGCTGGGCGCAATCATATTCGTCGCGGTCGCCATCACGGCGACCGCGATCGAGATGACCCGCAAGGAAGAGGCTCCGGCATCCTCGCCGGTCAGCCTTCATGAGCCCTCGCGCGATCCGCTGCGCGAGGGCCAACGCCGGTGCCAGCAGCTCGGCCAGAAGGCGGCCGAGGATAGTGAATGCCTGCGCGTCTGGGCGGAGACGCGCGACCGTTTTCTCGGCCGCACGTCCGCACCGTCGTCGCCCACTCCGATCGAAGGGCGCTGATCCATGGGCGGCGCTGGCGTCATCGACAACTTTCTTGGGGTCTTCACCCGCTATATCGACTCCGGCTTCGGGCTTCTGTCCGGCGAGGTCGCTTTCGTGGCGACCACGCTCATCGTCATCGACGTGACGCTGGCCGCGCTGTTCTGGTCGTGGGGCGCGGATGACGACATCATGGCGCGGCTGGTGAAGAAGACGCTGTTCGTCGGCGTCTTCGCCTATCTCATCGGCAACTGGAACAACCTCGCGAAGATCGTCTTCGACAGCTTCGCGGGCCTTGGGCTCAAGGCAAGCGGCACCAGCTTTTCGACCGCTGACCTGATGCGCCCCGGCAAGGTCGCACAGACCGGCCTCGATGCCGCCCGGCCGCTGCTCGAATCCATTTCCGACCTGATGGGCTGGATCGCATTCTTCGAGAACTTCATCCAGATCGCGTGCCTGCTCTTCGCCTGGGCGCTGGTGATCCTCGCCTTCTTCATCCTCGCCATTCAGCTTTTCGTGACGCTGATCGAGTTCAAGCTGTCGACGCTGGCCGGCTTTGTGCTGATCCCGTTCGGGTTGTTTGGCAAAACCGCCTTCATGGCCGAGCGCGTGCTTGGCAACGTGATTTCCAGCGGCATCAAGGTGTTGGTGCTCGCCGTCATCATCGGCATCGGTTCGACGCTGTTCAGTCAGTTTACGGCCGGCTTCGGCGGCTCGACCCCGAGCATCGACGACGCCATGGCCGTCGTCCTCGCCGCTTTGTCGCTGCTCGGCCTCGGCATTTTCGGTCCCGGCATCGCTTCCGGCCTCGTTAGCGGTGGCCCGCAGCTCGGCGCGGGCGCTGCCGTTGGAACCGGCCTTGCTGCTGGCGGCATGGTCCTGGCCGGCGCCGGCGCGGCTGGCCTCGCCGCGAAAGGCGGCGCAGCCGCACTTTCCACAGGTGCTGCCGCCGTGCGTGGCGGCGCGACCTCGGCGGGCGCAGCTTCCGCCGCCTTTAGCCTCGGTTCACTCGGCCAGTCCGGCGCGGCGGGCGTCGCATCTGGCATGGGCGGCGTCGGACGGGCGGCGGGCAGCGCGGCTATGTCGCCGCTTCGTCGTGCGAGCGCCAGCGTAAAATCCAGCTTCTCCGATGGCGTCAAATCCGGGCTCAGTGCGACCGGTGGCACCTCGACCATGGGAACGGTCGGCGGCGCGGCGGAAGCCCCGCCTGCATCGGCTCGGCCCGCCAGTGCGACGCCGGGCTGGGCACAGCGGATGCGCCAGTCCGGCCACACCATCCAGACAACCGCCCACGCCGTCCGCTCCGGCGACAGCCACGGCTCCGGTTCTTCCGTCAACCTCTCTGAAAGTGACCGCTCATGAATCTCTTCAAGCGTCCCGCCGCGCACTACGGCAAAACACCCCAACCCGAGACCCCCTATCAGAAGGCCGCACAGGTCTGGGACGAGCGTATCGGCTCGGCGCGCGTTCAGGCGAAGAACTGGCGCCATATGGCCTTCGGCTCGCTGGTTCTCTCCGCCGGCTTTGCCGCCGCGCTCGTCTGGCAGTCGGTCCAGGGGACCGTCGTTCCGTGGGTGGTACAGGTCGACAATCTCGGCCAGGCGCAAACCGTCGCGCCTGCCACCGCCGACTTCCGCCCGACCGATCCGCAGATCGCCTGGCATCTCGGCCGCTTCATCGAGCAGGTGCGCAGCATCCCCGCTGATCCGATCATTGTCCGGCAGAACTGGCTTCGCGCCTATGAATGGACCACCGATCGCGGCGCGGGCGCGCTCAACGACTATGCCCGCACCAACGACCCGTTCACCAAGGTCGGCAAGCAGCAGATCGCCGTGGACGTTTCGAGCGTCATCCGGGCTTCCCCCGACAGCTTCCGTGTCGCGTGGACGGAACGGCATTTTGAGAACGGCCAGCTCTCCGGCACGCAGCGATGGACCGCGATCCTCACCATCGCCGTGCAGCCGCCACGTGATGCCGAACGGCTGAAAGCCAATCCGCTCGGAATCTACGTCAACGCCATCAACTGGTCGCGAGAGATGGGCCAATGAAGCTTGCGCCCCGCAAATCCGCAATCGCCGCCGTATTGCTCTCCGCGACCATGCTCGCCGGCTGCGCTTCGACCAAGCCGCCGCAGATCAGCTATGACAATAGCGTCCCGCCGCTTCCGGCCATTCCCGCAGCCGTGACGGACGAGCGGCTGAAGCCGCTGCATGTTCCTCCGGCCTGGACCGTGGCGCGTGGCGGCCAGACCGCCAGCACAGCGACCGGCCGTGTCGAGAACGCCAATGCGGCGGCCCGCGTCCAGCCGCGCCGCGAAGGCTACTTCAACGCCATTCAGGTCTATCCGTGGTCGGAAGGCGCGCTCTATCAGGTCTATGCCGCACCGGGGCAGATCACCAATATCGCGCTTGAGCCGGGCGAAAATCTGACCGGCGCGGGACCGATCGCGGCCGGCGACACTGCCCGCTGGATCATCGGCGACACCGAATCCGGCTCCGGCGTCGCCCGCCGCGTGCATGTGCTGGTGAAGCCCACACGCGCCGACATCACCACCAATCTCGTCATCACCACCGACCGGCGCACCTACATGGTCGAGCTGCGTTCGGGCGAGAAACCCTATATGCCCGCCGTCTCCTGGTCTTATCCGCAGCCCGTAGGCGGGGGGCGTCAGGCCGTTCCGGCAACGCCGGTCATTCCGGTCGTCGCCGCGCGCAACTACCGCTATGGCCTGACCGGCAGCAGCAATCCGCCATGGAAGCCTGTCGCCGTCTATGACGACGGCCGCCGGGTCTATGTCGAGTTTCCGCGCGGGATCGTACAGGGCGAGATGCCGCCGATCTTCGTCATCGGCCCGGAAGGCGAAGCCCAGATCGCCAACAGCCGCATCCATCAACACATCCTGATCGTCGATCGCCTGTTCGGCGCGGCAGAGCTGCGCCTTGGCGGCGGCGACCGTCAGCAGACCGTCAGGATCGTCCGAACCGACGGGAGGCCGCAATCATGACCGAGACCGATACCAACGCCGCGCCGATGCGCCTGCGCGCCGAAGCCCCCCGCGTCACCCGCCTGTCGCGCAAGATGCTCGCCAGCGTCGCCGCCGTCGCCCTGGTCGGCATCGGCGGGGCGCTGATCTACGCTCTTCAGACCCGTGGCCCAGGCGATGGCGGAGAAGAACTCTATTCCACCGCCAACCGGCAGACCGCCGATGGTCTCGCCGGCCTGCCGCGCGACTACACCGGCCCGGTCCTTGGGCCGCCGCTGCCCGGCGATCTCGGCGGGCCGATCCTTTCCGCGCAGAATGCCGGCCAGCCTGTCGTGCCGCCCGTCGTGCCAACGCCCGGCGTCGACGAAGCCGAACAGCGCCGCCGCGCCGAGGAAGAGGCCGCGCGCCTCAGCACCGTCTTTTTCCAGTCACGACAGGGATCGACGGCCGCAGCAACACCGGGCGCAATGCCGGGCCTCGATCTCGGCGGCGTGGCCGGACAGCCAGCGACCGCACAGGACCGGCAGCTTGCCTTCCTCAATGCGGCGGCCGACCGGCGCACCGTGACGCCGGATCGCGTCACGCCGCCGGCGTCGCCCTTCGTGCTTCAGGCCGGGGCTGTCATCTCGGCGGCGTTGATTACCGGCATCCGCTCCGATCTTCCCGGTCAGATCACCGCGCAGGTCACGGAGAACATCTATGACAGCCCGACCGGAAGCATCCTGCTCGTGCCGCAGGGAACGCGGCTCATCGGCCAGTATGACAACAGCGTGCAGTTCGGGCAGCGCCGCGTGCTGCTTGTCTGGAACCGCCTCATCATGCCGAATGGCCGCTCCATTGTTCTTGAGCGCCAGCCGGGCGCGGACACGCAGGGCTATGCCGGTCTGGAGGATGGCGTCGATTATCACTGGTGGGATCTCGCCAAGGCCGCGGCGCTCTCGACGTTGCTCGGCGTCGGCGCGGAACTCGCCACCGACGACAATGACAGACTGATCCGCGCCATCCGCGACGGCGCGCAGGAGACCATCAATCAAGCTGGTCAGCAGATCGTCCAGCGCCAGTTGCAGGTCGCGCCGACCCTGACCATCCGGCCCGGCTTCCCGGTCCGCGTCATCGTCACGCGCGACCTGGTGCTCGAACCCTACAGGAGCTGACCATGACGAAGTTGAAGCTCGGCCCGATCATGGAGGAAAAGCCGGTCAAGGCCACGCTGGAGCTACCGGCGGCGCTGCATCGCGATCTCATGGCCTATGCTGAGGTGCTGGGACGACAGACTGGGCAGCCGGTGCGCGATCCTGTACAGCTCATCGTACCGATGCTGGAACGTTTCATTGCGACCGATCGCGGATTCGCCAAAGCCCGCCGAACGAAACCCGGCGGCGATGCTGGCTCATAATGCTGCACCCTGACGACGCGCCATCATCTTCGCCATGCTGACAAAGCGCCTGAGCGCCGGGTTATCGTTCTTCGGCGACCACACGCCACTGAAGGGAAGAACCTCTCCGGTGATCGGCCTGTAACAGATACCCGGCACATAGGCCGCCGTCGTTGCCTCGCTGGTCACGGTAAGCCCGCTACCTATTGCGACAAGCGTCAGCAGATTATCGCGCCCGACAAACTGCGATTGAATCTTCGGGTGGTGGCCGAGGTCAGCGACCCGCTGCACGAGATAGTCATGGACCTCCTGCCCCGGAGGCGCGTCGCTCACGATGAACGTCTCGTTTGCGAGATCGTGCCAGCTCACTTCGTCCCTTTGAACTAGCGCATGCGCTTCGGGCAGCACCACGAAAACGCGCTCGGACCAAAAATGCGCTGTTTCGCATCGCGGCCATTCTGAGGTGCCGGTCAGAAAGGCGATGTCCAATCGGAACTGCCGGATCGCCGCGACATGCTCTGCCGGATTGCCGTCCGCGACCTCAAGATGGACGCCCGCATGCTCTTCGGCGAAGCGCCGCAGCAGATCGGGGAGAAAACCGGACGCGAGCGACGAGAAAATGCCTATGCGGAGATGACCTTCTTTGGCACGGCCCACCGCATCCACGATCTCGGCACCTTCGTTGATATAGCGAAGAACCTTTCGAGCTCTGGATAACAACCGCTGCCCTGCCACCGTTAGGCACACACCCCCACTATGACGGTGGAACAACGCCGAGCCGAGCCCGTCTTCCATGTCGCGAATCCGGCGACTGATCGTAGACTCCTGCACACCAAGCGCCGCACCCGCCTTTCGAAAGCTTCCATGATCTGAAGCGGCAACGAAGTAACGCAGATGTCGAAAGTTCATACACTCACCTGAAGTTCGTCCTGCTAGATCCTTTTCCTGATTGCTTGAGGGAATCGCTGGGAAACCCGCTAACACGAAATTCTAACGCCGTTACAAAGTCCGAAATGGCGTTCCCTGACGCGCAGAGAACGCCAATCGGGCGTTATTCCACCGACTTTTCTATGAAGCCGAGGGTATTGGCGTTCTCGACAAGCGTCCGCACCTTGGCTCGGTCAAGACCGCCGGGCACATCCGCTTCGATCTCGAGTCTGAGCTTGACCTGACTACCGGGCAGCGTCGTGAGCTGTTCGACGATCGCTTCGACGATCTGATGGATGTCCCGCGCAGGCCTCTCCGGTGAGATCATTACCGCGCCGATGAACCGCGTCGGCCTTCTTTCGACGGGCGACCCGGCAGTGGGGCTGTCCGTGGATTGACCGCTGGGGAGTGCTGGGCTGTCGCCAGGCACCACAGGCGCGTCACCAGATCCGGGCTGCGCCGGCGCTGGACGATGCGCTTCGGCGACATCGGGTTTGACGATGACGCTGTCGCTGTCGATGACCACCGGCGCGTGGCCGGCCCGTTCGATCGCCAGCCCCAGATAGGTATCCGACTTCTCGTCCCATCGCTCGGCATAGGAGAACGGCCCTGGCAGCATCCCGCTCACGGCGGCCTGCACGGCCTTGACCAGCACGTCCTGTCCCTTGAGGCGTGGCAGGTAGATATAGCGGTTGAGATATTCCCGCAGGTCCTTCAGCGACAGGTGCGGTTTGTCATTCCAAATATACTTCTGAAGATCGCGGTCGAGACGCGACGGCCCCAGTTCGATAAGCAAGCCTTCTTCGGCCACCAGCTTCTTGCTGGCTCTCGCCAGCAACCCGTCCTGGGCGGGAATCTTGCCTGACACCCATTCCCAATCGGCCTGGGCGCTCTCCTGCACTGGGTAGTGCAGATAACACCACGCCTCCTTCAGACGCGTCTTCATCGTCTCGTTCGCCTCAGCCAGCTTGGCTTTGGCCAGCGCGCTGTCGCTCTGGGTCAGGTTGAGCCGCTCTGTATCGCGAACGATCTCTGTCCAGGCCAGCGAGGCGCGCACGGCGTCTTTCAGATGATCGAGCTGGCGGGTTTCCGCAGCGATGAACACCAGCATGTTGCGATAGACGCGCGGTGTGCTGCCGCGCTGCATGAGGATGTCCTTCGCTTCGACCAGCGCATCGGACCCATCACGTCCGCTGTGCGGATATTTGACGCCGAGCACCACGGCGCGCACGCCGCCGGCTTCATCGGGAACTTCGGCCGAGGACGCAGGCGCCACCTGAACGGCGTCGAAATGCCCGCGATCGGTGAGGCTATTCACATATTTGCCGAGTTCGGCGTCGATGGTCACATCGACCAGCGCCGCCTCGATCTGCGCCGCCTTGTCCGCCGCGATACGGTTGAGACTCGCCGACATCGAGTACCAGTAGCGGCCGAGATCGGCGTGCATGAATTTGGCCTGATTGGTCAGCCGGCGCAGCGCATCGCCGAAGATCGCCGGACGCTCGCCGGGCTGCACGACGCCGAGATTGATCTGCTTGTCATCGAGGCCGGTGTTTTGCTGCTGGTGCGTCGGCGCTGTGCCCATGAAGATCGCACGCGCGACCCGCCTCGTCGCCGAGTAGCGGTTCAGGTTGGGCGCGGATTGATCAACCTTGTAGGGGGTGGACGCCGTGCCATCGACATCGCCGGCGATGATCGATTGCCAGCTGACGTCGAGATAGTGGAGCAGTTCCGGTTCCACGCGCGGCGAACTCACCGCCACGCTGCCTGGCATGATCATCACCGACGGATCGGCGTTCATCCAAAGCTCGTGGATCGCTTGCGCCATCAGGCGCAGAACGCCACGTGTGCGCTGGAACTTTTCGAGCGAGCCCCAGCTCGTATAGAGCCGGTCGAACAGCTCGGGATGGATCGGATAGGCCTTCTCCAGCTTGCGCCGGTAGTCCTCATCGGCGCAGCCCTGCGGGAAATCGTTGGCGTTCTCGCGATAGAGCTTGGCGAATTGCTTGAGCGTATTGTCACGGTGATGGAACTTGTCGCCGGGGATTTCCTTGAACAGCCGCCGCCGGACGATCTCGTAGCTCTCTTCCTGGCTTGCCGGACGCCATGAGGACTCCACACGGCTGAACGTCTGCTTCAGACGCGCGAGCGCTTCCTGGCCGCCTTCGCCGCCGACCTCGATCTGCGACGCCGGCAAGGAGGCGACCAACAAGGTGCCGGGACTGGCCTTGACCGCCTCGGTCAGCGACTGGACGAAGGAGAGATTGGCGTCGAACGACCCCGACGGCAGCCCCTCGACCTTGTAGATTTGCCGCAGATAGGCGACCCACTCGTCGATCAGGATCAGGCACGGCGCGTATTTGTTGAAGAGGGTTTCAAGCAGATGCGAGCCCGGCGCGATGCCGCTGGCGTCATTCTCCGCCACCATGGCGAAGCCCTCGGCGCCACCGAGCTGCCAAGCCAGTTCCCCCCACGTTGTGCGGATCTTCAGGCCGCCATCGGCATTGAGGACGTCCTGCGGTCCGCGCGACGTGCCAACCAGCACCGCCCGGTTGACGCCCTTGGGAACGGTCAGCCCCTGCTTGTCGAGCAACTGGTCGAGTCCCGACAGGTCCTGCACCGGCGTCGGGCCGGCCATGTGATAGAGCGCCAGCATCGAGTGGGTCTTGCCGCCGCCGAAATTGGTTTGCAGTTCGACGACCGGATCGCCGCCGCTGCCGGACAGCCGCTTGGCGGCGCCGATCAGCAGTGCGCTCAACCCTTCCGTCAGATAAGTGCGGCTGAAGAACTGCTTAGGATCGCGGTACTCCGGGGGCGCGCTGCCGGAGTGGACTTTGGCGAGGTCGGCGGCGAACTCGGCTTGCTGAAACTCGCCGGTGGCGACGTCCTGGTGCGGCTCGACCACCTCGCGCCACGGCAGCAGGCCCGCGACCGTCTCGACCGAGATGTCGAGGCGCTGAGTCTTCCGCCGCTCCTCATTTCGTGCCAACTCGCTGAACTTCGTGCGCAGGATGGTGTCGCGCATTTTCGAGAGCTGTTCGGCGGTCTCGCCAGCGCTGATCGCCTCCATGAGACGGCGCATCGTATCGAGGGCGCGCTCGGCATCATCGTAGGTGAAGTTCTCATTGTGCGAGAGCTTGTTGCGCACATCGCCCAGCTCATTCACCAGCGATCGTTCGGCACGACCAAGGACGGCCTTGAACGCTTCGGACCAGAAACGGTCCATTGCGTTGAACAGCGCGGCCTGATCCCAGCCGACTTCGCCGTTGCTGTTGGGGCGCAGGTTCGGCAGCTTCTCCAGAACCTGGACCTGCCAGTGCCCCTTGAGAGAGGTTTCGAGCCGCTTTTCGACGAAGGGGATCAGCGCCGACGGCAGCAGTTCCATACCCTCGAACACATATTGGCGCGTACTTTTTGCCACGTTCTATACCCCTTCAAATATCCAGCCGGATCTGACGATCCCCGCTCGTGTCGTGGATGGCCGCCGCCGCCTTGGTCAGTTCCGTCCAATCGGCGATCAGGGCGTTGTAGGCTGTGGCCTCCTTCGCATCCTTCCGCTTGTTGGCGCTGATGTCATAGAGGCAGTAAGCGAGATCCTTCACGGCCTCGGCCTGGGTGTTGATCTTCTTCAGTAGGACGGCGGTGTCGTTGGAGATGCCGTCCTTCTCGTGCTGTCGGACCAGATGTTGGAGGCACTCCCACACCGTCAGGTGGCGGTCCTCCTCCGGGTTCCAATCGTCGTCCAGTTCGTCGCGCGACAGGATTCGGACCTTGCCGGCGGCGCTTTCGACGATGCCTGCATGTTTGACGCTTTCGACCGAAATCCCGCGCGCGCGGGCGAGGCTGTCAGCGGTTCCATAGTCGCCCTTGGCCATGCCGTGCTGTTCAAACCACGTGATCGCAAAGCGCGTGTCGCCATCGAACTCGCCCTGGATTCCACCAAGGTACTCGTCCAGCTCCTTGTTAATGAGCTGAAGAGCCGTTTTCACACTCATCGGGCTGTCATCGGATTCCAGCACCGCCTTGTAGCGGGAGAACACGCCCATGCCGGGTCCGATGGCCGATTGGGGCATGTCTGCAGGCGCAATGTTGGCGGCCTGAAGCTCGGCAATAGCGGGTGGCAATTCGCGTTTCAACCCGCGAATAAATTCGGCACGAGTGATGATCTCGGCCGTTGCTTCCTTCTTCCGGCAAACGAGGACGACCGAGTTGGCTAATGCGTTGGTGCCAGTGGCAACAATCCTACCAGGGCTTTCAGTTCGCACAGGCCAGGTGCCAACAACTGAGAACCCCGCGTTTATTACCGCCTGCAAAAAGGTTGCCCAGCCAGTTGAGCTGATGCCTTCTTGCTCAACTTCACTTTGCTTGAATGCATAGTATATGGTTGTTGGAAATGCTAAAGAAGCATGACTTGCCATGCGCCCCACGGCAGAACTCATACCTTCTAAGAAAAACGAGTCAGCCGCCTCTTGGGTGCCATATCTATTTCGAGTTGCAACAAGCTCTTCAGCTTTTGGCGTGGATAGAATACTAAAAAGCGATGGATCAACACCCATAAGCGCTCGCCGCAGCCAGACAAAGAAAAAGTCTGATAGGTCGGCATATTCAATATTATCGTAATATGGCGGGTCAGTGGAAATTACTACGCCAGTCGGATAAGGTGCTTCTGTTGCGGATGACTGACATATGCTTCCGATTCTTTCTGCCGGAAGCTCAGAAACGACTTTAGAAATCTTGTCGATCGGCGTAAGCCAATTTCCCGCCGAATCGGAAAAGAAGTTCACTTCAGCGAAATCCCAAGCCATCGGAATGCCTTGACGCGCGAAAGTCTCTCGCAGCGCGCCCCGATCACTCATCCAACTGGTTACGCTTGATCCCAGATTTGTTAATTTGGAGATGGCAAAAGCGAGATAGACACTTACGGCCTCGGCATATGCGAAGGCCCCTCTTGCGCCGCTCACAAGTTGTTCCGCTCCTGGCGCTAATCCGCTTCTCTCACCTGCACTTTGAATTTCATTCCTGACCTCTTTGAGTAATTCGCTAAATGTAAGAAGCGCAACCCTTTGACGGTTAGTGAAATAGTCTGCGAAGGTATTGAACCCGTAGCGCCGCCCTTGCGCGTTGCTGGCGAAGGTGCCTCGGCATGGAACTTGTAAATGGCTGACATCAAATTCCTGCACCAAATTTGCTGCATTTCTAACAGCCTCTGACTGCTCGTGAGCATTGGCATCTACGTAGATTCTCCCGCCTTTACCTTCCGCAACAATTGCCAGGAGTTTCTGCCCCACCTTTCCCGCAGCGGCCTGCTTGTCCACGTAGGATCCAGAGATCGGCGTCTCAGAGAGAAGGCAGCGAAACACGGCGCGCCCAGCCTTGGTGCCATCTTTTGCCTTGGCTATTTCCGCCTTCGTGCCGCCGTACCTGACCCGATACGTAATTGTCTTGGCTTGTCGGTCGACTATGGGCTCGACCCACGCCTCTTTCCCGGCTTTCGAACTCACGAGGAAGGTCGATGCGATCGGCACCTGAACGTCCGAGAACGCAGGGTCCGGGCTGGGCACCGTCCTTGTCCAAATCCAGGCGATAACGGTTGCCTTGCCGCCACCCCTTTCCTTCGGCAAATCGACCAGCGGGTAGAGATGCCCGATGCGCTCCCACGCCTTCTCGCGCATCCATTCGCCATAGAATTTGACGTCCTCGGCCAGTCCCTCGGCGTTGCGATAGAATTGCCGGTCCATGACGCCGGGATGGACGGGTTTCTTGTCCTTGAACTTCGGCGGGATCTCGATCATCGCCTTGCCGATCATCACCGCCACCGGGTTCAGGTCCGACCCATAGGCGGGCAGGCCGAGGCGTTGCGCCTCGAGCGGAATCGAACCGCCGCCGGAGAATGGATCGTAGACTGGCGGCAACTCCCCGCCGCAGCTCTTGCGAATTTCGGCGCGGGCGCGCTCCAGCACCTCCTCGTTGGTCGAGTTCTCCCAGATCACCAGCTCCTCAATGATTCCGAACAGCCGCTTGCGCTCGATGTCGGCCGCGCAATCCTCCAGTGTCGGCTCTGGCGTATCGGGCACATTCCCCTGCGCGTCGGCCTTGCGGTCGCGCCATACCTTGAGACGCAGAGTTAGGTCCGTCTCGGCCTGCTTACGGATTTTCGCATCCTTCAGCAGCGTGTCTGCATAGCCCGAGGGATCATCGACCAACTGCGCGAACAGCACCGCCCGGCACGCCGCCAGCGGTCGCCGCGCCCACCAGAGATGCAGCGTGGACGGGTGCCCATGCCGGATCGACTTTTCGCGTGCGGAGGCAGCGTTGATCGCTTCGAGCGGGATCGCAACCTCGATCAGTTTCTTCTTCGTGTTAGTCGTCGAGGTCATAAACAAGCCTGTACGTTGCGGGGTGGATGGTAAGCTCGCCGTCGTCGCGCAGTGCGCGCAGCCGGACACCCGTCATCTCGACGGTCTCACCCTCGGGGTTGATGAGAATGAAGGAATAGATGTCCGGCTTCTGATCCAGCAGCCCCCAGACATCGGCTTCAAGCTGGAGCGGTTCATGCTCCAGGCAATGTTCCTTCGGGTAATAGTGGCGCAGAATCTCACCGTTGGCCGAACGGCGCTCCCACGGAAAGCGCGTGCCGTTCGCGCGGCCGATCCAGCTACCGTCCGCGTGATAGAAGCGGTCTTCGCCGTCGGCCTTGTAGCCCTGGCCCAACGCAAACCGCGCCATGACGCTCGGACGGGGAGGCTTTGGCGCGGCACTGGACCTGATCGCCACCTCCGTTTCGATCAGCTCTCGATCCAACTCCCCCGTCTGCGGCGCGGGTTCGGGCTGTGCCGCAGGTTCGTCGTCCTTGGTCAGGTGGAGATCATCTACATCGCCGGGCTCGGCGTCGCTACGCGCGTCTTTGGCAACCCCGTCGATGCCATCGTCATCGCTGAGAGCGGTGTCGGGCTGGGCCTCGGCGGTCGACGCGGCGACGAGTTGCTCAGGGGCGAGCGTGAAGTTTTCCTCGAGATATTCCCTAATGTCCTCGGGCGGCCGCTCGAACGCATAGGCCAGCGCCGCACGAATGTCCGCACTCAGGTTCCTGCCGATCTCTTCCGGGACCCGCTTGGCGAGCTTGGCCTTTGACAGCGGACTGACGAACAGCTTGCGCTCGAGCCACAAGATGTCGGTGAGCCGCGCCGTACCTGCGGGGACGCCATCGAGATAGGGAACCGCCTCCAGCTTGTGGGTCTGGACCCAGCTCGTCGCCGCGATCGCTTCCGCCAGCGCCCGCACACGCTCGGTCTCGGCGGCATCGGCAAGCTCAATCCGTCCGAGTTGGGTTCCGAACGCCGTGAGCCAGGCGCGGCGATCTTCCATGCCGGCCAGTAGCGACGGCTGGTTGAAGTGTTCCTCGACGAGGTCCGATAAGGCCGGCAACGCTGAGAATGGCGGCGCCTGCACTGTCTCCCCCGACAGCCGCTGAAAATCGGCGGTCTTGCGCTTGACCCATTCGTGCAGATGGCTCCACCGGAACAGAGTCTGCATGCTCAGGCCATAGGCAAGCGTCTCGACCGGCGCCCACTCGCCCACGAGGTTCAGCCAGTGTCCGCGCTCCTCCCAGATGCGGACCGGGTACCGGACCAGCAAGGTGCGAACACGCCGGGCGTCGTCGGCCGACAGCGCTTTCCCCGAAACCAGAGTGCCCAGCCATTGCAACGCCAGGTCCGCAGAAGGGCGATCCGCAACACCGATACGATGCCAGAGGCTGAGATCGAGCACTGACGCGCGCACGACCGCCGCGCCGGGAACATCCTCCTCGTCCCCCGCCAGGAACACGCCGCCGGACGTCAACCACGTCCCGTCCTGGGCGAGGATCAATTTCTCCGCCTTGAAGGCGTTTCTGATGTCCTGCGCGGCGGCGGTCGAGCATCCGTCGAGCATCTGATCCAGGCGACGATACCACTTCTCGACCTCATGGGCCGGAGCCTTGTCCGATTTCGCCAGGGCGCGCAGCCGGTCGAGCAAACGTCCGGGACCGCTCGGCGTGCTGCGAACCCCAAGAAGGTCGAGCAACGGGCGGGTGGTTTCGCGATCGAGCAGCCCATGCACAAAGGGCTCGACGTCGATCAACGCCTCCGTCTCCGGCGTCCTGCGCACCAGATCCGCCGGGAGCTGCATCATGTTGCGTGTGTCGGGAAGGCAGGGTTTGGCCCGCAGCTTCAGCAGCCAGTCTGGGAGCAGCCGTTCTGATGAGACCGATCGCGTGGACCCCGTGGTCGCCACCTGCGAAAGGCGAGCGCTGACGGCCCGCGACCAATAAGTATCACGTTGATCCAGGATCTTGCCGACGATCTTCGCCCAGATACCTGCGTCAGTCTTCGACAGACTCTCCCAATGCCGCCAATAGTCCGAGGGAAAGTCCCAGTCCTCAATGACGAACTGGTTGGTGACATAAGGATAATAGAGCGCGCTGCGCGCTCCACGCGCTTGCGCCTCCGCTGTAAGTTGCTGTCGCCCGTAAAGGCTCTGCCGCTTCTGCGCCAGCGGCGCCATCGTCTGAAGCCCCGAACGGCCAGACGACACCCAGCGAAGCCAATCCTCCCTGGTGCAGGAATTGAAGCTCGCCACATAGTCGCCGTGCAGGAGCTGCGTCTTTCGGACGGACTCCGGCAGCAACTCCTCCAGCGCGCCATTCTCGTCGAACAACACGTCCTTGCCGATCGGCCGCAGCTTCAGGTCGGCGCAGGCATACCGGAAGGCGTCGCCGATCGTGACGCCCAGCTTGGCCGCGATTTGGGCAAGCTGGACACACTCGGCGAGCTTCGGCTGACCGGAGCTGAAATAATCGGCGGCGACCCGCTCGATCACGGCGTTGACGTCGCTCGTCCCGTCGAGGCCGATCTCCTCCAGCACCGCGAAGGCCGCCTCAACGGGATCGTTGTGGCTTTCGCTCTCCACCTTGTCGCGGCGCTGCTCGGCAAGAAACCGGGGCCAGTTCTGATTGAGGACGATCAGATGGCTGGCGAGAAACTCCCAATCCGCTTCCGACTGAAGCAGCTTCTTCTCGCCTAGCCGCACGATCTCCGATGCCGCGTAGAGCACCTCCTTACCCTGCACCGGCACGATCCGGAGGGCGTCCGCATCGTGACACTGCCAGCCCGTAACCTCGGGCGCGATATAGACCCACAAGTTCAATAGGTGTCGCCAGGTCGCGGGTCGCGGCAGATGATTGCTGCGCAAACGCTCAAGCAAATCGGACTTGGAGAACTCCTCGACCAGACCCCAGTGAACGAGCTTGGTCCGGTTCTTGGCCGATACATGCTGGCACAGCGCCGGCCGGGAGTTGGCGTCGAGCAATGCCATGGCCTGGTCAGCCGGCCAGATGTCGAAAATCGGCCGGGGGACGGTGATCGCAGCCTTCACCTCGACCAGTCGCCCCTCCTCGGTCAGGAGGATCAACCTGCCTTCGACGGCCGCGTCAAACGCCAGTTCGACGATCGCGCCGCACGCTCCTTCGAGCGTGGCCGCTTCTCGATCGACATCCGGCAGTAGGCCATAGGCGGCCGCCCGATCTTGCGGGCCGGTCTTGGTCTGCCCCAGCCATTCCATCATAGCGCTGGCGGCTAACTCGCCGGCCCGGTTCAAGAGCCAGCGATTGGTCGGCGAGGTCTCCGGGTCTTTGATCTTGAGACGCGCCGGGTCCTGGATGAAAGGTGCGTTGCAGGCGAAAGGCAGCGTTGTTTCAACGCCGGTCGGCAGCACGACATAGAGTCGGCCCTTCGCGCCCAGCACGATCTCCACCCGGCAGGGCGGGAAATCACCACTATCCTCGGCCCCCAGCATCCGTTCATTGCGGATCTCATCGAGCGCTTCGGCCGGGAAGGCTTCCTCGCCCGACCGCACCAACAGAAAGGGGCTGTCCGCTTTCTCATCCAAGGCCATCCACTCGCTCTCGGCGATGGGGCCGGGACCGAGGCTCTGCCAATGCACTTCATTGTCGCCGACCCGAAGGCGGCGGATTTTCTTGAAAAAGAGGAGTGAAACAGGGCTCTTCAGCCATTCTTCAAGGTTTTTCTCCACCTCACGACGCAGCAGCGCGTCGGCAATCGCCACTTCGACGCGCGTCGTCCCCGACGTCAGATCATGGCTGTCGATCCAATGCGGCTGCGTGAATCGCGCGCGCTCGAAGGCGACCGCCAGCGTCGGCGTGAAAAGCTCGACACGATCACCCAGGCTGAACGTGCTCTTAAACCCGATTCCCCGAAACCCGATCGTGTGAAGCGCGCGCTTGTTGGAATAGCCGAAGCGGCAAATCGACGCGAAGTGAGCCTCGACGAAGTCCTCGCCGTTATGTTCGAACACAAAGCGGTCGTTCTCGATCGACACACGCGCTTCACTGGCGCCGGCGTCGTCGGCGTTCTGGAGCAACTCGGATAGGATATGCCGCGGGCTCTGCACCTGCTTGAAGAGCTGGTGCCAAGGGCCGGCAAGCTCCGGGTCGGCCTCAAGCTGATCCCATCGCTTGCTGGCACGCTCCTGGATTTGCTCGAAGTAATCAGGCCAACCCACCGAGGTTGCCGCCACATGAAGAGCCGCCGTCATAGCGGAACCTCGGCACGCTCCAGCAAGCGGCGCAGATCAAACTGGATCGCGGTTTCAAGGAAGGACGGCTCGCGATCGACCAGGGCGCCGCGCACATAGCGCGGTTCATGGGCGAACCCGCCGCTGACCGACACGACCGCCAGGATGAACTTCTCCGGCTCGTGCAGGGAGGTGATGACCTCCTGCCGCGTGATCATCACGCTGTCCGCGCCGTCTATGCGGCCCTTGACCTCGATGAAGCGCAGATGGCCGGACTTCGGATCGAGCGAAGCGATGTCGTAGCCGATCTTTTGGGCGGAAACGTCTGCCGGCTGATTCCCCAACGCACGCTCAGCCGCCATGACGGCTTCCATCGCCGCCAGCTCGATCACACGGCGCGCAGCGGAGTCCGCGGCGAAGTGGTTCGGAACGCCCTGCGACGCGGCAGGCGATTGGCGTGCCTCCAGCAGGCCGCGCGGGACGACTACCATGCCGCCCCGCACGCGCGGCGGCTGCGATGAAATGAAACGCTCCCGCTCAAGCTGGTCCATGCGGCGCTTCTGACGTTCCGCAAGGTCTTCGGCCCTGCGCTGCGCGTTCTGCCAGTTCACCCGCGTCTTCTTGCCGGCGCGCTCCTCCTCCTTCAGCTCGAAGGCGCGCGAGTCCCAGTAATTGATCTCCTTTTTCAGCCGCGCGCGAACTTCCTGCTCGACCTTTTCGATCTCCGGTAGCCGCCGTGCCTTGACCTCGGCGACATGGCCTTGGGCCAATTCGACCGTCGCAAACCGGATCGCGGCCTTCTCCAGGTCGGTGCTCAGCCAGCTCTCGTCCAGAAGGTCGCGCACGCTGTCGACCTCCTCCGCCGTGGCAGGGCGCAGGTTCAAGTGCGGAGCGATACCGGCGTTGACGGTGCTTCCGGCCTTGTCGATCGCGGCAAACTGGAGCCGCTGCGAAATCACATGCGGCTTGCCGGCGCTGGTGACGCGGCCATCCTGGACGATGTGCTCCAGCAGAAAGATCGCCGACAGCGCATCGCCGGCATCGGTATCATCCACCAGAATCGCGCCTTGGCGCATGATCTGCTCATACTGTTCGCGTATCAGACTGATGACAGCTTCGAGCAGTGGATGGCCGGGGCAAACGAAGGCAGCGACCGGCTGCTGGTTGATCTTGTCCTTCTCGAAGCAGATCCGCTCATATTGCGTCTGGATCGGCGCGCCGGTCCCGATCTGACGATCCCGCTCGCGGATGCGCACAGGCACATGGGCGATCTCCCAGCGCCCCTCCTCGCGGCGCTTGATGCGACCGCCCAGATGCTGGAACGCCTCGACGAAGAAGCTCTGGACGTGGTGCGGCTGGAGACGCAGTGCGTCGGCGCGTTCCATTTCAAGCCGCAACTCCTCGACCCTGCCCTCCGGCATGGTGTCGTTGGTCAGAGCGCGGCGACGCAACAATTCGAGCAGATGTGCCTGATCGACCGCGCCATCGACTTGCTGGAACAGACGCGCCTTTACCTCTTCCTTCTCGCCATACTGGATCGCCTCAAACAGCAGATCCTTGAGCGCCACGCCGTCGAACAATTCGCCGAGCACGTCATAGACACGGCCGCCCAGCGCCTCGCGTGCTGCCTCCAGCTTCTCAAGCAGACGGGCATAAACCTCACCCTCGCGCGTGTCGGCCGCGACCAGATTCCAAAGATGACAAACCTCGGTCTGGCCGATGCGGTGGATACGGCCGAACCGCTGCTCGATCTTGTTGGGATTCCACGGCAAGTCGTAATTGACCATGAGGTGGCCGCGCTGAAGGTTCACGCCCTCGCCCGCCGCGTCGTTGGCGATGAGGACCAGCATGTCCTTATCCTGCATGAAGCGCTCGACGACCTTGCGTCGCTCTTCGCGCGACACCCCGCCGTGGATCACTTCCACGGCCTCGGGATTTCCAAGCCGCGCCCGCACCTTGTCGAGCAGGTAGTGCAACGTGTCCTTGGGTTCGGTGAAGATGATCAGCTTGCGGCGATTGCCGGCGGAATCAATCATGAGATCGTCGTCGAGGATACGATTGAGCTGGCTCCACTTCGTATCCACGCCGGAGCGCAGCACGCCGAGCGCCATCGTCTCCAGGCCCTTCAGCGTCTCAACTTCCAACGCGAGCTGCTCAACCGTCTCGGCCGTCGTCGCGCCCGTCGAGATCAGATCCTCAAGCTCGTCGATCTCCTCCTGGCCATATTCCTCGATATTGCGCAGCATATCGGCGTTGATCGCCGGCTCACCCATGCCCGCCCGGCGGCCCTTGGCGGCAAGGCGCGCCTCACCCAGCTCGTTTTCTAGCCGTTCGCGCCGTCGCTTGAGGGACTGGTAAATGGCGGCCGGCGACGATGCGAGACGCCGCTGGAGAATCTGCAAGGCGAAGCCGACATTATTGCGCTTCTTCCCATCGCCTTCGGCGAACCGCTGCACGCGGTTCATCTCAGTGCGCACATATTCGGTGACGGCGGTGTAGAGCGCGGCCTCCCCTTCCGAGAGCTGATATTTGACGGTGCGCGCCCGCCGTTCCGGGAAGAGCGGCCGGCCATCGAACTTCAGCAGTTCCTCCTTGGTCAGCCGCCTCATCATGTCTTCGGTATCGGCATAGTGGACGCCATCCCGGAACCGGCCCTCAAACCGATCACCGTCGAGCAACGCCATGAAAAGCTGGAAATCCTCTTCCTTGCCATTGTGCGGCGTCGCCGACATCAGCAGCAGATGCCGGCAGACTTGGCCGAGCTTCTGACCGACCTGATAGCGGCGCGTATATTTGACCTCGCCACCAAAATAGGTGGCCGACATGCGATGCGCCTCGTCGCAGATGATCAGGTCCCATTCGCGCGCGCTCATGAGCTTCTCCTGAAGCTCCTCGTTGCGCGCCAGCACGTCGAGACGGACGATCAGCCGATCCCGGTCGCTGAACGGATTGCCCGACCGCGAGTTCTCGATCATGTCGCGGGAGAGGATATCGAATTCAAGATTGAACTTCTGGCCGAGTTCGTCCTGCCACTGCTCGACCAGGCCGCCCGGCGCGACAACGAGGCATCGCTCCAGATCGCTACGGGCGATCAGTTCCTTCATCAATAGCCCGGCCATAATCGTCTTGCCGGCGCCGGGATCGTCGGCAAGGAGGAAGCGAAGCGGCTGCCGCGGCAGCATCTCGCCATAAACGGCAGAGATCTGGTGCGGCAGCGGGTCGACCAGGCTGGTGTGGATGGCGAGATACGGATCGAAATAGTGCGCCAACTTGATGCGGTTGGCTTCCGTCACCAGACGCAGCAACGCACCGTCCGCGTCGAACGACCAGGGCCGGCCGTTCTGTTCGATCTCCAGACGGTGCTCGTCGTCGCGATAAAGAACCGCCTCCGCCACCGCGCCGTTGTGATCGCGGAAGACGACGCTGACCGCCTGATCGCCGATCCAATCGACCGAAATGACATGCACGGCCTGTGCCGAGGCAACGCCTCGCACGGATGCGCCGTTCTTTATCTCTTCAAGCCTTGCCCCCATCAGTCAGCGCCTCCCGATTCGTTCATAGCTGAAACTCCGCCTTCTCAAGTGCGGCTTCAGTTTCCTTGCGGTTTATTGTCACAATATGCTGGGTATGGGCGCTCTGCTTTGCAGCGTCACCAAGCAAACCAAGACGCTTCAAAACATAGAAGAGCATTGCATAACGAACCGTCAGCACGCCGTTACCGTAATCGAGCCCATAATCCTTGGCGACGACCTTCTTCTGGCTTGCGGTGAGCGCTGGATGCGGACCTATGATAACGTCGAAATAGTTGTTCCAGAGCCAATCCCGCTCGCCGGGCTCGCCCGGCTCACCCTTCGCACCTACCTCCAGAATGCGCGGCAGCAGGAAATCCTTGAACTTGTGTTCGAGGTGGCAATAGGCCCGGACATGCCAACGGAAGCCATCGTAGCCGAAGGCATGAGGGGTGATGCGCCGCCAGATAGGGTCCGGCCGCGCCTTGTTCATCGACTGATAGAAGATCTCGACGGAGTGCCCCTCACGGCTCGCGTCGAGCATCTTGCGCAGAACCTCTATGTCGATGTCTCGCCTGGGAGTCAGTGCGACGTCGGCGCTGGGGAGCGCGGCGATCCAGGAATCATGAGATGGCACAGCGCCTTCAGCGACCGAACGAAGCTGCGCGAGATAGACGTAAGGGTCGGGATCGAGAAAGCGCAGCATGAACTTCTCGGCCGCGACGTAGCGCTTGGCGCGCGTGTCATATTCCATGTTCCCTGGCGCCCGCTCTTGGTAGAGCGTCAGATCCTTCGACGCCTGCGGAACCGACACACCAAACACCTCCACGAGGTCGGCGCGGTTGATCGAGCCCTCCCAGAACAGCCGGAACTCGATGAATTCGAGTCGGCGCTCCACCCCCCATTTCAGCGCCGTTGCAGCCTCTGCCATTGCTTCCCGTTTCGTAAGTGAGGATAAAAACTATATGGACACCACGATGAAGTGCGTGTAATTATTATTCCCATTAAGGGCGCCCGTCAATGGGCGATTGGACATGGGCGGGGCAAGTCATGCAGCGGCACAACTCGAAACGCGAGATGACCGGCCAACCGACAGTGGTCCCAGCGATAACTCCGCGCCCGGGCAATACAGCAACCGGAAGGAGAGCGGCCATGACCATCCCGAGTCGATCCACGCTGGTCATTCATGGCCGCCTCGCCATGCGGGAAAGCCGGCTGGCGGCGGCCCGGAACGCGCGTCACGGACTGCAGGTCATGTCCTTCGAGCAGGCGGTCGTCCGGCTGGCCGGCGGCTTCGCCCGACCGATTGACGACGAGAACCTGCGCGCGGCCATTCAGGCGGCCTTGCCGGCGACCCAGATGGGAGAACTGGAGAGCATCAAAATCCTCCCCGGCATGATCGACGCGGCAGTCGATACGCTCCGCAAAGCCTGGCGCGCGGGCATCAACCTTGCCGCACACGCGGCCGCTCATCCCCGACTCGCCGCGATTGCGCGCCTCGAAACGGCCGTCCTCGATCAGCTTCCGCCCGGCATGATGCGGCCTCTCGACATCGTCACTGCCGCGATCGCCCGCATCGGTCACGCACCGACCGTCCTCGGCCCGATTGAGATCGTCGGCCTTACCGAACTCTCGCCCTGCTGGAGGCCGCTGCTCGCAGCCCTCACCGCACATATCCCCGTGCAGTGGACGGCCGGCCCAAGGAGCGTCCCCACATGGCTCGAAAGCACGGGCGTCACCATATCGCGCTCGCCGGCACACACGCCGGAAATTCGCGCCGTGAGCGCCGCAACGGCCTATCACGAGGCCATCGAGGCGATGCGCTGGGTGCGAAGCCTCCTCGCCTCGGGCGTATCGCCTTCGGAAATCGCCCTCGCGACCGCGTCGCCCGCAGATTATGATGATCACTTCCTCGCCCTGCGCGCCGACGCCAATATCGACCTGCACTTCGTTCATGGCGTCCGAACCGTCGCCACGCGCGAGGGCCAGGCGGCCGCAGCGCTGGCCGACATCGTCGTTCGCGGCCTGTCGCAATCGCGCCTGCGCCGCCTCGCGGCGCTGTGCCGGGACGGCGGGCCTTTCGAGGCCCTGCCCGAAGGCTGGTTGCGCGTCCTGCCGACAGACGCTCCTCTCTCTACGCCGAGCGCCTGGAACCGCCTACTGGCCAGGCTGACGCCAGACGACTGGCCCGATGGCGCAAACCACGCGCCGACACTGCGCTCGGCGGTTGAGATTCTGGCGAAAGGATCGGACGCAGCGGCGGAGATCGGTGAAGCCTTCCTCAAGGGCCGAGCGCACGCAATCTGGCGCAAGGCACTGCTCGCCGGGCCTGCCGCCTCGATCGACGCAACGCTGGAAATCTTGAAACAGGACGACGGACTGGAAGCCTGCGTCTCCGTCGCCTGGATGCCGGCCAGCGCGCTCGCGGCATCCCCCCGCCGTTTCGTGCGGCTGCTGGGCCTCAATTCCTCGCGCTGGCCACGCGGGATCGCCGAGGACCGTTTGATCCCGGATCACATCATCCCGACCCCGGTCCTCGATCCGCTTCCGGTGAACCTCGCCGACCGCCGAGATTTCAAGACGATCCTCGCCACGACGGCTGGCGCTGTCGTTCTCTCGCGCGCCCGGCGCGACAGCGACGGCCGTCTCCTGGGACGCAGCCCATTGCTTGCCGGGCATGGCGCCGAAACCTACCTCCGCCGCAACGCGACGCCGGCCCACGCCTTCAGCGAAACCGACCGTCTTATGGCGCGGCCACAGGAATTCGCCGCTGATCCGCAAGCGATCGGCGCGCAAGGTTGCTGGCGCGACTGGCGGCAGACTGAGATCACGCCCCATGACGGGCTCGTCCGCGCGGACCATCCGCTCGTTCTCGCCATTCTCGATCGCACCCAGTCGGCCAGTTCGCTTCGCCGTCTGCTACGCAATCCGCTCACTTTCGTGTGGATCTATGCGTTCGGATGGCGCGAACCGCAAAGCAGCGCCGAGCCGCTGGTGCTCGACGCGCTCGGAATCGGCGATCTCGTCCACTTGGTTCTCGACCGCGCCTTGCGCGACCTCGAGATCGGGGGTGGGCTCGCATCTGCCGACACGGACATGATCGAAATCGCAGTGGCCCGAGCCGCGCAGACCGTCGCCGCCGATTGGGAAAGCGAACGCCCTGTTCCGCCGGCGGTTATCTGGGGCCGCACCCTCGACGACGCCCGCGCGCTGGCGGGCCGCGCCCTGTCCTATGGGGACGACGCCTTGCCGGGCGCACGCGCCTATGGCGAGGTGCCGTTCGGCGGCTCAGAACCGAAATCCGAAGCGGAGGCCCCATGGGATGCGACCGCGCCGGTCACGATTCCCGATACCGGCTTCAATATCGCCGGCTATATCGACCGGCTCGACATTTCGGGCGACGGCAAGCGTGCGCTGGTTCGCGACTACAAAACGGGCCGGACGCCGCAGGGAAACATCCGGCTGAACGGCGGGCGCGAGCTTCAGCGCTGCCTCTATGCCTTTGCGGTGAAAGCGCTCCTTGGCGATGACGTCGCCATCAGCGCCTCGCTGCTCTACCCGCGAGATCCGGTCGATCTCCAGCTCGATGATCCCGAGGCGGTGCTCACGGAAATCACGGGCTATCTCCGCGCGGCGAGGGCCAGCCTCGCCAGCGGCGCGGCGCTGCCTGGGCCGGACACTGGCGGCGACTATGACGACCTCGCCTTCGCCCTGCCGGCCAACGCCAGCGCCACCTATTGCAAACGCAAACTCCCGGCCGCGACGGAGCGGCTGGGCGAAGTCGCTCAGATCTGGGAGGCGGAATGATGAGCAGAGTGTCCACAGTGCTGAAGGATGACGGCGCGCGCCGCGACGCGATCAGCCTCCATGATCGGTCGATCCTCGTTGAGGCCGGCGCGGGTTCGGGCAAGACCGCCGTCATGGCAGGGCGCATCGCCGCGATGCTTGCCGAAGGGGTCTCGCCGCGCGCCATTGCCGCCGTCACCTTTACCGAACTCGCCGCGAGCGAGCTGCTGTCCCGTGTCCGCGAATTCGTCGCCGACCTCTCGGACGGCAAGATCGCGACCGAGCTGCGCGTCGCGCTGCCCCACGGCCTGTCCCAGGCCCATCGCGATAATCTCGCCGCCGCAAGCACCGCGATCGACGAAATCACCTGTTCAACCATCCACGGCTTCTGTCAGCGCCTGATCAAGCCCTATCCGGCGGAGGCCGACATCGATCCCGGCGCCGGCGTCATGGATCGCAATCAGGCCGATCTCACCTTCCTCGAAATTGTTGATGGCTGGTTGCGCGAGCGCCTGTCCGGCGGCCAGGGCGGCATCCTCGCAGAGATGGTGTTGCACAGCCCCGGCGAAACCGTGGCGCTCGTTCACAAGATTGCCGAAAATCTGCGCCGCCGCCGTACCCTCGCCGCGCCGCCCATATCCCCGCTTGACGGCCGCCTGACGGCGTTCCGGCAGGCCGCGGCGGATTTCGCGGGCTTCATGCATGGGACAGGGACGACCGAGCCGGAAACGGTTGTGATCGTCGAACGGCTGGTCGAGATGGCGACCGCGTTGGCAAATGGCTCCGATCCCGCAACCCCCGCCGGCCTCGTCCAACTCCTGACGTCACGGCCGCATCCCGACCTTTGCACCAAATCCGGCACCTTCGCTTCCTATCGCAAGAAGGGCAAATGGGCCGCCGCTGCAAAACAGGCTGGCCTCTCGAAAGCCGATGGTGATCGGCTGAACGACGACGCCGATGCTCATTACACCGCTTGCTGCGATGCCTGGATTTCGCTTCTTCAGGCTGCGGCCAGCCAGGCCCTGGCGGCGCTGATCGAAGAAGCGCGTCCTGTCCTGCAACGCTACCGCGACCACAAGCGCGCAAGCGCCCAGCTCGACTTCGACGATCTGATTTTCGCCGCGCGCGATATGCTGCGCGACCATGACGAGGTTCGCCGCGCGCTGGGACAGCGTTTCGCTCATGTCCTCGTCGATGAGTTCCAGGACACAGATCCCCTGCAAACCGAGATCTTCTGGCGGCTCTGCGGCGAGCCGGTCGAAGGCAATGACGACTGGACCCGCTTCCGGATCCGGCCGGGAGCGCTCTTCCTGGTCGGCGATCCCAAGCAGGCAATCTACCGCTTCCGTGGCGCCGATGTCGGCGCCTATGTGCAGGCGCGCGACGCCTTTCGCGTCCAAGACCCCGACAGTCTCCTGTCGATCTCCACCAATTTCCGCTCCTGCGCCTCGATCCTCACCTTCGTCAACGAACGCTTCGAGGCCGTGCTCTCGGCCGATGGGCAGCCGGGCTTCACCGCTCTCGACCCGTTCCATAGCGACCGAGGCGGCCTGTGCGTGGCGGCCCTCGACATCGCGGTAGCGGACGAAAACGGCAAGGCCAGCGCCGAACAGCAGCGCGACGCCGAAGCCGACGCCATCGCCGAGCTGTGCGCCCGACTGATCGAAAGCCACCCAATCATCGATCGTCGCAGCGGCGCGGAGCGTCCCTGCCAGCCGGGCGACATCGCCTTGCTGGCGCCGACCGGCGCGGAGCTGTGGCGCTATGAGGAAGCCCTGGAGCGCCGGGGCATCCCTGTGGCGACCCAAGCCGGCAAGGGGCTGTTCCGCCGCCAGGAAATCCAGGACCTAATTGCGCTGACCCGCGTCCTGGCCGATCGCCGCGACACGCTGGCGCTCGGCGCGCTGCTGCGCGGACCTCTGGTCGGCCTCACCGAAGAAGACCTGCTGGACATCGTCTGGGGACTTCCGCGCTCGAAGGAACAGCCGGATCGGATTCCGCGCCTGGATCTCAGCATCGACCCGGCCGTCATCACGCACTCACTCGCGCGCGCGGTCATCGAGCGGCTGCAATCGCTCTCCCGGCGCGGCAACAGCACGACCCCGCACGAACTGCTCTCGCAGGCCGTGGACGTGATGCGCGTCCGCCCGCTCCTCCTCGAGCGCCATCGCGGCCAGGCCGAGCGCGCGCTCGCCAACATCGACCTCTATCTCAGCCTGTCGACCGGCTACGCCGTGCGCGGCCTGCGCGCCTTCGCCGAGGCGATGACAGCAGCGTGGTCCGACGAGGCGCGCGCCGTCGAGGGACGGCCCGACGCGCAGGAGGAAGCGGTCGCGCTCTTCACCATGCACGCGGCCAAGGGGCTGGAATGGCCGATCGTCATTCCGGTGAATACCATGACCGGCGTCATGGCGCCCGAAAGCGCCGTCATCGACCGCCAGACCGAGACTTTCTATTGCCCGGTCCTGGGCGTCGCACCCGAAGGCTACGAAACCGCGCGCCAAGCGGAAAAGGAAGAGCTGGACCGCGAACGCATCCGGCTCTGGTATGTCGCGGCCACTCGCGCCCGCGAACTTCTCGTCCTCCCCCGGCTCGACACCACGCCGTCGAAATCCGCCTGGATCGGTCTCGTCGATCTGTCGCTCGCCGACCTGCCCGGCTTGGACGCCTCCCATCTGCCTGCCGGCCTCACGGCCGCAGGAGCGGGCACGGACAATACCCAGACGCGCGCGACCTTCGCCGCCGAGGCCGAAACCATCACAGCCGCGCAGACGCGGCTGACCTGGCTTGCTCCCAGCCGCGACGAAAACGCCGCCGGGATCGTGCTGCGGGAGGAAGAAGCCGCAATCTGGACCGGGTTGGCCGACGACCAGCCTCCCGAGCTGGAAGCCGCTGCCCTCGTGCAAGGCGGCCGGGAGCGCGGGCTGATCCTCCACAAGCTCATGGAAGAGGTGCTGACCGGCGAAACCTCGGAGGCGGAAGCCGCCCTGACCGACCGGGCGGCCGACCTCATCCACGCCCTCGGCCGGTCTCCGGTCTCCGCCCCGGCGACGGGGCTGTCGGCTGAAGAACTGGCCGCCTGTGTCGTGCAAACCCTCGCCCTACCCGACATTGCGATCCTGCGGCCGGACCTTCTGGCCGAATTTCCCGTCTATGCCGCACAGGCGTCCGATGGCGTAGAAACCGCAACGGCCGGGATCACAGACGCTCTGACTATTGGCGAGGATGGCCGGCCCGTCGTGGTTGTCGACTGGAAGAGCGACGTGAATCCCGAGGCTCAAACGCTCGACCACTATCGGGCTCAGGTCCGCGCCTATCTCGATATGACCGGCGCCGAGCGCGGGCTCATCGTTCTGATGACGAGGGGAATGGTGATTGCCGTCTCGCCCTCGCCACAGACGGTGGCGACCTAACGGAGGGAGACACGATGGCCTCCCGCAAGCGCCCCGCCGGCCCCAATCAGGACGATCTCTTCAATCCCGAGGTCGAACTCCTGCTGCCGGCTCGGCTTGCCATTGATGGCAAAGTGCTGGGAAGCCCCGTGCGCCAGTTGGTGGTTCCGACGCTGAGGGTGCGATGCCGGCTGCGGCCCTTCGCCATCCGCCGCGTCAATGGTCACGAGACGACCCTGGACTCCGGCGAGATTCTGAAGATCATCAGTGCGAAGACGGCGACGCCATTGGAAGCCGATCTCGTTCTCCTTGTGCCCGGCGCAACGGATCCGGAACGGATCGCCGATGCGCTCGAACTGGGTGAAGGCCGGTGGATGAATGCACCGCCGACCAGCATCGACACGCTGGATCGTTCCGCACGCGCCGAGCGTCTGAAGGCGGTCTCCGCGTCCTGGATCGACGCGATACATCTGCGCGAGGGACGAGCCGCGGCGGACGGTCAGCCGGCGCAGCCTGGCTTGCGGCGTCCCCAGATCGGCGCGCTTCACGCCGCGCTTGCCCATGCGACACGATCGACGGACCCGGCCACCATCGTCATGCCGACGGGCACGGGCAAGACCGAGACAATGCTGGCGCTCAATGCCAAACGGCGGTTCGAGCGCCTGCTGGTGGTGGTCCCCACCGACGCTCTGCGTGAGCAGATCGCGGGCAAATTCGAGACCTTCGGCGTCCTGAAACAGCAGAAATGTCTCGATGAGACCGCAGCCTTCCCTTTGGTCATGCGGCTCTCGCACATTCCGGCGAGCGAAGCCGAAGTCGATGAAATCTTCGACAGCGCCAATGTCGTCGTCACCACGATGCAGATCGCGGGTCGCGCCGAGGCGCCGGTGCAGGAACGGATGGCGGCCCGTGCCTCCGCACTCTTTATCGACGAGGCACATCACATCGGGGCACGGACGTGGAAATCCTTTCGCGGGCTCTTCGCCGAGCACGAGCCGCCCATTCCGGTGATCCAGTTCACCGCCACCCCGTTTCGTGAGGATGGTGGACGCGTCGATGGGGAGTTCATCTACACCTACCCGCTGAAAAAGGCGCAGCAGGAAGGCTATTTCAAGCCGATCCGCTTCGAGGCCGTATTCGGGCTGGATCAAGCCGACGCCGACCAGGCGATCATCGACAAGCTCGGCGAAGTGCTCGCCTCGGACCTGGACGCCGGCCTCAACCATCTGGCGATGGCCCGTTGCAGCACCATCGAACGCGCCAAACACCTGCATAGCCTCTATGCGACGGCCTATCCGGACTACCGGCCTGTCATCGTCCACAGCCAGCAATCGCTGAAGGAGCGGCGTGAAAATCTGGCAGCGCTACGCCGCTTTGAGAGCCGGATTATCGTATGTGTCGACATGCTCGGCGAGGGCTTTGACCTGCCCGAGCTGAAGATCGCTGCATTGCACGATCATCACAAGAGCGTGGCGGTGACGATCCAGTTCGTCGGCCGCTTTACCCGCCAGGACCCAACCCTGGGTGATGCGACGGTGATCGCCAATACCGGCATCGACGATGTTGATCGTTCGCTGGCCAAGCTCTACGCCGAGGACGCCGACTGGAACGCGCTGGTAGAGGCGCTCAGTTCGGCCAAGATCGAACGCCAGGTTCGCCGCGCCGAGATGTTCAAGGGCTTTTCGGGGGATCTGATCGACATTCCGCTCCAGACCCTCGAGCCGAAAATGAACGCGGTCCTTTACCGGACGTCCTGTGATGCTTGGGATCCGTTTCGCGCGGAGGAACTCTACAATCCCGGCGTCTATCTCGGCATGAAACTGAACCCGCATCAACGGGTCGCGATCTTCGTGACTCGGGCGGAGGAACAGGCGCGCTGGACCTCGGCGCAGCAGGCGGTAAACGTCACCTGGGATCTGCACATGCTCCACTGGGATCAGGCAAGTGGCCTGCTCTACATCAGCAGTTCCGCCAAGGGGCCGTTCGACCGCCTGGCAAAGGCGGTTTGCGGCGATACGACCCGCCGCGTAGAAGGCGAGGAAGTGTTCCGCAGCCTCCACGGGTTCAAGCGGCTCATCCTGCGGAACCTCGGCCTCACCCACCATCAGGGGCGCGGCGTCCGCTATTCCATGTATATGGGCGTGGACGTCGCCGACGGCCTCGACAGCGCGAAATCCCAGTCGCGGATCAAGAACAACATCTTCGCCACTGGTTTTCTCGACGGCGTGCCGGCCTCACGCGGATGCTCGGCGAAGGGCAAGTTCTGGTCCAGCGCCAAGGTCCATGACCTGACCGACTGGGTGGACTGGTGCCAGGATGTCGGTCGCACGGTGAACGATCCCAGCATCACGACCGACGGCGTCTTCAAGAGCGCGATGCGCCCCCACCAGATCAGCCAGCGCCCGGCTGTTCCACCCGTGGCGATCCATTGGCCTGAATCTTTGATCACGCAGTTTGAGGAGCGGATCGAGATCTCGTTCGGCGATGAGCCCGTAACCTTCGCGGAATGCGATATCGAGTTGCTCGATAACGCTCGTTCCGGACCGTTGCGCTTCGCCGTGCGGAGCGATGACCACACGGCCGAGTTCGAGATCGTCTTCAGCGATGGGCATGCCCGCTACCCCCAGCGCGCCGGTCCCAAGGCGACGATCAAGGTCGGCAGCAAGATGCAGACGCTGTCCGAATCCTTCGGCGAGGATTCGCCACAAATCGACTTCGGCGATGGCTCGCTGCTCATCTACAGCCATCTCTACACTCTGCCCGAAGGCGAAACGATCGAGCCCTACCCATCCGACAAGATCGAAGCCTGGGATTGGTCGAAGGCCAATATCCGCGTCGAGTCTCAAGGCACGAGTAAGCGCGCAGACTCAGTCCAGCGTCTCGTCATCGACACGCTGCTGGCGGCCCCCGATCCCTATGATGTGATCTTCGACGATGATGGCAAAGGCGAGATCGCTGATGTCGTGGCGCTGCGCATCACCGACAGCGTCGTTTCCGTGACCCTGTATCACTGCAAGTATTCCGGGACGGATACGCCAGGTGCGCGTCTCAGCGACCTCTACGAGGTTTGCGGCCAGGCTCAGAAATCCGCTCGGTGGCGCGACCGGCCAGGCCGTATGCTTCAACATATGCTGAGGCGCGAAAAGATGCGCCGGGACCGCGGCCTCAGTTCTCGGATTGAGCAAGGCTCGGCCGCCGCCATCAAGAAACTCAAGGTCGGGTGGCAAGATCACCGCTTCGAGTTCGACGTCCGCATCGTGCAACCCGGGCTATCGCGGCAAGCAATCGGCGAAGAAGGCTTGCATCTCCTTGCCGGGGTTGAAACCTATTTACTCGAAACCCGCGCTATGAGGTTGAAAATTATTGGTAGCGAATGATGTCTTTCGACTCTGAAATATTCTTAAGCTGCAGGTTTAATCACGCCTTGGGGGAGGCTTCGTGTCATCTTTTGGGTTCACCTTTTTGTCGCGCAAAGCGCTGGGCCAGGCCGAACAGATGATGTTCGGCGGCGCAGCGGGGGTGCGCGATGAGGTCGGGTTCCTCATCGTCCACCAGCGCTATGCCGATCACTTCTTCCCCGGCACATCGGTTCTGCACACACGGCTGCGCTACGCGCTTCTCATCCCCTGGCTTTACCAAAGCCTGCGGACGAAGCGCCCTGTCCCCAAGGATTTTGGCCAAGCCTTTTCCGATCTCGAACACGAGCTGACCGGCCGTCTCAAATATGTCGATGGCGTGGGCGGAGAGAAAGATGGGGTGATCGGCGGGGACGTCTTCCCCCGAGCGATCAGCCAGCCGCCAGCCTATGTCTATTGGACAGCCCTCGCCAAGTGGGGACTGATCGGCACCCGCCCGGATGGCCGGCCGTGGAGCCGCCCGGATATGGCGAAGCTCTTGGCGGCGGTCGGCAAGCGCACGCTTCATGACGATGACGGGAAGCCCTTCGAGACGGTTGCCTGGCCCATCTCAGGCTTGATCGATGCCCCCGGCGACTGGGATGGCGGAGGGAAACTCACGCTCGAGCTTTCACCGCCGGAGCAGATCTATCTCGCGACCAAACTGCGCGCCGTTCGCTCACCGACAGATCCAGGGGAGCCCTCGCTCTTGTCGAAACTGGTTGGAAAGCCGCTCGACGAGGCAGATCACTGCTGGGACGGCGAAATTCTCGCGCTCGCCGACAAGGAAGCCGCCATGCTGAAGCGGACCGGCCAGGCGGCGGCGCTGTCGGCCATTGGCAGGGCGATTTATGCGGCCCAGGTCGAGATACTCAAGGAAACGCGCGACAAGCGGCCGCAGCCAAATTTACATCGCGCCGCGCTGAAAGACGCGGTCGAGCAATGGGGCGGACCGGCCGCTCGGCTGGATATGAACCTGTTTCTCGCCGAAATCGGCCACCTCCCGCCCGCGGTTGAAGGGGTTCTGAAGGAGACTTCGGCCTGGGTTCGGGCGAATGGCAAGGATCCGATGCCGTTGCTCGACGTGTACGCGCGGGCGGAGGTCAGCAGGAAGGATGATCGTGCGCGTCTCGCCAACAACCAATTCGGCGTCGATCGGCGCATGGAATGGCAGGGCGAGCGACATGGTCGCGCCGAGCCGCTGCATTATCGCTGGGGAAATGTGAAGCGGCTCCTGCGAGATCTGGAGGATGTCGTATGAGCGATCGGCAGGCTTGGGACGGCCAGCCATACCTCGACGAACTGCGGCCTGGACGATTGGAGACGGTCAAGCTCGCATTGTTCGCGACCTACTCGGTCGACCTGTCTGCGGTCGCGGCAGTGTTGCTCGCCCTGATTGGTCGCAACAATGACAAGGGCAGCGGAACAGCGGTCGATTTTGCCGAAGCGATAGACAGGCTGCGCGATCACGTCAGGATCATCATCCAGCGCGGGAGGATCGCGCGCCCGGTGGCGCTTCCCCGTATCGCAGGCATCCTCGATCAGTTCATCGTCGAGCAACCCTACGATGAACGAGAGCGCAGCTGGCATCCGAAGATTGCTCTGGTCGCCTATAACTGCCCCAAAGCGGAAACGCGCTGGAAGCTCTGGATTGGCAGCCGGAACCTCACCCGATCTCAGGATCTCGACGCTGGCGTTTTGCTGGATGGCAGCGAAAAGCGCGCGAAGGGACGGGTTCGGCTCCCTGGCGTCGGCGCGCTCGGAGGCACTCTCGCACGCTCCGCATCGCGCGAGGATGCCGATGACATCTCGAAGCAGCTGGAGACGATCTGGTGGGATGCGCCCGACGGCTTTCGCTTACGCGGCCTCCTCAATGGGCTGGACCAAGGCGTTCCCTTGCCAGTGGAGCCGCCATCCGGCGCGATCAACGGCATAACGGTCATCAGCCCGTTCTTATCGTCCGACTTTCTAAAAAGGGCCGGCAAGTGGGGGCCCGCTGAATCCAGAACGCTGATTTCGTCGATGCCGGCTCTTGCCGATATCGCCAGCCTGTCCAGGACATCGCTGACCGGCTTCTCGAAAATCCTGGCCTATGCGGCGCCAGACGTGCTCGCTGACGAGTCTACGCTCGCTCTGCCCGGCGGCAACGAACCCGTGGCCGAAGATGATGTGGAGCCGGCGCCCCTTGCTCTCCATGCGAAGATCTTCTGCTTCCACTCGGGCGAGAAGACCATCTTGAGGGTCGGAAGCGCCAATGCGACCGAAAGGGCATGGTCCGGGCGCAACTCGGAAATCATGGTCGAACTCGAGGCGGGCGAAGCGTTCTCTTCCGGCCTGGCGTTCCTAGTCGGCAAAGCGACGCCTGTCACCATAGAGGAACTCGCCGCCGCAGACCTGGGCAGCGTGAGTGCAGCCGATGCGCTGGAAGAGTCGCGCAAGGTGCTCATGGCCTCCTGGGACCCGGTTCTGCGCCGCGACGGGGAATGCTTCTCGATCGATGCCCGGGCGGTTCCTTCGCTCGCCTACCCTGACCATGTGCTGCACGCCGGACCTGCAAATGGCGACCTGCTGACTTGGCCGACCGACGCCGTCCGCCTCGGTCTTGGACCGATCCCCTTGTCACTTCAATCTGCCTTCATTCAGGTCAGGATAAGCAGCCCAGACGGCGATTTGCGGTGGATGCAGCGGGTCACTGTCGATCCGCCTCTCGAAGAGCAGCGGGATCTAGCCGCGCTGGCCAGCCACATGGGGCTTCGCGCATTTCATGACTGGATGCGTGCGATGCTCGACGGCGACGCGCTTCCGGTCGGCGGCGGCGCATGGGATGACGATGCCGGATCGCGGGGCAACCGCTCCCAAGGCCTGGGTTATGACCGCCTTACGTTGGAGGATATTCTCACGGCTTGGGCACGCGATCGCAAAGCCTTCGGCCGGGTCGATCGCCATTTTGCGCCCTATGTGGATGCGCTTCTCGCCCACGGCGAAAACCTGAGCGAAACGGAGAGAGCTGACTTAAACGAACTCGCTCAGATCTGGGCTATCGCGCGGACCCAGCTTGCCTCATGAGCGCAAGATCGAAACCCTTCCAGGCCGCGACGGTCAAGGCTGCAACTGCCGCCCTATCGGGATGCAACCCACTGCGCCGGTTTCTTGTTGCGGACGAAGTCGGCCTCGGAAAAACCGTCGTCGCCCGAGATACGCTTGCGGCGTTGGCGGGCAAAGCGCGTAAGTTCACGGTCTATTATATTACGAGCGGGCTCAAAGTCGCGGACCAGAACAAGGTCGAACTGCTGCGCTTCCTCGACAAGGACGACGCCAAGGACGCACTCTCCATCATCGACCGGGTCGGTCTCATTCCGTTCGAGGAAAAACGGAAGGGAAAGCTGCGGCTCTACGCCTTTACACCCACCACATCGTTCTCCAGCTCGCAGCGCCTCTACGGCGGAAAGGCTGTCGAGCGCGCGTTTATCAAGCTCCTGTTGGACGAACTATACCCGGGCCTGACCGCGGCCTTTCCGGAAGGCTATATCGAATATGGCGCAACGTCCGGCTGGCCATGGGCGTGCGAGGAAGCTCAAGGCAAGTTCGACAATGTCTCCGCCCTCTTCAAGACGGCTTATGGCCGAGCGTTACGCGCGGAATTTGGCAAGCCGGCCCGCGAAAACATTCTGCACGCGATCGATACGAGCAAACATGGCCAGAGCTTGGGCCGGATGCGGAAGGCGCTCGCTCAAGCCGCTTTGGATTCCGCCCCGCCCGATCTCGTCATTTTCGACGAGTTCCAATGCTATCGCGAGCTGCTCGACGCAGGCGCCGATAATCCCTTGGCGCGTCAATTGCTGGCAGGAATAGATGGAGGGACGCCGCCGCCGATCCTCCTCCTGTCCGCCACGCCCTATCGCTTCTATGCCGAGCGCTGGGAAAGCGGCGCTGGGGCTGCTCCTCATGTCGAATTTTTCGAGATTATCGAATTTCTGGGCGGGTCGGCTGTACGCGCTGAGGCTGAAACCCAATTTCGTCGTTTTGGCGATCTCCTGCATTTGATCGGCCACCTGCCACCCGATAGCCGAACGGCGGCGATCGAAGAGGCGCAAACGCTCAAGCATCATCTCGAGGCGCTCCTCACACCGCTCATGTCGCGGACCGAGCGTCCGGCTTCCGACCATGCCGGAGAGCCTGCGCCGCCGTCCGTAAGGATCGAGCCCCACGATCTCGACGTCTATCGCCATTTCACCGACCATGTGCCGCCCAAGCTCGCGGGCAGCGCGATCGGCTACTGGCTTTCAGTGCCTCTCCCTGCGCAAGCGTTGGGGGACCGATACCTGATTTCTCGCGACATAGATTTTCCAGCCACGCGCAGCGTCCCCCGGCTTGGAGTCACCAATTGCTTCAAGCCGCCCAAAGACGGTTGGGGAAGCGCCAAGCTCCGCGCCCTCAACGACCTTGTGCCGACGGAGGCCCTTGCGCTCCCATGGGTGTTGCCATCGCTGACTTGGTGGGCGCCTTCCGGCCCATGGGCGAAGGTGACGCAATCACCCAAGATGCTGATCTTCAGCCGGTTCAGGGCCACGCCGCAAAGCCTGGCAGCCCTTGTCAGCCTAGAGGTCGAGCGCAAATACGTTGGGAAAAGCAGTCTTCCCTACGCCGCCGCGTGGAAGAAACGCCACCTAAATCCGAAGCCCAACCAAGGGCCCACGCTCGCCCTGTTTCACCCGAGCCCCTTCCTGATCCGCGCTGTCGATCCGCTCGATGTGAAGGGAAAGGCGGCGATGAAGCAGATCAGGGACAGGGCACGGCAGCAGATTATTCAGGCGTTGCCCCCGACGATCGCGCCGGATGCTCCGAATGCGCGTAGCAACCGACGCCGCAAACCAGCATGGGCGATCCTCGCTGCCATCGAGCACGCGCAGAAGGCCCCGCTGGCGCGGGAGTTCGCGGTGGTCCAGAAGAACTGGGGCCGGGTCGCACAGAAGGATGCGACACTTCAAACATTGCTCAAACAGCGCCAAGAGGCAGAGGCGATCACCTGGCTAAGCCGGTGGGAGTTGGACGCCTTGGTGGATATGGCTCTCGGCGCCCCTGGCGTCGTGACTGGCCGAGCACTCTATCGCCACCTTCCGGACCTTTTCGATTTCCAGGAGCAGCATTTCGCGCGGCTCGTACGCTTCTGCTGGACACGGCTGCGCACCTATCTGGATCGCCCTGTTTTCTGGTCGGTCTTGCCCGGCGAGGACGCCACGCAGAAATATCAGAATGCGTGCGTTGATGGCTGCCTGGAGGCCGTCCTCGACGAACATTTTTGGCTGCGCAAATCCAAGGTCAACCCTGATGGGCTGATTGAGGATCTGTCGACGGCGCTCGCAGCGAACGTCGGCACCTTCGGGTTCAAGGGGGCGAAGAAGAAGGACAAAATTCGTATCCGTTGTCACGCTGCGGTGCCGTTTGGGGGCGCCGAGACAGAGGCGCATCGACAGGACCATGATGTCAATGAACCGCCACCGGCGCGCTCTGAGGAAATCCGCAGCGCGTTCAACACGCCGTTCTGGCCCCACGTCCTGGCAACAACCTCTGTCGGACAGGAAGGTCTCGACTTTCATAGTTGGTGCGACAGGCTCGGCCACTGGGATCTTTGTTCCAGCCCGGTTGACCTGGAGCAACGAGAAGGCCGCGTTCAGCGCTTCGGCGGACTGACTGTCCGACAACCGCTCGCCCGAAAACTAGGTGAACAAGCGCTTGCGCAAGCACGAGGCCAAGCATCGTCGCCGTGGGACATCATCGCACGCGACGCCGACAAGGCATTCGCGAATGATAAAACCGGCCTCAGCCCGTGGTGGGCGATGGAAGGCGCAGATCTAAAGCGACATTTGTTCGCGCTTCCCCAAAGTCGCGACATTGATCGATTTGCGAAATTGAGGACGCAGAGGCTGCTCTATCGCCTTGCTTTGGGACAGCCGAACCAAGAGGATCTTGTCGATCTCCTGACGCATCACGACGTGGAAACGACGCGATCACTGCAAGCATTGACCCTCGATCTGTCCGCATTTTCACGACAGAAGAACCTCGATAAATAGCGGGCTTGCCATTCGGCGCTCCCGGCTCGTCCATCCTGTTCATGCGGGACAAGCAGCCCCTCACGCGGCCTGATCATCCCAGTCGGCGTCGTGCAGTTTCCCGCCTATTTATATCCCTGACTAGCCGCGTTCCCTACGCCTGAAGATTGATACTTCCCTGGCCACTTGCGCGCGCTCATGTTCGGTCGTGCAGGAGCGTGCGCCATCGAAGCTCGGCCATCGCGTCGATGCCTCTCGTAAGCTCCCGGTGAGGACCGTCTGACGCTGAAGGTGGGATGGATGTAGGAGGCTGAAGCTATGGACACCCATAGCTTCAGTTCCCAAGTCGAGGTTCTCTCGGTGACCGATAGTGGTCGGCGGCGTCGCTGGTCGGCTGCCGAGAAGATCCGTATCGTCGAGGAAAGCCTGTCGCGCCCGCGCAGCGTGGCGCTGACGGCGCGGCGTCACGATATCTCTCGCGCGTTGCTGACGCGCTGGCGGAAGGACTATCGCGAGGGCCTTCTCGGAAATGAGCCTGCCCTGACCTTT
>NZ_LLWQ01000063.1 GCF_001447385.1 Paracoccus sp. MKU1 | reverse complement strand
CGTTCCCCGGTCTCGGGCAGTTCCGCCGAGACGCGGGGGCTCCGGGCATGGACCTCGACGCCGACGTGATGCGCGACCAGCCGGATGATGCGCTCGCCGTCGAATGCGGGCAGGACCTGGCCGGTTTCCGCCAACCCGTCGCGCAGCCGGTCGACCCAGATCCGGCCGTCCGGGTTCAGCATCACCTCGACGATATCGGGATCCCGCAACAGGGCGGAGATGGCAGGCCCGAGCGCGGTGCGGAGCATGCGGGCGCCGCGCTCCACCCTTGCCTCGATGTGGTCCGAACCTGCCATCCCGTCCCCCGTTCCTCCGGAGCGGCGAGAGGAAGGCCCCCGGATGGGGTCGACTAAAAGAGCCTCAAAACGCAGCCGCGCAACAGCTATTCAACTGCCGTCGTCGTCTGGCGTAGAAAGACAGGGAAACGGCGGTTTCGCCTTTTCCGGAAACCGGGCGCCGCGAGGGCAGACCGACCGAATCGCACGGGTGTTCAGCTGACCTCGAGGATCTCTCCGGTATCGTGGCGCTTGACGAAATCGACCCGCTTACCGTTCCAATGATAGCAGAAATGCGAGCCCTGCGCCGGGATGCTCACCACGTCGGGCCAGAAGACGCCGATGCATTGCCCACCCGGCATGCGGACGCTGTTCCAGAGCAGACCGTCGCTGTCGGCCGCGCGAAGCCCCGCCCCTTCCGCCTGCGATGGCGCGTAATCCGTCGGATGCAGGACATCCGGCACGGCATTCACGTCGTGCAGGCTCCGGTCGATGGAGCCGACCAGGGCGCGGAAATCCGAGGTCCAGCCGGGTGCCTCTTCGGTCGCCGCCATGAACTTCGCATGGTGGTGGATGGTCTCGGCCAGCGCGACCTCTTCCCGGTCCCCGGCATAGTAGACGCCGTAGCTGCCGTCGGTGAAGCGGCCCGGGCGCGCGGTCGAGCAATGGACGAAGGGCGCCATGACCAGGCTGGCGCCCGGCCCTCCGACCCGGCGCGCGGCCGGCACCTTACCCAGATCGCCGACCTCGTTGCGGATGCGGGGATTGGTCTTGGCCTCGACGGACACCAGCGCCTCCCAGTCACGCGGATCGGCGATATCCTCGAACAGGTCGACCGGCGGCCAGATCGAACGGATGATGCGCCAGGTCCTGTCCCACGTCACCCGTCGCTTCACGGCAAGGCCGCTCACCATGCACCGCGCTCGGCGTCGAGCCATTCCCGCATCAGCGCCAGATCGGACAATTCGCCGCGCAGCATGATGTCGAGGGCGGAACTGCCACCGAAAGCCGCATTGGGTTTGCGCACCCACGCATACCCCCAAGCAGGATCCTTGAAGAGATAGCGCAGCCCCTTATGGATCCCCATGAGATGGGCCATGCGCATCCTCAGATCCCGGTCGATCCGGCCGATCTCGCCGTCCTTCCAGCGCGCCCAGGTCCGGGCCGCCATGCCGCCCAGAAGGGTTCTCGCCTCGGCATCGGTCAGCCCCCAGGCACGGAACAGATTGACGGTGGTGCGCGCCAGCGCCCCGGCTTCCTCATCGGTGATGACCGGACTGCCGACACGGGCCGGGGTTGCGGCAATGGGATGAAGCTGCATCTGCGCCTCCTGCATTTGGCATCAATATAGCCTTCATATGCCAAACGGCAATACGCAATATGCGTATTGGCGGACTGCCGTCAGTCACGGAGTGGTGCGGTGCCCCTCACCGGCAGGGTCGGCCTTTTCCGGACCCTCCACCGCTCCCGCTACATCCTCCGGGATTTCCCTGAGAAAGCTCTCGCCGGATTGCAGCCTGCGGCCGAGGGTCTCGACGAAGCCCTCGAAGCGCTCGCGGCCCTTGGCCTGGGCGGCGGCATAGCCTTCGGTCGGGACCGGCGGCGTGACGGTCAGCCAGAAGCGGACGAAGAGCGCCAAGGTTTCGGCGCAAAGGCCGACATCGCGTTCCAGCCGCATGATCTGGCGCGACATGCGGTCGAGCCTGCGGGCGAAGGCCGCCTCGCGCCGGTCGGCATCGTCGGGCGAGAGAAACGAGGCGACGGCGGCCTCGACGATGGCCGAGCGCGAGACCTTCCTGCTGTCCGCGAGATCGGAGATCTGCCGCAGCAGAGCGGGCGGGAAATAGACGTTCAGACGCTGGCGCATGGCCGGACTCCTTCCTGCGGATGAATGTCGTCACATCGGAATGTCGTCGCCGGGATCCATCGAGGCCTGGCGGGCGATGCCGCTCATCTTGCGGCGCAGCGCCTGCCGCCGGCGCGCCGCAGCCTCCTGGTCGTCGCCGAGCAGGTTTCTGAACTCGTCCTCGGGTGACGGCTCCTTTCGCTCGTGGACGATCTCGACATGCTCGGGCAGTTCCGGCTCGCGGCGCAGACCGGAATTGGCCTTGTCCTGGCGCAAGGTGTGATCTGGTTCACTTTCCCCTGCCCCATCCGCCTCCGGATTTGGCGGCTGCAGCCCGGTCCAATCGTCCGGCAGCGCGGATCGCACGACCTCGCGCGGATCGGGCGAGGCCAGCACCCGCTCCCTGAAACGCGGATCGACATAGTAGCGCATCTTCCTGGCCCGGATCGGCGGGGTGCCGGCAACCATGACGATCTCGTCCTCGGGCGGCAGCTGCATGACCTCGCCGGGCGTCAGCAGCGGCCGGGCGGTCTCGGAGCGCGAGACCATGATATGGCCGAGCCAGGGCGCGAGGCGGTGGCCGGCATAGTTCTTCATCGCCTTCATCTCGGTGGCGGTGCCGAGCGCGTCGGAGACTCTTTTTGCGGTCCTCTCGTCATTGGTGGCGAAGCTGACCCGGACATGGCAATTGTCGAGGATCGAGTTGTTCGGGCCATAGGCCTTTTCGATCTGGTTCAGCGACTGCGCGATCAGGAAGGACTTGATGCCGTAGCCGGCCATGAAGGCCAGCGCGCTCTCGAAGAAGTCCAGCCGCCCGAGGGCCGGGAACTCGTCGAGCAGCATCAGCACCCGGTGCCGCCGGTCCTTCGCATGCAGATCCTCGGTCAGCCTGCGGCCGATCTGGTTCAGCACGAGCCGGATCAGCGGCTTGGTGCGCGAGATGTCCGAGGGCGGCACCACCAGATAGAGCGTCGAGGATTTTTCCGCCGCGATCAGATCGGCGATGCGCCAGTCGCAGCGGCTGGTGACCTGGGCGACGACCGGATCGCGATAGAGGCCGAGGAAGGACATCGCGGTGGAGAGAACACCGGAGCGTTCGTTCTCGGATTTGTTGAGCAATTCCCGCGCGGCGCTGGCGATGACCGGATGCGGCCCGGCCTCGCCGAGATGCGGGGTCTTCATCATCGCCGCCAGCGTCGCCTCGATCGAACGCCGGGGATCGGAGAGGAAGGCTGCGACCCGCGCCAGGGTCTTGTCCTGCTCGGCATAGAGCACATGCAGGATGACGCCGACCAGCAGGGCGTGGCTGGTCTTTTCCCAATGGTTGCGCTTTTCCAGCGAGCCCTCGGGATCGACGAGGATGTCGGCGATGTTCTGGACGTCGCGCACCTCCCATTCGCCGCGCCGCACCTCCAGCAAGGGATTGTAGGCGGCGGACCCGGCATTGGTCGGATCGAACAGCAGCACCCGGCCGTGCTTTGCCCTGAACCCGGCTGTGAGCTGCCAGTTCTCGCCCTTGATGTCGTGGACGATGGCCGAGCCCGGCCAGGTCAGCAGGGTCGGCACCACCAGCCCGACGCCCTTGCCGGAGCGGGTCGGGGCGAAGCAGAGCACATGTTCCGGGCCATCGTGGCGCAGGTAGTCCTGCTCGTATCGGCCCAGCACCACGCCGTCGGGACCGAGCAGCCCGGCTCGCTCGATCTCGGCGCAGCCAGCCCATCTTGCGGAGCCATAGGTCTCGACATCTTCGGCCTCGCGGGCGCGCATCACCGACATCAGGATGGCGATGCTGATGGCGAGAAACCCGCCCGAGGCCGCGATGATGCCGCCCTCCATGAAGATGCGCGGCGCATAGGCATCATAAAAGTACCACCACCAGAACAGCGCCGCCGGGTAATAAACCGGGATGCCCCGGATCTCGAACCAGGCCGGGCCGAGCTGCGGCTGAAAGCCGAGCCGCCAGGCCGTCCATTGCGTGCCCGACCAGACGAAGATCAGCACGATCAGGAAGACCACGCTGATCTGGCCCCAGAGGATCTTCGTGCCGGTCATGGTAATATCTCCTTTCGTCAGAGACCGAGGTCGCGCCTGCGCCCCAGCGACCAGTCGATGCCGCCGCCCGGTTTCGCCACGCCGGAGACATGCCGGCCGACCCGGTCTTCGAGATCCCGCGACCAGGGCACCAGCTGGAAGCCCAGGCCCCCGCCGGGTCCGGGACCCTCGATGACAGCGAAGCGGCCCGAGGACAGCGACATTCGCCGGCCGCAGGTGCCGGCGACATGATCGCCGGGCCGGGCCTGCACATACTGCCGCCCGGTTTTCCGGGCGAGATCGGCGCCGACGGCATCAAGTTCGCGGCGGCGCAGGGTGGCGAGCAGATGGCGGCGCAGCAGGATGCGCTCCCCCTCGCGCCGGGCCAGGCCTTCCCCGGCCAGATGCTCGGCGCGGGCATCCATGGCCTCGCGCACCTCCCTGCCGAAGCCGCCCATGGCCAGCGGCATCGGTTTGCGCTCGACCAGCCGGTGATCGAGCCAGGTGGCGCCGGGCGCGGCGATCTGGGCTTGCAGATCGAGATCGGAACGATGGGCGAGCCGCAGGGTCGGGTTCGGATCCTCCGGCCCGCCGAAGCGGCGCAATTCGACGATGCCGCCGAGCGGCGGCGCCTGGTCGAAGGCCTCGATCCCGCGCAGGCGGATGTGATGGGCGCGGCCGTCGGTGCCGTCGATCACCGCATAGGCCTCGCCGGTCAGCTCGTCATGCAACCCGAGATCGACCAGCCTCCCGATGACGGGCGCTCCGTTGCGGCCGCTGTCGGTGACAAAGTCCAGAACGCCCCGTTCCTCGCCGCGCCCGGCGAAGGCCCGATGCATCCGGCTGACGATGTCGCCGCGCCGGCCGAGATCGCGCAGGGTGGTTTCCGCCTCCAGCCCCAGCATCCACTCGCCGGGACCGGCCGATGTGGCGAGGCCCATCTTCTCCAGATGCTGCAGCCGCCCGATCATCAGCCGGCGAGGTTCCGGGCTGCGGCTCACCGGTTCACCCTTGATCGGTGCGTCGGGACGCAGGTCGATGAAGCCCAGTTCGTCGGCCTGGCGCCGGATCGCGGCATCGAGCCGGGTCCAGCGTTCCGCCGTCACCTCGCGTTCCAGGGCGGAGCGGATCTCGTGCTCCTGCTTCGGTCCGAGTTCGAGGGCGACCAGATCCTCGGCGCGCGAGCGCAGCCCGTAGCTGATATAGTCGCGCGAGATGACCAGATCCTTGCCGGTCTCGTCGACACCGCGCAGCAGCAGATGCACGTGCGGGTTGTCGGTGTTCCAGTGATCGGCGGCGATCCAGTCGAGCTTCGTGCCGAGATCGGCTTCTATATGCTTCACCAGATCGCGGGTGAAGGCGCGCAGGTCGGTCATGTCGGACGCATCCTCGGGCGAGACGATGAAGCGGAAATGGTGCCGGTCGTCCTGGCAGCGTTCCGCGAAGGCGGGATCGTCGGCATCGTCGGAGGTGGCGTCGAACATCAGCCCGTCGCTGTCGTCGCGGCGGACGCCCTCGCGCTGGAGATAGGCGAGATGGGCCGTCATCGGCGCCGAGCGGAAGGATCGCCCCCTGTGCCGGACCACCCGCGCCTTCACCACCACCCGGCGCTGCGGCGAGAACAGCCGCGAGCGGCTGAAGCTCGTTCGCCCCCGCCCGAAGGTGGAGTGGCCGGTGCGGGGAAGCCCTTTCGATCTGGACGACGAACCCCCGGCCGGTGCCGCCTTTCGAACCGGCCCGGCCTTCCGCGCCGCGCGCAGCACCCGATTGACGAAGCTGCCGCTGCGGGGCACCGGGGTCGAGCGCGGCCTACCCGGGCGGATGCGGAACTCGCGGTCGTCATGGCTCATGACGGACCTCCCTGCCCGGCGATTTCCGCAACAGTGCCGAAATCGGCGTTGAAATCGCGGCAAAACCCCAAAAACGCGGCACCGCCGCCGACCGACCGGCCCCGGAAAAGACCCGCCATGTCAATGGCGTAGGTCTTTGACGGGCCGGGGCTTTTACCTTGCCATAGCCCTGAGGGCGGCGTGGCCCAAAGGACCGCGCCGCCCGTTCCTGCGCTGGGATACGCTACAGTGCGATTTCGGCGATTGGGGCTCATGAGGCCCCTCCCGGGCGGGAGCGCCTCCTGCGGACGCTGCCCGACTGCGGCAGAGCGGGCTGCGGATCGCGCAACCAATCGGGCGCCGATGAGGCGGAGGTCGACCGGCGCGCGCATCTCATCCCTTCGCCCGGTCGGTCGGAGATGATAGCCTTGGCGGCACGGCTGCCGGACACCGCCTGGCGGCGATGGCGGCGAACGATGGCGGGGAAGGACCGGGCATGGTGCAATCGCAGGCAACGAGCGTGGACGACTGGCTCGATGGTCTCGCGGCAGCCGAACGGCCGATCTTCGAGCAGTTGCGGGCGGCCTGCCGTCAGGAACTGGCCAACTGGGAGGAGCGAATGCAATGGGGCATGCCCGGTTATGGCCCGTCCGGCCGGGACAATGCCGTCAGCTTCAATGCACAGAAACGCCACATCGCCTTCTACGCCGGCCCCACGACGGTCGAGCGGTTTCGCGAACGGCTTGCCGGCATCGATTGCGGCAAAGGCTGCGTGCGCTATCGCAATACCGATCGGATCGACTTCGCCGTGCTGCGGGCGATGCTGCGGGATATCCATACTCGCGGCGGAACCATGTGTCGAAGCTGAGCAGGATCGCTCGACTTCACCCCCTCCCCTTGTCATCGACTCGGCGACGGGTCGCCATTCATCGCAGCAGCGGGCGACGGCGCGGCTGCCAACGTGCAGGAAAAGGACGGATGCGGTCATGACGGATTCCTCAGGCGGGATCGTCCCCGACGAGCGCTGTCCGACGGCGGCAGAGCAGGCTGCGGATCGTCCGGCAGGGTGAACTTCCGCTGCCATGTGTGCCACGCGGCGGTGACGGCGCCGGTGCCGGGAAACAGATCGTCGAGCCTGTCCTCGGGCCGCGCGGCGGCCATCTCGAAGGCCCAGTGGCAGACGGCTTCCGGCTTGGCGCCGGTCAGTCCGCGGCGCAGAGCGATGCTTTCCTGCACCCAGTCGCGCAGCACCAGCCGCTTGCTGACCGCATGCTTGCGGGCGGGTTTGACGATCACCGGTTCCCAGGCATAAGCCACCGGGACATTGCGCTTGAAGGCAGCGGAACCCTTCACCCAGGCCATCCAGCGCGCGCCCGTCGGCTTGACCAGCGGCGCGAGAAGGGCGAAAGAGCGAGGCGTCGCGGCGGCGTGCAGGATCGAGCCGTCGTAATCGCGTTCCAGCCGGTCGATCAGCGCCGCATGATCGACCTCGCCGGCGTAATCGGGACGGTCGCGGTAGAGATGTGCGCAGCCGATATAGCGCGGGTCGGCATAAGCGATCTTCATGGCTGCGGGCTCCTGTCTGTGCAGGTGGCGCGATGTTTGGAATGTTTTTTCATTGCACGGATCCCGCATCGGAGCGGCGAACGAACAGCGCATCGGATTGCGGCGCGAAGGCGTCCGAAGCGGTGTCGGACAGTTCGGCCGGCGATTCCGGATCGGCAACCAATGCGCCATCGGACTGCGGTGGTTCTGTATCGGATCGGCGCACGAACAGACCGCCGGGCTGGGGTCGCTCCGAATCCGGGCTGTCGATCAAGGTGCCGACGTAGAGTGGCGCCTCGCGCCAGTCGGGCGGCGGCGCGGCGGCGGAAACGGTGCCGGGAAGCGGGTCGCCGCTCAGCAGCGGCGCCAGCGTGGCGACATAGGCGCGGGTCTCGGCCGGCAGGGCCCGGCCCGAGGCCAGATGCTCGTCGTAGCGTCCAGGCCCGGCATTGTAAGCGGCCAGCATGGCGGCGACATTGCCGTAGCGGTCATGCATCTCGCGCAGATAGGCGGCGCCCGCAAAAATGTTGTCGCGGGGATCGAACGGATCGCTGCCGAGCGCATGGCGGGCGCGCAGCGCCGCCCATGTCTCCGGCATCACCTGCATCAGGCCCATGGCGCCCTTCGGTGAGACGGCGTGCGGATTGCTGCCGCTTTCGACATGGCGCACGGCGCGGATCCAGTGAGGCGGGATACCGAAGCGCAGCGAGGCTTCCGCCACATGGGACGCGAAGGGATCGCCGGCCTGCTGCGCGATCGGCTGCACGGTCTGCGCCAGCAGGCCGGCAGCCGGGAGGACGGCGAAGGCCAGGCCGGAAAGCAGAAGGGCGGCCATGCGGCGGGCGGCGCAAGCCCGCCCATCGGCATGGTGTGGTACGGTGAACGGCATGGCTCAGTCCCGCTCGTCGCGCTTTCTGGGGCGCGACCAGTGCAGACCCCAGTTGCGGCCCTGCTCGTCGGACTGGAACAGCCGGGCGCGGATCGGCTGTGCGAGCGCCGGATCGTCGAAGGCGACCGAGATATATGTTCCGGCCTTCTCGCCGCTATGGGTCCAGCCCGCGCCGATCTCCGGGCCGTCCTCGCCGTCGAGATGGATGCGGTAATCCGGCGCCTTCTCGATATCGGCATTGTAGGTGGGCACGAAGACCAGTTGCAGGTCGAGCGTGACGGTGCGGACGCGGCCCTCGTAGCCCGATTGCGTGCGGGTGAATTCTCCGATCTGTGGCATCATTTGGTTCCTTCGGTTGCGGTTGGAGAGAGGTTCAGGGGGCCGCTTTCCGCCCCGGTCGCAGGCCGGCGGAAGCGACCGTCGCCCGCCGCATCGGTCCAGAGCGGCACGATGCGGGTGGTGACGCTGCCGAGCGGCAGCGGGCCAAAATAGCGGCCGTCGAGACTGTCTTCGGCCTCCCGGTTCATGAGAAAGACCTCGCCCGCGCCGACGACCGTGCAGCCCTGCCAGGTTGGCAGCGGGCGGCCGAGGCGGTCGCGCTCGCGCGCCGCGCCGATCGGCTGGCCATCGACGGTGATCGTGCTACTAATGCGGCAGACCCGCATGCCGGGAAGCGCGGCCACGCGCTTCAGCAACGGCACGCCGGGGCCTACATATCCGCGCGCGGCGACGAACCGCGCCAGCGGTTCGGGCGGCGCGACGGCGACCAGATCGCCGAGGGCGAGATCGGTCGGCGGTTCGACGCGGTAGAGGCCAAGCGGCAAGCTGGCACTGGCGTTCCAGATCAGCCCAGGCGCGATGTCGGTGACGGAAATACCGCCGATCAGCAGCACGGCGGCGGCGATTGCGGCGAGATATGTGATGCGGGTTCTGCGGGTCTTAACGCGCCCCCCGTGATCCGCAGGATCGTCGTTGGGCGCGGTGCCTGCAGCATCGCTGTCGGTCGCGACATCACCCGTGACCGTGCTTGTGGACGCACCGCCGCCAGTGGTGACACGGCTTTCCGCCGCCTCACCCAGGACCGCGTTCAGCGCGGCTTCGGTGCGGAGGATGGCGCGGCCGATGGCCTCGGGGATCTGCGGCACCACCGCGTCGCCGAAGGCCTCGACGATCAGACCGGCCGCAGACGTCCCCTTGCGGCTGCCGAGCGCAATGCGCGTCCGAGCCAGCCAGGCGGAAAGCCCATCATCCAGCCGTAGGTGATGGGCAAACCCGCCGTTCCAGTCAGGCCATGGCTCTGCAGCATCGCCGCAAGCGCCCGCGCGCCCGCCCATTTGTCCGGCGCCCGATCCGTCATCGCGCCATCCATCACCGCGTCCATGGTCGGGGATTTCCGGCGGTCGTAGGCCGGGCTCCAGCCGTCCATGCGGCTGTCGCGCTTGGTCGGCGTCGGCAGGATCTCGGGGGCATGGCGCAGCAGGTTCGGCGTGTCGATCTGCGCCTTGACGCCGTTCGACCGCTTGCCGGTCTCGATCTCCTGCGGGCTCAGCGTCCTGCCGCCGTTCGGCTTCACCGGCGTCGGCATCATGCCGCAGGTCGTCTCCGGCCCGTCGAAATGCAGCGCCTTGCCGATCGTCGGGCTGCGGTCGAAACGGTCCTGATCCGAGGTCATCCGGCCCTTGTGCTTGCGCAAGACGCTGCCGCGTGGCGCCGCATTCGCCGTCGGCGTGCCCATCATCCCCGCATGGCGGCTGTTGTGCCCCTGAAGCTGGCTCAGCAGGTCGCCCCTTCCGCCGCGATCCGCATCCGTCTTGCGCGGCGTGGCGAGGATCATCCGCAGCGGATATGTCGATCCCGCGCCCCCGCCAGCGCCGTCCCTCATCCCGTCCGAGGCCATCGGCGTCGGCAGCGGACGGTTGCGGAACAGGTCGGAGAGACCCGACTCCTTCATCGCCTTCCCTGCGCCCGAGCCACCCTCCATCCGCATGCCACCCTGCTGGGATTGCGACACGGGCAAGCTGACCGGGGTCGCAGCCGATGAGCCAGGACCGCTTGCGGACATGGTTGGCGCCGATATCCGCAGCACCCACCACGCATGGCCAGCAGGCGTAGCCGAGCGCTTCCAACTCATCGAGCAGCCGGTCGGCGCCGCGAGTTCGCAAGTTAGAGCTGTTCTCAAAAGCGAACCAGCGAGGGCGGCAGTCTCCGACCAGCCGCACGGCCTCGAGATAGAGGCCCGAGCGCTCTCCCTCGATCCCCTTGCCCTTCGTGTTGGCGCTGCTGATGTCCTGGCAGGGCGGCGAGCCGACGACGATGTCGGGCAGGCAGCCGAGGTCGGAAACAAGTCGAGCTGCCGTGAGGTCGCGGATATCGGCGTAGAGTCTGACATGCGGGAAGTTCTCCGAATAGAGGATGCGGCGCCATTCCACGATCTCGCAGGCGGCGATGGTGTTGAGCCCCGCCCGATGCAGGCCGAGCGACCAGCCGCCGGCGGCACCGCTGAAGAGATCGAGTACGCGCATCATGCCCCGACCCTCCGGCGCTTCAGCCATGCGGCATGCTGGGCCTTGGTGTAGGTCCGGAACGGCTCTCCCGCGGCGATGCGGTTGTGGACATGCCGCCAGTGCTCCGGCGAGACCGCGTGAGCGTCGATGCCCAGCGCCTCGATGGCGTCGACAACCTGCAGCACCCGCTCGACCTTCGGCCAGCCGCTGACCCGGAGCAGGATCTCGGCACCGGGGCGGACGCAGGGCAGGGTCTGGAACGGCTCGCCCCGCCCGACGGCGCGCAGGATGTCGAGGCGCGAGACCACGGTGCCGTAATCGTTGCCTGCCCAGCGGACGAAGGCGAAGACGCTGCCGGGCGCGAAGCCGACGGTCCGGCGCTGGCGGTCGATCCGGTGCTCGTGGCAGAAGCGCCCGAAACGCAGCCAGTGCTCGACCCGCTTCTCCTGCCAGATCAGGTCCACCAAGGTGAGAGACGGGTTCTCGGCAGGCTCTTCGCCTTTTCCACCGCATGAAGCGATCCTGTCCGTCATGACGGCCACCGCGTCATGCGATCGGCGGAAGAGCGCATCGGGGCGTAGGATGTCGTAGGTTCTCGCAGCGGATCATGGTATGGCTGCGAAAAGCGAAAGCATGCTCCTGGCTGCAACGGGGGAAGCGCGAGCGAGGTCATTCACCGCCCCCTTCCGGCCCGCGCCGATTTCGCGAATGAGGGACCATATCGGCGTCCGGGCGGGGGTTATCCACCGCCCGGCGCGCTTCTACCATGTTAGAGTCTTTTAAGTTAGATAAGTTACGGGACGGATTCCGTTCGTCGGACCAAAGGCTTGACTGCCCCTGGCACGCCCGAAGTCCCGATAGTCGCACGCCTGAAGTCCCGATACCGTCCACATTTCCGACGCCCGAAGTCCCGATACCGTTCACACAGTTATCCACAGGGAACTGTGGATAACTCGCAGGAAGGATCCGCAGCATCTCGACGTGGTCGACGCGCTCGATCCGCAGCCGGTATCCGGGCAGAGACTGGCGGGCGGCGATGCGCCGGATGTCGCAGGCGAAATCTGCGGGCTTGGCCAGACTGCCCGACTTCGCATGCAGATGCGGGATGTCGAAGCACCAGCCCTGCGGCTGACGGCCGGCATGTTTGCGGGCGACGCGGTAGAGCCAGCGCTCGATGCCGCCCTTGAGCCGGAAATAGGCCGGGTCGATGGTCAGGACCAGCGAGCGATCGAGGACGCCGCGATAGAACCATTCGGGCAGCACGAATTCCATGCCCTCGACCCGGCCGGCGGCCGTGGTCATCTCCTCCCATTCGCCGATCCAGGAGAACTGGTGACGCCGCCAATGCTCGCCATGGCGGATCGTGGTGCGGATCATCGTCGATTGCAGCCGCGCCAGCGCGCCTTTGAGCAGGCGATAGTCGCGCGCGCCGGTCTGGCGGCCGATGGCGGTCAGCAGTTGGTAGGGGGTGAAGCGCAAGAAACGCGAGGTTTGCAGCCCGGCATTCTCGGCATCGACGATCTGGCTGGCGGCCCAGATCAGCACGTCGGCATCCCAGATGGTCGCCATGCCGTGTTCGGGAAAGCCTTGGACATGGACCTGGACACCGCCGGATTCGTAGTGGATGGGCGTCAGGCGCTTGGTCTTTGCGAGCGAGAAGAACGGACGTTCCATCAGGTCGCGCTGATCGCGCGGGCGCACCTCACCTCCCGCCCCCGTCACCACGAAGGGGCTGAGGCGGCGGCGCTCGCCGGAAAGACGGGGGCGGCGGGGCGCTCTCATCCCTGCCCCCTCAGCGCCGGTAGCGGCCGGCATGGGCCGGCGGCGTCACGGCATGGCGCTTGGCGGGCAACACCGTGCCGCGCGGATCGGAGGTCGAGGTGACGGCGCCGCGCTCGGCCCAGGCCTGCAGATCGTCGATGGCGTATACCACGCGGCCGCCGAGCTTGTGAAACACCGGGCCGGTGCCGAAGCTGCGGTGCTTTTCCAGCGTCCGGCCGGACAGGCCGAGGAAATACGCGGCTTCCGGGGTGCGCAGGAAGCGCGGCGGCAGGTCGGTAAGGTCGGGCTTCATCGTCGGGCCTCCGTGCGGTTCGCGGGGCCGCTGGCGGGCAGCGGCGTATGGAGGACAGGGTGACGGAGAAGAAACGGCAGCAGGGAGTGCGAAGTTATGGGTGCCTAATTCTCACCCCCCTGGCTGACTCCCGGACCACGAAGCTTGACGTGATGCCATGTCATCCTTACTTTTATCCTTACTAATCGAAAGGACTACGATCATGCCCACGGCGACCATCACCTCGAAAGGCCAGATCACCATCCCGCAGAAGGTGCGCCTCGATATGGGCCTGACGCCCGGCGACCGGGTGGATTTCGTGCGCATGGACGACGGCCATTACGCGGTCGTGCCCGCCTCGCATTCGATCCGCTCGCTGAAAGGCATCGTACCCCGGCCCGACAGGCCGGTCAGCCTTGAGGACATGCAGGCGGCGATCCTGAGCGCAGCGACCGGCGAATGATCGGCATCGATACCAATGTGCTGGTGCGCTATCTGGCGCAGGACGACGCTGTGCAATCGCCTCTTGCGACCGAGATCGTCGAGAGCTTCACCCCGGAAGAACCCGGCTTCATCTCGCAAGTGGTTCTGGTGGAAACCGTCTGGGTGCTGACCCGTTCCTACCGGATGACGCGCGAGGCCATCGCCGATGCCGTGGAGGTGCTGCTGCGGTCGCGCGAACTGATCGTCGAGCGCACCGAGGCCGGCTATCTGGCGCTGGCCACCTATCGGGCGACGAAGGCCGATTTCGCCGATGCGCTGATCGCGCATGGCGGGCGGCTCGAGGGCTGCGTCGAGACCCTGACCTTTGACCGCGGCGCCGCGAGCCATGCCGGCATGCGGCTGCTCGGATCCTGACGGGCAGCGGCAAGCCCAGCCGCCCCAACGAGCAGGGCGTTGCCGTCGGAGGGTTCATTCAGGCAAGGACTGCTTCGGATTGATCCCGCGAAAGCGCCTGCGGAAGACGGCGGGACCACGCCTCCTTCCGACGGCGCAGGATTACCGAGGTTCCATGCCGGCGGTTCCGGACGTCCAGCGACATCACGGCGTGCGCGGGCAAGGCGGGGTCGATAAGCGCCCCCTGCCCGCACGCTGGTGAACCAGCAGCGAGCCCAGCCCCGAAACGGCGATCAGCACCAGCCCCGCCAGTGATACGAGATCGGGCCAATCGCCGAAGACGACAATCCCCAGCGCGGTGGCCGAAATCAGCTGGCTGTAGACCAGGGGCGCGATCAGGCTGGCTTCGGCCTTCCTGCTGGCCATCACCAGCAGATAGTTGCCCAAAGCCGACCCGACGGCGCTGACGAGAAGAAGCGAGAGCAAGGGCACGTCCGGCACAGGAAAATCGGCTTGCAGGCCGAAGGGCGTCAGGACCACGGCTCCGATCAGCAGTTGCGAGATCAGCAGGAAGCGCGGCCGGAAGGCTCCCGCCAGGGTGCGGGTCATGACCAGATAGGCGCCGTAGAACGTTCCCGCCGCCAGAGCGAAAGCCATGCCAGCGGAGCTGCCGAAACCGGGTTTGACCACCAGCATCACGCCGGCGAAACCGAGCGCCAGCAAGAGACTTCTCTGCGCCGATGGCCGCTCGCCCAGAAACAGGATCGCCAGGACATAGGACACGATGGGACCGACGAAGAAGGCTCCGAAGACATTGGCGATCTGTTCCGTCTTCAGGGCCGTCAGGATGCAGCAGATCCCGCAAACGATGAATCCCGCCCTCAGCAGAACGCGCCAGTCCAGCAAGGCCGGCAGTTCCCGCCGGGTCAATCCACTGAACGGAAGCAGCATCAGCGCGGCCAGGAGGAACCGCGACCATGCCACGATAAAGGGATCCACCCCGCCGCCGGTCAACAGTTTGCCCGCCGTATCCCCGATGACCACGCAGGTCACCGCGATGAAGACTGTCGCGATCAGTCGTAGCAAATCCGGCGTATTGGTCATGATCGTTCTCGGGAAGCGGAATTGAGGCGGGCATCTGGTCCGGGGCAGACCTTGCGACGTTGCGCGAAGGATTGGAAGGCCACCGTCCCGACAGTCCCGACAGCTACTTCCGCCGTCGCCGCCGCAACAGCCGACAGTAGCCGCCGCCGATCATCGCGCGGGCGTCCCTGACGAAGCCCATGACGGCATCCCGCAGGGCGGAGGTCTTCCACGGCTCGTCGCCGACACGGTCGGTGCCATAGATCGCGCGGGCGATCTCGCGATAGCTCGCCCCGCTCATGCGCCCGTCGATGGCCTGCAGCATCCGACGCGCCCGCCGGCGCTGCCGCTCGGTCAGGCGCCCGTCCGGCGGCACGCCGCGCCGCATGAGAAAGCAGAGGAGGCGCGTGGCGGCCTCGATCCGGTCGAGACCATCGGCGTCGAGCGGGATGACAACGGCCAGCGGCGCATTCGTATCGACGCCCGCCAGCCGCAGGAGATGCAGGCTCCGGCCATGGCCGATATCGCAACGAAAATATGTGCCATCGGCTACCCTGACATCCTTCACCGCGAGAAGGTCGGACAGGTTGCCCTCAACAGGCAGGACGGATGGCACCGCATCCAGCACGATGCTGCCGGGATCGCAGGACGGCAGCCAGTAGACCGGCGTATCGGCGCAGGACAGTCCGGGCCGGACCGGGAAACGTGAGCCCCCAGCGGTTCCGGAACCGAAGGACGGCGGGCGCGTCCGTCGCCTTCCGCGCGACGGCGCGATAGTCCTGCTGATAGTCCTCGTTGCGCCGCAGCCATTCCCAGGCGAGATCGGGCGCTGCAACTTCGTCAACGAAATCGTAGCTCGGCGAGGATCGCCACTTCGACAGGTCGGGTTTCATGTCCATACCCCAAGGTTGAAGCCATTTCTCGCGCGTTCAACCAAGGGTCGGGCTCATTTGTCTGCGCTAAAACCCCTTTCCGGGCAAGGGAGGGTGCGGCAGAGGCAAATCGGCGGTTTTCGTCTTACGGTCAGCGACCGTCGCGCAGCAGCAGCTTGTAGCCGTCCTTTTTCATCCAGCGCGCACGGGCGAGATGGCTGTCGTAGATCCTGCGCGCCCGTTCCGGCTCGCGATTAGGATCGAGACCGAAAAGGATCTGGACGGCTTCGCGCCAGTCGGCTCCGTCGTCAGCCGAATCATGCAGCCGCATGTAGAGCTTCTGGTGCCGACGGTCGTAATCCGTCAGTTCTGGTCCGGTCGGCACGTCCTCGAGATAGTCTTTTTCCGTCACATCCCCTCTCCCCGTCCAGGCGGCGATTACGATGTTTTCCGCAGGGGCACTATTCCATGCCGGGCCGTGTTCCACAACAAATCGTCATCCGCACCGTCCGATCCCATATCGCATCGATAGCCATGCATGTCCGCCGCCTGCAACTCCGAATACCAGGGCATCCGAAGACAAACGCATCCACAGTCAATTGTAGAGAATACTCCGTGGTGGAATGCTCATCAAGTCACCGATCTGTCGGTGATGAAGATTCGGGAGATATTCGCGCACAATCTGCGGGCCGCGCGGCAAGCCAGAGGCTTGTCGCAGGAAGAGCTCGCCCATCGTGCGGATGTCGATCGAACCTATATCAGCTCACTGGAGCGCCGCGTTTACGGCGCCAGCATCGATGTCGTGGATCGCCTGGCCTCGGTCCTGGAAATGGAAGCGTCCGACCTGCTTAAGCGGCCTGCGGAAGGCAACCGGCTGCCATCTGCGGAGCCGCCAAAGCCTGACAAGTAGCCCGGAGCGACGCCGCTGCGTTTCCAGCGGGCACCTGCCTGCCGCACACGCCGGATGCATGAGCCCGCAAGTCCATTTGTCTCGGCGGGGACGCTGTTTTTGTTGACGGGTCAGGCGTGGCAAAACTCTCCGCTCGCGATCTGGATGGTCCAGCATTCGCCTTCATCGTCGGCCATCATCTGGATCTCGGTGCGGTCGGCGTTCAGGATCGCGTGCAACCCGCCTTCGGTGAAAACCTCCGGCTCATCGGCCTCGGCGTCCCATCCGAGGCCCCATGCTTCCCTCACCGTCACCTTGCGGAATCGACCCTCGGCAAAGGCGGTGGCGAGGGTCGCGGCATTGGCGAGGCGGCGGGCGGTGCGTTCGGCTGCGGTCATGTTCGTTTCTCCTGGTAGGGTGGTTTCCTGCTGCCGCGAATCCCACGATGGCGGGGCCGGGCTGTCGGCGTGCACAGCGTTAGGCACTCTCGATCTCGCTCGGGGTGTCCAGGAGGAGGTCGGCGGCTTCGGTCATCGCCTGCAGAAGGATGATCTGGGCCAGTTCCTCGTCTTGAGTCTGCATCCATCCTCTGCTGATCCGCTCCAGTTCCTCGAGCCGCTGCGGGTCGCGGCGGATCAGGGCGTTGGCGGCTTCGGCCATCAGTTCGGTCACCGTGGTCGGGTGGTTCATGGTTGCTCTCCGATCTGCGCCCCGGTCCGATTCGGGCGCTTCTACTGCCGCGACCCCTTGGGCGTTTCCGCCTGAAGGGCTGTGCGCTTCCGTCGGCGGGGTCAGATCAGGCCCGCCTTCCGAAGCCAGTTCGCGGCGTCGGGGGCATCGGTGGCGCGGACAATGACTGTCAGGGTCATGCTGTCGCGGCTGGCGCGGGCCTTAACCCCGGTATCGGCATCCATGCCCATCTCGATGTCCTCGAGGTTGATGCGGCGGGCCAGCGGGTTGCTGGGGAGGTTGATCTCGAATGTCGCGGTATGCATCGGCGTGTCTCCGGCTTCCGGGGCCGATCCGTCCGGCCCCTTCCACCACCCCGACCCCGCGTTGCGGGGAGCTTCGCGCCGGCGGGTGGCGACCACCTCCGCGCCTTACGAATAGTCTAGCAAAAACAAGGCTCTAGCGCAAGCCAATTGCATTGCTTTATCCATTATTTTCAATCCCTTAGGTGGGTTATCAGCCTCTTCGCGAACCGCCGTCCCTGTCTCAACCCATGATCCTGCATCGGGATTGGTGCTCACGCCGGATTTCGCCCTCCTGTTGCCTCGCTCCCCAGTCCCTTTTCCCAAGCCACTGTTTTCTCTTCTCGGGAGAAAGATTGGATTGGGGTCGGGCGAAGGCAGCCGGCCCCCCGCCGGAGGATCTCTGGCCGGTCGAGCCGGTCGGGAAGCCTTCTCTTGCCGGCGCGGCCTCGGGGCGATCCGCTGCGAACATGGAAAACCCGGCGGCTGGTGCCGCCGGGCCTCTGG
>NZ_LLWQ01000062.1 GCF_001447385.1 Paracoccus sp. MKU1 | reverse complement strand
CGATCTCGTACGCTCCTCGCTGCGCCTGCGTCCCGACCGCATCCCGATCGGCGAGGTGCGCGGCGCCGAGGCGCTGGATCTGCTCAAGGCCTGGGGCACCGGCCACCCCGGCGGCATCGGCACCATCCATGCCGGATCGGGCATCGGTGCGCTGCGCCGCCTCGAACAGCTGATCCAGGAGGCCGTCGTCACCGTCCCGCGCGCCATGATCGCGGAAACCATCGACTTGGTGGCCGTCCTGTCTGGGCGCGGCTCGTCGCGCAGGCTGGTCGAACTGGCCCGCGTCGATGGGCTGGGGCCGGACGGCGACTACCGCATCGCTCCCGTCATTCCCGACATCGACACCACGCTCAGCACTGGAGAACCAGAATGATCCGTCCTGCCCTGCGCCTCTTCCATCATGCCACGATGGCGGCAACCACTGCCTATGTCAGCCTGCTCATGACCCCGGCCGCCCATGCTGCCGGTTCCTCCATGCCCTGGGAGGCACCGCTGCAATCCATCCTCGATTCCGTCGAGGGGCCGGTGGCGAAGATCGTGGCGGTGATCATCATCATCGTCACCGGGCTGACGCTGGCCTTCGGAGACACCGGCGGCGGCTTCCGGCGGCTGATCCAGATCGTCTTCGGCATTTCCATCGCCTTCGCGGCCTCCAGCTTCTTCCTGTCCTTCTTCAGCTTCGGCGGCGGGGCCCTGGTCTGATGGCCCAAGGCTTCGAACAGCTTTCCGAGGTTCCGGGTTTTTCGGTCCCGGTGCATCGCGCCCTGACCGAGCCGATCCTGCTCGGCGGAGCGCCGCGTGCCATCTCCATCCTCAACGGCACGCTGGCCGGGGCTGTCGGTCTCGGGTTGCAACTCTGGCTTGCCGGTCTCCTGATCTGGGCCGTCGGGCATATCGCCACCGTCTGGGCCGCGAAACGCGATCCGCTCTTCGTCGAGGTCGCGCGCCGCCATCTGCGCCTGCCCGGCCATCTCTCGGTGTGAGGACGAACCATGATGAACCTCGCCGAATACCGCCGCACCGCTTCCCGCCTCGCCGACTACCTGCCCTGGGTGGGGCTGGTCGGCGATGGTATCGTCATGAACAAGGACGGCAGTTTCCAGAGGACGGCGAAATTTCGCGGTCCCGATCTGGATTCCGCGGTCGCAGCCGAACTGGTCGCCGTCGCGGGGCGGTTGAACAGCGCCTTCCGTCGGCTCGGCTCCGGCTGGGCGATCTTCGTCGAGGCGCAGCGGTCGGAGGCCGCGATCTATCCCGACAGCACCTTCCCCGATCCGGCTTCGGCGCTGCTCGATGCCGAACGCAAGGCGGATTTCGAGCAGGAAGGCAGCCATTTCGTCTCCGGCTATTTCCTGACCTTCCTCTGGCTGCCCCCGGCCGAGGAGGCCGCCCGCGCCGAAAGCTGGCTCTACGAGGGGCGCGAGACCTCGGGCGTGAATCCCTGGGAACAGGTCCGGGGTTTCGCCGACCGCACCGACCGCGTGCTGGCGCTGCTCGACGGCTTCATGCCCGAATGCCGCTGGCTGGATGACGCCGGCACGCTGACCTACCTGCATTCGACGATCTCGACCAACCGGCATAGTGTCGGCGTGCCCGAGGTGCCGGTCTATCTCGACGCGCTCCTGACCGATCAGCCGCTGACCGGCGGGCTGGAGCCCCGGCTCGGTGAGCAGCATCTGCGGGTGCTGACCCTGAACGGATTTCCCACCGCGACCACGCCTGGTATTCTCGACGATCTGAACCGCATCGCCTTTCCCTATCGCTGGTCGACGCGCGCCATCCTGATCGACAAGCCGGAGGCCACGCGGCTGCTGACGAGGATCCGGCGGCAATGGTTCGCCAAGCGCAAGTCCATCGCCGCGATCCTCAAGGAGGTGATGACCAGCGAACCCACGGCGCTGGTGGACACCGACGCGGCGAACAAGGCCGCCGATGCCGATATGGCCTTGCAGGAACTTGGGGCAGACATCGCCGGCATGGGTTTTGTCACCGCGACGATCACTGTCTGGGATGAGGACGCCAGCGTCGCCGACGAGAAGCTGCGGCTGGTCGAGAAGATCGTTCAGGGCCGCGACTTCACCGCAATGATCGAAACGGTCAATGCCGTCGATGCCTGGCTGGGTTCTCTGCCGGGACATGCCTATGCCAATGTCAGGCAACCGCCGATCAGCACCCTGAACCTCGCCCATATGATCCCGTTGTCCGCCGTCTGGGCCGGCGAGGCGAAGGATGTTCACTTCGATGCGCCGCCCCTGCTCTACGGGCGCACCGAGGGATCGACCCCGTTTCGGTTTTCGCTGCATGTCGGCGATGTCGGCCACACTCTCGTCGTCGGACCGACCGGCGCCGGCAAGTCGGTGCTGCTGGCGCTGATGGCGCTGCAGTTCCGCCGCTATCCGCGCGCGCAGGTCTTCGCCTTCGATTTCGGCGGCTCGATCCGCGCCTCGGCTCTCGCCATGGGCGGCGACTGGCATGACTTGGGCGGCGAGCTGACCGAGGCAGCCGAGACGTCGGTTTCGCTACAGCCACTGGCCCGTATCCACGAAACGGCGGAACGCGCCTGGGCCGCCGACTGGATCGTGGCCATCCTGCGCCGCGAGACCGTCGAGATCACGCCCGAGGTGAAGGAGCACATCTGGACCGCGCTGACCTCGCTGGCCTCGGCGCCTGTCGGAGAACGCACCATCACCGGTCTCGCCGTGCTGCTGCAATCCAACGAGTTGAAACAGGCACTGCGGCCCTATTGCGTCGGTGGACCCTATGGCCGGCTGCTCGACGCCGAGGCTGAGCAACTGGGCTCGGCATCTGTGCAGGCCTTCGAGATCGAGGGGCTGGTCGGCACCGGCGCCGCCCCGGCGGTCCTGTCCTACCTGTTTCATCGCATCGGCGACCGGCTCGACGGCCGCCCGACGCTGCTGATCATCGACGAGGGCTGGCTGGCGCTGGACGACGATGCCTTCGCCGAACAGCTGCGCGAATGGCTGAAGACGCTGAGGAAGAAGAATGCCAGCGTGGTCTTCGCCACGCAATCGCTGAGCGACATCGACAATTCCGCCATCGCGCCGGCGATCATCGAGAACTGCCCGACGCGGCTGCTGCTGCCGAACGAACGCGCCATCGAGCCGCAGATCACCGCCATCTATCGCCGCTTCGGCCTTAACGACCGCCAGATCGAGATCCTCGCCCGCGCCACGCCGAAGCGGGATTATTACTGCCAGAGCCGGCGCGGCAACCGCCTGTTCGAGCTCGGCCTTTCCGAGATCGGCCTCGCGCTCTGCGCCGCCTCCTCAAAATCCGATCAGGCGCTGATCGGTCAGATCCTCGCTGATCATGGCCGCGACGGTTTTCTCGCCGCTTGGCTCCAAGCCCGCAGCGTGGACTGGGCGGCGGATCTGATCCCGGATCTGCCCAATCTGGTGCCGGTAGATTCCAGAGCCCCCGCATCTGGACTAATTGGTTCGGAAACCGCGCCCACTGACGGCGATATCGGCGCCGCCAATGCTGGATTTCCTTACCCAGAGACCGGGCCCGACGGTGACGGGATCGGCCTCGATGGCGCCGAAGCCGCGTCGATTCCCACGAATGCAGGACCAGAAACAGTAGCAGGAAAGGAGACCGCGCCATGACGCGCAGCACGACGATCACCAGGCAACATCCCATTGGCACCCTTGCTCGCACCTCGCTGCTGGCGCTCACCCTTGCCGCCCCGCTGGTGCTGGCCCCGATCCTGACGCCCCCGGCCCATGCCTTCTTCGGCGGGTTCGGGCGTATCGTCTACGATCCGACCAACCACGCCGAGAACCTGCTGACCGCGGCACGGACGCTGGAGCAGATCAACAACCAGATCGCCTCGCTGCAGAACGAGGCCCAGGTGCTGATCAACCAGGCCCGTAATCTCACGAGCCTGCCGCATTCTTCTCTACACCAATTGCAGCAGAACGTCAGCCGCACCCAGCAGCTGCTCGATGAGGCCCAGAACATTGCCTTCGACGTGCAGGACATCGACC
>NZ_LLWQ01000061.1 GCF_001447385.1 Paracoccus sp. MKU1 | reverse complement strand
GGGGCCTCGCGCCAGTCCGGCGGTGGCGCGGCGGCGAAACCAGCGCCGGGAAGCAGGTCGCCGCTCAGCACTGGCACGAGCGCGGCGACATAGGCGCGGGTCTCGGCCGGCAGGGTCCGGCCCGCGACCAGGTGGTCGTCGTAGCGCCCCGGCCCGGCATTGTAGGCGGCCAGCATGCCGGCGATGGTGCCGTAGCGGTCATGCATCTCGCGCAGATAGGCGGTGCCGGCGAGGATATTGTCGCGCGGGTCGAACGGATCGCCGCCGAGTGCATGGCGGGCGCGCAGCGCCGCCCATGTCTCCGGCATGATCTGCATCAGGCCCATGGCGCCCTTCGGCGAGACGGCATGCGGATTGCCGGCACTCTCGACATGCCGCACGGCGCGGATCCAGTCCGGCGGAATGCCGAAGCGCCGCGAGGCTTCCGCGACATGGGCCGCGAAGGGATCGCTGGCGTGCTGCGCGACCGGCTGCACGGTCTGCGCCAGCAGGCCGGCAGCCGGGAGGGCGGCGAAACTCAGGCCGGAAAGAAGAAGGGCGGCAATGCCGCGAGCGGCGCAGGTCCGCCCGCCGACACGCTGAGGGATGAACGCAGGCATGGCTCAGTCCCCACCTTCGCGCCTTCTGGGGCGCGACCAGTGCAGGCCCCAGTTCCGGCCCTGCTCGTCGGACTGGAACAGCCGGGCACGGATCGGCTGCACGAATACCGGATCGTCTAAGGCGACCGAGATATAGGTTCCGGCCTTCTCGCCGCTATGCGTCCAGCCGGCGCCGATCTCGGGTCCGTCCTCGCCGTCGAGGTGGATCCGGTAATCCGGGGCGTTCTCGACATCGGCATTGTGGGTGGGCACGAAGACTAGGTTCAGGTCGAGCGTGACGGTCCGGATGCGGCCCTCGTAGCCGGCTTCCGTGCGGGTGAATTCTCCGATCTGTGGCATGTTATCTCTCCGTGCGTTGGTGATTGGTGGTGGGATCAGGGGCCGGTTCCGCCCCAGTTGCTGGCCGGCGGAAGCGGCCGTCGCCCGCCGCATCGGTCCAGAGCGGAACGATGCGGGCGGTGACGCTGGTGAGCGGGAGCGGGCCGAAATAGCGGCCGTCGAGGCTGTCCCCGGCCTCCCGGTTCATGAGAAACACCTCGTCTGCGCCGACAATCCGGCAGCCCTGCCAGATGGGCAGCGGCCGACCGATTCTGTCGCGCTCGCGCGCCGCGCCGAGGACCTGGCCAGCGACGGTGATCGTGACACCCGTGCGGCAGACCCGCGTGCCGGGAAGCCCGGCGACGCGCTTCAGCAGCGGCACGTCGGCGCCGACATAGCCGCGAGCGGCGACGAACTGCGCCAGCGGTTCGGGCAGCGTAACCGCGACCAGATCGCCGAGGGCGAAGCTGGTCGGCGGCTCAACGCGGTAGAACCCGATGGGCAAGCTGGCGCTGGCATTCCAGATCAGTCGGGGCGCGATCTCGGCGACGGAAACGGTGCCGATCACCAGCACAGCGGCGGCGGTTACGGCGAGGTAAGTGATGCGGGGGC
>NZ_LLWQ01000060.1 GCF_001447385.1 Paracoccus sp. MKU1 | reverse complement strand
CTTGTTCGTGGCGCCCTGGACGCCAGCAATCCGCGGCGTCTGCAACTCGGCGCCGATCCACGCAACAAGGTTCAGTGTGCCCCGGATCGTTATTGGTTCTGCCCGGCCTGTCTGGGGGGATTGGCCGATGGCGATCTTCGATCTGCCTGCCTGGGCCGGACGGATTGGCTGATCGACGCGAACCATGTCTGCGCAGAGCACGGTCTCTGTCTCATGACGGTCTTGCCCCGCAAAGCGGCACGGATGCAGCATGACCTGTCGCCTCTGATCCCGAAGCTGGTCGCAGCTCGGGCGGCGCCCTGGCAACCAGGTCGACCGACCAAGCTGGAGCACTATATCACTGAGAGGCTGGACGGCGTGCACTCCAGGCGCTGGATCGATGATGTGCAACTCGATGTCGCGATCCACACCGCCGAAGTCTTCGGGGCCATGGCCATGCGTGGTCCCCAAGGCGACTTGAAAGGCATATCTGTCGATGAGCGTCGCGAGCATGCGCATCTCGGGGCCGAGGTGCTGATCAAAGGACCGGCAGCGATCAAGGACTTCCTGCGCACACATATCGGTCATGGCCGGCGGGGCAACGATTACCACACCGCCTTTGGCCGCGCGTTCAACGAATTCTATTTCCGCAAGGATCAGCCCGCTTACAGGCCCATCTGCGCGGTGCTGGCAGAGTATGTTGGGGAAACCTTCCGCTTCACGGGTCAGGAGAAGGTGTTCGGTATCCGGACGCGAGGTGTCGAACCCAAAACTCTGCGTTCGCTCTGCAACCGTCACGGAATCGGGATGAAGATCACCGTGCAGGTGCTGAAGGCCCAATACGGCTTCGGGGTCGGGACCGGGGCCAGCTCCGAGGTCGATCCTGACCTGATCGCCGATCTCGCGCCAAAGCTGAAGGACCTGCTCAACGCCCAGGATGCCGCGCGCCATCTTGGCGTCAGCGTGGATGTCGTGCGGGGGCTGATCGGCGACGGGCTGCTGGTCCCCGATTACCGCTTCAACGACCGGATGGTCGGGTTTTCGGCAGCGACGCTCGAATCCTTTCTCGATGACTGGTGCAGCGCAGGCAAGCCGCCATCAGGTGGACAGGCAATTCGCACCCCCATCCAGACCGTCGCTCGTGCGAACAGGGTCAGAGTTTCGCGGCTGCTGATCGCGGCTCGGGCCGTTGGGGGTGCGCTGTATCGTGACCGGCGGAAGCGGGGACTGACCGGGGTTACTGTCAGTCATTCTTGCATGGCGGCACTGGTGGAGCAGGCAAAAACCGATGCCGGCAAGGCTGGACTCTCCTGATGCGCTAGACCGTGTTCTTGCTGATGCCGAGATACACGACGATTTCTTCTACGGAAACCTAGCGGTCGGACATGATGCGGCCCTGGGAGAGCAGCCTTCTCCATCGTTCTCGCGATCTCGTCCGATCCGGTCGGAGCGAACGGGCTTGAGGCGGGTTTTGTCCGCCGTGGTGGTATTTGCCTGTTGACCGGCGTGGAATAAGGCCCCCGCTTCTGGGGTGATCGGCGTCCAAAAGGGACCCCAACGGTTCTTCTCACCCCGGGTCAGGGTCAAGAGCTACGAGGAACTGAATGCCTGGCTGCTGGACAAGTGCATCGCCTCGGCCAGGAGCAGCAAGCATCCCGAGTTGACGGACAAGACCATCTGGGAGGTCTTTCAGGAAGAGCGCCCGCACCTCGTCCGTTATGCCGGGCGCTTCGACGGCTTCCATTCGCTGCCTGCGGCGGTATCGAAGACCTGCCTCGTGCGGTTCGACAACAACAAATACTCCGTCGCGGCAACGGCTGTCGGGCGGCCGGTCGAGATCCGGGCCTATGCGGAGCGGATCGAGATCCGGCATGGATGAGCCATGCCCCGCCATTGGTCCGAGGGGCATGGCGAACGGCTGGTCGGGGACCATCCCCGTCACTTCGGGCGGGGCCGGACAATCTACAATCCCTGGCATTATGTGCCTGTCCTGCTTCGCAAACCCGGGGCGGCTCGCGCAATGGCGCACCGTTCAAGGACTGGGTCCTGCCCGGCGCCCTCGAGCAGATCCG
>NZ_LLWQ01000059.1 GCF_001447385.1 Paracoccus sp. MKU1 | reverse complement strand
CGCAACGCTACGAGCGCGGATCGATCCTGATCACCAGCAATCTGCCTTTCGACGAATGGACCGAAACTTTCGGCTCCGAACGCCTCACCGGCGCGCTTCTCGACCGGCTGACCCACCACGTCAACATCCTCGAGATGAATGGCGAAAGCTACCGCCTCGCCAACAGTCGCGCCAGAAAGGCCGGCTGATCCCCCCTCCTCGAAAACCGCAACGCGCGGCTGAGACCCCCGCTCGGGCTACGCCCTCGCAGCGGTCTCAGCCGCGCACAACGGTGGCCGACTTTTGCGCCGCCCAGTGGCAGGTTTTTACGCCGCCGTTGACAGGAAACGCTGGGTAGCACTGCGGAACAGGCGACGATTCGCAATCCGGCAGTCAACCTTTACCTGTCGCTGAATGCGACTTTTTACCGAGAACATGCCCCTGCTTCCGTGTGCTCTTCGACCCAGATTTTCAAAGCGATTGCAGGTGCTTTCGCGCTTCGGCTTGCATGATCCGGGCTGCCCAAAGGCCTTTCGACCGACCGGATGCCTGTACATCCGATCGACCCAAAGCACGGACCGCTTCACGGCAGCTCGAAAACATTTCTCGGCCTGGGCGCAGGCACGATCCTAGGTCATGTTGACAAATGGCGGAGCCAGAGCTTGATGCATGCGATGTCGATGAAGCCGCGGAAGCTTTCTGCGGTTTTGTCGTAGCGGGTTGCCAGCCGACGGCTGTTTTTCAGCTTGTTGAAGCAGCGCTCGACCATGTTGCGCAGGGTGTAGATGGTCATGTCGACAGCCTTGCGCACCCTTCGGTTCTTTCGCATCGGTATCATGGGGAGGGCGTTGCGGCTCTCGATGTCTTCCCGAATTTTATCAGAGTCATAGCCCCTGTCTGCGACCAGGACGGCTGGCTGCGGCAGGTTGTCGGCCATCACCAGATCATAGCCGGTGTAGTCGGAATCCTGCCCCGGCGTGATCTCGGTCCTCATCGGGAGGCCAGCGCCGTTGATGCGGAGATGGATCTTGGTCGAGAAGCCACCTCTCGAACGGCCAAGAGCCTCTTTCGGAGTCCCCCTTTATGGATGGCCCGCCCCTCCCGCCGCCGCTGGTGTAGGCTGTCGGCGTTCAAAGGAGGAAGGAGCGAACCATGAGCATTGTGATCCTCGGTATTGATCTCGGCAAGAACAGCTGCAGCCTGGTGGGGCTGGATGACAGCGGGAAGGTAGTGCTGCGACGTCGGATGCGTCGTGACAGCGTGATCGCCTTCGCATCGAAACTGTCGCCCTGCACGATGGCGATGGAGGCCTGCTGCGGCGCGCATCACATGGGACGAGCGCTGGCGGCGCTCGGGCACGAGGTTCGGCTGATGTCGCCGGAATATGT
>NZ_LLWQ01000058.1 GCF_001447385.1 Paracoccus sp. MKU1 | reverse complement strand
GGCTCAGTTCCTCAAGCCAGGCGCCCAGCTTCGGGCGTGGCTGAACCGTCCGGGTGTAGGTGAACTCCGTTATCCCGGTACGGATCACCTTGCGCACCACCTTCTTCGACAGCTTCAGGTCGCGGCAGATCGTCTTGATCCCCTTGCCCTCGGTAAAATGCAGCCGCCTGATTTTTGCGATTGTCTCCACGATCAGCATCCCGCGCTCGGCCTCCGATAATCCTCGGAAGCACTTTGGACCCAACCCCCGGTCGGTGGGGTCCCTTTTGGACGCCGATCACCCCAGAAGCGGGGTCCTTATTCCACGCCGGTCAACATTCTGCGCCGCTCTGCCCACTGCGACGTCTAAGCGCGTGTCTGGTGTCCGCGTTTCTCTGCCGCCGCGTTGCTGCACTGGCGTAAGTCCGCTCACCGCCCTTCATGTCTGGACCGAGGCATCTGGGCAGCCCCGGCCCAGGGCCATTATGCTGCTTCCCAAACCTGATTGAGGATTCTTGCTGCGATCTCGGCCTTGTCCTGCGGCAGGAAGCGCCCGTAGTGCTGGGCGACCATCTCCGCCGTGTCCTGGATCGCGTAGCTGGCCTGCTCGTAGGAGCCGGTCTGCTTCAGGATATGCGTCGCCAGCACGTCACGAACGTTGTGCGGGCCGTGAGGTAGAAGTCCTTTGACCGCCCCCTTCCCGGTCCAGGGGTTGTAGATGCCGTACCGCTGGATCGCCGTGCGCCAAGCCTCGTAGAAGGTGTTCTGGCAATAGGCCGCGTTGGTGCTGGTCATCTTCGCCGTCTTGACGAAGAACGTCCCCGGATCGGCGGCCACGCCGATGAGCCGCGCTCTGTGCCGGTCGATCCAGGCCTCAATCATCTCGTTGAGCCTACCGAGATCCGGCAGGATCAACCGAAACGGTTTCGCCCCGAAGAACGAGGAATTGGCGTTCTTGAATGCCACCGACGGGATCAGAATCTCCCAGCCGTGATCCCGTGTGCTCCAGCGCAACTCACCGCGCTTCATGTCTTCCAGCCGGCGCTCGGCTGTCGGAAGATCGCCCCTCTTGCAGAGCAGAAGCTCGCGCAGGTTTTTCTGGCGCAGACCGGTGTGCAGCCCGATTCGCAGCAGCAGGAAGGCCCTAACCGCTTCTGCCGCTGAACGCGGGTGATGCCGCTCATCCGGCATGCGGCGCAGAATTTCCTCGGTGATCTTGCGATATTCGCCGACTGGGCTTGGGGCTTCCAGCACTGACAGGATCGGCTCGAACGGATCACGGTGGATGCGAGCCACGCGGTCAATCTCCTTCATGCGGCGCCGGGCGTGCTTGTACATGCGGTCACACGCTTGCGCCCAGTCGGAGCGAGCCTCGGAAATGTCCTGTTCCGAGATCAGACCCTCGATCGCCCGCAGGTTGCCTGCCATGCGGGGCGTCTGGCGCAGCCACCCGGTCTCCTCGCGGCAGAACGCTGCGGCGATCGACAGCAGGTCGATCTCCCATTTGGTGTAAAAGCCACGGCGATGCTCGCGCCATTGCAGATACCAGTCCCAGACCTGCGGAAAGATCATCATGGCGAAGGTCAGCGCCTTCGGATCAGCGCCATAGCCTTGCACCTCACTTTCCGGAGGTGCGGCGAAGGCGCCGAACCAGAGGCCGAAGTGCTCGACCTTCTGCGAGGCGGTTTCTTCACCCCAGACCCCGTTTCGCTGCAAACCGAAGGCCGCAAAAGTCGATGTCTTGAAGCGCAGGATTTCGGCCATTTCATCGTTCAGCCGCTTCGGCGCATTGATAATGCCGGACTCACCTTCCGCCGTGGCGATCGATGACTTGCGGCGCGGGCCGGAAGCGCAGACAAAGCGGACAGCATACCGCTGTCGCATCATTGCTGTCTGATACCGACGATAATCGGTCGAGCCGCTGATGATGACATTGCGAACCCAGTCCAGGATTTCGGCCTGTTCGCTCTGCGGTCGCCGGTTGAAGTCTTCCGGCAGATGCCAGGCGAGCCGGCGCCGCTCGGCGGGAGCTATCTCCTTCAGGTCGAAGTCACCCGGAGCGCGATGGCTGCCGCCCATCTTCCCGGCGAAGTATCCATCCGGCAGTCGGTAGCGCCGCTCGATCCGCTGAAGGATCTCGAGGCTGATGGCTGATCGCGGTGCCTTCGCGCCCCTGCCCCACGCAATCAGGGTACTGCGATGCACACCATCTTCGGGTCTCACCACGGCATTGTAGAGATGATAAATGGTTTCGCCATGGCGGGCAGCATGCAGCCGGAGCGCAGCACCGAAGTTGTCGGGCTCGTCCCAGGTCGTCTCAAGCGGCTCTGGGAACTCCACCACAGGTCGTGGCTGTCGGCCGGGTCGCTTGCGTTCGGATGCGCCTGCAGGTGCAGCTTGCACCTTTGCCACTTTACGGTGGGCACGCACCCTTCCGGGCTCCGATGCAGGCATCGATCTGGATTTCGGCTCGGGACGCAAGCGTCGCTCTGCGACAGTTCTCGCGACAGCATCAAAGATGGGCTGGAGACTCGAGCGCAGGGACGTCAAACGCGCAGGATCCATCCCCAGCAGATCTGCCAGTGCCTTGATATCCAGGCCGCTGCCCCGATAGGGCGGGTATTCGTTTCGTTCGAGCAAGTCCGCGAGACACGCACGGACAATGCTCACCTCCTTCGGGTCGAGAACAGGAGTGAGCCTCAAGTCGCAGTAGTCTGCGATCCTGCGCAGGGTCAGGGAGGAACGTATTGATTTCATTATTTGTCTTCCGATAGTCGCGAGACGGCCGAACTATCGGAAGTACTGGCGCAAGGGAATGTCACCCTACACGCCCTGACAAGCCGCACAAAACAAGAACGAACCCTCTCCAACGCGATGCGTCGTAGTAGAATATCGCAGTTTTCGGCTATTGTGGGATACTATGGCGTAGTAAATGGTTGCGGGGGCAGGATCTAATCTTCACTTGTTGCCCGAGCAAGTAAAGATGGTTGCGGGGACCGGCGTCGATCATAACTTGCGATCGACGCCGGTAAAGATGGTTGCGGGAGGGCGCAACCATCTTTACTTGCGAGCCTCTTGCAATGAACCGTCGATGGTCACCGCTGAGGAAGCTGTAGGTGAAGTCCAAATCTTTCTCACAAATCTTTTTCAGACAGCAGCTTAGAGGAAGGACGGAGCCGGGTGGTGGGGGCGGCGCTATTCTTCCTTCAATTTCCCTAGTCTTCGAGAATCTGGCAGGTGCAGAGAGAGCACCGCGAACTCAGCGTAGAAGCATCTGGGGGAATCGTGCAGACGAGCTGCTACGGATCTCAAATCAGGTCATGCAACTCTTTTAAGAACGCAGCGATGTTCTCTTCGTTACGCTTATAGTACGTCCAAGGCCCGACCCGGCGCGATGTAACCAGCTTTGCGCGTTGCAAAGCCGTCAAGTATTGCGAAATGGTCGATTGGGATAAGCCAGCGCGCTCCTGGATGATGCTCACGCATACCCCAACTTCGTCGGGATCGACATCCTGTTCGGGGTAGTTCTTTCGTGGCTCCTTGAGCTTGGCCAGGATTGCCAAGCGAGCTGGATTGTCGAGTGCCTTGAGGGCTTCACTGACATCGATAGCCATGATCTTCCGCCGTAGAGATTTTTCACGATATTACGATACCTCGGTATCGTATGCAACGGACCGCCAATCTTCACGACCAGCAGGAATCCAAACCGGTTCCCGCTGGCTGACCGTGAAGGGGCTAGTACCACGAGGGCTTGTCGCCTTCGGTGCCGGGCTTGTTGACACCGACTGAACCGCGCACATAGCGCGTCGGGTCCAGCGACAGTTTCACCACGAGGTCGGCGATACTCTTGCGGGACACTTCCGTGCCCTTAAAGGGCTCGCCCTTCTGGGTAAGCTCATACTCCACCTCGTCGACGTCGGTGAGCCACGCCGGCCGCACGATGGTATAGTCCAGCTTCGAAGCCTCGATAACCTGAGCAGCCGCGCTGTAGGGCTCCAGGTATCCCCCGTCGAGCATCTGGTGATTCCACTTACCGAACTCCCCTGGGACCTCGTCGTAAATGCCCAGGGTCGATATCCAGATCAGGCGACCGACACCCGCCGCTTCCAGTGCCGCGACGACTGACCTTGCCTGGTCTTCAATGTCGTCCCCTCCCAGATTGGCATAGACGATGTCCTTGCCTTCTACGACCTGTCGCAGGTGGTCGGTGTCGGTCACGTCACCCTCAACAATCTCGACGCGATCTCCTGCCAGATTTCGCAGGCGCTCGGACCTTCGCAGATAAAGGGTCAGGTCGAGACCTTCCTCATCGACAAATTGACTCACCGCATGGCGCGCTATCTTGCCGGCAGCGCCCAATACCAAGACTGAATAGCCCCTAGATTTGTGGACGCCTTCTTCCCTAATTTTGAGGCAAGGAGGCCATGATGGGGTCTGGCAATTTCACTGATGAGTTCAAGCGCGATGCGGTCGCGCAGACCACCGAGCGTGGTTATCCTGTCGCGGAGGTGTCGAAGCGGCTGGGTGTCAGCCAGCACTCGCTCTACGCGTGGCGCAGGAAGTTCTCGAAGCCATCAGGAGGCGATGGGGATCAGGCGGCAGAGATACGTCGTCTGAAGAAGGAGCTGGCGCGTGTCACCGAGGAGCGCGACATCCTAAAAAAAGCCACCGCGTATTTCGCCAAGGATGCAAAGTGAGATACGCGTTTGTTGCCGAGCATCGCCAGCAGTTTGCTGTGCGCGCGATGTGTCGCTGCCTGCGCATCCGACCCAGCGGTTTTTATGCCTGGCTGAAGGCCCCATTGAGCAAACGGGCTCGGGAAGACGCACGTCAGACCGAACTCCTCAGCAAGGCGTGGAAAGAGAGCGGCAGGGTCTATGGTTATCGCAAGCTGCACGACGACCTTCTCGATCAGGGAGAAACAGCCTGTGCCAACCGTGTTGCCCGTCTTGCAAAGCTTGCCGGGATCAAGGCGCAGATCGGCTATAAGCGCCGGCCCGGATCCTATGGTGGAAAGCCGTCCGTCGTGGTCGACAACACCCTTGCCCGGCAGTTCGACGTCGACGCGCCGGACAGGGCATGGGTAACAGACATCACCTACATCCGAACCCAGGAAGGCTTCGCCTATCTGGCCGTGGTGATCGACTTGTTTTCACGCCGCGTCATCGGCTGGTCGCTGCAGAGCCGACAGACCACCGATGTCGTGTTGCAGGCGTTGCTGATGGCGGTGTGGCGTCGAAAGCCGAAGAGCAAGGTCCTGGTCCACTCGGATCAGGGCTCGCAGTTCACCAGCATGGAATGGGCGGCCTTCCTGAAGCACCACAATCTTGAGCACTCGATGAGCCGTCGCGGCAACTGCCACGACAACGCTGTGGCAGAGAGCTTCTTCAATCTCCTCAAGCGCGAGCGAATCCGGCGAAGGACCTACCGAACACGCGAAGAGGCAAGGCAGGACGTGTTCGACTACATCGAGATGTTCTACAACCCGAAGCGCAAGCACGTCAGGAACGGGATGCTGTCACCCGTCGAATTCGAACGGCAGCAGGAAATGTAACCCGAGGGTGTCCATGAAACTCGGGGCTATTCAGACCTTGGTCATGACGTATCTCCTTCTTTGACGATCTCCACCATTGGAGAATTGCTTTGAATTGCTGTTTTCGGGACTTCGCGCCCCATGACATGTACCGGCTCAGGCAGCTTGGGCGCCAAACCGGGGCACGATGTGCGAGCCAAGCTCTTCGACGACTTCGGGAGCTGGTCGACGACCGTATTTGAGATTGAGGATGACGTGATCCACACCGATCCCCTCGAGGGCTTCCAGCAGCTTCAGGAGATAGTCTCTCCCAAGCCTGAACCCCAAATGGATCGGAGTCGGAGGCGTCGCGTGATGCGTGTCGAGATCGATGTAAAGGGACTGGAGGAATGGCTTGTAGACGTCGCCCACTTGCGTCGCGACTGTCTGGCGCCAGCTCTCCACGACTTGCTGCTGCGCCTGAGGCGGGCGTGGATATGTTATCCATCCGCTGCTTTCCCGCGCGATCCATTCAAGCGATTGACGACTGTTTCCGGTCACGAAGAACGGAATTTCATTCGTCGTCGGTTTCGGGATCAAGTCAGCGTTTGCGAGAAGTCCGCGACCCCATTGCAGGGTTTCGAAGCTGGTACGCTGCGCGCGCCGAATGATATCCAAGTTCTCGCGAAAGATTTCTCCCCGTTTATCAGGATCCAACCCGAAGGCGGGAAATTCGACAGGTCGATCACCCGACGCGACGCCTAGAAGCAGCCGGCCCTCACTGAGTTGGTCCACGCTAGCTGCGGCCTTCGCTGTATGGAGGGGATGGCGCAGGGGGATCGCGATTGATGCGGTGCCGAGCGCAATTTTCGACGTCTGTGCAGCGATGAAGCCGAGATAGACCCACGGATCGAAAACTTGCCCTACATCGCCAAAGCTCGGGTCGCGCAAGGGCACATCGCGAAACCAGAGCGTTGAAAACCCCAGCTCCTCCGAGCGCTTTGCCAGCTCAACCTGGTTGCGCATGGTTGGCATATCGCCGTCAAACGCTTCGATAGGGAAAAACAAGCCGACGCTGAGCTTTCCACGCCTGAACGTGTGCCGGAATCCGCGGTGCTGATCGTAGGAGATTGGACTGGGTTGATACATGGTCTGGATTCCGTTCGCTGTCGTTGATCTCCTCATCACAATAACTGGATATCGGGATATGTCAATATCCCAAAACATAGAAATGCGTCGCTCGGCCAGTGTCTCTTGTAGTGCATAAGGAGTTTATGGTGGCGATCCGGCAAATCGGGTTACGTAACTCCACACGCGGATCGCCGACCTCCCGTTATACCGGCCGAGGCGGCCGACCTATCTGCCGACCGCTGCGCAACTTAGGCGAGCCATGGTCCGCCCGAGTACGCTTTGTCGCGGTAGCGGCCTGACCTGCGTCAGGCTCCGGTAGGAATGCGAGCAATAACTTTGATCTCGAAGTCGAAGCCGGCGAGCCAGTTGACGCCGATGGCCGTCCAGTTCGGATACGGAGCTTGCGGGAAGGCTTCGTTCTTCACGGTCATAAATGTTTCGAATTGCCTCTCGGGATCGGTGTGGAAGGTCGTCACGTCGACGATGTCGTCGAACGTGCAGCCCCCGGCGGCGAGAGTGGCGCGCAGGTTGGCGAAAGCGAGGCGAACCTGCTCGGCATAGTCCGGCTCTGGTGAGCCATCAGTTCGGCTACCGACTTGGCCAGACACGAACAGCAGATCGCCAGAACGGATCGCAGCCGAATATCCATGAGCTTCATAGAGTGAGTGGCGGTCAGCAGGGAAAACAGCTTGAGGCTGGGGCATGACATGGTCCTTTCAGGTCTCTTCTCCCGCATAAGGCCGATCGGGCCGCGGGACTTCACAGCAACTGGCACATTTGATATACGAGCCGTATGTGGAATTAATTCATATACGGCCCGTATGTCAACCTGCATACGGACCGTATATGAGAAGAGGTTGGACATGCCCCCCCGAAGCCGCGTCGAAACGATGGAAGAGAATCGTGCCAAGCTAATCGCGGCAGCGCGCAAAGCGTTCGCAGAGAAAGGATTTGCCGCATCGTCGATGGACGACTTGGCCGCCGATGCAGGGCTGACGCGAGGCGCCCTCTACCATAATTTTGGCGACAAGAAGGGCCTGTTGGCCGCCGTCGTTGCCGAGGTCGATGGAGAGATGGCAACGCGTGCGCGAAAGGCAGCGTTAGGGAAGAAAAGCGGGTGGGAGCAATTGTTGGCGGAAGGCGTTGCCTATATCGAAATGGCACTTGAACCCGAAGTCCAGCGGATCGTTTTACTGGATGGCCCGGCCTTTCTGGGCGACCCATCGCAATGGCCGAGCCAGAATGCGTGTCTCCAAATGACGAAGCAGGCCGTCACCGGGTTGGTCTCAGATGGGACTATCAAGCCGGTAGATGTTGATGCAGCATCTCGACTGCTTTCGGGCGCAGCGTTGACGGCCGCCTTGTGGGTAGCGGCGAGCGAAGAACCGCGAGCGGCTCTTCCCAGAGCCGTTGAGGCGTTTCAATTTATGGCTTCGGGACTTCTGGCGTAGTCAGGCTAGCTGCCCCCTACGCCCACCCGTCATGCCTTGTCGCTTGCCGATCCGCGGTCGCTCGCCGGGAGTTCGCCGCGGATGACGTCAAGATAGTAGCTGTCCTGCGCCTGGACTTCCTGTGCCGCCTTGAGCGCTTGATGCGCAAGCCCGGCCGGAAGGATGACCGTACCGGCACCGTCGGCAAATACGTAGTCGCCGGGGACGACCGTTACGCCCGCGAGATTGACGGGTTCGTTTACTGCGACAGGCATTAAGTCCCCCGTTCCAGCCCTTAGCGTGGTCCCCCGGCAATAGAAGACTGGTTCGTAAGTCGCGAGTTCCTCGAAGTCGCGCAGGCGACCGTCTGTGATCATGCCGGCGAGTTCCAGATTGTGCAGCCGCGAAAGTTTCGTTCCGCCGCCAACCGAAACGTCCGAATGGCCGCTGCTGTCCAACACGAGAACCTTGCCTTTGGGTGTTGCGCCGACGGCCTCGTAAAACAGACGGGAGAAGCTGTTTACATTCTCGTCGAAGAGATCATCGCGCAATGGCAGCATACGCATGGTGACGGCCGGCCCAAAGAGCACCTTCCCAGGCGTCGGAGAGACGAGATCGAGCACGTGGGCTCGGTGGTTGCAGATGCGCCCAAGGGCATCACAAACAGATGCCGATGTCACGGATTTCCAAATGTCGTCGATATCTTCCATCATTCGGTCCTTTCAAACTATGCTCAATCGCCCCACGCCATGGCTTTGGAGCCAAAGCCTGCGATAAGCGCGGCCAATACGCCGACGATGACCACATATGCGAGCAATGCCTGCCAAGCCGCCCCTGGGAATCCGGTCAGCAACAGGGTGTCATTGCCACCTGGAATGAGCACTGCGCCCAGGCCCATAAGAATTCCGCCCGTCAGATGACGTAGCATGCCGCCCCAGGTCGGAAGCTTGAAGCGGAACGCTCTGTTGCGAAGAAGTGAAGAGGCGATGCTCCCCAAAGACATTCCCATCACAGCGACCGCACCGGCAACGGGCACGCTCACCACGGCCTCGATGGAGGCCGTTATCGAGAAAAGCGGCGCTACGCTCGCGAGCGTTGCAAAGCTTACGCCAATCAGGCCCATGGAAACGGTAAGAACACGGAAGTTGGCACGGTCGCGACGGGCGAGAAAAAATCGGATTCCAACGACCACAATGATCAGCCCAACGAACAGCATGGCGCCCCCGAGCAACGGCAAGCTCAGCGGAGGGTGCTCAGGAAGTAGTTTTGCGATCGGTTCGACGAAGGTGACAAGGAAGATGCCCACAAACACCAGGCTGACCTGGATATCACCGTTGCCGATATGGCCAATGGATCCGAAAACGCAGGCGCCATTTACGTAGCTGCCAAGCGCGAAAAGGATTGCACCCGCAAGCAGATATTCTATCGGTAGCCAACCTGCGGGCATGAACGGTGCGACGTCAAGAATGGCGTAGACAACTCCCGCCCATAGAGCACTTTCCAGCAGGGCAATCGATCTGGCAGGCCGCTTACGCAACACCCAGTCGGCCGTAGCGATCACGGTGCATATCGAACCGCGATTGAGCGCAAATCCGAGGATGAACGCGAGCGCCGCAATCAACAATGCGCCCAGCCAGTCTGTTGCGGACATGCTGGAGAACGATAGTTCAGGGAAAATGCTCGTCATTTCATAACCATTGCTTGGGCGTCGCGGCGCGTGTCGCTACGCTGATATCATTCGACAAGTTGCTCGGCAGTCGCCGTTCATCCTATGTCGACGACCACTCGCCCACGTATCTTGCCTTCCAGTATATCGGTTGCGGCCGACTGCACGTCGGCAAGCTGAATGGAACTGGTCATGGCGGCCAGCTTGTCACGGTCGAGGTCACGGGCGATCCGATCCCAAGCTTCCAGTCGCAAAGACTTTCTTGCTCTCACCGAGTCGATGCCGAGTAGTGCCACACTTCGCAGTATGAAAGGAGCGACAGAGGTTGGCAGATCCATGCCACCGGCAAGGCCGCAAGCAGCGACGGCTCCGCCGTATTGAATGCTCGAAAGAAGATTGGCCAAGGTGCTGGAGCCGACCGAGTCGACTCCGACCGCCCAACGCTCTTTTGCCAGCGGGCGGCCCGGACCTGAAAGCTCGGAACGCTCGATAATCTCGGTCGCTCCGAGTTCACTGAGATAATCCGTTTCGCTGACACGTCCCGTCGAGGCAACAACGTGCCAGCCGGCCTTGGCGAGAAAGGCGATAGCCATCGAGCCGACGCCCCCAGCCGCGCCTGTCACGATCGCTGGGCCGTCAGCCGGGCTGCACCCGTGCCGTTCCAGCGCGAGTACCGACAGCATTGCGGTGAAGCCCGCCGTACCAACTGCCATGGCCTGAGATGGCGTAAGCCCCTTCGGCAGCGGAATAAGCCAGTCGCCGCGGACCCTTGCTTTCTCGGCATAGGACCCCAAGTGCGTCTCGCCGGTCCCCCAGCCGTTGAGGATAACACGATCACCCGCCTGAAAGTCAGGGTTGTCGGAAGCCTCCACGATACCCGCGCAGTCAACTCCCGGAATCATGGGAAACCGGCGCACCACCGGGCTCTTGCCGGTCAAGGCCAACCCGTCCTTGTAGTTGAGCGTGGAGTGGGTCACCCTGATTGTGACGTCACCATCCATCAGATCGGCGACCTTGAAATCCTTGAGGGCGACAGTCTGGCCGTCGTCGGTCTTTTCTATAACCAGCGCCTTGAAACTACTCATGAAGATTTCCTCCCCAGCAACCGAAAGCCCCGAACGAAGTCGATCACCTTCTCAGTGGACATCTCACAGGGCTTGAGCGACGTGTTGCCCGACCCCAGACGATACATATTGAAACTGACGATATCGGCTCCCGCCAATTCGCGAGCGAACAGGCTGTTGCGCCGCCCGTCGTCAGATCGACGGACACTGACGCCATACCGCCTGCCCTGGTAGACACCTTCGCTGTAGCCCGAAGGCAAAGCGTCTAGTGCAGTTTCGAAATCACCATTTCCATCAACGTTCTCGCACGTCGATCGCACCGCGCATCCGTAACGCTGGCCAGGACCTTTTCCGAGAGCCACTGGATCGCCGGTCGTCCGATCGCTAGGCAACATCTTCGACCACCAGCTTCCGCCCCTTGAACTCCACCGTTTCGCCAGTTCGCGCGCCTTCAAGTGCTTCGAAGATCGGGGCCATCGTAGAAATCCCCATCATCTCGCGACCGTCGATTGTGAATCTGCCGGTGGACACGGCTATGACGAAGTCGCGACCCGATAGCCGGACGAGAGCGCCAGCAGTTACGGTCGACTTCGGGCCAAAGTCGATCTTTCTCAACGTTTCGAGCTTGTCGCCATAGTCGTGAAGGGTGTCATCGAGAGCCTCGGAAAAATCGCTCGCTGTTTCAGCCTGGGCTTGCTCATCGTTTTCGATCGGCTCGCTGCGATCTAGCCGAGCGTCTGCAACATAGTCGAGATACTCTTCCCGGGCGCTCTGAAAGGCGGCAGCTTCAAGCGAAAGCATGGTCTCTTTGATCAGGTTCTTGTCCATCATTGCTCTTCCTTGGGGTCTGATTGTCTGGGTTCTGACGACCGGCCATGGACGCTACCTGATGGCCGGACGGTGCTCACTCGTCGTCGGGGAGTTCCGTGCCCTGATATGGTATCCGGTTCAGTCGGGAATCCCGCAGAATGCTCGTGACCAGCCACACATACGACTGCTCCGCGGTGTCAAAGCCGAGCACCGAGTACGATTGACCGAACGGGCAGTCAGGAAAGTCCGGGAAGCCTATACGCAGTACGTAGCGCTCGGGATCGTTATCGAACTCCCGCTTGTAGACTTTGCGTAGGCCGTATCTGCTCGGGACATCGTTGTCGCCAACGACATCCGTGTCACGCTTTGCGAGCAGCCGGTCGGCCAATCCACTGTTGCCGATCTCCTCAAATATATCGAATGCATCCACCAGCAATCCCTTGCTTTGGGACTCTCGGTCGGAGATGGCATAGATGTTTGAAGCATCCTCCCCATCCCGGCCGCTCACCAAGCGGAGGGCGGAGTCGACTTGGATGTTGCTCGTCTCGAGCTCGGAGCCGAGCGCCAGATCAAAAAGTCTGCCATCTCTTATGCGGTATTCACGCTCATAACCTTGGCTTACGAGCTGGTTCACCGCTTCAACAACATCAGATACTCTTAGTCTCATCTGCATCTCCTTTGGTGTTATTCGCTCATCAGGGGCGCCCGGAAGTATCAACGAACACCATGCTTATGATTGCATCCTGACGAACGAATTCCCAATGTGCTGTGACTATAGTTTTCATACGGAGCAGGCATGTCGCGCCATGCTGGCGCGATCACTTCTCAGGCGTTCCAGCCGCCGTCGACGTTGAGGTTTTCGCCGTTGATGAAGGCAGCATCCGGGCTGCACAGGAAAGCGATAGCTGCGGCTATTTCCTCCACCTTTCCATAACGGCCTACACTTGTGAGCCCCACGTTCGCATCATAGCCTGGTGTCCCAGGAGGAGGTGCAAGCTCGGTGTCGATCGGGCCTGGCTGGATGCCGTTGACGGTCACACCAGTCGGGCCTAGCTCGCGCGAAAGCCCGCGGGTGAAGCCACTCAGTGCGAACTTGCTGGCGATGTAGAGCGTGACGCCAGCGAGGGGCGCCGCTTCGCCGAAGGCCGAGCTGATATTGATGATACGCCCCCATCCAGCCTGTACCATACGGGGTGCAAGCTTCTTCGTCAGTTCGACGGGCGCACGGATATTGAGATTGAAATGAGTGTCGTAGGCCTCCTGAGAGGACTCAAGAAACGGGCCGAATTCGACGGTGCCTGCACTGTTCACCAGGATATCGACCCGACCGCTGAAGGCTCCTCCGAAAGCTGTGTCAGCGGAAGAGGCCAGTACCGCGATACCGTCGAGAGTGGTGAGGTCGGCACGGACTGCTTCTGCCTTGCCGCCGGTGCGACGAATCTCTTCGACAACCGCGTCGGCGCGCGCCGCGCTAGCAGCGTAATTGACAATAACCGAGGCGCCGTCGTTAGCCAGGCGGATTGCTGTCGCAGCGCCCATCCCTCTGGAGGAACCGGTGATAAGGGCGAGCTTGTTTTCGAGAGGCTTATTCATTTGAAAATCTTCCTTACTGGATTCTGGATTTCGAGCGCGATCGGAGCAGCGGGCGTCGATGCGAACCACGCGGCGTTGTCCTGGACAGCGGGTTGGTAACGGGACGTCTCTGGCGCAAACCGGCTTTACGGGCGGGCGCCAGAGGTTCAACCGAAGATGAGACTCAGGCGAGGACCGATGAATTCAGTCGCTCAAGCACCGGCAGCAGTATGGATGGGTCCGGTCGGCGCGTGTAATCGGGATTCACCTCGGCGTAGGCAACAACGCGGTCGCCGCCGATGACGTAGCGTGCAGGCATGGGCAAAACCCATGACGGATCGTCGTTTATGGTCGGCAAATCATTGCCGAACGTTTTGTAGAGATTGACGAGATCACTCGGCAACGCAAAGCGAACGCCGAAGGCCGCCGCAACTTTGCTTCCCTTGTCGCTGAGAATCGGGAAGTTGAGACCGTTATCCCGCCTCGACTTGCGACTGTTTGAAGGCGTCTGCGGCGAGATGGCGACGAGCTGCGCCCCACGAGATTCGAATTCAGGACGTGTCGCTTCGAGCGCCTTCAGGTCTATGTTGCAGTAGGAACACCAGACGCCTCGATAGAAGCTGACGATCAATGGACCGTTTGCCAGCAGCTCCTGCGAACTGACAGCGTTTCCGTCCGCACCCTCCAGCTTGAAATCCGGCGCGACTTCGCCCGCCTTGAGTGCGCGATCAGCCAGGCCGCTTTCTATCAGGTCGGCCGTCGCTCGACGCATCGTGTCGAGTTGGGCCTGAGTCGGCTTTCTCGGCAGCTCTCCAGATTCGAACCTCTCGCGGAACGCATCAAGTTGGTCTTGCAACGTCATGGCTTTCTCCTTCGTGGACCTTACGGAAGGAGGATGTATTTTATTTGTGTATCTGTCGGTATAAGCTCATTTTGAAGAACATTTATTCGGAATCCAAATGAGTGACCGATGGCAAGAACTGAGCGTATTTGTCCGTGTTGCTGAAGGGGGTAGCTTTTCGCGCGCCGCGCGCGAGTTGCGTATGTCGCAGCCTTCGGTATCGCGTATCATCAGAGAGCTGGAAGCACGCCTTGGCGTGAAGCTGCTCCTTCGCACGACACGCCACCTCTCATTGACGAATGCTGGCGCGATCTTCCTGGAGCGTGCAAAACCTGTGATCGATGACTGGGAGGATGCGGAGGATGCCGCACGCGGGGCGGATTCCCTGCGCGGTGTGATCCGGATCGCTATGCCAGTGATGTACGGTACGCGGGCGGTTATTCCTTGCATGCCGCTCTTTCTGGCGATGCATCCGGATCTTCGCGTTGAAATCACGATGTCTGACGAGCGGCAGAACCTCGTCACCGATGGAGTGGATCTTGCCATTCGCGTTGGCACACTTGACGATTCAAGCTTTGGAGCGAGAAAATTGGCCACCCTCAAACGGATGGTCGTGGCCTCACCGGCCTATCTGGAACGGCGGGGCGTCCCCAATAACCCAGCCGATCTGTCCAATCACGACTGCATATTGGGGTTGGGTGGCGTTGGTCGCGAGGATTGGAGCTTCCGACGCAGTGGGACTGTGACCTCGGTAAACGTTCAAACTCGCTTCCAGGTCGATTCCGCCTCGGGAATCCTTGCCAGCGCTGTTTCCGGGCTAGGAATTTGCATGGTCTCCGATGCGATGGCTTCCGCTGAACTGCGCTCCGGAACACTTTGCCAGGTTCTTTCTGAGTACGAGATGAAAGGTGCTGACATCTTTGCCGTCTTACCAGGTGGACCGCGCCCATCCGCAAAAGTGAAAGCTTTGATCGACTTCCTGATCATAGAATTGGCGAATGTCCATCAAGGCTTTTGAAGAAACGTGTGAAAGCGGTCGCGCCACCCCTATGCGCCATCGTGCTTGTCGACATCCTTTTCCGCCATCGGCAAAGAGACGACGAAAAGCGCGCCTTTGCCCGGCCGAGTATCAACCCTAACCGTACCGCCGTGCCGCTCTGCGATTTGCCGGACGAGGGTTAGGCCGAGGCCCCACCCACCAGCGGCTTCCCCGTAGCCGCCTGGACGGTAGAAGGGCTCGAAGACCTTGCTGACGTCGTTGGCCGGGATACCGGGGCCATGGTCGCAGACTGCAAGTTGCGCTCGACCCTTCACATGCGACACCGAGATTTCAACCGGCAGTCTGCCATGGCGCATTGCGTTCTGTACCAGATTGCGCACCAATTGGTGAAGCAGACGCCTATCGCCCAGCACCTCCATTGAAGTGCCTGAGACCTCCAGTCCTGATCGCGCGGCCTCCTCGGCCACGAGAGCCAGTAGATCGATCCGCTCACTCGGTTCGGTAATATCGGTGTGGCTCAGTCGGCTGGAGAGCAGAATTTCACCGACCAGCGTGTCGAGTTCATCGAGGTTGCGGTAGATTTCCTCACGCCGCTCAACGCTCGGATCGTGCTCATACAGATCCATCACCAACCGCAGCCTGGCGAGCGGTGAGCGCAGTTCGTGGCTGGCATTGGCCAACAGCGTATGATTGGATGCAATCAACGCCTCCACGCGCGCGGCTGCATAGTTGAAGGTTTTGGCCACGACTGCGATTTCATCACCTCCCTGGACTGGAGCGCGCGCCGACAAATCGCCTGTACCCCATGCTTCGACGTTCCGCCGTAAAAGTTCAAGGCGCTTCGTCAAGTGATGAACCACTGGCCAGGCCAGCAGCGCGGTAAGGCTGCTCACAACCAGGAGGAAAATAAGAGGATTGCCGCGCGGCGGGCCAAAGGGCGGCTGTAGCCTGACAACCAGCGTCCGGCCCTCAGATAGCGCGACCGTGATGGGATCGAACCCTGGTGCCGGCGGTGTGGACGGCTGATAGCTCGCGAGAGCTAAGCCGTCGGCGTCACGCACGGTCAGCTCTGCCCCAGTTGCCATTCCGAGACGGTCCAACGTGGATTGAAGCGTTACGGAGTCGGCGTCTTCTGGCAAGGCGGCAGCGAGCACCGCGGCGCGTTCGGTATAGAGATTTCGATCATTCCCAAATCCGACCAGCCACACCACAGTTGCGATTCCGGTGACCGCGAGAAGCGCGATGCTGCCAAGAAGCGTCAGATAGATCTTGAGAAATAGGCGGCTGGTCATAGTCAGCCGTTCTCCTCCTGTCGACGGGCGAAGACATAGCCCGCCCCGCGAACGGTTACGATGCGGCGGGGATGTTTCGGATCGTCCTCGATGGCTGCGCGGATTCGGGAAACATGCACATCGATCGAGCGGTCGAAAGCCTCGCTCCCGATCCCGCGCACCCGATCGAGCAACTGGTCGCGCGAGAGGATGCGCCCGGCGCTCTCTCCGAGAGCTAACAAGATATCGAATTGATGCCCGGTCATGTCGCACCGTATGCCGTCGAGCCTGGCTTCACGCGATCCGGGGTCGATCTCCAGCCGACCGAAATGCAGAACGCCGGGTGCGTTCACTCCACCGGTGCGGCGGCGCAGCACGGCGCGAAGGCGGGCCAGTAATTCACGGGAGCTGAAGGGCTTGGGCAGATAGTCATCGGCGCCGATCTCCAGACCAACGATGCGATCGGTCTCATCACCCTTGGCGGTCAGCATCAGCACCGGCACGTCCGACGCCGTGCGTATCCGGCGCAGCACATCGAAGCCATCTAGATCAGGTAGCATTACATCAAGGATCACCGCGTCCACCCTGTGGCGTCCGGCCTCGGCCAGCCCTGCCGCAGCATTGGCGGCAGTCTGAACCGAGAATCCATTCCCTTGGAGATAGTCACGCAGCATGGCGGAAAGCCGCGTATCGTCGTCGATGATCAGGATTTGCTCCGCCATACCTCGTCCTTTCCCTCATTTAACCGGAACGTGCGTACCACATGCGCCGCAAAATACTGTCGCGCCGAACAAACTGATGGTAAAGCGCCGCGCCGACATGTGCCGCGATAAGAAGAACGATGAGCAACGCGCCGACACCATGGGCGGTGCGTGGAGCAAATTGGGTGAAATCGGGAAGGGTCCCGTAACCGCCGAACAGGGCATTTCCGGCGCCGCTTACCACCAGCAACGCTATGCCGCTGCCGAGCATAAGAAAGAGGATGATATAGAGTAGAGCGTGGACGGCCCGCGCGCTTCTCTCCTGCCATCTTGGTACACCTAAAACCGGTCCGGGCTTACAGTCCATCAGTCGCCACCAAGCAATACGGACAACTGTCAGCACAAGGACCGCGGTCGCCATGGGAACATGCAGTTGCAGCAACCGTGCCTTATCGGCGGAATCGACCGCCATTGCTGCTGCGAAGCCCGAGCCGACCGCCACGAAGACCGCGACCGCGCTGAGCCAGTGAATTGTGACGGCTACGCCGCCATAACGGTCATTACGACTTTTCATTTGAGGTGAACTCCAAGAATCTGGGGACTGAGTAGCGTCGGCGTCAAATGACCTTCCGGCGTTGACGCCGTTCGCATTCAGTTGCCCCCAAAGCCGTGACCAAAACCGCTACGCCGCCTAATGAGTTCTGCTCGTTGCTCGGCCGTGAGTACCTCTGCGACATCAAGGAATGCCTCTAGAGCCCGGGCTGAAACGGTGTCACCGGTTTCGAGCATTTCCTGACGCAGGCTTTCAAAAGCCGCAGCCTCGATGGTTTCGGCTGCAAGGAGCGATGCGAACTGCTGCTTGCGAGTGCCAGCTTCCGACATTCTCAAGCGTATTTCGGCGCTCGCGTCATCGAGAATGCTGCGGATTTGTTCACGCTGTAAGTCGGTTGCATCGACCGATACCAGCGCCTCCTCAAGCACCGAGCTGGCGAAGTGCCCAGAAAAGCCTGGACCGAACCCTCTCATCGTATTGAAAGGGCCGTGCGCTTGTACTGCTCCGATAGCCCCGATGAGACCGAGCCCCCCGACGACAACTGCGCTGGCCAGAAGCGTCACACGAAAGCGGCTACGTTCTTTTGCCATGTCATGTCTCCTTGTCAGCCACGGCTTGATTGCCGCGACGAACCGAAGATGCTGACCCGGCGTTTCCGCCGTTCATGGCCTATGTGAAGATTTGTGAAGTGATGGAGTTGTTCAAAACACAAGCGATGGCTGCGCCGTCGTGGTTAGGCGGAAGAGACCGGCTCTTGTGAAAATATTTCGTGCTGTACGCGATGCGCCCGCCAGAGCCCTCACCCCCCATACCGCTCAGTTTTGATCACACTCGGGGCCAGTCCCGAAGCGAGAACGCCATCAGCGGCAACATTCACGAAACCGTTCGATCCGCAGATGAAGACATGCGCAGGCGCGGAAGGCATGCGGCCAACGACGTCCGTGATCATTGCTTCGTCGACCCGACGCGAAAAATCCGAGGCCCGCCAAGGTGCCTCGCGGGTAATCGCCAATGCCAGTACGAAGTTGGGGTCGCCGTCTTCGCTGGAAATGAGTTCCTCGGCGAATAGGGCGTCGTTTCTCGTACGAGCGGAGAGGAGAAGCGCTGTCGGAACGATGAGTGCGCCTGAGCGCCTGTGCCGGATCATCGACATGAACGGCGCCACACCGGACCCCGCGCCGATCAAAAGGATTGGGCCGCTTTCGTGCTCCGGCCACAAGAAGTGGCCCCCTAGGGGACCGCGCAGTTCAATTTCGTCTCCAGCGACGGCGACTTCGTGGAAATAGGCAGAGACCTCGCCCTGCAGGTTTTCGATGACGAGCTCAATAGTGTCAGAGCGAGATGGATCGGATGCGATCGAGTAGCTTCGCATCGCCGAGTATCCATCGGGGGCCGTCAGTCGAATGTCGACATGCTGTCCGGCGACATGCGTGAAAGGCTGTGCCAGACGCAGAAAAAAGCTCTTGATGCTCGGCGTGCGTTGGACGATCTCGGAGATCGTTCCGATCTGCCAACCGATCGGCGTGGTATGCTCAATCACCGGAATATCGCTGCTCCTTCCACGGATCGCCGTAGATATGATAGCCGCGCAGTTCCCAAAATCCGGGCTCATCGCGTTCAGTGAACTGGAGCCCGTTCACCCATTTTGCAGACTTCCAGAAGTAAAGGTGTGGAACGAGCAGGCGTGCGGGTCCTCCATGATCGCGCGGGATCGCTTTTCCTTCATACTTCAACGCGACCATCGCCTTGCCGGACGCCAGATCCGCTAGCGGGACATTGGTCGAGTATCCATCGAAGCTGTGGGCGAGAAGGAAGTCGGTAGGATGCTCGACTCCGGCGTCGGCAAGGATATCGTCGATCAGCACACCTTCCCATGCGGTGTTCAGCTTCGACCAAGACGTCACGCAGTGGATATCCCGCGTCATCTTCGTCATCGGCAGGGAGTTGAACTCCGCCCAATTCCAAGCCTTCACGGGCCGTGGGCCGATCTTGAGTGTGAATTTCCAGTCCCCCGGCTCGATGTTCGGCGTCGGCCCTGCGGTGAGGACAGGAAAATAGTCGACAAGATGTTGACCGGGCGGAATCCGTTCCGACTGGTCTCCTCCCGATGGGCGGCCGGTGAACCCTCTGGTAGCCATTCGAAGTCCCCTTGCTTCTAGTGAGTCGACACCCGCGGAGATGTTCCGGCCTGAAAAGGCCGCTTTACACAGACCTCGACCTGTCGCAGCAGATAATATATGACTGACTCATAGTTATAACGCTGTGTGGCTGAGAGCGCAATGGATAGAAACGTCTCCGAGCGGCTGGTGAACCTTCTGGGCGCCTTGGCCGTAGGGGTAAACGACCGCATGCACGCCGCGATTGCGCAAACAATGCAGGACGGTGGAGGAACCGTTGCCGCCCTGGTAGCGATCGGTCATGCCCCCGGAATGACGATTGAACAGTTGAGCCGGGTTCTGACCATCACGCATGGTGGAGCTGTCCGGTTGGTCGACCGTTTGCTAGAACGGGGGCTTGTCGAGAAACGCCCTTCACGCACTGATCGCCGAGCCTTCAACCTCGTCTTGACGCCCAGCGCGAAACAACAGCGCGAACAGGTGCTGGAACATCGTCGAGAAGCGCTGACGTGGGCAGTCGGACACGTGCCACACGAGCATCTCGCTGCTTTCGAGAGTGTCGCCGAGACCTTGGTTGCAGCGCTGGCGAGCGACCCACTTTCCGCGCTGACGACATGCCGATATTGCGACGAGAAACGTTGCACCTCATGTCCAATGGAAACGTTCGGCCCCATAGTAATGAAACAATAGACAGAACGGCGGTAGGCATGGAGTTCAATCAGATACGATATTTCCTGAATCTGGCGGATTCTCTGAACTTCACCGAAGCGGCCATGCGCAGCGGTGTTTCGCAACCCACGCTCACACGCGCGATCCAACGACTTGAGGAGGAACTGGGTGGCACCCTGGTTTATCGTGATGGGAAAGACAGCCGTCTCACAGCTCTAGGCCGTGATATCCGTTCAGAGTTTGCTTCGATAGCGGAAGGTGAACAGCGGGTCCGCGCACTCTCCCTCAATCGGGTTCGGGGAAGACGAGAGACGTTAACCGTGGGCGTCGTCAACACGATTGCACCAAGGCTAATCACTGGGTTCATCGCCCATGCCCTGCAACAGTTGCCAATGCTCGAACTGGTTGTCCGGCCGATCACCCGCGAAGAGGCCGTTGAGTGTCTGCTGAGCGGTCGGCTCGATGGCTGCTTCTGTTCCGATCCGATGGCGGGTAACGCCAAGATCGCCACCGCTGAGATGTTCCGCGAGCGGCTGTTATTGGCCATGGCGGAGCAGCACCCTTTAGCCGGTCGGGAAGTGATCTCGCTCGCCGAACTCGCTGAGCAACCTTATCTTGATCGCCTTCATTGTGAATTTCGCTCTCGCGTCAACGAGCATCTTCGCGAACGCGCTATCGTCATGGTCCCGCGGCTAAGATCTGAACGGGAGGATCTAATCCAGCAGGCGGTGGCCGAAGGTGCCGGTGTCTGCATGCTGCCCGAAAACTCGGCCATCGTCGCCGGCCTGACCCTGCGCCCGGTTGAAACGCTCGACCTTACCCGGACGATCGGTTTCCAGTCAGTTTCTGGCTCAGGAACAGCGGCGGTCCTGCGCCAGCTTCGAATGCTGGTCGAACGCCATGGGTGGTAGTGTAGACCATCGCGTTGGCTTGACCGCTGGCAACACTGAGGCGAAGCATTGAAACTATAGCCGTGCCGTATTGGACACCTTCGGATTGAATAGCCACTTTAGCGGCAGACATTCGAAGGAGAAAAACATGGCTACATACAAGAAAACAGACGCCGCGATCGCAAGGCTCTCACCCGAGGAATACCGGGTGACGCAGCAAAGCGGCACCGAGCGGCCGGGCACCGGTGCTCTTCTCCACAATGATGAGGCCGGCATCTACGTCGACATCGTCTCGGGTGAACCTTTGTTCGCATCGTCGGACAAATTCGAGTCCGGTTGTGGCTGGCCCAGCTTCACGAAGCCGATCGAGCCGCTGAACATCAACGAGCTGCGTGACACCAGTCACGGCATGGTCCGCACGGAAGTGCGCTCGACACATGGCGATAGCCATCTTGGCCACGTCTTCCCTGACGGGCCGACCGACCGTGGCGGCTTGCGCTACTGCATCAATTCCGCGTCGCTGCGCTTCATCCCACGCGAGGAGATGGAGGCGCAAGGATACGGTGACTATCTCAACCAGGTAGAGGATATCTAGATGACAACCGAACGTGCTGTACTGGCTGGTGGCTGCTTTTGGGGCATGCAGGATCTCATTCGAAAGAAGTGGGGCGTGATCTCAACGAGAGTCGGTTATACCGGCGGGGACGTGCCCAATGCGACCTATCGCAATCACGGAACGCATGCCGAGGCGATCGAGATCATCTTCGATCCTCAGAAAATCAGCTATCGCCGACTGCTGGAGTTCTTTTTCCAGATCCATGATCCGACCACGCTGGATCAGCAGGGCAATGACTTCGGTAAGAGCTATCGCTCAGCGATCTACTTCACGAGTGACGAACAGAAGAATGTTGCTCTGGATACGATCGCGGACGTCGAAGCTTCCGGCTTGTGGCCCGGCAAGGTGGTCACGGAGGTCGAGCCGGTAGGTGACTTCTGGGAAGCCGAGCCGGAACACCAGGATTACCTGGAGCGCATCCCGCACGGATACTCGTGCCATTTCGCGCGCCCCAACTGGGTTCTGCCGCGCCGAACAGACACGGCGGCCTAACAGGTATGTGGCTCGCGGTGCAATGCCGCGAGCCACCAACGGGAGAACATCATGAAAACTGGAATTGTAGGGTCGCCATCTCCGCCGTTGGAGAATGTTCAGTGGATCGATGGGAATGGCAATCAGCGTGATCCGCTGTCTCTGGAAGAGCTGGGTACGGGCTTCAAGATCCTGTATTTCTTTCAAGACTGGTGCGCCGGCTGTCACACACATGGTTTTCCCACGCTTGTGACACTTGCAGACAATCTCGGAAACAAAGGCGTTGGCTTTGCCGCCGTGCAGACGGTGTTCGAAGGCTCGGATCTGAACACCTTCGACCGTTTGCGGGAAAACCAGTCACGATATGGACTGAGCATCCCCTTTGGGCACGCCGCTCCCGGTAAGGGGCAAGGCGAAACCGTGCCGGCGATTATGGAGGCGTTTCAAACGGGTGGGACGCCCTGGTTTGTTGTGATCGCGCCCGACGGCCGCGTTGTTTACGACGGGTTTCGGCTGGAGGCGGATGCCTTGGTCCACGCGCTTGGAGCATCCGTCGGGTGAGTCAATGGAGACGGCAGAATAAATCCATCGCTGAACGCACGCCATGATGGTCGATAGGGCGGCAAGGGGAAGTGTTTCATGTCAAACACTATATCAACGACGCTATGGATGCGTCCGCCAGGAAATAGCGAACACATAAGGCCCTGGCGGTCACCACTATGCGTGCGTCGCGGAGCCGGCAACGAGCCCGCAGGCACTTTTGCTTGGCCCGACTCGCATAAGCGCGACGACAGCTTGCTTGAGCCTAAATTGGCGAGGGTCTCCTAATGGTGTTGTCGAAAAGCGTTGAGGCAATCGAGCTTTGCCATCTTAGATATTTTCTGGCGGCGGCCGAACAAGGTAGCTTTCGCAAGGCGGGAATTGGCCTGGGCCTCTCACAGTCGGCAGTAAGCCGGTGTATCGCCGACCTTGAGGACCAGATTGGAGCGTCACTATTTCACCGACACTCCTGGGGCGTGTCTCAAACCTATGCAGGTCGACGCTTTCTCAGGCGCGCACGAGAAGCTATGCGGAGCATTGCAGAAGGTGCATACGACGTAGCGCTTGCGGGTCGCTCCGAGCAGGGTCGAATCCGTATTGGCGTTTATTCCTCAATTGCTTCCGGCTTCCTCGCGGAACTGTTGGGCACCTTCGGCCAACGCCACGGGCAGGTAACAATAGAGTTGGTCGACGGAAACCCCGCAGACCACGTTGTAGCAATCCGAAATCTCAGCCTCGATGTAGCGTTTGTCGCCGGTACACGAGATTGGCCGGGGTGCGAGCGAACCCCTCTGTGGGAGGAGCGCGTATTTGCAGTTCTGCCCGCCCACCATCCATTGGCCAATCGGAAAGAACTTGAATGGCGTGATCTACACGACGAAACGTTCGTTGTTAGCGAGTCAGCGCCAGGACAAGAAATCCACGCCTATCTTGTTCGATATCTGGCTGACCTCGGCAGACATCCCGAAATAAAGGTACAACACACCAGCCGAGACAATCTCATAGCTCTCGTCGCACTCGGTCAAGGATTGACTGTCGTGAGCGAGGCCATGACATCAGCACGGTTCGCTGGGGTGGTTTACAAGCCCATCGTCGGCGAGTTGTTGCCATTCTCAGCGGTGTGGTCGACTAACAATGATAACCCCGCCTTTCGTCGGCTACTCAGTCTGGCAAGGACAATCGCCGTCAGCTCTGACTACTCGCAGGCGGTATCGAGCGCTTAGCCTTTCTAAACCCGCGATCCGTGGCGATGAACCGCTCCAGCATCGGCACGATCAGCTTCAAGGGATCGGCGACGGGCTTGCCGGTTTCACGGGCCAGCACATCGGCGTAGTCGATCAGGTCGTGGTTAAGCGTCGCGGGCAATTCCAGTGTGACCTTCACGGGCTTGTCGTCGGGCAGCGGGCCGAGTTTCAACTTGGTCATGATCAACCTCCTGTCGGCTGGAGCACTAAATCGCGAGTCACGATGATCCTGACCGGGAAGCCCGGTCGGATCGTTAATGTCGGCGCAACCTGCAACTGGCGCTGCACGATCTGCTGCCCCGCCTGATTGACGGTGTCCTGCGCCCCTTCGCGGATGGCACGGATCAGCCGGTCTTCGTCGCTGGTTGCCAGTTCCGCGCCGATCCCGAGAAGCGTGGAGAGGCCAGCCGCCTTCATCAAATCCCACCAGTGATAATCGACGCCATCCTCAAGACCGGCATAGCCGCCGGCGTCGGCGCCCGGCAGGCGCTCCAGCACGATGGACCGGCCGTCGGGCAGGATCAGGCGATTCCACACAAGGAGCACGCGGCGTTGGCCGAAGGTCACGCCATCATCATACTGGCCGATGATACGGGTTCCCTGCGGGATCAGGAGCAGCGAGCCGGTCGGGCTGTCATAGACGTTTTCGGTCACTTGCGCCGTGATCTGACCGGGAAGGTCCGACCGGATGCCGGTAATGAGCGCGGCCGGAATGACGGCGCCCGCCTGAAGAATATAGGGCGATGCCGGGGGCGTGAGGCGATCCGGGGCGACGGTCTGCCGGTCCACCGGGCCGTTGAGGAAAGCCGCGTGACGGTTCTGCCCTGCCGCATCCGGCTGCGCGCCGAGACCAGCCAGGCTGGGCATAGCCGTTCCTGCCGGTGCTTCCGTGCGCGGGCCGGACTGGAAAAAGATGCTGCTCAACCGTGCGGCTTCTTCCTCGGCAAGACGGCGCTGTTCGTCTGGATCGACCGCTGGCGCGGTGATGGCGGGTGCGGCAACTGGCTGGCCCCGGTTCTGCGCCTCAAGGATCGGACGACCGAGATCACCCGGCAGCGCGGGGCCAAGGACCGGGCCGCTATAGTCACTCGGCAGGCCGGCCAGGCCGTCCGCCGTGGGCCGATTCTCGGTCGAATAGAGCTCGCCGCCACCCGGCGCAACATCGCGAGTCTGGAGTGCGTAGATCAGCGCCCCGCCTATGCCGAGCAGGGCGACGGCTCCGACGCCAGCCAGCATCTTGCGGGATAGGCGGGTGACGCGGGGGGCTTCTGCGCGCAGCCGCATGGGCGCGGCGGTGTCGGTCTTGCTCATGAGGACGATCCTCCCGTGGACGTGCCGACCGGTTGCGTGGCCGCCTGCGTCTGTTCCATGCGGACGATCCTGACGACCTGCTGACGGTCGCCGCTGCCAAGGCGCAACTCGGCCGCCCCGAACAGGCGGTCCACGATCAGCACGTTCTGGTGAATACGGGAATTGACGATCTGCG
>NZ_LLWQ01000057.1 GCF_001447385.1 Paracoccus sp. MKU1 | reverse complement strand
GAATGGACCGAAACTTTCGGCTCCGAACGCCTCACCGGCGCGCTTCTCGACCGGCTGACCCACCACGTCAACATCCTCGAGATGAATGGCGAAAGCTACCGCCTCGCCAACAGTCGCGCCAGAAAGGCCGGCTGATCCCCCCTCCTCGAAAACCGCAACGCGCGGCTGAGACCCCCGCTCGGGCTACGCCCTCGCAGCGGTCTCAGCCGCGCACAACGGTGGCCGACTTTTGCGCCGCCCAGTGGCAGGTTTTTACGCCGCCGTTGACATGGGCGAGACCGCGAAACCGTTCACCGATGTGCTGGACAGCGCGCTGCAAGCTCTCTTCCGCATCGTCGGCATGGTCATGAAGCTGGCTCCCCTGGGGGCAGGTGCCGGCGTCGCCTATACCATCGGCAAGCACGGGATCGGCTCGGTCTGGTCGCTCGGCTACCTGATGCTGGGGGTCTACCTGACTTCGGCGCTGTTCGTGATCGTCGTGCTGGGCAGCATCGCCCGCTGGAGCGGCTTCCCGTTGCTGCAGTTCCTGCGCTACTTCAAGGACGAGATCTTCATCACCCTGGCCACCTGTTCGACAGAGGCCGTGCTGCCCCGGATGATGGCAAAGCTTGAACGCCTGGGCGTGGCCAAGCCCGTGGTCGGCCTGGTGCTGCCGACCGGCTATACCTTCAACGCCGACGGCACCTGCATCTACCTGACCATGGCAGCGATCTTCATCGCCCAGGCCACGAACACCGACCTGAGCCTTTGGGGGCAACTGGGTATCCTCGGCATTCTGCTTCTGACCTCGAAAGGCTCTGCTGGGGTTGCAGGTGCAGGCTTCGTGACGCTTGCCGCGACGCTCTCGACCTTCGACACCGTTCCCGTTGCCGGCCTGGTCCTGTTGCTTGGCGTCGACCGTTTCATGAATGAGGCCCGCGCCGTCGTGAACCTGATCGGAAACGGCATCGCCACCATCGCCGTCGCCAGATGGGAGGGCGAACTGGACATGGACCGCGTGCGCCAGGTGATCGCCGAACAAAAGGGCCAGCGGCCACGCCAGATCACGGCGCCCGATGCCCTCGAAGTCGTCCATTGACCGAAATCCCTTCCACATAACGCAAGAAAGGAAAGCATCATGCGTATCATCGACGTATGCGAAGTGACCAAACCGATCGCCTCGCCCATCCGCAACGCCTATATCGATTTCAGCAAAATGACGGCCAGCCTCGTCGCGGTCGTGACCGATGTGGTCCGCGACGGTCGTCGCGTGGTCGGCTATGGCTTCAACTCGAACGGCCGTTATGGCCAGGGAGGGCTGATCCGGGAGCGGTTCCGCGACCGCATCCTCGAAGCCGATCCGGCGAGCCTGATCAACGAGGCGGGTGACAATCTCGATCCGCACAAGATCTGGGCAACGATGATGACGAACGAAAAACCCGGTGGCCATGGCGAACGGTCGGTCGCGGTCGGCACCATCGACATGGCTGTCTGGGATGCGGTCGCCAAGATCGCCGGCAAGCCGCTGTTCCGTCACCTGGCCGAGATGAAGGGCCGCGAGGCCAACCCCCGCGTCTTCGTCTACGCCGCAGGCGGCTACTACTATCCTGGCAAGGATGACAGCGCGCTGCGCAAGGAGATGCGCGGTTATCTCGACCGCGGCTACAACGTGGTGAAAATGAAGATCGGCGGTGCTTCGATCGCCGAGGACCAACGCCGCATCGAGGCCGTGCTGGATGAAATCGGTTCCGAGGCGCAGTTGGCGGTCGATGCCAATGGCCGCTTCGACCTGGAAACAGCCATCGCTTATGCCAAGATGCTGCGCGAATACCCGCTCTTCTGGTATGAGGAAATTGGCGATCCTCTGGATTACCAGTTGCAGGCAGCGATGTCAGAGTTCTACCCCGGCCCGATGGCAACAGGCGAAAACCTGTTCTCGCACCAGGATGCCCGCAATCTCATCCGCTACGGCGGAATGCGTCCCGACCGCGACTGGCTACAATTCGACTGCGCGCTGTCCTACGGGCTGGTCGAGTATCTGCGCACGCTCGACGTGCTCGAGCAATTGGGCTGGTCTCCCTCGCGCTGCATTCCCCACGGCGGCCATCAGATGTCGCTGAACATCGCGGCCGGGCTGGGGCTGGGCGGCAACGAGAGCTATCCTGACCTGTTCCAGCCCTATGGCGGCTTCCCGGATGGGGTGCAGGTCCAGGACGGCCATATCATTATGCCCGAGCTTCCCGGTATCGGCTTCGAGGGCAAGTCCGACCTGATCAAGGTCATGCGCGAACTGGCCGAGTAGATCGGTCGCAGAGCGGCCTCCCACATCCCGGGGGGCCGCACACCCTGTCAAAGGAACGGATGAAGATGTGGGATCCTGGCTGCAATCAATGAAACTGACGCGTCTTCCAAATCGATCAGTTTGTCATCGTTTCAGTCCGCTGAACTCCCGCACTAAAGGCACATGAAAGGTGCCTTTCTAGAAAAGGAAGTCTAGCGAATGGGGCCCCGATCCAGCAGAACGGTGATAGAACTACGCCATCTCCGCTATGTCATCGCGGCGGTAGAGCACGGCAGCTTCAGCGCGGCAGCAGGGACGCTCGGGGTGCGGGAATCCTCGATCAGCCGGCGCATCCGCGATCTGGAGGACGAGACCGGCGCCGCCCTCTTCATCCGCCACAAGCGCGGCGTGACATTGACGGATGCCGGCAAGAGATTCCTGGCGCATGCCCGGCGCGCGCTCGATGAGCTCGACCTGGCAATCAAGGACGTCGGTGCCGCCGGCCGCGCCGAGCAAGGTGTGCTGCGGATCGGGATCTTCGCCTCTCTGGCTTCGGGCTTCCTGGCGGACCTGCTGCGCCGCTACAACGAGGAGCATCCCGGTGTGCGCAGCGTGATCATCGAAGGCGGCCCGAGCGATCACATCGCCGCCATTCGCCAGCATCGGATGGATGTGGCGTTCCTGACCGGTACACCCGATGCGGCGGAATGCGATGTCGAGGTTTTCTGGAAGGAGCGGGTTTTCGTGGCGCTTCCGGAAAGAGACGACCTGGTGGCGCGGAAGCGGATCGTGTGGTCCGAGTTGCGCGACCGACATTTCATCGTCAGCGAGGCCGGTCCGGGACCGGAAATCCACGATTATCTCGTCCGACATCTGTCGGAACTCGGCCATCATCCCAGTGTCGAACGCTGCCCGGTGTCCCGCGACACGTTGATGCAGCTCGTTGCCTTGGGCAACGGATTAACGGTTACCAGCGAAGCGACCACCGGCGCGAGTTTCCCCGGGGTGGTCTTCCGGCCTCTCGCGACGGAGCCCCTGCCCTTCTGCGCGGTCTGGTCGCCGCGCAACGACAATCCGGCCCTGCGCCGCTTGCTCAGCCTAGCGCGAATCCTGTCCGCGCAAGGCGGCAAGGCATAGCGGATCAGTCGCCAGGTCGACGCCCGGCACCGACACTCCGCCTCGCCTTGGCGAAACCGCGATCCGAGGCCAGAAACCGCTCCAGCATCGGCACGACAAGTTTCTGCGGCGGGACAGCAACACCCTGCCCGCCCGTGCCGCTGCGGCCCAGCAATTCGCCATAAAGCGTCAGATCCCTGTGCAGGCAAGCGGGCAGTTCGACGGTCAGTTTGACCGGCGTATCGTCGGCGATCGGCCCCAGCTTCAGCTTCGTCATGGTGTCATCCTCCGGCGTTCTCGAAGACTAGGTCCCGGCTCACCAGAATCCTGATCGGGAATCCGGGCCGGATGGTGAGCGTGGGCGCGACCTGCAGCTGGCGCTGGACGATCTGCTGTCCGGCCTGGTCGACGGTGTCCTGGGCGCCGTCGCGGATGGCGCGGACCAGCCGGTCCTCCTCGTCGCCGGTGGCAAGCTCGGTACCGACCGCCAGCAGCGTCGAGAGCCCGGCGGCCTTCATCAGATCTCCCCAGTGGTAATCGACGCCGTCCTCCAGCCCGGCATAGCCCGCGGCATCGGCGCCCGGCAGGCGCTCCAGCACCAGGGAGCGGCCATCGGGTAAGATCAGCCGGTTCCAGACGAGGAGAACGCGGCGCTGGCCGAAAGTCACGCCGTTGTCGTACTCGCCGATGATGCGGGTGCCCTGCGGGATCAGCAGGATCGAGCCGGTCGGGCTGTCATAGACGGGTTGCGTGACCTGGGCGATGATCTGGCCGGGCAGGTCGGAGCGGATGCCGGTGATCAGCGCCGCCGGGATCACCGAGCCGGCCTGCAGCACATAGGGCGAGGCTGGTGGCTTGATGCGATCCGGCGCCACCGTCACCCGGTCGGCGGCCGCACCCAGAAACGCCGCATGCCGGTCCTGTGCTCCTCCGGCTTGCGGCTGGCCGACGAAACCGGACCCGGCGGACGCCGATCCGGCACTTCCGGCACTGGTATTCGCCGTACCTTCCACCCGCGGCCCGCCCTGAAAGAACACGCCGCTGAGCCGCGCGGCCTCTTCCTCGGCCAGCCGCTGCTGCTCGGCCGCGTCCATGGCGGGTGCGGTGACGGTGGGCGTGGCGGGCGCCGGCACCGGCTCACCGCGATTGCGCGCATCGAGGATCGGCTTGCCGAGATCCCCGGGCAGCGCCGGGCCGAGGGCGGAACCGGTATAGTCGCGCGGCAGTTTCGTTAGCCCGTCCGCGGTAGCGCGGTTCTCGGTGGAGAACAACTCCTCACCGCTTCGTTCCATCATGTCCCTGCCCTGCAGGGCAAAGATCAGCGCCGCACCGATGCCGAGCGCGGCGATCCCGGCCATGCTCGCCAGCACCTTGCGCGACAGCCGGGTGACGCGGGGCGGCTCGGCGCGCAGGCGCATCGGCGCGGCAGTGCTTTCCTTATCGGTCATGAGCACGATCCCTGCCGGACCCCGCATTGCCGCGTGCCGCAGCCGGGGCAACAGCGTGCTGCACCGGTTCCAGGCGATGGATCCGCACCACCTGCTGGCGTTTTCCCGAACCGAGGCGCAGTTCCGCGACGCCGAAGAGCCGGTCGACGATCAGCACGTTGCCGTGGATGCGGCTGTTGACGATCTCGGGGGCGCCGTCGGGGCCGATGACGAAGAGCGGCGGCATCTCGCCCTGGGCGATGCCGGGCGGGAAGACGACATGGACCCGGCGGCCGTCGTCGAAGACGGAAATGGGCCGCCAGGGCGGGCTCGCACCCTCGATCTGCAGGCCGTAGCGATGGTTGCGCGCACCAACGGCCGGGATTGCCGGCGCCGCAGGAACCGCCCGACGCTGCGCGGCCGTGGACGAGGAATTCTCCGGATAATGCCATGACACCGCCGGCATCCAGGTT
>NZ_LLWQ01000056.1 GCF_001447385.1 Paracoccus sp. MKU1 | reverse complement strand
ACCTTGCGCCGGTGTCCAGTCCGGCGGCACATGCAGCGGCTTTGGTGCCGGATCAGCAATGGCCGCAGGAGGCGGCGACGGCAATGGCGGCACATGGTCGTCATAGCTGAACTGCGGCGATTTCTGGGTGGTGCAGCCCGCCAGCGCGGTGGCCGACAGCAGGACAACGGCCAGCACGGATCGGGGCAAGCGCTGCGCCGGGGTGACGAACATTCCTTCGGTGAGAACAGCGGTCATTGGCTCATCTCCCGCGACCATGAGATCGCATTGACGTAGATGCCGAGGGGATTGGCGCGCAGGGTCTCGGCGGTGCGGGGCGTCTGGATCACCACGGTCAGGATCGCGGTCCAGCGCTCGGTGGATGACAGCTGGCCGTTCTCGTAGCGCTTCTCGGTCCAGGCGACCCGGAACGAATCTGGCGAAGCCCGGAGGACGCTGGACACCTCGACGGCGATCTGCTGGCGGCCGACGCGGGTGAAGGGATCGTTGGTGCGGGCATGGTCGTTCAGCGCCGCGGCGCCGCGGTCGGTGGTGAACTCATAGGCCCGGAGCCAGTTCTGCCGCACGACGATGGGATCGGCGGGGATGGACCGGACCTGCTCGATGAAGCGGCCGAGATGCCAGGCGATCTGCGGATCGGTCGGGCGGTAATCGGCCGAGGCCGGGGCGACGGCCTGGGCCTGGCCGAGATCGTCGACCTGCACCACCCAGGGTACCACGCTGCCGCGCGCCGATTGCCAGACCAGGGCAGCGGCGAAACCGGCGGCGAGGAACAGGCAGGCGAAGGCCATGAGCCGCCAGTTCCTGGCCTGGACGCGGGCCGAGCCGATGCGCTCGTCCCAGACCTGCGCGGCCTTCTGATAAGGCGTGACCGGCTCCGAGGTCTTGCCGTAATGCGTGGACGGGCGTCTGAACAGGTTCATGGCTTGTCGCTTTCGGAAAGGGAGACGGAGGCGCCGGGGCCGTGGCTGTCACCGGAGCGGATGGCATGGGCGGTTACGGTGGCGCCGCGGCCAAGGGATTGCCCACGCATGCGTTGCGCCCAGGCGGGCGCATTGCCGCCGGCACTGGCGTTTGCGCCACCCGCACCGGCGGCCGGGCCACCGAGCGTGCCCTGCGTGGTGGATCCACCGGTGCCGGTGAAGGCGGCTTTCATGCCGGCACTGCGGCTGGCCTTGAGACTGGCCGCCGCCTTGCGCAGCGGCGACAGCGCGGCGATGCCCGCGCCCTTGCCGACGCCGGCGGCCCCGGAGAGGGCGCCGCCGATCCCGGCCTGCCCAGCCGAATGCAGCGTATAAGCGGCGGAGGCGGCTCCGGCCGTGGCAGCCCCGCCGCGCGCGGTCATGGCACCGCCCTTGGCGCCCAGCACCGTGGCGCCACCGGCGGCGAGCGCGGCGCCGCCCACGGCCAGTCCGGTCCCCGCGACGGCGCCGGCGCCAAGCTGCGGACCGCCGGAAACCAATCCGGTGGCGATGCCGGGTCCGAAGATGCCGAGGCCGAGAAGGGAAAGCGCCGCCAGCACGATGGCCATGGCGTCGTCCACGGTGGGGGCGACGCCGCCGAAGCCCATGGTGAACTGGCTGAACAAAGTGCTGCCAATCCCGATGATCACCGCCAGCACGAGCACCTTGATGCCCGAGGAGACGACATTGCCCAGCACGCGCTCGGCCATGAAGGCGGTCTTGCCGAAGAATCCGAAGGGAATCAGCACGAAACCGGCGAGCGTGGTCAGCTTGAACTCGATCAGGGTGACGAAGAGCTGCACGGCGAGGATGAAGAAGGCGAGGATCACCAGCGCCCAGGCGAAGAACAGGCAGAGGATCTGGATCAGGTTCTCGAAGACCGCGACCCAGCCCATCAGGTCGGAGATGGATTCCAGCAGCGGCCGACCGGCATCCAGCCCGGTCTGGGCGACGCGGCCCGGCCGCATGAGATCGGCGGCAGAGAAGCCGGTGCCGGAGGCCATCAGCCCGACGCCGGCGAAGCTGTCGAAGACGATCCTCGCCAGCGTATTCCAGTTGGTGATCAGGTACGCGAAGACGCCGACGAAGATGGTTTTCTTCACCAGGCGCGCCAGAATATCGTCCTCGGCGCCCCAGGCCCAGAACAGCGCGGCCAGGGTCACATCGATGACGATCAGGGTGGTGGCGATGAAGGCGACTTCGCCGCCCAGCAACCCGAAGCCGGAGTCGATATAGCTGGTGAAGACCGCTAGAAAATTGTCGATGACGCCGGAGCCGCCCACGATCTATTCTCCCTCGGTGGACATAGCCGGTGGCGACTCTTCCCGCGTCCGACCGAGGAAACGATCACGGGTCTCGGCCCAGATCGCGAGGCATTCGGCATCGTCGGCCGCAGCCTCGCCCATGCGCTGGCAGCGGCGCTGGCCCTCGCGCAGCGGATCTTCGGACTGCGGCTGAACCTGCCGGCCGGGTAGCGGCGGCAGATCGCCGCTCCGCTCCATCCGGATCAGCGTCACGGTCATGACGATCGCCAGGAACAGGATGGCAACGAGCCGGGCCATCGCCTTGACCTCCATGGTTGCGCCTCCTCGGGCCTTCAGTTGTTGAACATCCGGGCATTGCCGGGCTGGTAGCCGGAGCCGGGCGTCAGGAAGCGCTGGCGCTGGATGCGGCCCTGCTCGGCCGCGGCCGCGCGTTCGGCCTCGCTCAGCGCCTCGGCGCGGCCGGTGGCGGCGAGGAGCGCGGTGAGGTCGGAGAGCTGCTGCGATTGCAGGGCCAGCAGCTGGTTGCCGGCCTGGCTGGCCTGAAGCGCGCCGACAGCATTCTGGCTCTGCTCGACCAATGTTGCCATCTCGGCCCGCTGCGCCTCGATATTGCCGGTGACGCCGGCCTGGACGCGCATGGCGTCCTGCAACCCGCCCATGGTGTTGCTCCAGCGGGTGCGGGCATCGGCCAGCAGCTGTTGCTCGGACATCGAGAGGTCGGGCCTGCCGTATTCCCGCTCGAAAGCCTGATCGACCTCCTGCACCTCGAAGGCGATGCTTTGGGCCTCGTCGAGCAGCTGCTGGGTGCGGGTGACGTTCTGCTGCAGCTGCTGCAGCGAGCTATGCGGCAGGCTGGCGAGATCGCGGGCCTGGTTGATCAGCATCTGGGCCTCGTTCTGCAGCGAGGCGATCTGGTTGTTGATCTGCTCCAGCGTCCGCGCCGCGGTCAGCAGGTTCTCGGCATGGTTGGTCGGGTCGTAGACGATGCGGCCAAAGCCGCCGAAGAAGGCATGGGCCGGCGTGGTCAGGACAGGGGTCAGTGCCAGCGGTGCGGCGAGCGTCAGGACCAGTGCCGCAGTGCTGGCGATGGTGCGAAGGGTGTGTGGGATAGCGATCGTATGGTGCCTCATGGCGCGATCTCCTTTTCTCCTGTTTCTGCGTCTGCGGGAATGGATGCGGCTTCGGCGTCAGTACCTTCGACCTGATCACTGGCTGGTCGGACCTCCGGATCGGACCCGTCCTCTGGGCCGGAAAACCCGGCCTGGGCGCCTCCCATCTCGCCATCAATGAGCGCCGCATCTGAACCAAACAGTTCAGATGCGGGCATGCCGGCCTCTTCCGGCGCGAGATTGCCGAGATCCGGGATCAGCTCGACCGCCCAATCGATGCCACGGTCGCGCAGCCAGGCGGCCAGGAAGCCGTCGCGGCCCTGTTCGGCGAAGATCGCCGCGATCCTTGCCTGATCGGATTTGGCAGAAGCGGCACAGAGGGCGAGGCCGATCTCGCTGAGGCCCAGTTCGAAGAGCCGGTTGCCGCGCCGGGACTGGCAGTAATAGTCGCGCTTGGGCGTCGCCCGGGCCAGAATCTCGATCTGCCGGTCGTTGAGACCGAAGCGGCGATAGATAGCGGTGATCTGCGGCTCGACGGCCCGCTCGTTGGGCAAGAGCAGCCGGGTCGGGCAGCTCTCGATGATCGCTGGCGCGATGGCGGAATGGTCGATGTCGCTCAGCGACTGTGTGGCAAAGACCACGCTGGCGTTCTTCTTCCTCAGCGTTTTCAGCCATTCGCGCAGCTGGCCGGAAAACACCTCGTCGTCCAGCGCCAGCCAGCCCTCGTCGATGATCAGCAATGTCGGGCGGCCGTCGAGCCGGTCGCCGATGCGATGAAATAGGTAGGACAGCACCGCGGGCGCCGCGCCGGTGCCGACCAGCCCCTCGATCTCGAAGGCCTGCACCGAAGCCGAGCCGAGATGTTCAACTTCCGCGTCGAGCAGCCGGCCCCAGGCACCGCCGATGCAATAAGGGCGCAAGGCCTGCTTCAGATCGTTGGATTGCAGCAGCACCGCGAGGCCGGTGATGGTGCGCTCCCCGACCGGAGCCGAGGCCAGCGAAGTCAGCGCCGTCCAGAGATGTTCCTTCATCTCCGGCGTAACGGCGATGCCTTCGCGCGAAAGAATGGCGCCGATCCAGTCGGCCGCCCATGCCCGTTCGGCGGTCTCATGGATACGGGCCAGCGGTTGCAGCGAGACCAAGGCCTCCTCTCCCTCGCTCAGCCCGCCGCCGAGATCGTGCCAGTCGCCACCCATGGCCAGCGCCGCCGCGCGGATCGAGCCGCCGAAATCGAAGGCAAATACCTGCGATCCCGCATAGCGGCGGAACTGCAGCGCCATCAGCGCCAGCAACACCGATTTGCCCGCCCCGGTCGGTCCGACGACCAGCGTATGGCCGACATCGCCGACATGCAGCGAAAAGCGAAAAGGCGTCGCGCCTTCGGTGCGTCCGTAAAGCAGCGGGGGTGCGCCGAAATGGCCGTCCCGCTCGTCGCCGGCCCAGAGTGCCGAGAGCGGAATCATATGGG
>NZ_LLWQ01000055.1 GCF_001447385.1 Paracoccus sp. MKU1 | reverse complement strand
CGGCACGGACGCTGGAGCAGATCAACAACCAGATCGCCTCGCTGCAGAACGAGGCCCAGGTGCTGATCAACCAGGCCCGTAATCTCACGAGCCTGCCGCATTCTTCTCTACACCAATTGCAGCAGAACGTCAGCCGCACCCAGCAGCTGCTCGATGAGGCCCAGAACATTGCCTTCGACGTGCAGGACATCGACCGGATGTTCCAGCAGGACTACGGCAATCTCTCCCCGGCGGCGAGCGACGCCCAGATCATCGCCGATGCCCGCACCCGCTGGCAGAACTCCGTCGGCGGCTTGCAGGACGCGATGCGCGTCCAGGCCGGCGTCACCGGCAATATCGACAGCAACCGCGCGGAAATGTCCGATCTTATCAACGAAAGCCAGAACGCCGTCGGCGCGCTGCAGGCGACGCAGGCCGGCAACCAGCTGCTCGCGCTCCAGTCACAGCAGATCTCGGATCTCATCGCCGTCGTCTCGGCCAATGGCCGCGCCGACGCCCTTTCAGAGGCAGAGCGTGCAACCGCCGCCGAACAGGGCCGCATCCAGCGCGAACGGTTTCTGACCCCCGGCGCCGGTTACCAGCCCGGCAATGCCCGGATGTTCAACAACTGACCGCCCGAGGAGGCGCATCATGGGAGGCAAGGCGATGGCCCGGCTGATTGCCATCCTGTTCCTGGCGATCGTCATGACCGTGACGCTGATCGGGATGGAACGGAGCGGCGATCTGCCGCCCCTGCCGGGGCGCAAGACACCTGCACGGCAGGAAGATTCGCTGCGCGAGGGCCAACG
>NZ_LLWQ01000054.1 GCF_001447385.1 Paracoccus sp. MKU1 | reverse complement strand
CCGAAGCCGCCGAGGCCGACTACGTCGCGCTGGCAGACCAGGACGACATCTGGCTGCCGGACAAGCTGTCCCAGGCGGCCCGGATGCTCGCCCCGCACCGGGATGGCCCCGCCCTGCTGGGCACCCGCAGCTGGGAATGGTATCCGGCCACCGGCCGACGCCACCTGTCGCGGCAGGTGCCGGGGCCGCATGATTTCCGCCACGCGCTGGTTCAGAACTTCGCCGGGGGCAACACCATGGTGCTCAACCGCTCAGGCATCGCGCTGGTGCAGCGGGCTGTGCCGCGGGTGCAGGAGGTGGCGGTGCATGACTGGTGGCTCTACCAGCTGGTCGCGGGCGCAGGCGGGACCATCCTGTTCGGGCAGGAGCCGCAGATCCTCTATCGCCAGCATCCGGGCAACCAGATCGGCGCCAATCGCGGCCTCGGCTCCAAGATGACGCGCTTCATGGCGATGCTGCGCGGCACCTACCGGCACTGGAACGACCTCAACACCGCGGCCCTTCTGGCCAATGAAGACCTGCTGACCGACGAGGCTCGCGCCCTGCTCGACCGTTTCGTCCGCGATCGCCATGGCCCCCTTCGCAACCGCGTAGCGCTCCTGATCGAGACGGGGCTGCACCGCAAGGGCTGGATCAATCACGCCACGTTATGGCTGGCGGCGGTGCTGAAACTTTTGTAGCCGGCAGATCAGGCTCAGGTCGTGTCGCGAATGCTGTGGAAATTCCCTGGCGGCGCGCTCCGAGCATTTGAAGGTTCGTTTTTTCAGGCTGCGAGGTCAAGGGGCATCGGTTCGATAGGCTGAGAGAGGGTCTCCCAGCCGTCGACCTTACGCATCTGGATTTGGCCGGAAGCGAGCAACGCCCAGAGCAGCATGGGCACGGTCTCGGCGCAGGGCAGCACGGTCTGGGTCTTGATGCGGCGGCGGAACTCCCCGTTCAGGCGCTCGATGGCGTTGGTGGTCCGGGTGGATTTCCATTGCGATGGGTCCAGACGGGTGAAGGTGAAGAGCCGCGCCCCAGCTTCTTCGAGACTGTCGGCCACCGCTCGGCACTTGAGCCTCCACTTTCGCAGGAACGCCTTGCGCTTCTTCTCGATCTCGGCCGCGGTGTCGGCGTAGATCATGTCGCGGTAGTCCTCTGTCAGCTCGTCGTGCATGTGCTTTGGGGCGTGCGCCAGCAGGTTGCGGTGTTTGTGCACCGTACAGCGCTGGATCGGAAGATCGTCGCGCACCGGAGCCAGCGCTTCGGCGCAATGGATGTGGAACGCTGGGGCAAATTCCCCCTCGGTAAGCCGGGCAGCGACAACACCGGTGGTGGGAGTGTCCGGCACCCGCGCGAACATCCTCGTGCCGCAGCCGGGGCAGAAGGCGCGCGGCAGGTTGCGGATGGGGAAGGTTGCGAAGTCGCCCTCTATTGCCACAGCGTCATGGAGTGCCCCCACTGAAGTGGTCCACCCACTGGGATAGAAATATCCTGTTCAGGAGGACCATCAGATGGCAGGCAAGCGAGACAAACCGGAAGACATCGTTCTGAAGCTTCGACAGATTGAAGTGCTTCATGGACAGGGAATGGCAATTTCCGACGCGGTGCGGCAGATCGGCGTGACCGAGCCGACGTATTATCGCTGGCGCAAGCAGTATGGCGGCATGAACCGGGATCAGCTGAAGCGTCTCAAGGAGCTTGAGGCGGAGAACCAGCGGTTGCGGCGCGCGGTGTCAGATCTGACCTTGGACAAGATGATCCTGAGCGAGGCTGCACGGGGAAACTTCTAAGCCCTTCGCGCCGTCGCCAGTGCATTGACCATGTGCGGCAGGCGCTCGGCATATCCGAGCGCCGCGCCTGCCGCATCCTCGGGCAGCACCGCTCGACGCAACGCAAGGTTCCTTGCGGCGCCCCGGACGAAGAACGGCTGACGGAAGACATCATCACGCTCGCTCGCACCTACGGGCGATATGGCTATCGGATGATCACCGGATTGCTGAACAACGCCGGTTGGCATGTAAATCATAAACGCGTGGAACGGATATGGCGGCGTGAAGGGCTGAAGGTCCCGCAAAAGCAGGCAAAGAAGGGTCGGCTCTGGTTGAACGACGGGTCCTGCGTCCGTCTCCGGCCGGAGCACCCGAACCACGTCTGGTCCTATGATTTCGTTCAGGACCGGACACATGACGGACGGCTGTTTCGGACGCTCAATATCATCGACGAATTCACGAAGGAGGCGCTGGTGATCCGTGTAAACCGCAGGCTCAATTCCACCGACGTAATCGACGCCCTGACGGATCTGTTCATCTTGCGTGGCCCGCCTGCGTTCATAAGGTCCGACAATGGCGCGGAATTCATTGCCAAGAAGGTGCAGGGCTGGATCGGCGCAGTTGGTGCCAAGACCGCGTTCATCGAGCCGGGTTCACCCTGGGAGAACGGGTATTGCGAGAGCTTCAACGCTCGATTCCGCGACGAACTCCTGGATGCAGAAGTCTTCTATTCGCTCAGGGAGGCCCAGATCCTCATCGAGCGATGGCGCCGCCACTACAACACTGTCAGGCCGCACAGCTCCCTGGGATACCGCCCACCCGCACCGGAAGCCGTCATCCCAATAGACCAGCGGCCGACGATGCACTAACAATCAACCCGGACCACTCGGTGGGGGCAGTCCAGATTGGCCCCTTCACCATGCGAAATAAATAGCTCGTATAAGCGAAGCCGCAACCGGCACCGTGCCCGCGCAAGCCATATCAATCTGCCTGCCTAGCCTGTCGGCTATGGTTGTCCTGCCGACCTCGGGGCGATGCCGCCACGAGGGCAGCAGGACCGGCGCTGCCCGCGCCGGGGCCGCTACGCGGCGATCATGGTTCTGCTACAGCCGCCTGGACCTCTTGTGCCTCTCTCTCGATCTTTGCAATCTGGTCGTCAATGCGCGCTAGGTTGAACGCCGGCAGGCCGGGAATGTTGCCCCGCATGTCCTGTTCCTGCGTCATTTGTGCCTCGATCTGCGAAAGCTGTTCCTCATACTGCAGAACCGCGAATTTCTCATTTGCCAGCAATGGCTCTTCGATGCATCGAACATCGAGCTGCGGAAGCAAAAGAGGGTGTTCCCAATTTTTCTGCGACAGCTTTTCCCGCGCATCCACAAGGGCCGTGCAGGCTGGCGCAATCTTGTCCAGCCTCTTTTGCAGTTCGGCCTTCAGGTCTGCTATCGCTGCCTTCGCCTCGACCAGCTCGGCCGTCAGATTCTCGCGGCGAGCCTTTCGGTCCCGTTCCTCAGCTTCCCGTTGTTCGGCAGCGCGCTGTTCCTGAAGCGCGGTCAACGCCGCTTTCTGCTTTGCGGCAAGCGCCGTGACCCGCTCCATCATTTCGGCGCTTTCAAAGTCAGACAGCTCAAGCGTCGTCGTGTTTCGCTTCGGATCATCCAGTCTGCCTTGCAGGAATTGGCGGCAGTCCGATTTCATCATGCCCGCCAGCTCGGCCGGCATGTCCTTGTAAACTTCCGCGCGTGACCCGCTCAAGATCTCGACGCACTCAACCGTGCGCCGTGTGATCTGCGGAGGTCGATCATCGCTTTCCACGCTTCCAAAGAAGCCGCCGCCCGCAAGAAGCTGCACAAGCTGTTCATCGGTCGTATCCGCCAGATTCGACTTGCAGCCAGCCAGACCGATCAAGGCCAGCCCGGCTAAGGCCATTCCCATATTCCGCATGTTTTCCTCGTTTTCTGCCTTCCGCCGTTTTTCCGCACCGGGAAGACAGGTTCAACAAAAAGCCCCTCACCTTCTTGAAATATCCTCGGGGGAGCGCGATAGCGCGGCGGGGGCAGACAGCCCCCGGAGCAACCTTACAACCGGAATTGTCAGTGCCGTTGGAGCGGTTTTCCACCCCGGCCGGCAGGGCGGGGTTTGCAGGCGGCGAGCCGGACGCGCCCTCATGTAGCGAAGGGAGGCGAGCCGCCTGTGGTAAACCGCGGGGCGAGATTGGGCCGCAAAATTTTTCCAAGGAAGGCTTGAAATTCAACGGCTTTCCTATGGGCGAACCCCGGCCTTTGGCCAGGACCGTGCCCTAGTCGGTCGCCGGCGTTGCCGTCGCCCGACCCGAGACGGAACGCCCTGCCTTCCTGCCGCCAGATTGCACCTGGCGCTGTCTCTCCGAGCCAGCATCAGGCGCGGCGGCATGGTCGGTCAGGACGCCCCGTCTCGGGTCGGGTGACGGCCCCTTTCGCTGGCGGCTACACCGTGGGCGAGGAGCTGGCGCGGATCGGCACCCTTTTACGGTAGCAGGTTCGGAGATCCCGGCCGAGGGCCGCGATCCGGTTGATCCAGGAGCCGGCCGGGGGGATCGACGCGGGCCAGGGCGGGACCGGGGCGGAAATGTCAAAGCCGGCACTAGCACTGAATTGTCCGCAGCAAGCCCTCACGTTCCTTCGCTCCATGATGGCACGTCTCGTTCGGTCGGCTGCAAGCCCAAGCCGCTTTCGCGCCTCGGGTGGACAATTCAATCGGGAATGTTCCTCTGGAAGCGCAAGCTCAGTAGCCTTTCTGCGTCAGGTAACGGTCCAGGCTTTCGATGAACTTTACACGCGTCCATCGCGACATGGGCGCTTCCAGCCCGGTCATGTCCTCGGGGTCGATCTCGGCCGCCAGCTTGTCATAAGCCTCTGCGCTGACCATCATTGTCGTATCGAAATTGTAGCTGGCATCCGATATGCGCTCATGCGGTATCTCGGTATAGCGGATGCCTCGCTCGATCTGCTCGATCAGCACCGGGCGAAGCTCCTTAAAGCCCTTGCGGATAACCGCGCCCACCGGGCAGCGGGCCTTTGTCGCCCAGACCTCGGCACGCGAAACAAGATCGGTAGGCATGCGGAAGGTGACCCGGATCTTCTTCCTCTCAGCATGTTTCCCCCCTGCCCTCTTTTTTTGCGATGCTATTGCCGCACCCGGTACCGGTGCTACAGCTTCGCGCTGCGCCTCGCTCGTCGCCTCGGCGACAGGCTTTGTCTGTTCCATTGGTGTCACAGCTGGCTCGATCTTTGCAGGCTTTTCAGTTGGTGCGGGAGTCGGGACCAGGCGTTCAGGCTTCTTCGCGCCGGTCGAGGCCGGGTTCGGATCGGCCGTGCTTGGCTTCTGGCTCGTAACCGGCGCTGCTGGCCTTGACGTGTCGTGCAGTTCCGCCGTGATTTCGAGGCGACGCGCAAAATTCGGGTCACGTTTTGCGATGATCCCGCGATCCTTCAACCTCGCCATTATTCGTTCTCCTTGATGATGCGGTCAAATTCATCGAGCAGATCGCCCATCTCCTTGATGCCGTCCTGTAGTGATTTTGCGAGCGACCTGTTTGGATGCTTGTCGCGCACGACACCGAGCAGGCCGCTATCGTTCATGCGTTCATAACAAGCCCTCACCAGCACGAAATCATCAAGCATCGGTAGGCTATCGAACATGATTCCCAACTGCTGGCCGGCGGATTCGGTTATCTTCTGTGGAACATGGCTGCCAATGACGCGGAAAGGTGGGACGTTTTCCGGGCGGGTGACGCGATCCTTGAGCCTGACATGCCACATACCTGTCTCCGTGGTGTCGCGCACGTCCTGGGACGATGGGCGACATGGGGCGACGATAAGGTGCGACTCCATGGCCATTTCGTCCTGCGCTTCGGAGCCGCCGCCGAAAGTGTCGATCAGGATCAGGTGATCCTCTTCAGGCTTCTCATAGATCGCATTGATTGCAGAAATGACCTCTTCGGCCGAGAGTGTTGCGATGACCTCTGCCATATCATGCCAGTAACCCTGTGCACTTGCATCGTTCTTCCAATGGTAGATGCCGGCGTTGTCGTCAGTGTCAAAGATTGTGACGCGCTGGCCGCGGTCAATGGCAACGGACGCTAGGCCGCGCACGAGGGTCGATTTGCCGCAACCACCCTTCTTGTTCATGACGGAGATGATCCGTCTGCCCACCTTTTTCGCCATCAGCTGTCCCTCTACATTCGATCTTAGGCACCGACAACCGGGAACCCGCATCCAATATCCCGAGACCATAGCGCAACAAGCGCAAACCTGCAATAGAAATGCCGCAACCAAAATACAACAAGCGACAAACGCTAAACGCTAACCGATTACCGGAAGCGGTAATAGCGCAACCGACATCCGTAAAACATAAAACGGTAAACGGAATACGATGCACAGCTACCGATGACCAGCAACCGGGAAACAGAGACGCACAACCGACAACCGTTAAGCGTCATACAGCATCTGCAACCCATCTAGAGACAACCAGCAACGCGCAACCTGCAAACGGGGTGCAAAATACTGCATCCATTATGCAATAAGAAGCAAGCTGCAACCGATATACAGCAACACAAAATCCAACGACTAGAGCCAGGAGGCGCACAGAGGGGCCGCAGAGCGGATCCTTCGTTCTCCGGTCTTATTCCTTCGGAAAGGCACGAGGCGCGCCCTACGGCCGCTTGAGGCGGCGCCGCGATGCGGCAAGCTGTCGCCTGGGCAGGAACCGGTCTCTTTGTGCCGCACCAGACAACTTTTCTCACGCCTGACAAGGGGCTGCCTGCGGCAGCGCATTTGTCGTTGTTTCTAGGGCGTGAGAGAGTTATCTTGGCACAAAGAGGAAGTGGCAGGAAATGCGGAATGTATACAAGATTTGCTGCCCAGGTGACGGAGTGGTTTCGATTGGCTCGAAAGACCTTGACCAAGGCCCAGAAGGAGGAAGCTCTTCGCCAGCTTAAGGCGGGGGGCGCAGTATCTACCGTCGCCGATGCAGTGGGCGCACCAGCCGCCACTATCTCGAAGGAAAGGGCCCTGCGCGTCAGGCAGTCAGAGGCCACGACGACTTATGGAAGCGTCGTCACTGTCCGGCTTTCGCCTGAAGAAGTCCGTCAGCTCGACGGGCTCAAGGCTGTCCTCGGCACGGATTCCCGGTCCGATGTTCTGCGTAGCTTACTGCGATCAGGTGTTGGCATGATCGAATTTCCGCCGGACCAGGCTGCGAAAATCGAGGAAATCAAGCACGAGCTTCACAAGATCGGCGTCAACATTAACCAGATCGCCTTCGCCGCGAACGCGAAAAAGATCAAGCTCGCGAAGCGGCACATGGGTGCGCTCGACGAGTTGCGCGCAGCCTTGCCCCAGGTCCGCACCTACCTTCAGGCTGTCGTAAGCGAGCAACGCCGGCGTGGCATCAGACTGTTCCGGGCCTTCGTGGAGGCCAACCAGTGACCGGGATCGCCAGTATCCTCGTCGGCGAACTCGATCTGTCGGGCCGGAACTGGGGCAGGTCGTATACCGAGCTCGAATTTTATCGAGCCGAGCGGGGCCGCATGGTCGCGGCGAAGCGTGAGAAGTTTCGCCTCCAAGCCAGTGCACAAAACCTCTGGCGAGTCGCGCAGGGGTCGAACTCTGCGGTGCTTAAGAAGATCCACAATGGTGGCACCCATACAGCCAAGCAGTTGTCCAACCAGCTTGATTACCTCTTCGGTAAGGCGACAACGATCTTCGGCAACATGGTCGATCATGACCCGGACGCGCGCACTCTGTCACCGGATGAGCGGAAGGCAATCGTGGAGCAATGGTCGGACGAATGGACCGGCGATCCGAAAAACGGACATACCACCCATCTTCTGATCAGCTTCCCGGCCGATGTTGGAGTGAGGCGCATCCCGCCGATCGTTGAGCAATGGGCCGCTGAACTGTTCCAGCAGGGCAGTCGGGTCGAAGGAGAAGAATGGGCCTATGTCGCGGCCCTTCATACCGACAGGGCCAACAAGCACGTCCATATCGTCATCAACAACCGTGGCCTGGAGAACGATACCTGGTTCTACATGGCAAAGGGCCATGCCTTTGATCTTGATGATATGAAGGCGCGATTGGTCGAGATTGCGGCTGATCACGGCATGTTCCTGGATAAGAGCAGCCGAGTTGATCGCGGTATCATGACTTATGGGCCATCGCGCGCCGAAATCGAGCGGGCCGGCCGTGAGGGTCGCGCGCCAGTTGAGCGGCCCAGGCAGGGCAGGGCGCTGGCCGATGCCATGGAACAGGTCGAAGAGAACGCAAGGATGCTGCGCAGCATGGCATCCTTCGCGTCGATCATCAGCGACGAGGACCTGGCGCTGAAAATTGAAGCGGCCGCCGAGACCCTTGAGAATGGCGGTATCATCCACCCCCGAAATCAGGAGATCATCATGGATGCTGAGACCATCAAGACACGTGGAGACCTAGCCTCATCCTTCGGCAAATGGCTGGACGACACAGAGAAGGACATCAGCAGGCTGCCACATGCAGAGCAGCGCGAGATGCGCAGCGAATTTTATCAGATCGCCGCCGAAATCGTGCGTGATCTCGGGGATGAGCGCGGCGCGCAGCTGATGCACCACGAGGCCCGCACCGCGCTGTATCAGACCCAGATCACGTCCGACACCGTGTTCGGGATCGGCCAGGAGAAGCAGGTCGGGGAAGATGGTGCACGCGAGATGAAATCCAGGATCGAGCATCTGGCCGAGGATGCGGGACTGGATCGGGCCAGGATCAGCGAACGCATGAGCCTTGGCGCGGCGAACGCCTGGCAGGAGCGGGAGTGGATCAAGGAAGATCTTCTTGCCGTCGCCGACGCCAAGAAGATCGACCTGTCCAGCGAAGAGGGCAGGGGACACGTAGCTGACATTGTGGACGGGTTCTACAACGCCGCCGCGAAAGTCCTATCCCAAGCAATTCAGGTCGATCTGGCGCCTGAGAACGATCGCCTGACCCGAACCCTTGGCCACATGGCGGACAGCCTGGGCAAGCACGGCAAGGTCGAGTTCCAGAACGACGATGACGCGCGGCGTTTCGGCCAGGACTTCCGCGAGCGGTATGGTCAGGACAGCATGAACCGGATCGCCGAAGGCGACACAGGTGCTTTGGCAGTCGATTTCCCTGACGAGAAGCGCCGCCGCGACGTCGCCAAGGCCGTGGTCGCTGCCGCCCGCGTTCATCAGCCGGTCGGACTGACGCTTGAGCAGGTCAAGCAAGCCAACGAGCGGTTCGCAGAGCAAGAAAGTGCGGAGCTGGATCATACCCGCAACAAGGATCTCGGACACGAGCTCTGAGAGCCATTGTATATAGTGTGATGCAAAGAGGCCCGCGCAGCGCGCGGGCCTTGTTTTCATCACGCCGGTCGTGGCGCGGGCCTACTTGCTCAGCTTGGCCTTCAGCCGATCCTGGAAATTCTTCGCCTTCTCTATCCTGGCCTGGTCGTCCGGTCGAAGGGCTTCGCGAGCCTCTTCATCGGTCAGGATAGGTTTCGAGCCTTCGACCTCTGCCATGACCGACCTGGCTGCGGTATTCTGTGTTGTAGGTTGTTGGTTGCTGTTCAACGGTTGTTGTTTCGTGTATGAAATGGGTTGGAACTGCTCGATGCGGGATTGAAGCTGCTCGATCTGCTGCCGCATGGCCTGCATCGCGTGACGCTCATCCGGGTAGGGCAGCGGCCCTTTCTGGGCGTTCATGATCTTCTGGAAGAACGGATCTTTGAAATAGACGATCCGGTCTGCGAGGATTGCATGCTGGCGCTCGGGGATCAGGATGACCTTTGTCGGGTCAAGCTTTTTTACCTCGTCCGGGGTGAGCAGGGGCCGCTCTTCATTCCGGCGCGAGACGGAACGTCGGCGCATCCCCTTGCCATCCGAGGAATAGCTGTCGCTGACCGAGAGCCTGGTCGTCTTGCCCAGGGCTTCCGACACCTCGGCGGCGGTCTTTTTCTCGTTCGGGCTGATGAACAGTTTCATGCCGGCGGCCGACTCGATGGAAAGCCTGTCGTTTTCCTCGTAGATCTTGTCCAGGCCGGGGATCGACTGCGTGATGATGGAAACACGTCCACCATGGCCGGCCAGCTGCTTCAGGGACTGGACTACGATGGGCATCTTGCCGAGCTGGTCGAACTCGTCCATGAGGATCATGACCGGCCAGGGTTCCGTCTTCGGGTTGGGCAGGGTCGCGCGAAGGGTCGCGATCAACTCGCCGAACAGCAGGCGCAGCAGAGGCGCGAGCGTGATGATGTCGTCGGAATTGACCACCAGATAGACGGATTTCGGTTCCGAACGCAGCGTGTGCCAGCTGAAATCATTGCCACTTGTCACACGGTCGATCTGGGGGTTGACCCAAAGACCGAGGCCGGCGCCTTTCAGGACGGAAACGTATGACGACAGCGTGCGGTCGGCATAACCGCTGAAATCGGTGAAAATGTCTCTGGTTTGTGGGTGGCGGGTTTCTGCGGCGCGATTCTTGTACTCGGCTGATTTGTCGGCGCCCCCGAAAAGGATCCGGGTGATCTCGCCGATCGTCGGCTTGCCGCGCTCGATGGCCAGCATCCCGCCGGCGACGAAAAGTTCGCGTGCGCCCACGATGAAGTCGGCCGCGCCGCCTTTCTCGCTGGTCGTCAGGAAATAGGTTGCGAGCTTGCTCAACTCGGTGAACTGCTGGTCGGTATTCTTCAGCCGTGCAATCCGTTCCAGGGGGTTGTAACGGTGAGACTGGTGCTCGAAGTCGAAGGGGCTGAAATAGAAGATCTCGTCACCCTGTGCCTGCCTGTAACGAGCTGTGGCTTCGAAGATTTCGCCCTTCACATCGAGGATCACGCATGATCCCGGGAAAAGCAGCGTATTCGGGATGACATACCCGACGCCTTTACCCGCCCGCGTCGGTGCCACCATCAGGCAATGTGGAAACTTGTTCCAGTCGGCGGCGACGAAGCGATTCAAGCTGAGGATGCGACCGAGAAGCCCCCAGCGGTTGTGACGGGCAAAGACCAGGCCGCTGCCGATGGCCTTCATCAGCCCGTTCTTGCGGATTTCGGTGCGAGTCTGGAAATGCGCCTTGCCGTATTCCGTCAGTTGCTGTGTGAAGGATAGGACCAGCACCAGAAGCACCGTTGCACCAATGGCGGCCCCGACGATCTGGTAGCCGGTGCGCCATGGTTTCAGCATGATCCGTTCCCAACCGGGAAATTCATTGACCAGGATGAAGGGGTCGGCAGTGGAAATATTGGCACCGAGCTGATGCTGGACCCACATGCCGCCGATCATGAGACCGACTATGGCGCCGGCGACGATGCCGATGGGCAGTGCGATAAGGGTGCGGCTCATGACTTACCTCACAATTCCAGGTCGCTTCCGGCTTCATGGCGCCGCTCGGCTTGCCGGTCCTGCTCATCCAGAGCAGGGAAATAGACTTCCATGATGCCCCGCCGGTTGCCCTGCCGCCCGGTCTGGATCACCAGGTCGATCGACCCACGCAGGTAGCGCAGGATTTCGGCGTAATTGAGCCTGATGCCCGTGTTCAGGACCAGGAAAGCTAGACGGTCCATGGCCTTGCGGGCTGTTTGCGCATGGATCGTCGTAAAGCTGCCGGCATGGCCGGTATTGATTGATTCCAGAAACGTCATCGCCTCAGCGCCACGCAACTCGCCGAGGATGATGCGGTCCGGCCGAAGTCGAAGTGTCGCCTGCAACAGCTTCTCGGCCGAGCGGGGTGAATTTTCCGAACGCGAGGCGATCAGGCTGACATGGTTCGGCTGATGCGGCAGCAGCTCGGCCGAGTCCTCAATCAGAACCAGCCGCTCGGAATCGTCAATCATCCATTGCAGCATGCGCGCCAGCTCGGTCTTGCCTGTCGATGTGCCGCCGGAAATGATGATGTTCAGCTTCTCGTGCACGCACCGCTCAAGGAACTCGTCCGCTGGCGCCCCGACCTCGATGGCCTCTACGAGCTCGCGCATGCCCCTGATCTTCTCCAGACGCTCTGCCTCCAGCGATGATCCCTGCTGGCGCAGGAAGGTAAATTGCTTCGGTTGTTCTTTCGCCTTGCGGCGACGGAACAGCCGGATAGATACACAGGTGCCATGGGATGACGCTGGCGGAATCATCGCTTGGACGCGCAGTGTGACCCCCTTGTAGGTCACGGTGGTCGAAATCATTGGTTCGCTGTCTGTCAGCTTCAGCTTTGCGACGTTGGCAATCTGCTTAGCCAGGTCCGTGACCTCTTCAACGGAGATCGTATGCCCTTCCAGTGGTATCATCGACGCTGCACCGGCCTTTTCGACCCAGATCACGGCGTCACTGTTGATCGCCAGCTCGATGGTCGCAGGATCGGTCAACGGCCCATCGAGCTTTGCGAGGTAATGATCGAGATAGCCGCTCATCAGAACAGCTCCAGATCATTGTTGACCCGAACCTGCACGACCGCGCCCTGATCGACCGAGATCGTCGGCGGCACGTCCAGGTAGCCCTGCATCACATTGCCAAGCGCGGTCGATGCGCCCTGGCCGACATTTGCCGCCGTGGTCGAAGCCACGTCATTGTTGCTGTTCCCGTTTTCGTTGTCGTCCTCCATGGCAGCGGTGATGATCGCTGGCAGCGCGCCAATGACTGAAACGGCGGCGGCTGCCCCGAACCGGGCCAGCGTGTGATTGTTCACATGGCCGGGCATTCCCGAGCGGCCGATCCGGTCCGTGCCATAGCCTTCCAGCTGGACCGATTGCCCGTCCGAAGTCACAAGACGGTCCCAGGCAATCAGCACCCGGCGCTGGCCGCGATCCACATCCGAACTGTAGCGGCCATAGAGCTTTGACCCACGAGGGATCAGCACCTGGCTCATGTCCATCGACCAAACGTCATAGCTGACATTGGCCGCCACGTTCCCCGAAAGCGCCGAGCTGATCGCGGTTTCCAGCGTCGCCTCGATCATCGTGCCCTGGATGATGGTGTTGCTCGGATTGGCGATCACCTGGCTGCGGGTCACGGTGGATTTCTGGGCGCCGGCGCGCAGGAACGCTTCGTCGCCCTCATATTTCCGCTCTTCGCCCTCGCCGCCACCCGCACGGGTTCCGCTGGCGCGAAAGGCCACCATTGGCGACTGGATCTGCGCCTGGCGCCGGGCCTCTTCTTCCGCCCGCCGGGCCTGAAGCTCGGCCAGACGCTGCTGTTCGAACATCGCCTCGTCCTGCTGCTGCGCGAACATCTCGGCCTGGTTGTCGAGCTGCGATTGAAGGCGCATCCGCTCGCGCTCGGCCTCCGCCACCTGGGCGTCCTTCTCCTCGCTCTCCTTCCGCACGGCCTCAAGAGCAGCTTGCAGCTTTTCCATCTCACCGGCCCTGGCACTGGCCTGGTTTCGGAGCTCGGCAATCTCGGCCATCATCCCGTTCAGTTGTTCGTCGCTGATCGCGCTTTGCTGAACCTCGGGCTGTGCCTGTGGCTGCGGTGCCGGCCGGCTCTCCGGCCTCGGCCGCGAGATGGTGAAGCCGTCCAGACCAGAATTGTCCTGGAACTCGTTCACCTCGGATGTGGGCAAATTCAGTGAGGGCTGCTGCGGGGTGGCATCAGGCGCGGCCAGGAAGGCGTAGCTGGTAAGCGCGGCGCCGGCAATGAAGGTGCCCGCGCCGATGGCATAGGGCCGCCACCGGCTTGGCTTGCTGACCTTGCCCTGGATGCGTTTCAGCCGTTCCTGGATGCTGTTGTCGTCGTTTTCGTTCGCCATGGCGCGATACCCCTTTACCTGACCACCGAAGCCGGCTCGCCGGTGACGCAGACGTAGCTGTCGCCATAGCGCAGCACCCAACGCTCGGATCTGCCAGCCACGGTGATGATGGTGCCGTTCGTCGTGGTGTTGACCGTGTATTCCTGGCCCTTCGCATCTGCCCTGAAGACCGAGGGCATCGGTGCGCCGGCCGGGATCTTGAAGAAGGTCTTGGTGCCGTCATCACTCACCCCGACCGGCGCAAACTCCGCGCCCGTCGATCTGGTCGAAACCGAATAACGCATGCGCGGCAGGGTCGCGGAGGCCTCGGCGGCCGCGCTGGAAGCCCTGCGCGTCGAACGTCCCGAGCCCGGGACGGAGAACTTGACCGACCAGGACGGCGTGCCACGTGCTGTTTCGGTGACCTGCATGAAATAGAAGCGACGGTCCGTTTCGACCGTCATGTTGGTCGAGGCACCTTCGACCACCGGCTTCACGGTGAAGACATTGGCGCCTTCCAGCTTGTCGATCTGAAAGCTCTCGCTGTCGCCGATCGCGATCGACTGGATGTTCTCGCCGTCACCCAACTCGATCAGCGTCACGTTCCTGACCCGGGTCTGGACGTGATAGACCTGACCGCTCACATAATTGGCATAGGTCACGCGGCTGTCACGCGAGCCGGCCTGTGGCCGGGCTTCGGCCAGCGCCAGACCCGGCATCGCCAGGATCAAGGCCAGGGCGGCGGTGGTGGTGATAGGTTTGATCATTTCAGGCCCTCCTGTTGCGCTTCCAACGAGTCCGGGGTGGAACGGTAATCCGTGACGGTGAAGCCGAACGGGTTCTGCCAGACCAGCTCCAGTGCGGATTGCTGGCTCGGCACGAACTGATAGGTGACGGTGGCGGTGAAATTGCCGATCCGGTCATCTTCGCCCGGGCGGGTCAGCGTCTTGACGAAGCGGACCGTTGCGGTGTTCGGGTTGATCTGGTTGATCGACAGCACCTCGATGCTGACCTTGCCGGACTGGCCGTAAAGCGTCAGGGGGTAGTTTTCGTGACCTTCAGTCCACTGTTCGCGCAAAGACTGTTGCGCCTGGCCGACCGACTGACGATAGACCCGCAGAATGCGGTCCTCGTTATCGTTCACGTCATAGGTCTCGCGGCCCATGACGTAGTTGTAGAGCAGGCTCTGTTTCACCGCGTCTGCATGCTCGATGCTGGCCCGCTCGATCTGCACCGCCCGCTCGGCCTGGCCTGTGTTGCGATCCACGATGGTCAGGAAGGCCTGCGTTTCCTTCAGCGGCAGGGTCATCAACGCCACCGTGATCCCTCCCAGGCCGACCAGGCTGCCGACGATGCCCACCATCCACGCCATGCGCTCACGGCGGCGGACGCCGAAAATCATCTCGTTTTCGAGAATCGTCCTCTGTTCAGACTCTTGGTCTGTCATGAATTTATCTCCTGATTTCAGGCAATTAAGCCGTCTGAATTAATTTCCGCCGCGCAGCCTGCGCATGTCGTCGCGTTTCTGGCGCAGCATGGCGCCACGCTCGCGAAGCTCGCGCTCGCGATCCTTCTTCACCTGTTCCGGGCTGTCCGCCGTGCCGTTCTTGAAGCCTTGGGCGATCAGCTGTCTGTCCTGACGGTATTGCTGCAGCTGCTTCACGCCCGGCAGCTGCATTGCCGCCGCAGCAGCACCGCGCTGCCCGAGACGCAGGGCTTCCGGTGCGATGGTGGACAGCCGAAAATGCCCGGTCATCTGGCCCGCCGCATCCGGGATCGCCTTCAGCGCGAAGATGCCGACGAAGACCACAACGCAAAATCCGAGGAGCTGGTTGATCGTTTCAACATCTTGCTGCGGCACAAATTGCTTCTGTGCCACGACTATGATGACCGAGATCACGGCCGAGGCAGCGATCGGATACATCAGGTAGCCGACCAGGCTTTCGAGCCATGCTTCGAACATGCCTTTCGACCGCTCGAAGATCGTGGCGGTGATAGCCAATGGCGCAACGCCAAGCAGAACCGCGATCATGATCTTGGCGAAAGCCACTATCAGAACATAGCCGGCCATCAGCAGCGCCAGGATGGCATAGAAAAACGCCCCCAACACCCCGCGCATGATCGAGCCCTGCGACCGGGCCACGCCATCGGCGGCGTCCGACATATCGACGGCCATTTTGTCCATCGCGCCATAAATGCTGTCTGTGCTGGTCGAGCTGGCAACATTGAAAAACTCCATGGCCAGCGTTTCGCCGGTATGGGCAAAAGCCTGATAGACGACGCTGAAATTCGACCAGCTGAAGGCGAATATGTAGATCATCACGATCCGGGTCGCGATTTGTATCGCATCGCGGCCGCTCATCTGGTAATAGCCGACCGCCATATTGATGCCGATCAGGATCAGCAGGATGGTGCAGGCGATCGTCATCACCGGCAGCATTCCCGAGGCGGTGGCCTCGAAGAAATCCTCGCCCGCCGACATAATGCTTTGGTCGATCGTGCCCATGATGTCGCTGACGATGCCCATCAGAACTCGCCTCCGCACATGGCTTCGACCTGATCCCGGATCTTGCGTCCCTCGGTCTTATAGTGCTCGCCCCATTTGAAGCGGTTCCAACCCTCTCCTTCTTTTGCAGTCAGCTCGGCTTTGATCAGATCAACCAGATGGAAGGGCGCGACTTTTCCGGCGCAAGTGCAGTCGCGCTTGTCGAGAGCGTGCTTATATATCACGAACGAGTAGATCCAACGGGTTGCAAAACCCTCATCGCTCACCCGGTCGTTGTAGACAGCTGATTTTATTTCCGGCACCTTTTCGCAGGTGCGGTAAGGCTCATTCCTGCCGCCCTCAATCGGCAAGACGGCGCTGGTGTCGGAGCGGTCGAGCCGAAGATCGAGATAGTCCTCCTCGGCCTTCCGCTGCTCCTCGGTCAGTCCGAGATCCGGGCTCTCCTCATTGAAGACCTTGTCCAGATCGGCGAAGGGGTTGTCATCCGCCTCCGTCACCAGATCCTCGGGGGCCTGCCCGCCCCGCGGGAAGAGCTGCGCCGCCGCGACCGCAACGGCAATCACCACGACGGCCGCGCCGCCCAGAAGAACCCGCTTGTTCATCTTACTCCTCCAGCTTCACCGTCAGGTATTTCTCTTCCTCGGCCGCGGTCGCAGCGTCCATGATCCCGGCCTCGCCCATCCCGACCGTCTGAACCGCTTCCATTGCCCAGATGTTGGCCAGAGCGATGCCCAGCTCGCCGGTGACGCGCGTGTTCAGGTCAATGGCTTCCTTCAGATTCTGTGTTTCGCCGATCTGTTGCATGAACCCGTCCATGCGCGTCAGGCTTTCGCGGGCGGCCTGCGACGAACTTTCCGCCGCCACCGACATGAAGGCGTTTACATTCGCCTGGTTGCCGATCCGCGCGGCCGAGGCATTTTCGCTGTTCGCCAGCTCGTCCACTTCGGTCTTCTTGATACCGGCGGTTTCGAAGGTCTTGCTGACGAAGCTGTCCACAGAGCCGCCGCCGATGGAGCTCGTGCCGGACAGCACCCGCGACCAGTTGCCCGACTTGGCCGCGTCGAGCGATGCGGTCAGGTTCGAGAAATCGGGAAGAATGTCGCGCAGGAAGCTTTCGGGATCGAGGCCAAGATCGGCAAGCGACAGCCCGTTCTTCAGTGCGTCCAGCTGGGCCTGCATGGTCTTGATCTGCTCGATCAACTTCAAGGTCTGGTCATCGAGCTTCAGATTCTGTGCGACTTGCTCCTGGAGCTGGAGTTTCGACTCGGTGATCATTTCTTGCAGCTTGGCGATCGAGGTCACGTCGATCGTCGGCACGCCCTGTGCATGGGCGCCTGTCGCCAGGGCCAGCGCGGAGGCGGCCAGAAGGAATTTGATTTTCTGCGGGAAATTCATTCGTCCATCCTCACTTGCAGATATTTTTCGTCCTCGATGTAAGCCTGGATCAGCAGCGCGTTGCGGGCCGCTTCGACCTTGCGCCGTGTAGCGGCCAGCCGGACCAGGATATTCGCCATGCGCGTGACCTCGCCCCGCGCATAGGTGTTAAGATCCATCGCCTCCTTGACCGATCCGGTGCTTTCGATCCGGACGAGGATCGAGCGCAGTCGCGTGGCGGCCGCGCTCATGGTGTCCATGCTGTGCGCTGCATAATGCCAGCCGGCGTCCGCAACATTAGATGCCTCTGCAATGGCCATGTCGCGCGGATCGAGTGTGCCGACTGCATCGGCCGCGCCATTCATGCGTGCCGCATAGCGGTCGTAATAGCCGCTGATCTTGACCACATAGTTCTGTGTCTCTTTATATGGCGGAATGCCGCCATATTTCTGCACCGCGCCTGGTCCGGCATTATAGGCCGCCAGC
>NZ_LLWQ01000053.1 GCF_001447385.1 Paracoccus sp. MKU1 | reverse complement strand
AGGAACGCGGTCGCGTCACCTTTTCCGCCGCCATCGACGGCTCGGTCTATGCCAAGCAAGGCACCACTGTCCCGACCCGGCTCACGGTCATCGACAAGCTGCCGGCCGAAGATGCGGCGGTGTTTCCGGCAGCGCCTGGTGTCGCGCCGGACGTGGCCACGCTGATCGCCTGGCTAGCCGACCTGCTTCCCACGCGGCTGCCGGTCGATCCCGGCCTGACGGTGCCGGTCGCACGACCCACCGCGCCCCGCACCGTGCGCGGCTACGTCAACCGCGCCGCGCGATCCGCGCCCGCCGCGCCCCTTGCGGAACCGGAGGCCGTGCCGGTCGCCTATGAGACCGTGGATTGGGAACCGGCCGAGGGCGGCCGCCTCTCCGACGCGATCTACGAGGAATACGGGCTTCAGACCATCCGCATCGACGGGGCGCAGGCGCATCCTACCCAGCTCGTGCAGTCGGCCTCGATGGCGAGCATCGCGCCGCCGAAGCCGAGCTATCGTCCGGTGCTGCCCAAAGACATTCTCGGCAGGCTGTCCGAGGCGCAGTTGGAGACGGTGATCTATGCCGGCGAGGCCCATATGGGATTCCTCGCCGGGGGCTGGACGGTCGATGACACGCTCGACACCCTGTCGGCCGCGCCGGAAGACGCCGAGGGCGCCATCCGCTTCCGGCAGGGTTATATGATCGGCGACGGCACCGGCGTCGGAAAGGGGCGGGAATCCGCCGCCATCATCCTCGACAATTGGATGCAGGGGCGGCGCAAAGCCGTCTGGATCAGTAAATCCGACAAGCTGTTGGAAGACGCGCAGCGCGACTGGTCGGCCCTCGGTATGGAGCGGCTGCTGGTCACGCCGCTGTCGCGATTCCCCCAAGGCAAGCCGATCACCCTGAACGAAGGCATTCTGTTTCTAACCTATGCCACGCTGCGCTCCGACGACCGCGGGACAAGGCTTTCCAGGGTCAAACAGATCGTCGAATGGTTGGGTAAGGACTTCGATGGGGTCATCATTTTCGACGAGGCGCATGCCATGGCCAATGCAGCAGGAGGCAAGGGAGAACGCGGCGATGTCGCCGCCAGCCAGCAAGGCCGTGCCGGGCTGCGCATCCAGCACGCGCTGCCCGATGCCCGCGTTGTCTATGTCTCGGCCACCGGCGCCACCACCGTCCACAATCTCGCCTATGCGCAGCGGCTCGGTCTCTGGGGCGGCGAGGATTTCCCATTCTCGACCAGGGCGGAGTTCGTCGAGGCGATCGAGGCCGGCGGCGTCGCGGCGATGGAGGTGCTGGCGCGCGACCTGCGGGCGCTTGGCCTCTACACCGCCCGCTCGCTGTCCTTCAAAGGCGTGGAATACGAGTTGCTCGACCACGAACTGACCCCTGAACAGGTCCGCATCTACGACAGCTATGCCGATGCCTTCGCCATCATCCATAACAATCTCGATGCGGCGATGCAGGCCGCCAACATCACCGGCGGCGAGGGCGGGTCCGGCACGCTGAACCGGCAGGCCAAGTCCGCCGCCCGCTCGGCCTTTGAGAGCGCCAAGCAGAGGTTCTTCGGGCACCTGTTG
>NZ_LLWQ01000052.1 GCF_001447385.1 Paracoccus sp. MKU1 | reverse complement strand
CCCCGAAACCCGCACCACCCGCAGCGGCACCGACGTCACCCGCTTCAGGCTGGTCACCGCGCGCCCGCGCTATTCGGAAGGCCGGGTCGTCCGCGACGAGAAGGGCTATCGGGTCGAGGACGCGGAATGGCACCGCGTCGTCGCCTTCAACGGCCTGGGCCGGACCATCCAGCAATATTGCGAATCCGGCACGAAGGTCCTGGTGCGCGGCCGCATCCACTACACGAAATGGCAGGACGCGGAAGGCCAGGACCGCTACGGCTGCGAGATCGTCGCCGAGACGGTGGATTTCCTSAGCCGGGCGCCGCAGTCCGAGACCGGTGACGAGGACGAGGGCCGGTTCATCGACGAAGACGACATCCCGACCTGAGCGGGAGGCCAGAGGCCCGGCGGCACCAGCCGCCGGGTTTTCCATGTTCGCAGCGGATCGCCCCGAGGCCGCGCCGGCAAGAGAAGGCTTCCCGACCGGCTCGACCGGCCAGAGATCCTCCGGCGGGGGGCCGGCTGCCTTCGCCCGACCCCAATCCAATCTTTCTCCCGAGAAGAGAAAACAGTGGCTTGGGAAAAGAGGCTGGGGAGCGAGGCTGCTTCACAGCGCCACCGATGGGTTTTGCGTGACCGTCGGCGCGTGGGCGGGCACGGCGCATTTTGCTTCGGAGCAGTTGGTGCAGCGGCTGTCCACCAGCGAACAGGGTGGACACCCCTGGGCGTTTCGTCGGCTGCGCAAAAGACCCGAGAACCCCGCTAAGAGGCTGAAAATAATGGTCAAAACACCACAATCGCCTTGCGCTAGAGGCTTGTTTTTGCTAGACTATTCGAAAGGCGCGTAGGTAGTCGCCACCCGCCGGCGCCATGCTCCCCGCAACGCGGGGTCGGAGTGGTGGAAGGGGTCGGATGGATCGGCCCCGGAAGCCGGAGAGACGCCGATGCATACCGCGACATTCGAGATCAACATCCCCAGCAACCCGCTGGCCCGCCGCATTAACCTCGAGGACATCGAGATGGGCATGGATGCCGATGCTGGGGTCAAGGCCCGCGCCAGCCGCGACAGCATGATCCTGACGATCAGGGTTGCCGCAAGCGATGCCGGCGACACTGCCGACTGGCTTCAGAAGGCCGGCCTGATCTGACCAGCGCCAGCGGAAGTGCCGGGAACGGCGCGCGCATAAGCCGAGGAGAACCGCCATGACCACCGCCAAGGTCATCATCCCTTTCGCCGCCGCCCGCGCCGCGGCGATAAAGGCGGGCTGGCCAGCCGATGCGTGCTCGACCGCATGGCTGGAAAGCAGGATCGACGCAGTTTGTTCACGCAAAAGGAACGGCGACATCACGGTCGAGGTCGAGATCGAGCACCTGCCGACCATGGCCCAACTGGTCCACGATGTCATCGCCTGACCACCACCAGCGAAAACAGCCCGGGCCCGCCATTGCGGGGTTTGCGACAGCAGCGGAGGCTGAACGGTTCAGCCCCACGCCCCGACAGGAGAACGACCATGACCTGTGAAACCGAAACCACCGCCCTTGCGGCAAAGATCCACGCCGAATGCGATTTCTGCTTCGACCGCAACGACATCCACGAAGCCCTCGAACTGCTCGGCCAGATGGTTGAATACGGCGCCACCACGCCGGTAGAGATCGAGGAATTCCTTCGCCGGCGCAGGAAGCAATACGAGGCCGATCTCGCCCGCACCTGACGCCACGCACGGAAGCAGGAACCCCGCCGAGGCAGACGCCCGGCGGGGCCGCAGTGGTAAGGGGCCGGATAGATCGACCCCGCAACCGGACCGGAGAGACATCATGCATAACCCGACCACCGTGACCGAACTGATGGCCGAAGCCGCCGAAGCCCTGATCCGCCGCGACCCGCACCGGCTCGAGGAACTGGAGCGGATCAGCAGGGGCTGGATGCAGACACAAGATGAGGAACTGGCCCAGATCATCCTTTTGCAGGCGATGACCGAAGCCGCCGACCTACTCCTCGACACCCCGAGCGAGATCGAGAGTGCCTGATACCGCGAACGAAAGTTGGTTCAGCGCCTCCGGTGCTGGCCGCCCCGCAACAAGGTCAGGTATTCGCCGCCGACCAGGGCCCGCGCCTCGGCGAGGATGCGGGCAAGTTGTCGGCGTTCGGAGGCCGATTTCCATTCAGCGGCGCTGAGCCCGCTGAAGTCCGTCCGGAACAGGACACCGGCGATGTCGCGGCGCGAGGCGCCGGATTCGGCCCCGTCCCAGGCACGCAGCATCAGGGCCGCCCGGTGCCGCTCGGATGCCGAAAGCGCCTGCAGGGAGGGAATCGGCCTGACCGGCCTGCCGGTCAGCAGGCGACGGAACCGCCGGATGCTGTTCAGGCGGACCATCAGATCCCCGTCCAGCGGTACGAGGATCGCCAGCCTGAAGCGGGCCGCGCCTTGCGGAAACCAGAGCCGGTGATCGCTGTCTGCTTCGGCGACAATCCCGTGCAGCCCGTCACGGGCGTGCAATAGCGGCGCCAGCGGCAGATCGGCTGGATTAAGCAGCGGTGGCCGGTCATAACCTTCAGGTGCGGCGGTGAGGATCAGGGTGGCGGGAAGCGCATCAGGACGCCAGAGCGGCCGGGCTTCCGATACCGGAAGTGCGGGATCGACCGGGAAACATCAGCCCCCAGCGGCGGGCCATCCGGGCGATCTCCTCTCTTGTGCTGTCCCCAACGGGCGCCCCGCGCCCAATATGCTTGCGGATCCTGGAATATTCCGCGCGATACCGGCGGTTGCGGCGCAGGAACTGGAAGGTCATCCGGGCACGGTCGAGCGTCTGGAACCGGTCGTCATATCCCGGAGACCTCCAATCGGTGGAAGACGGCATGGCTCTGTTCTCCATCGGAAGGAAAGGCGGGTCGGAAGCCGGGAGTATGCGGACAACCGGCAATTGCGCGAAGATCGCGCCGGGGAATACGAAGCAGGCCGCAACCGGCCTAAAAGCGCAGACAAATGGTGGCGCGGTTCCTCCCGCTAGCGCATGCGCGGATTCAGAAGCTGACGGTAGCCGGCTTCGGTCATCCAGCGCGCCCGGGCCAGATGGCTGTCGTGGATGCGCTTTGCCCGGTCGGGATCGGCGGCCACGTCGAGGCCGAAGACGATCCCGGCCACCTCGCGCCAGTCCGCGCCTTCCTCCTCTGCGTCAAGAAGCCGCAGATAGGTGGTCAAATGGGTCTCGTCGTAGCCGGTCAGCCGCTCGGATTGCGGCGGGGTGTCCTCGAAGGCGTCGGCAGCCATTGGGCTCTCCTCTTTCCGATCCGTGCCCAGGATGAAGAACGCGGCGATCCCTTTCTAGGGGAACGATCCGTGCCGCGTATCGGGATTTTTCGAATGCGCACATTCCGGAACGGACATGACGGCGGTTTGATGGTCGGCGTAAACCCGCGAATCCTTGAGAAAACGGGCGAACGGCCGCCGAAAGCTCACGTCCGGTCGCGACGGAGCAGTTCCACCGGGTCGACCTCCAGCACCGCGGCGAGCTTTTCCAGCATGTCGACCGTCGCGGCGTTCTCCTCGCGCTCCAGCATGCCGACATAGTTCCGGTTGATGTCCGCACGGTCGGCAAGCTCCTCCTGGGACAGGGATTTCTCCTGTCTCAGCCGGCGCAGATTCCTGGCAACTCGCTCCCGCAGTCTCATGCGGGAGGAGTCGCCGGGCACCCGATCCGGCGCCACCCAGAATAATGGGTATTCGTGAGCCGGCAAAGCTTTTCGTCGACCAGGCTCCGGCCCCCGACGAAAGGGGGTGACAAAAACCGGGCCGTCATTCTGTCACTCCGGCCCGGTGCTGCTTTTGCGCCATCGTCGCCGCAATCCCGCCTCTCCGGCGGATCCTGCGACGGAGACCGACGATGCAGAACGAACCCGATCCCGCTTGGCCGCGCTTCGTGCGCACCGAAGAGGCCGCCCGGCTGCTCGACCTGTCGCCGCGCACACTGGAAAAGCACCGCTGCGGCGGGACCGGTCCGATCTACCGCAAGCTCGGCGGTCGTGTCGTTTACACGATTGCCGACTTGCGCGCCTGGATCGAAGGCTCGGCGCGGCAATCCACCTCGGAGATGGCGACGGCGGCACACCGTCCTGAAAGGCGAGTCGCTGGCATCATCGGTGCCGGACGGGGAACGGCGCGATGACCTCTTCGCTGTCCCTGCGCCGCATCTGCGACGGCAGGCAGATGGAACTGTTCCGGCCGGTCGCGCGCGATATCGCCGCGCGAGATTCCCGCGACCTGATGTCCTGGCCGTTCTTCTCGCTGGCCAAGTCCCGTCGCGTGGTGCCGATCGATTTCCACATGGGCGCGGTCTCGATCCGCGTGGAGGCGACGCCCGAGCACGGCATGGCGACGATCTGGGATGCCGATATCCTGATCTGGGCCGCCAGCCAGATCGTCGAGGCCCGCAACCAGGGCTTGCGGACCTCGCGTCTGATGGCCGCCACGCCGTATGAGATCCTCACCTTCATCGGCCGAACCGATTCCGGTCTCGGATATCGCCGCCTGAAAGCGGCGCTCGACCGGCTGCAGTCGACGACGGTCGCCACCTCTATCCGCCAGCCAGCAGAACGGCGGCGGCACCGCTTTTCCTGGATCAACGAGTGGAAGGAATTGCTCGATGAGCGGCGCCGGCCGCTCGGGATCGAGCTGATCCTGCCGGACTGGTTCTATGCCGGGGTGATGGACGATGCGCTGGTCCTGACCATCGACCGAGCCTATTTCGACCTGAAGGGCGGGCTGGAGCGCTGGCTCTACCGGCTGGTGCGGCGCCACGGCGGCCGGCAGCCTGGAGGCTGGAGTTTCGATCTCCGGCACCTGCACCTGAAATCCGGCAGCCTCTCGCCGTTCAAGCGCTTCGCCTTCGAAGTCCGGGCCATCGTCCAAAGACAGCCGCTGCCCGGTTATCGCCTGTCTCTCGGTATCGGTTCCGACGGGCTGCCGCGGCTGCATTTCCAACCCGATGACAGTGATCCTCGCGGGCCCTCGGGCTGCGGGATCAGATTGTGAGTAAGCTGTGGAACGTCTCGTACTATCCGGAACCTTCCGGCCCGTACTATCCGGAACCCGATCCTCGTACTATCGGGAACCGAGGCACCTTTTAACCCTATTGAATCCGAACAAGGATTCGGCCCCTCCTAACTTACCTAACTTAAGGAATCCTAACCTTGTAGGCGCGCGCCGGTCTGTGGACAGGGCCGTTTTGTCCCTTGAAACGGAGACTGACCGCGCAACGAAGGGGGGTGACGAATGAGTGTTCGTCTCCCTGAATCACCGAAACCTGATCCTGCTCCGACAACCCTTGTCGACCTGATCTGGCAAGAGAAACGGGTCGAGCATTGGCTGCGCTTCGGTCGGTTCCGCCACGAACACCGGCTCGACCGTGAGCGCCGGACCCTCGGCTTCGCCCCCGGCAGCGTCTTCGCAATCGTGCGCTGGGCCGGCAACGACTACGGCGCCGTGGTCTCGCGCCTCGACATCCTGCGCGCCGTCGGGCTGGGCGAGCCGTTTCAGACGCTGCCCTTCATCCGTCCCGGTGCCGAGATCCTGCTGCGCGTCAGCGGCTGGCCGAAGGTCGAGCGGGTGCTGCAGGTGGTGGATGCCATCGAGGCGCTGGGCATCGATCCTTGCGTGGTCTCGCCCGATCACTGGAGGCATGTCCACAACCGCATCGCCGCAGGCGAGCCGTTCCGGACCTACATCAAGGCCCAGCATGCCGCCTGGCTGAAGCGGCGGAAGGTGGGGGTATGACCATGCCGCGCGTGTGTCTTTCCCTGCCGTTGCGCGTGCTCGATCTGTTCAGCGGCGCCGCCGGCGGCTGGACCCTCGGCCTGCACCGCGCAGGCTTCATCACCATCGCCGCCTGCGAGATCGTGGAATGGCGGCGCATCCTCTATTCGGAGAATTTTCCGCATGTCAGACTCTACGCCGATATCCGCGACCTCACGGCAGCTCGACTTGTTTCCGACCTCGGATGCCTGCCCGACATCGTCGTCGGCTCGCCGCCCTGCCAGGACATCAGCAGCGCCAACACGAAGGGCAAGGGGATCGAAGGGGAAAGGTCGGGCCTCTATCTCGAGGCCGTGCGGCTGGTCGGAGAGTGCCGGCCTCGCTGGTTCGCTTTTGAAAATAGCGCTAATTTGCGAACTCGCGGCGCCGACCGGCTGCTCGATGAACTGGAAACGCTCGGCTACGCCTGCTGGCCATGCGTGGTGGGTGCTGCGGATATCGGCGCCAACCATGTCCGCAAGCGCTCCTGGCTCATCGGCTGCGATCCCGAACAGCTTGCCCACACCCGTGTCGCAATCCCAGCGGGGTGGATTGCGGCTAGAGGGCGGATCGGGCGCCCGGAAAGCCATGAAGGACTCGGGCCTGTCCGATCTGTTCCGCAACCGCCCCTTGCCGACGCCGATGGCCTCGGACGGGATGAAGGACGGCGCCGGCGGCGGGGCGGGCTCGACATATCCGCTGCGCATGATCCTGGCCACGCCGCGCAAGACGGACGCCGACCGGGGCGGCCGGGGCGACGTTCTCAGCCAGCTTCGGGGCCATGCCAGCCGCCATGCCGGGATGATGGGCACGCCGACGGCGAATGCGGCGCCACGAGGCAGCGTCTTGCGCAGGCACAAGGGCCGGATGACCTCGGATCAGGATCGTTTCGACCGGACGCCGACGATCGGCGAGGCGCTGCATTTCGACAGATGGGCACCGGAAACCCTGCCGACGCCGACCAAGCGGGACAGCCGCATGGACGGCTGGAGCCCGGCCTACGACCGCCGCAAATCCCCGACCATAGACGCGGTGATGGACGGGGCGATGACGGATCGGGCACCGGACAAATGGGCGGGAGCGCGGGCGCTGGCGGCGATCTTGCGGAGCCATGGCCTGACTGGAACGGCGGCATTGCCCATCACCTACGGCTGGATGCAGGGCTTTCCGCCTGGTTGGCTCGGACGCGCATTGCGCTCGGCAGTCGCAAGGGGACGGCTGCGGCGAGCCTGATCGTCGAGGCCTTCGGCGACGCGGTGGTGCCGCAGATCCCCGAGGCCATCGGCCGCGCCATCCTGCGCAGCGAGGTCGCGCTGAACGCGGTCCTCGGTGGCGTATCGGCGGATGATCCTGCTGCGGTCGTAGATCCTGCCGACAACGCTCCCGCCGAAGATCCTACGGACCACGGGGGTGCGTCATGACCCGCAGCCCCCGCATCACTTACCTCGCCGTAACCGCCGCCGCTGTGCTGGTGATCGGCACCGTTTCCGTCGCCGAGATCGCGCCCCGACTGATCTGGAATGCCAGCGCCAGCTTGCCCATCGGGTTCTACCGCGTTGAGCCGCCGACCAGCTTCGCCCTCGGCGATCTGGTCGCGGTTACGCTGCCCGAACCGCTGGCGCAGTTCGTCGCCGCTCGCGGCTATGTCGGCGCCGACGTGCCGCTGCTGAAGCG
>NZ_LLWQ01000051.1 GCF_001447385.1 Paracoccus sp. MKU1 | reverse complement strand
AGACCTTCTTCGCGTCCCGCGACTTCACCACCTGGATGGCGTTGCCGGCATAGATCGGCCGCTCGAAGGTCTCGGCGTCGAGGATGGCCGAGACATCCGACAGCACCATCACGTCGAGCAGCGCCGCGACGCGGGGCATGACGTTCTTGGCATCGGTGGTCGCAGGCGCGGCGATGTGGTCGTAATCGCCGGCCAGGCCGACGATCAGCGCCGCGGTCGGCTCGGCCAGGCGGTGACCGTAGAGCGGGGCCTCGGCCACCAGCACCTTCGCGACGCCGGCGATCTTCGCCGCCTCCTCGGCGGCCGCCTTGGCCTGCGCGCCGGCGCAGAGCACCGTCACATCGCCCAAGGCCTTGACCGCGGCCACCGCCTTCGCCGTCGCGTCGCGGTTCAGCGCCCCGTTCGTGACTTCCCCAAGCAGCAGAACAGCCATCAGATCACCCCCGCTTCTTTCAGCTTGCCCATCAGCTCGTCCACCGAGCCGACCTTGATGCCGGCCTTGCGGCCCTCGGGCTCGCGCACCGAGACCACCTCGAGCCGCGGCGCGACGTCGACGCCGTAATCGGCGGCGGTCTTTTCATCGAGCGGCTTCTTCTTGGCCTTCATGATGTTCGGCAGCGAGGCGTAGCGCGGCTCGTTCAGCCGCAGGTCGGCGGTGACCACCGCCGGCAGCGCGACCTCGATGGTCTGGAGGCCGCCGTCGACCTCGCGCGTCACCTTGGCCTTGGCCCCTTCGATCTCGACCTTGCTGGCGAAGGTGGCCTGCGCCCAGCCCAGCAGCGCCGCCAGCATCTGGCCGGTGGCGTTCATGTCGTTGTCGATGGCCTGCTTGCCGGCGATGATCAGCTCGGTGCCTTCCGCCCTGGCCACCGCGGCGAGGATCTTCGCCACCGCCAAGGGCTCGATGTCCTGCTGCACGTCGTCCGCGGCGACCACCAGGATCGCCCGGTCCGCGCCCATCGCCAGGGCCGTGCGCAGCGTCTCGGCCGCCTGCTTCACGCCGATCGAGACCGCGATGATCTCCTCGGCCTGGCCCGCCTCCTTCAGACGGATCGCCTCCTCCACCGCGATCTCGTCGAACGGGTTCATCGACATCTTCACATTCGCCAAATCGACACCAGACCCGTCGCTCTTCACGCGCGCCTTCACGTTGTAGTCGATCACGCGCTTCACTGGCACGAGAACCTTCATCAAGTTACTCCCTTACATTTCCGGAAACTTGCGGTGCGATCCAACGCTTCGAACAATTCCATCCGCATCTGCGCGACAATATTCGCCAAAGGTTCGGTCTTGCTGATTGCACCCAGACTTTGCCCAGCCGAAAGGATGCCTCGGCTGACATCTCCGCTTTCATAGGCGCGGCGGCCAATCATGCCGCTAACCAGTGGCATGAGATCTTCGATAGTCGCGTCAGGGCGGGCGGTTTCCAATGCCCGCAGCTCGCGCATCGTGTCATTGGCCAGCGCCCGCACCGTATTACGGACCGTGTGCATTCCCAGCGCCGTGTCATTCTCTCCGGCCCTGACCAGTGCCTGCTTATATGCGTCATGCGCCCAGATCTCGTCAGCCACCAGAAAGCGGGTGCCGACCACGGCACCGGCACCGCCCATGGCAAGGATCGCCGCCACCTGGGCGCCGGTGCCGATGCCGCCGCCGATCAGCCACGGGATGTCCAGTCTTGCCCCGGCAAGCCCGGCATTGACGAAACTGCCGATCAGGTCGAGCCCCGGATGGCCACCGCATTCGGCGCCGACAATTGCGACCGCATCCACACCGATCTCTTGCGCCTTGACGGCATGGCGAAGGCTGGCAACCTTGTGCAGAACCTTGATGCCGGCCGCACGGGTAATCGGCAGATAGGCTTCGGGGCTGCGTCCAGAGGTTTCGACGAAACGCACCCCCTCTTCGGCGACAAGACGGAATATCTCCTCCGTGCGATCGCTCTCAACCAGCTTGGGCAGCATCGAGATGTTCACACCGAAGGGCAGATCTCCCGCCATTTCACGGCAGCGACGGATTTCGACGCGCAGCGCCTGCGGATCGGGAAAGCTTGCCGCTGTGATGAACCCCATGATCCCAGCCCTGGCCGCCGCAGCGACATAATCGGCGTTCGACAGCCACATCAGCCCCCCGGCGATGATAGGCAAACGCATTCCGAAAAGCCGGGTGACGGGCGTCTCGATCCCCTGCGGTGGGGCAGTGGCAGGCAGCCGAGGGGAAAGGACCGGCACAGCCGGAAAGGCCGGAAGGCGGCGCTCGCGGAAGGCGCTGATGCCCTCAGCCGCCTCGGCTCCGCCAAGCGCCCGCGTCATCGCGGCTTTCTCGGATTCAAGCTGGTCGTCGAAGCTTTGCTCGGAAGCGCCGTCGAGAAGCGCGAGGATCGCGGATTGCGCCCCTCTCGCCCCCTGGGCCAGTTCCGACGCCAGGTCCAGCGCGGCTTGGAATGCGGACCCCGCGGGGACGATGCGGTTGACGACACCCAGGTCCGCAAGCCGCCGCGCCGGGAAGCGCCCGCCCAGGAGGGCCAGCTCAGCCGCGGCCTGCGGAGGCAGGGCTCGCAGCAGCGAAGCCGTGCCGCCGCCATCCGGCACCAGCCCGGCCTTGACATAGGCCATGGAGAAATAACTGTCCTCTGCCGCGACGATCAGGTCGGCGGCCAGCGCGAGCGAGGCACCGGCTCCGGCCGCACCGCCCTCGATGGCCGCGATCACGGGCTTGGGACAGGTGCGGATGCGCCGCATCAGCCGGTGCAGTAGCTCGATCCGCGCGGCCCTTTCCCCGGGCGGCAGGACAGCACGGGTGGCCAGCAGGTTCAGGTCTCCGCCGGCGCAGAAGAAGCCGCCCGCCCCCTGCAGGACGATATTGGCGATGTCAGCTTCGGCCATGGCGAGATCCAGCCCGGCATGCAGACCGTCATAGACCGCAGAGCCGAGAACATTGCGCTTTTCCGGCACGTTCAAGGTCAGCACAAGCGTAGCGGCATGGCGCGCGAAAAGCACCGGTTCGTTGGAAGACAAACTCATCGGCTCCTCATCAGTCGAAAGGTGGCGGAACCGGTCGCCAGCAGGCGGCCGGCATCATCGCGCAATTCGGCCTCGGCGAATTTCAGGCTGTGCCCGCCGCCGGTCACGCGCCCGGTGGCGGTGACGCGCCGCCCCGGCCCGACACCGGCGATGAAGTTCACCGACAGCGTGACGGTGACCGCAGGAACATCAAGATCGCCGATCTCCTCGCGGATAGCGACGCCGCAGCTATTGTCCAGCAGCATCGACACGAAGCCGCCATGCAGCAGGCCCAACCGGTTCAGGTGTTGCGGTCCCACTTCGAGCGAGCAGGATCCACCCTCGCTCCCGGCCCCGGCCGCAGCCGAACGATAGCCGACCAGTTGGCGCGCACCGGAGCGATCGACGGGAAGCAGATCCCCGTCTCCGGCGCCCTTGAGCGCGGGATCGTTCATCACGCGGCCTCGGCAGGGGGTGCCCCGGGCTTCAGGCGGATCATGCGCAGGACATGATCGTTGCGGTCGCCAAGCTGGTGGTCGATCATCACCAGACGCTTGGCGTAATGCGAGCCAGGATATTCCCAAGTCATGCCGATGCCGCCATGCAACTGGATCGCTTCCTCGGCGATCCAGCTGCCCATCCGGCCGATCAGGTTCTTCGCCATCGAGACGGTCCGCGCCTGCGCGGGCGTGCCATAGGCCGCGACAGCCGCAATGGTGATCGAGCGGCATTGCTCGCGTTCGACCACCATGTCGACGACGCGATGCTGCAACGCCTGGAAGCTCGCCAGAGTCCGGCCGAACTGCTTGCGCTGCCTGAGATAGTCGATGGTGATCTCGATCAGATGCGACATCGCCCCCACCGCCTCGGCGCAAAGCGCGATGCGGCCAAGGTCCAGCGCATCCTCGACCAACTCGGCGCAATCCGTCGAAAGGCATTCGGCCTGTAACCCGTCCAGCACGATGTCGGCGATGCCGCCGCCATCGATCATCGGCGCCGCGATCGATTCGGGCGCATGGATCAGAAAGAGACCAAGCGCCGCATTTTCGCCGGCGTCGGCCAAGCGTGCGACGACCAGCACCAGATCGGCTCCGGGCGCGCCATAGACGGCAGACTTCCGCCCGCTCAAGCGCCAAACGTCGCCCTCGCAGCGTGCCGTAGCCTGGAGACACGAAAGATCACATGCGACCTGCGGCTCAGAAACCGCCAGTGCAACGCGAGTTTCGCCGTCGATCACGCGCGCGGCCAGATCGGTTTGACCAAGGGCAGCCAGCAGGCGCAAACCCAAAAGCGTGCCGAGCATCGGTTCGGAGCAAAGCCCGCGGCCCAGTTCCTCGAAGATCACCGCAACGTCATCGGCCGTACCGCCGTAACCGCCTTGGCCTTCTGGGACGAAAGCTCCGATCACGCCCAGTTCCGCCAGGGCCGACCAGGTCTCGGGGGCATGGAAGGGCGCCGCATACGCGGTGCGGTTTCTCGTTTCGATATCGTAGTTCTCGGCCAGAAAGCGGCGCAGCGAATCGGACAGAAGCTGATGGTCTTCGGACAGATTGAAATCCATCGGATCACTCCTTGAACAGTTCTTTCGCAACGATGTTGCGCTGGATTTCATTGGAGCCGCCAAAGATCGACAGCTTGCGGTGGTTGAAATAGACCGGCGCAGCACGGGCCGCATCGACCGGCACGGTCAGTTCGTTTTCGGACAATTCATCCGCTATCGGCGCCGCCTGCGAGCCTAGCGCGGAGCGATAGAGATTCTGTAGCATCTGCCGCACCTGGGTGCCTTTAAGCTTGAGCAGCGAGCTTTCGACACCGCCCGCCGCCCCGTCGCGGGCATTGGCGAGCATGCGCAGATTGGTGATGCGCAGAGCCTCGAGTTCCGCCTCGATCTCGGCCGCGCGGGCGGCATGGAGCGGACTGTCGGAAAGACGGCGCCCATCGCGGGTGATTTCTCGGGCCAGCCGATGGAAACGTTCAAGCTCTTTGGTGGCATAACCGATGCCGGCGATATTTGTCCGCTCATGCGTGAGCAGGTATTTCGCGATGGTCCAGCCCTGGTTTTCCTCGCCCACCAGATTGGCGACGGGGACGCGGACATCGGTGAAGAACACCTCGTTCACTTCATGCCCGCCGTCGATCAACCTGATCGGACGCATTTCGACGCCCGGCGCATCCAGATCCACCAGCAGGAAGCTGATGCCTTCCTGCGGCTTGCCCTGGGTCGAGGTGCGCACAAGGCAGAAGATCTTGTTGGCGTATTGGCCCAGCGTGGTCCAGGTTTTCTGCCCATTGACGACATAGTGATCGCCGTCACGGACCGCGCGCGTCCTGAGACTGGCAAGGTCCGAGCCCGCCCCGGGCTCGGAATAGCCTTGGCACCACCAGTCGCTGCCATCAAGGATGCGCGGCAGGATCTCGCGCTTCTGCTGGTCGTTGCCAAACCGGATCAGCACCGGGCCAAGCATGTTCAAGCCAAAGGGCGGCAGGCGCGGCGCGCTGTGAAGCGCACATTCCTCAGAGAAGATATGCCGCTCGACCGCCGACCATCCGGGGCCGCCATGCTCTTTCGGCCAGGTCGCGGCCAGCCATCCCCTTGCGTGCAGGATCGCCTGCCAACGCAGGATATCGTCCCGCTCCAGATCCTTGCCAGCAGCGACCTTCCCGGCGATGTCCCTTGGCAGTTCCCGCTGCAGAAATTTCCGCACATCTTCGCGGAATGCGCGTTCCTCATCGGTGAATTCCAGATCCATCCGCTTACTCCTTGTTCAGATCCGCGAAACTGCGCCCCGTTCGGGCGAGTTCGCGCAAAAGCGCAGGGACCTGCCAGTAATGGGCATCTTCCCTTGCATAGGTCTCGATCCGCTCGATCAGCGCCGCCGCGCCGATCCGGTCGGCATGGTTCAGCGGCCCGCCCAGATGGCGGGGGAAGCCGTAGCCGAACAGAAGGACCGCATCGACATCGATCGGACGCAGCGCGATCCCCTCCTCGACGACGCGGGTGGCCTCGGAGATCATCGCCGTCATATAGCGGGCGACGATCTCGCCGTCGCTGAAGGCGCGGGGAACGATGCCCCGTGCCGCGCGCTCGGCCTGGACGAGTGCCATGACCTCGAGATTGGGCTGGCGCGATTTCCCATCGCCATAAAGATAATAGCCGCGCCCGGCCTTGCGGCCCAGCCAGCCCCGCTCGCAAATGCGGTCGGCGACCTCGACATAGCGCTCTTCGGCCGGGCGGGTCGGCGCCTTGCGCTTGCGCGTCGCCCATCCGATGTCCAGTCCCGCCAGGTCGCCCACTGCAAAGGGGCCCATGGCAAAGCCGAAATCCTCTAGCGCGCGGTCGATCTGCTCGAAGGAGGCACCGTCGAGCAGCATGTAATCCGCAGCCTTGCGGTAATAAGCTAGGATGCGGTTGCCGATGAAGCCGTCGCACACGCCCGAACGCACGGCTACCTTCTTCATCCGGCCGGCCAGAGCCAGGGCGGTCGCCACCACCTCCGGCGCGGTCTTTTCCGCGACGACCACTTCCAGCAACCGCATCACATGTGCAGGCGAGAAGAAATGCAGCCCGATCACGTCCTGCGGGCGTGAGGTCGCGGCCGCGATAGCGTTCACGTCCAGATAGGAGGTGTTGGTGCCCAGAAGCGCGCCGGGCTTGCAGATCCGGTCCAGCCGGCCGAAGATCTCGGTCTTGACCGCCATGTCCTCATACACCGCCTCGATGACAAGATCGGCATCCGCCAGCCTGTCCAGTCCCGCCGTGGCGGTCAGCATGGCCAGCTGCCTGTCGCGCGTCTCGCCGCTGGCCTTGCCACGCCTGACGGCGCCGTCGAGGTTCCCGGCGACCGCGGCCCGTGCCGCCTCGGCGCGCTCCGGGGCGGTCTCGACCAGAGTGACGGGAATACCCGCTTGCAGCAAGGCTGTCGCGATACCGGCACCCATCGTGCCGCCGCCGATCACCCCCACATGCTCGATCAGGCGCGGAACGGCCGTGGTTTCGGGGAAATGCCGGGCCACGCGCTCGGCGTCGAAGGCATGAATCAGCCCCTGCCGGTCGGGGCTTTCCATCAGCTCCAGAAACAGCGCGCGTTCGGCCTTCAGCCCCTCCGCGATGGGCTCGGCCGCATGCGCGATGGCCTCGACCGCCTTGATGGGCGCGACCAGCGCCGGCCGCCTGCGCCTCAAACCCTCGATTGCTTCCAAGATGATCGCCGGGTCGATCTCGACCGCGATCTCGCCGGTCCGGCGGGTGGGCAGCTTGCCCTCGATCACCTGGGCCGCGGCGGCAAGCGCCGCTTCGCGCGGAGTACCCGTGTCGATTCGGTCCAGGATGCCCAGCGCAGCCGCTTCCTCGGCCGCCACCCGGCGCCCCGAGGAGATGATCTCGATGGCATTCTGCAACGCAACCAGCCGCGGCAGGCGCTGCGTGCCGCCCGCGCCGGGCAAGAGGCCCAGCGTCACCTCGGGCAGGCCGAGCTGAGCACCAGCCAGTCCGATGCGGGCATGGCAGGCCAGCGCCAGTTCCAGTCCGCCGCCAAGCGTCGTACCATGAACCACGGCAACGACCGGCTTGCCGCTGGCCTCGATCTGATCCAGCACGTCCGGCAGACTCGGCGGCTGCGGTGGCTTGCCGAACTCGCGGATATCGGCGCCGGCGGACAGGCACCTGCCCTTTCCATGAATGGCGATCACGTCGACCCGCGGATCACCATTCAGCACGGCGATGGCGTCGGAGAGCCCCTGCCGGACCGCCGCACCGAGCGCGTTGACCGGGGGATTGCCCAATTCGATCAGGCCGACGCCGTTCTCGATGCTGATTCCAACCGGATCATTGCTTGCTTCGGTCATCGTCCCCTCCGTCAGTCCATACGCTCGATGACCATGGCGATGCCTTGCCCCACGCCAATGCACATCGAAAGGCAGGCATAGCGGCCGCCGGTCCGTTCCAGCTGACGCATCGCGGTCAGGATGATGCGCGCACCCGAGGCGCCCAGCGGATGCCCGACGGCAATGGCGCCGCCATTGGGGTTCAGTCGACTGTCGGCCGGATCGAGGCCAAGCTGGCGGCAGCAACCCAGCACCTGGCTGGCGAAGGCCTCGTTGATCTCGATCAGGTCCATGTCCTTAAGCGTCAGCCCCGCGCGCTCCAGCGCCTTCGGCACTGCAAAAGCCGGGCCGATTCCCATGATCCGCGGCGGCACGCCGGCGACTGCACCCGAAACGATGCGCGCCCGCGGCTTTGGCCCCAGATCCCGGGCACCGATCATCAGCGCCGCCGCGCCGTCGTTGACGCCCGACGCATTGGCGGCGGTGACGACGCCGCCGACGAACAACGGCTTCAGCGCCGCCATTTTCTCCTGGGTCGTTTCGGGGCGCGGATGCTCATCCGCGTCCACCACCGTCACGCCCTTGCGCCCGAGAATCTCGATCGGCTGGATCTCGTCGCGGAAGAAGCCCTCGGCGCGGGCGGCTTCGAATTTCTGCTGACTGCCATAGGCGAAGGCGTCGCATTCCTCGCGGCCGATCCCGTAGTCGCCGGCCAGATTGTCGGCGGTCTGTGGCATGCTGTAGTCACCGAACCGCTCAGCGAACTCCCGATTGGGAAACCGCGTGCCTATGGTCGAATCGTAGATCTCCGGCTGGCGATGCCAGGGAGCAGGCGACTTGGCCAGCACGAACGGCGCCCGGCTCATACTTTCGGTACCGCCCGCGACATAGAGAGCGGCCTCGCCCAGAGTAACCGAACGCGCGGCATCCAGCGCCGCGGCCATCCCCGAACCGCAAAGGCGGTTTACGGTCAGCCCGCCAGCCTCCATGCGAATGCCCGAGAGCAGTCCCACGAAGCGAGCCACGTTACGGCTGTCCTCACCGGATTGGCAGACGTTCCCCAGGATGACGTCCTCGATCCGTTCGACCGGCAGTTCCGACCGCGCCACCAGGGCCCGGACCACCTGCACGGCAAGATCGTCGGGCCGGATCGTCGAAAGCGCACCCGCATGACGTCCGAATGGGCTGCGCAAGCCGTCATAGATGTAACCCTGCAACATCGCGTTCATTCCTTCTGTTCAAGCCGGTCGCGGAAGTGCTCCAGCAGCTTGCTCTTCAAGATCTTTCCGGTAGCAGCCTGCGGGACGGTATCGGCGATAACGATGCGCATGGGCACCTTGTAGGGCGCCAGGCGCTCGCGCAGCCAGTTGCGCAGTTCCGCCTCGGTCACTTCGGCCTGCGTCGTGACGAAGGCGATCACATCCTCATCGCCATCACGCGCCAGACCGACCACCGCGCTCAGAGAAACCGCAGGATGCAGGCTCAGCACCGCCTCGACTTCCGGCGGGTAGACGTTGAAACCCGAATGGACGATCAGTTCCTTCAGCCGCCCGACGATATGGATCGCCCCGTCGGGATCGCGACGGGCCAGGTCGCCGGTGCGCAGGAAACCGTCCTCGGTCAGCGCCGCGCGAGTGGCTTCGGGATTGCGGTAATATCCCTTCATCACGTTGGGGCCGCGCACCCAGAGTTCGCCCACGCCATGCTCGTCTGGATCATGGATGCGGATCTCGGTCCCCGGCACTGCCAGCCCGACCGATGCATCGCTGCGCGGACTGTTCAGCCGCGTGGTGGCAATGCCCGGCGAGGCCTCGGTCTGGCCATATCCGTTATGCAGCGGCAGGCCGAAAACCCGCTCGACCCGCTGCTTCACCCCCAGGTCCAGAGGCGCGCCGCCGGCATAGATATAGCGCAGGTTCTTATGCTCGAGCCGCTCGACTCCAAGCTCGGCCAGCCGGCGCAGCAATGCGGCAAAGACCTGCGGCACGGCCGGCAGGATCGTCACGTCCTCGCGGATGCGGTCCAACACCGCGTCCGGGTCGAAGCGCGGCATGGCGATGAGGCGTGAACCCTTGGCCAGCGCCGCCAGGAAAACCGAGGTCAGTCCGAAGATATGCGTCCCGGGCAGAACCGCCAGCGTGACGTCGGCAGCAGAAATGCTGCGCAGCGTGGAAGAAGTCTGGGCCATGAAAAGCAGGTTGCCATGGGTCAGCATCACGCCCTTGGGCTCGCCCACCGTGCCGCTGGTATAGATCAGCACTGCGGTCTGTTCCGGACCATCCTCGACCGGCTCGGGCGTAGCATCGCGCAGCGGCGAAACCAGCAACTCGCCACAGGCCATGTTACCAAGCGACACACCCCGCATCCGCTCGGCATGAGCGCGCGCGGCCGCAGAGACCTCGGGTGTGTAGATTGTGCAGCGGATATCGGCCACCTTGGCGAGCCGATCGACCTCGGCGGCGGTCAATCGCGCATTGGCCAGCAGCGTCCATGCATCCAACCGCCCAAGCGCGAGCGTCGCAACAAGGTACGTGACGCAGTTTTCGCTGAGCAGCATAACGCGGTCGCCGGCTCGAACGCCGTAAGCGGAAAGGCGCGCGGCCATGTCCTCAACCAGCCGGGAAAGATCGGCATAGCTGTAATCCGAGCCGTCGTGGTCGCTGATCGCGACATGCGACGGATCTCCCTTCAGCAGCAATTCATGGATACGCCTCACGGTCCCCCCTGTCTGCAACCCTTCGTGTGAGCCGGCCATGCCGCGGCTGATCCCCAGCCGCTTGCACCTCGGCGCCGGGACTCCCCGTTCCCTGCCCGCGTCGCCGCAACGGCCTTCTGCCTTGAGCGACTGCTTTGATCATTTTGCGAACATCAGTTTCGCATAGCGAGCAGATAGCAGTCCGGAATGGGCCACGTCAAGACCCTATTGCATCGCTCCTTCCACCCGCAGCATAGCGCGCCCAGGGTTCTGAAGGTCGGGACCGGTGCCGGCTTGAGCACCCGCTCGCCGAATAATATTTGCGAAATTCCCGTTTGCTTTGCGAAAGGTCTTGTTTGACTTGCCTGTCTCCGAGATGATCGGGACATCAAACATTCAGCCTGCGATAGGATTCATGACCGAAGATCTGATGCAAGACGACACCGAAGCGGGTGATCGTCAGTTCGTCACCGCCCTCGCCCGAGGCCTGGACATTCTGGGCTGCTTCAAGTCGGGGGACCGCTTCCTATCGAATCACGAGATCACGCGCCGCACCGGCCTGGCGCGGCCCACCGTCTCGCGGCTGACCCATACCCTGACCCGAACCGGCCACCTGATTCGCGACGACAAGAACGGTGAATACCGCCTGAGCCCCAAGGTACTGCAACTCGGCTTCAGCGTTTTGGCGGCGACCAACATCACCGAACGCTTCGCCACGGATATGGAAGCGCTATCCAGGGGGCCTAATCCCTATGTAACCGCAGCCTTAGCCGAGCGTGCCGGCACCCGCGCCGTCTATCTGGCCGCGTGTCGCTCGCATCAGGCAGTGTCGCTATCCATCGAGGTTGGCGCAAGGCTGCCACTGTTCTACTCCAGCATCGGACGCGCGATTCTGGTGGGCATGACAGCCGAAAAACGCGCCGAGATCCTGGCGCAAGGCATCCGTGAATTTCCCGGCCAGCGCCAGCGCATGGAAGACAGCGTCCGCGATGCACTGAAGGATCACGAGACCTACGGCTATTGCACCAGCTTTGGCGCCTGGAAACCTGAGATCAACGCCATTGCCGCACCGCTTCTGTCAGTGGATGGCACCACGGTCTATGGCGTTAACGTAGGCGGCCCTTCGTTCCTCGTCTCGCCCGAGGAACTGCACGAACACTATGGCCCGCGGCTGATCGACGTGGTGGCAAGCTTCAGCCGGACCTAAGGGCCGCAATCAATCCCCCTGCACACTACAGCGCCACCCGGACCGCCAAAGCGGTCCGGGACAGACAGAGGCTTGCCCGTCCCGGCGCCGGAACGCTGTTTCAACCGGATTGACATCAACACATGGTCCGTTCGCATTGCGAAATGATGGTTCATTATTATTGACAAGCTCCCCGGCGCATGTCATGTCCATGATGGGAGGCTGCATCAGCATTGGGAGGCTGCCGGCCAAGCGGGATGACCGCTCTGCGCCAGCGTTCCCGCAGGAGGGCTGAATGCTGATGCGCCGTAGTGCAGCGCGGAGGGGACCAGCGCGCTGCCACTCGAATACATACGGGCGAAGCTGATGGGCAACCTGCGGGGGCCCGCTTCCGAAGGCATGCGTCCAATAAAAATAGGTGAGGAGAATCAGATGATTGCACGAACGATATCTTCCGTCCTGGCGCTAACGCTCGGGCTGGGTGCGGCGAATGCCGATGAACTCATCATCGGTTCGCAGATCCCGCTGACCGGCGGCCTCGCCCGGGTCGGCGTGGGCATGAACGAAGGGATCCAGGTCGCCGCCAAGGTCTTTAACGAAACCCATGGCCAGCACACCATCAAGGTGATCACCATCGACGACGAAAGCCAGCCCGCCAAAGCCGTGGCTGCGATCGAGAAGCTGCACTCCCAGGGCGCACTGGCGTTTACTGGCGGCTATGGTTCGAACATCATCGGTCCGGCCTCGGACGCGGCCGAGCGGCTGGGCAAGGTCTACATGACCTCGGGGGGCGTCGCGACCGAGCTTTCCCATCGTGGCCTGAAGACCTTTTTCCGCATCGTTAACGCCGCCGGCTATGCAAAGGCGGTCGCAGGTCTAGGGGATGCGCTCGACCTGCAATCCTTCTCGCTGATCTATTCGACTCGGGAATCCACCCAGGAAGTCGCCAAGCTTCTGGAGGAGATGTGGACCGCCCAAGGCAAGAAGGTGACCATGCACCCCTTCGACCCCTCCATCGCCGACTTCAAGCCGGTGCTGCACAAGATCAAGCTGCAAGACCGCCCCGACGCGATCGCCATGGTCGGCTATGAGAACGATTATGTCGGCATCATCCGCGCCGCCAAGGTGCTGAAGCCGGACGTGAAGGCGATCCTGGGCACCTGGTCTCTGGCGACGCCGAAGATGTGGCAGGATTTCCCCGACCTGGTGAACTATACTTACGGCACGGCCACCCTGTCTTACCCGGCGCAGTTCAGCACTGCCGAGGAGCAGACCTTCGCCGAAGCCTACAAGGAAATGTTCGACAAGGAACCCGACTACCTGGGCACCTTCGGCTATGTGCAGGGGCTGCTGCTCTTTAACGCCGTCGCGGAAGCCTACGACGCCGGCACGCTGGATTCAGGCGGCGTGCAGGACGCCCTCCGCAAGGCAGAGCACAACACGCTGATCGGCAAGGTCATCTTCGACGAATCCGGAGACAATACGAATTTCGCCCATCGGATGGCCCAACACCAGGACGGGTCGATCGCCATCGTCTGGCCAAAAGAAAACGCCACCAGCGAGGCGAAATTCCCTGCTGTCCCCTGGTAAGCATCCGAAGCGCGCCGCCCCTTCCTGCGGCGGCGCGGCCCTTTCAATTCCAGGATATGCCGAATGTTCGATCTTGTCGCACAATCCGTGTTCTCGGGGCTGTTGGCCGGTGCCTATTACGCGCTGATCGCCCTGGGACTGGCGCTGGTCTTCGGGACCATGCGCATCATCAACCTGGCCCATGGCGAACTGGTCCTGCTGGCGGGTTACATCGCCTACACGGCCGAAAGCCGCTTCGGCCTTGATCCGCTGGCCGCCCTGCCGGCTGCAATCCTCATCGTGGCCCTCACCAGCGTGATCATCTATCTGCTGCTCACCAAGATCCGGATCGATCGCGAGATCAACTCGTTGATCCTGACCTTCGGCATCGCGATCATGCTGACCAACGGCATCCTGATGATCTGGTCGGCCGATATCCGCTCGACCGGATCGAGCTGGTATCTGGACGCGATCATCATCGGCGACACGCTATTTGCCATGAACACAGAAATCCTGTTCGCCGTGATCGGCGTGCTGGTCGTGGCCGCGGTCTGGTGGTGGCTGTCAAAAAGCTGGTATGGCCGTGCGCTCCGCGCAGTCTCGTCCAATCGCGACGCCGCGAAGCTGATGGGCATCGACCCCCGCACGACCGAGATCTTGTCCTTCGCGGTTGCGGGCATCCTGGCGTCGATCGCAGGGCTGGCGCTTTATAGCGGCAAGGTGATCGAACCGTCGCTTGGCCATGCGCTGACCATCAAAGCCTTTATCATCACGGTTCTGGCGGGCATGGGCTCGGTGCCGGGCGTGCTGATCGGCGCGGTGCTGATCGGCGTCGCCGAAAGCCTGACCGCGACGCTGTGGTCCTCGGCGCTGCAAGGCCTTGTCTCGATGCTGTTGTTCCTGATCGTACTGCTGGTCATGCCCTCGGGCCTGTTCGGTCGCACAAGGAGGCGTGGGTGATGAAACACCTTTCCCTGATCATTCTTCTGGCTGCCGCCTACCTGGCTGTGCCCCTGCTTTTCGGCGGCAACGACTATGTCATCGGCATCGTCGTCTCGGCGCTGACCATCGCGGGCATCGCCGTGGCCTGGGCCATGCTCGGCAATCTGGGCGGCATGATCTCGTTCGGCCATTCGGCCTTCTTTGGTGTCGGCGCCTATGCCTCGGCGCTGCTGGTGATGCGCGTGGGGCTGCCGGTCTTTCCGTCGATCCTCGCCGGTGGGCTGGTCGCCGGGGTGATCTCGATCCTGACCATGCCGACGCTGCGTTTGCGCGGACCCTATTTCGCGCTGGCCATGCTGGCCTTTGCCGAGATCTTTCGCATTCTCGCCATCGAGATGCGTTGGCTGACCAACGGTTCGGGCGGGCTGCTGTCGATACCGCGCCTGCCGGCAGTGTTCGGCATCGACTTCGGTTCGCGCCTGGGCGGCTATTTCGTGG
>NZ_LLWQ01000050.1 GCF_001447385.1 Paracoccus sp. MKU1 | reverse complement strand
CGGCTGCTCGGTCCACATGCGCGAGACATAAGGCATGCGCGCAGTCGGCATCACCGCGACGATGATGTCCAGGTCGTCCGCACGCAGATGCTGGTGCAGTTCGCGGCTGAGATCGCAATGCACCTCAAGCTCGACATCAGCATGGTCGCGGATATAGCGGGTCAGCGTGCCCTGAAGGAAGGCGACGGCGTAATCGGTCGGCAGGCCGATGCGCAGCACGCCGGTCTTGTCCGAACGGTGGAAATAGCGCACCGCCTCGTCATTGATGCGCAGCATCTCGCGCGCATAGCTTAGCAGCGCCTCGCCGGCTGGCGTGGGCAGGATATTGCGGCCCTCCTGCGTCAGCAGCGGCGCGCGCACCAGTTCCTCGAGCCGGCGAATCTGGAGCGAGATCGCCGGCTGGCTGCGCCCCAGCGCAGCCCCGGCCTTGGAATGTCCGCCCAGTTCCACCACGGCGATGAAGGTGCGCAAAAGATCGGTTGGAAGATTGGTTACCCCGGCCATGGATTTACCCCCGCAATGCAAGGATTGCGACTATATATTTCATTTATATTCAAGGTGAAACTCTAATTCCGGCATCCCCCTTTCCCATAAGGTGCATCATGCCGAAGAAGACAGCATTCGCGTCCGAGCTTGCCTGGCCCGATTATCACGCTGCGGTAAAGGATGGTTCCACGCCGATCCTGATCCCCATCGGCTCGATGGAACAGCACGGCCATCACATGCCGCTGCATGTCGATGTGCTGCTGCCGACGGAATTTGCCCGCCGCGCCGCGCTGGACATCGGCGGGCTGGTGGCGCCGGCCTTTACCTATGGCTACAAGTCGCATCAGAAATCCGGCGGCGGCAACCACTTGCCCGGCACCACCAGCCTGGACGGCGCCACGCTGGTCGCGGCGCTGCGCGACGTCATCAAGGAATTCGCCCGCCATGGCGTGCGCCGGATCTGCCTGGTCAACGGCCATTTCGAGAACTCCTGGTTCATCATCGAGGGCATCGACCTTGCCCTGCGCGAATTGCGATGGGACGGTATCCGCGACATGAAGATCGTCGTGCTGTCCTATTGGGATTTCGTCGGCGAAAAGGACATTGTCAGGCTTTATCCCGACGGCTTTCCCGGCTGGGATCTGGAGCATGGCGGCGTGCTGGAGACCTCGCTCATGCTGGCGCTCTATCCTGAATTCGTCGATCTGGCCCGGGCGGTGGATGTCGCGCCAGCCAGCTTCCCGCCCTATGACGTCTATCCGGTCAAGCCGGAATGGACGCCCGCACCGGGCACGCTGTCCTCGCCGAAACAGGCCTCGGCCGAAAAGGGCGAGCTGTTGCTCGAGATCTGCACCACCGGCATCGTCACCGCGCTGCGGGCCGAGTTTGGCCCGACCCGTCCCGCCTGACCAAGGCGCGGCGGGCCCGCCGGAGCGGACCCGCCTTTCATTCCAGGCTTCCGCAACCGGCTCAATTGCGGATGATGTTGTGCTCGGGGCCAAAGGGGAATCCGGTGATGTTTTCGGCCCCATCCTCGGTCACGATCAGGATGTCATGCTCGCGATAGCCGCCCGCACCGGGCGTGCCCTCGGGCAGCATCACCATCGGCTCCATCGAGACCACCATGCCCGGCTTCAGCTCGGTCTCGATATCCTCGCGCAACTCGACCCCGGCCTCGCGGCCGTAATAATGGCAGAGCACGCCGAAGCTGTGGCCATAGCCGAAGCTGCGGTATTTCAGCAGATCCCACTGGCGGTACATGTCGTTGAGCTCCAATGCGATCTCGTTGCATTTCGCACCGGGCTTGATCAGTTCCAGGCCCCGGCGATGCACGGCGACGTTCTTTTCCCAGATGTCGAGGCTGGCATCGTCCACGCTGTCGCAAAACATCGTGCGCTCCAGCGCGGTATAATAGCCGAAGATCATCGGGAAGCAGTTCAGCGACAGGATCTCGCCCGATGCGATCTTCTTGTTCGTCACCGGGTTATGCGCCCCGTCGGTGTTGATGCCGGACTGGAACCAGGTCCAAGTGTCCATCAGCTCGACGAAGGGGAAGGAGGCGGCGATCTCGCGGATCATGGCATTGGTTGCGGCGATGGCGACCTCGTGCTCGGGCACGCCGGCCTTGACCGCCGCCGCGCAGGCCGCGCCGCCCACGTCGCAGATGCGGGCGCCCTCGCGGATCAGCTTTTGCTCCTCGGCCGACTTGATGGAACGCATCCACATCGAGGGCTGGCCGACATCGACGAACTCGACCCCCGGCAGCGCCGCCTCGAGCTGGCGGCGGAAATCCAGCGAGACATGATCGAACTCGATCCCCAACCGCTTGACGCCGGGGGTGAGTTGACGCACCGCGCGATAATAGTTGTCGCGCCGCCAGTCGGTATAGGTGACGTTGCCGCCGAAGCTGCGCCGCCAGGGCTGGCCGCCATCGATGCCGGCGCTGATCGTGGTCGCCGCGTCCTGGGTGATGACCATGCCGTATTTGCGGCCGAAATAGCAGTAGAGCCAGCCCGAATAATAATTGATGCAATGATACGAGGTGAACAGCGCCGCATCGACGCCGTTCTCGGCCATCCAGCGGCGCATGTCGTCCTGGCGCCGCTGCATCTCGGCATCCGAGAAGGGGGAAAAATCCTTCTCGCCATTATGCCATTCCATGACATGAAGCATGTCGTCGGTCATGAGATCCGTCCTCCGTCGGTTTGCTGGGGACAAGGCTATCCGCCGCTGCGCCAGGACTAAAATTTGTTTTGATAATCCGAGGATTTGGACGAATGAGGGGCTGCGCCAGTGAACCACGCCGGATTTGCCGGAGGCTCCAACTTTTGAGTAGGAAGGAGCATCATGAGCAAGACGACGAGCAAGTTTTCCCCTGAGGTGCGCGAACGTGCCGTGCGGCTGGTTCTCGACAACGAGGCCTGCTCGATCTGCTCGAACCGAGGCGTTCCATCTTCGCCGCCGTCGCCGGACCGACGCCATGGAATTTCTTCACCGGGAGTTCGGCGACGAATTGCGGTCCGCGCGCCGGGGTAATCACCGCCTGCCCGTTCCGGCTCGGTACCCGCGAATATTGCCGCTATGCGGACTGGATTGCCAATGGCCCCCGGACACGGTTCTACGGTCACATCGGCGTGTCCGGCGACGATGTGATGATGAAGGCCCGCGCTATGACCGCCCGCGAGATCGCCGATGCGGCTGGGACTGAGCGCTGCCTGGCGCAACAGCACAGCCGTCCCTTCCCAACTGTAGACCGAATCGCATTGCGATCCCGGCCCATATCGGGAAAACGGCCAGAATAGCACCACCTACCCGCGGCCTGACGAAAGTCTCCCGCCATGCTCAACCATATCGTCGTTTCCGTCCTGCTCTGCGCGGCATCCTGCGAACCGGCCGAAATCCGGGTCTGGGACGGGGATTCCGTCCAGCTTGGTTTGGGACGGGAAGCTGAAGCCATGCGAATCGTCAACATCGACGCTCTGGAGATCAGGGGACAATGTGCCCAAAAATCCGACCTCGCGCTGCAATCGAAGCAGCGGCTTGCCGACCTCCTGCAAGCCAAGGCACCGACCATTATGGCCGGCCCCTGGCGGCGATCCGCGTCGAAGGTCACGATGTCGGCAACATTCTCGTCAGCGAAGGGCTGGCGCGAAATGAGAACAAGAGTGCAGTTCGGCTGACCCGTCAGGCTTCGCGGACGAGGTCGATCCCGGCGGCTTGCGCCGCCTTCATGAACCGGCGGTCGAAGGTCAGCAAAGCCTCCTGACCCGCCGCGCGGCCCAGATGCAGCGCATCGGCAAAATCCATACCCTGCTCGGCGAGATCAAGGGCGGCGGCCACCGTCGCCGCGTCCTCGATGGTGACCTGCGGCAGGCCGCCGAAGGCCCGCAAGGCCCGCGCGACATCACCCGGCTTGTAGCCATAGGCGCTGCGCAGCACCCATTCCGTCTCCAGTACCACCGTGACCGGCACGAAGACCGGCTGGCCGTCCACGATCTCGCGCGCCCGTGCCGCTTGCTCGGGGTGATCGCCGGTCAGGTAGCGGACGACGATATTGGTATCAATCGCGATCATGGCGCCGGCGGGCCTCGGCCAGCACCCCGGCCTCCATATCCTCGAGCGATTTCGGCTCACCGGCGAAGGGTAGCATCCCGAAGACAGCCTCCGGCCGCGTCGGCGCAAAGGCCGGCGCCCGCTTCAGCAACACCCCCTCGGGCGTTTCCTCGACGATCAGCCTTGTGCCGGCATCCCAGTCCCGGCGCTGGCGGATGGCCTTGGGCAGGATGACCTGCCCCTTGGTCGAGACGGTGGTGATCAGGGGATCGGGCTGCGCCATGGGTCGAACTCCACAGGTAAGACGAGGGTAAGATAGTCGTCCTTGCCACATGGTTCAAGAGGCAGAGACGGGTCAGGAAGAAGCTGCGTGTAGGGACGAGCGAGAGCGTCCCCGGCACAGCGCATCCCCTTCCTCTTTCCGGAGAACCATATCATGATTCTCGCCACCCCCGCACCCAACGACGCGACGCTGGTCCCCGAAGACCGCCGCATGGAGTTTCTTCCCCGGCTTTTCGGCCACCGCCTTCTGATCATCGGCGAACATACGGTGTTCAGCTTCATGGAACGGCTGAGCCCCGCGGATTACGGCGGCGGCATCTGGGATTTCTACGAACTGGCCGGCGCGCCGCTCTATATGGCACCGACCTCGAAACCGCGCTTCCAGCTTGGCAAGGTGGATGTGCAGAACCCGCGCGTGCAGCAGGTCGCGCAGCAACTGGGTGTGCGCATCGTGGATTTCGGGGAACCGCTCGGGCGTCCATGGCCGCGATCCTGGCGCACCGCCAGGTGGCGCCGCTGCTGTCTGACGACCACTTCTCGGTCGACGGCACGCTGGTGAAGGCGTTCGCCATGGGCCTCGAACCGGTGGCGGCCTGATGGCTCACCCTCGATGAAGAGCGTCCAACCGCGGACGGGCGAGACCCCGCCGGATGACGAACCCGGCGATCCTCCCGGACTCGGGATCCCGGCCACCGATCCATCCGCCTTGACCGTAGCTGCCAAGACCGATCCGATGCCCCGCAACCAACGCCACAGCCGCAATGCCGAGGTCGATTTCCGGGGTCAGAGGCGGACGAATGC
>NZ_LLWQ01000049.1 GCF_001447385.1 Paracoccus sp. MKU1 | reverse complement strand
TTCTGCGCAAGGCGGATCAGGACGCGACTTAGGGCCTCCGGGCATTGGGGCTCCTGGCGGCGGACCTGACAGCGGGGGCCTCGGTCGGCTATGCTGTCGGGGTCCTTTCCACCAGCCACCGGGAGGCAGCGATGAGCGACGAACACGCGGGCAAGGGCGTTATCCATCTGCCGCCCGGCGAGGGACGGCGCTACGCCCTCGGCCGGATGACGGCGGTGTTCAAGGCCGACGAGGATGAGACGGCTGCGCGCTACAGCGTCTCGGAATGGTGGCTGGAGCCCGGCGCCGACGGGCCGGGCGCGCATGCGCATGAGGGCAATGASGAGATCTTCTACGTCATCGCCGGCACGGTCAGCTTCCTGGCCGGGGAGGACTGGCTGGACGCGCCGCAAGGGACSTTCCTGCGCATCCCCGCCGGCGTGGCGCATGATTTCAGGAACCGCACCGCTGAGCGTGTCGGTCTGCTGAACGTCTTCATCCCCGGTGGCTTCGAGCGCGACATGCCCGCCATCGTGGATTGGTTCAGGGACAATCCCTAGGGTCATGCGCGGCAAGGCCACGATCACGGCGGATCTTCGGCGGCTTGGCCTGAAACCGGGCGATCTGGTGATGGTCCACGCCTCGCTGAAGGCGCTCGGCCCGGTCGAGGGTGGTGCGGCCGGGGTCGCCCAGGCGCTCATGGATGCCGTGGGGCCGGGCGGTACGGTGATGGGATACGCCTCCTGGGACCGCTCGCCCTATGAGCAGACGCTGAACGGCGCCCGGATGGACGAGGCCCTGCGCCGCGACTGGCCCGCCTTCGATCCCCGGACCGCGGGCACATATCGCGGCTTCGGCCTGCTGAACCGGTTCCTTGCGGAGC
>NZ_LLWQ01000048.1 GCF_001447385.1 Paracoccus sp. MKU1 | reverse complement strand
GACGACCGGCTGACCGCGGTCAATCTGGCAAGCGAGGGCGCCGAGGCCGGGGCCTGGGTCGCCGGCTCGCCCTATGTTATCACCGCCAGTGGGGCCCGGATCGGCGGCGCAGCCGGCGACGCAACCGGCAATTACATCATCAGCTATGCCGAGGGGGCGCTGGAGGTGGTGCCGCGCAGCATCACCATCGGCGCCCGCGACAGCCTGGCTCGGTTCGGCACCGCGCCGCTCCTGGACTGGGCGCTGATCGCGGGCAGCCTGGCCGAGGGCGACGCCATCACCGGCGTCCTGCTGGCCAGCGGCGCCACCCTGACCAGCCCGCCCGGCCTTTATGGCATCACCGCCTCGGATGCGCGGATGCTGGACGGGGCCGAGGCGAACTATGCCATCACCTATGTCCCCGGCACCTTGCAGATCGTCAACCCCGCCGCGACCCGGGGGATTCCGATCCCGCAGAACACTCTGCCGGGAACCGAGCTGCCGAATCCGACCGATGGCCCGGTGCCCTTCCCGATCACGGTGGCCGGCCCGGCCTCGGTGCTGCCGGGCGGAGCGCCGCCGGTCACCTCCGGCCCGCAGGACGACGGGCTGACTCGGCTGGCCGCGCTGTCGGACGAGGTCTCGCAGATGATCGACGCCTGTAGCCAGCACGAGGGCCAGGCCGAGGACATGCTGGCCTGCCTGTCGCGGGCGCTGGACCGCTATTCCAGCGCGCTGGACGAGCTTTCGGCGGAGCTGCCGCCCTCGATGCAGACGGTCTCGGCCATCCTGCGCCAAGCCAGCGCAGATATCGGCGCGGCGCGCAGCCGGGCGCTGGACCGCCTTGCCACGGCCGGCAGCGAGGCCGAGCGCCGCGCCATCCGCCGCGACGCCCTGCGCGAGGCCAGCCGGGCGATGTCCAGCGCCCGGGCCGAGATCGTCAAGCAGATCGAGCTGCTGCGGGTCGAAGACCCCGAACTGGCCCGCGCCCATGCCCGGCAGGAGGGATTGATCCTTGCCACGGTCGAGAAAGCCGATGCCGTCCTGGTGCGCGCGGTCGGGCTTTAGGCCCGGCCCGGCCCTGGCCGCGCTGCTCTGCGCCCTGGTCGCGGCGCTGCTCATGGCCGCACAGGCCGTCGCCGCGCCCCGGGTGGCGCTGGTGATCGGCAATGCCGCCTATAGCGGCGTGCCGGCGCTGGACAATCCCGCCAACGATGCCGAGGACATGACCGCGGCGCTGCGGGATCTGGGATTTCAGGTGATCCTGGGCATCGACAGCGATCAGGCGCAGATGCGGGCGCTGATCGACCAGTTCGGCGCGGCGGCGCAGACCGCCGAGGTGGCGCTGTTCTATTATGCCGGCCACGCCTTTCAGGTCGCGGACCAGAACTATCTGCTGCCGCGGGATTTCCGGCTGGAGCGCCTCGATCGGGCCACCGCACGCACCGTGGCGCTGGACGAGGCGCTCAAGGCGATGGCCGCGGCGCCGGGGGTCAAGATCGTGCTGCTGGATGCCTGCGGCGACAATCCGTTGCGGCTTCCGGGCGGCGGCAGCGGCCTGGCCCGGATCGGCAGCCCCGCCGATTTCCTGATCGCCTATGCCACCCAGCCCGGAGCGGTGGCCTTCGACGGCGCCGGCCGCAATGGCACCTTCACCGAGGCGCTGCTGAGCCATATCCACACCCCCGCCCAGGACATCGGCGAGATGATGATCGCGGTGCGCAAGGATGTGATGGCGCGGACGGGCGGGCAGCAGATCCCCTGGGACGCCTCGGCGCTGACCCGGCGGTTCCGCTTTGCCGACGGCCCGCCCACCGCCTCGCCCGAGACGCTGTTCTATCAGGTCGCCGTTCGCGCCGCCGATCCGGCGCTGCTGCGGCTTTACCTCCAGCGCTATCCCAACGGCAGCCATGTCGGCGAGGTGCTGGCGCTGCTGGCGCAGGACCCCGCCCGTTCGGGCCAGGCGCGGCGCAGCATGGGGCCGGAGGCCGAGGGCGCGGCAGGCGAGCAGCTTTGGGATCTGGCCCGGCGCAGCCGGCTGAAGCCGCTGCTGGAAAGCTATGCCCGCAGCTATCCCAAGGGGCCGCATATCGGCGAGGCCCGGCGCCTGCTGGCCGAATTGTCCGCCGAGACCGACCCGGGCCCGGCCCGGCGCTGCGAATTGCTGGCCACCCATCCGCGCGACGGCACCGAGACCACGCCCGGAGTCTCCTACGAGCTGCTGGCGCAGAACGCCGTCGAGGCGATGCGGGCCTGCGAGGAGGCCGGCCGGCTGCATCCCCGGCAGGCGAAATATGTCGCGCTGCTGGCGCGGGCCACCGCGGCGGCCGGCCTGCGGGCCGAGGCGGTCGCGCTTTACGAAAGGGCGGCCGAGCGCGGCGACCTGCGGGCGATGGTCAGCCTGGCGCTGCTGAAGGAAACCGGCGACGGCGTGGCGCCCGATCCAGCCGGGGCCTTGGCGCTTTACAAACGGGCGGCCGCCGCCGGCAGCGCCGATGCGGCGATCAATCTGGCGGTGACGCTTCTCGACAGCCGGCGGGCCCAGGACCAACAGCGCGGTATCGCGCTGATGCAGCAGGCCTCGCAGGCCGGATCGCCGATCGCCACCTTCAACCTGGGCGTGCTGGCGCAAGAGGGGCGCTTCGGCGATCCCGGCGACGCCCGGACACTGTTCGAGCGCGCGGCGCGCGAGGGCGAACCGCGCGGCCACCGCGCCGCAGCCGTGCTGCTGGACGAGGGGCGCGGCCTGCCCCGCGACCCCTCGCGCGCCGCGGTGCAGCTGCTGCTGGGAGTCGCCTCGGACGATGGCGGCCTGCTGCGCGAACTGGCCGAGCAGGGCGGGAACTGGAACCCCGAGACGCTGAGCGCGCTGCAACGCCGTCTGGCGCGGGCCGGGCTGTATCAGGGCGCGGCGGACGGCAAGCCCGGCCCGGCCCTGAACCAAGCCTTGGAACTCTGGCGCAACGGCGGCTTCAACGCCACGGCGCTGTCGGGCTGAGCGGCGCGGAAAGATCGCCAGCCCCAGGCTCAGGCCCCCGATTTCAGCCCCTTGTCATCTTTCACCGCAGGAAAGCAGAGCGGTGGGATGCCTGATCTCTTCCGGCTGACTGATGCGCAGATGGCCTGGAGCCCTGCTTCCCGAAGTCCCACGGCAAACCGCGTGTTGATGATCGGCGCGTCTCAAGTAGGATTATCTTCATAAATCGCAATGGCTTGCGCTGGCACGATGCGCCAAAGGCACATGGACCGCACAAGACGCTCTCCAGTCGCTGGAAGCGATGGAGGTGAGCGGCGGCACGCGGTTCGAGTGCTGCCGCGAACCGGGTGTCGTCGCGAAGATGATGGCAGGTCTGGCAGCTGCGCACGGCGAGCAGAAGACGGTGACGATCGACGCGACCTACCTGAGAGAGCACCGCACGGCTTCCAGCCTGCGGAGAAAAAGGGGATGGAGAGCGGTTGATCGGGCGCGCAAAGGGCGGGATGAACACCAAGCTGCACGCTCTGGGCGACAGCCAAGGCCGGCCGCTCAACCTGCTTGTCACTGCCGGGCAGGTCAGCGACTACATCGGCGCGCGGGCATTGCACGGCAACCTGCCGAAGGACGAATAACTGCTCGGCGACCGGGAGCTACCGAAGGCAGAACCACTTTTACACGCCGTTCCACAGGTTTTCGGGGACAAGGCGGTCGGGCGGCACATCCGTTCAGATCAAGCGCTTTCCGCGAAAGTCTCGGAGGCGCCCCTCGCGACCTGCGAAGCAACCAGGATACGCGTGGTCTTTAACAGGTGGTAACGCATGGCGGTGCAGGCTGCCTGGGCATTGCGCGCGATGGCAGCGTCCGCGATCGCCTTATGCTCGCCAGCAATATCCCGTTTCCTTCGGTCCAGGGGGCCAGGGGCGCTCCTGTAGCGTTCGGACTGGGCGGAGAGGATCTCGTGCAGGCGCAGCATCCAGCCGCTATTGCAGCCAGCGACCAGCGCCTCGTGAAAGCGCCGGTGTGCTTCGACCCAGCCGGGGTTGACACGCGCCGGGTCGTCGGGGTCTTCAAGACCGATCCGGAAGAGTTCAAACAGCGTCGCGACGATCCCCGTCTCCCGGTTCAGATCACCATGCGCGATGGCGCTGGACAAGCACCCGCATTCGATGGCGATTCGCGTCCTGGTCAGAGCCTCCAGTTCCTCCTGAGTGATCGGTGCGACTCGGAAACCCGTGTTCGGCTCGGCCTCGACCAGCCCTTCCGAGGTCAGGCGGGACAGCGCCTCGCACCGCGCCAAGGCTGACGTCCAGCTGCTCGCAGGGGTCGGAGATCGTCAGCTTCTGCCCGGGCGAAAGACGGCAGGCCAGGATGTCGTCCCGAATCCGGGTATATGTCTGTATCGTAAGGCTAATCGGCTTTCCGCCCCGCCATCTGGATCCCCGCTCTTCAGTCCTCAGTCAGCGATTCCGTGGGATCGAACCGATCATGCTCCCCCTCCATGTGGGACAGATCGCGGCTAGTCCAGCCTCGCTCGGCGCCATAATAATATATTTTCTATTTACTAATGTATGATCTTGCGCTAGGTTGCGATCATGTTGAACAGGAGGAGCAGCGCATGAAATTCTTTGCCTTTGAAGCGAACGGCACCCAGGGCCTCGCGGTCGAGACCGACGAGGGCTTCAAGGGCCTGCTCGCCACCGATCCCGGCTATCCCGGCGATCTTCTGTTCCTGGTCCGGGCGGGCGGCGACAGCCTGGCCCGCGCCGCCGAGGCGCTGAAAGCCGGCGCGAAGATCGATCCGGCCACGGCGTCCTTCCTGCCGCCGATCGCCCATCCCGAGAAAATCGTCTGCGTCGGGCTGAACTACACGGATCATTCGGCCGAGAGCGGTTTCCAGCAGCCGGACTATCCGACGCTGTTCGGCCGCTTCAACTCCAGCCTCATCGGCCACGGCGCGCCGATCCTGCGCCCCGAGTTTTCCGAACAGCTGGACTATGAGGGCGAGCTTGTCGCCGTGATCGGCAGGCGCGCCCGCGACATCGGCGAGGCGGAAGCGCTGGATCACGTCGTCGGCTACTCGATCTTCAACGACGCCTCGGTGCGCGACTATCAGTTCAAGTCGCCGCAATGGACGGCGGGCAAGAATTTCGACGATACCGGCGCCTTCGGGCCCTATTTCGTCACCGCCGACGCGCTGCCCCCGGGCTGCAAGGGGCTGAAACTGGTCACCCGCCTCAATGGCGAGCCGGTGCAAAGCGCGATGATCGACGACATGGTGTTTTCGGTCGCCCAGATCGTCTCCATCTGCTCTCGGTTCATGACCCTGGAACCCGGCGATGTGATCGTGACCGGCACCCCCTCGGGCGTGGGCCTGGCGCGCAAGCCGCAGCTCTGGATGAAGGAGGGCGATGTCTGCGAGGTCGAGATCGACCAGATCGGCGTTCTGTCGAACCCGATCCGGGATCGCGCCGGTTCCGCATTGGCCCGGACCGCCTGATATTTCCGTCTTGGGGGAGGAAAGACATGACCGCAATCACAGGGAAGGTGGGCGTCACCAAGCGTCCGGGAGAGCTCGGCATCCATTCCATGGACACTTTCCACATGATGGTGCCCGACCTGAAGGTGGCCGAGGATTTCTACCGCTCCTTCGGGCTGGATGTGCGCGAGGAAGGTCAGGGACTGGGGATCTTCACCTTCGGCTCCGACCACCGCTGGGGCAGCCTTTCCGAGGGGCCACGCAAGAAACTCAATCACCTGAGCTTCGCGGTGTTCGAGGAAGACTTCGAGCCGATCCGCCGACGCATCGAGCAGAACGGCGTGCGGATCATGGACGCGCCGCGGGCTTATGGCTACGACACGAACGGCTTCTGGTTCCTTGATCCCTTCGGCATGAACATCGAGGTCAAGATCGCCGAAAAATCCTCGCCCAACGCCAAGGTGGACTTCACCACCCGATCCTGTCCCGCCGGGCAAATGGGGTCCATCCAGCGGTCGAAGGCACCCCCGGTCCGGCCCAGGCGTCTTGCGCATCTGCTGGTCTTTACCCCGTCGGTGCCGGAATCGATCGCCTTCTATTCCCGCAATCTGGGCCTGCGCATCTCGGACCGCTCGGGCGACGGCATCTGCTTCATGCACGGCATTCATGGCTCGGACCACCATCTGATCGCCTTTGCCAAGTCCTCGGCGCCCGGGCTGCATCATTGTTCCTGGGATGTGGGCGGCATCAACGAGATCGGCATGGGTGCGGCACAGATGGCCGACAAGGGCTATCAGAACGGCTGGGGCCTGGGCCGGCATGTCTTGGGGTCCAACTACTTCCACTATGTCAAGGATCCGTGGGGCAGCTATTCGGAATATTCGGCCGATATCGACTACATCCCGCTGGATCAGGACTGGGACGCCGGCGACTATCCGGCCGAGGATTCGATCTATCTCTGGGGGCCCGAGATCCCCAAGGACTTCGTGCATAATTACGAGGCTGCTGACGCCGCCTGAAGGACGGCACTTTCCACTTCAATGCCCTGCGCAGTGTCATGGAGAAGACGGCATCGCTCTTCGGGCATCTCCGCCCTTATCACCGATCTGAGAGCAGAGGCGCCGCGCAGCAGACGAACCAGCGCCCATTATGAGCGCTTGATTGCGCTGCTGTATCGCGAGGCACCCTACCGCCGTCAACGCCGATAGTAGTACTCAATCGAGCTCCCTGAGCACTCGCAGGGTTCGCGCAGCACTATGCTGATAGATTCCAATGCCTTGGGGAAAGACGGGCCTCTTCAAGAGGCAACTTCCGCGATCAAAAAGGCAGAACTATCTGCCTCTGATCAGATCCTGTGAAATTTCAGAGAGTCTTGCTCTGTTCTCCATCCGAATCTTGAACGAATCCAGTGACTTTGGCTAGCGCGTTTTTCGTTGATTGCCTTTTATTTCACTCCGCACGCGGGTTATCGTGTCGGGGCTGGCAAAGTTCGGGAGGTTCACAACTGCTTCGAGGTTGGTTCGTGATCTTGCAGGCCTTGAGGTGATCGGCCGCGCCGTAGTGTATGAAGCGCTCTCCCGATATTGCTTATTGCTCATGCCGTTGCATGCTCCCATCCAATAAATCTACCCAGAAATTGAAGTGGATGCCGCGATAGGGAAATTCGGCGCCTTTTTCAGTATGGTCGATAACCCCCGCATCTGCGAGCGTGATTACGTCCTGATGCACGGCTGGCGCATTGCGCCCGACCCGGCGCGCAAGCTCGTCAATGGACATGACCCCTTGCCCGGCAAGCACCATGATAACCCTAAGACGAGAAGGTGTGAGAACCCGATGCAGATCCTCGTAGCTGCGAAAATACAGCGCGGGGACCGCTTCGCGGACCTTGGCTGCAACGGCCAGTTCGCCTGCTTCGATGAGGCCTGTCCGAAGATTGGCCCCCGTGTCCAGATGGATGTGCAGAGTGCTCATTGTGTTCCTGCCAGCATTATCGGATGCCCCTGGAAATGCTGGTCGGCATTCATCCGATCATGCGGGAGGCGGGTGATTTCCGGTTGGCTTCCAACTACTCGACGCATTCAGGGTCAACCCGCCAAGGCACGCTGCACCGCACCGGGCTCTTTCTCGATCACCCGCAGCAGCGTGGCAGCAGGTCCAGAGACGCGACGCTGACCTTGTTCCCATTTTCGATACCCCGAAAGGCTCATCCCCATCAATGGGGCCATTTGCGCCTGTGTCAGCTTCGCCCGCATCCTGACCTCGCGCGGATCGACCGGCTCGTGCAGGATTGCGGGGCCTTCTCCCTTGGCATGGGCCAATGCCTCGCCCATGGCCTGGATCAGGTCTTCGCCAAACGTGCTCATTTCCTTTCCTTCCATGCAGCCTTCAGCGCCGTGGCCAGCGCGGCCACCGTGCGCTTTTCATCCGGGGTCATGTCGTTTCTCGCGTTCTTGGCATAGGCCAGCAGCGCGTAAAGCGGCATGGTTTCATCCAGATAGTAGTAGATCACCCGAGCACCGCCCCGTTTGCCTCGACCTGAGACCGCGAACCGGAGCTTGCGCACCCCACCCGTGCCAGGGATCTCATCACCGGCCATGGGGTTCTCGGCCAGAAAATCGATCAGTTCCCGCTTCTCGTCTTCGTCGAACAGCTTTTCGGTCTGTCGGGTAAAGATAGGGGTTTCCGCTACTGTCTGCATGCCCACATGTAGCCCATCGGGTTACTTTTTGCAAGAAGTGGGTGATAAGAAGTACCAGACACCATCAATGCCGACTTCTGCCGCAGGCGGGAAGACGAGAGCCTTCATCTGCTCTCATACTCCGCCCGCTTTCGGGCCTTGAGCGTTGCGCAATCCTGCGGATCACTGGTGGAAAGTAAAACCTGTCCGTCAGGCGACGCCTCGGTATCGTCAGGTCAATCTTCGACCGCCAGCCGGCGGACTGCCGCCAGTAACTCCTCGATCGCCCGTTCCGCCGCCGCGAGCTTCACGGCCGCCATGAGTTCCTCACGCCCGGCCATTGCGAGAAACATCCCCAGTACCTCGTCGGAGTGACGCGCCAGAGCGACCAGGTGCTCTCCGCTCGGGCCGTATCTGCCGGCGAACCAGTTCTTCACCGTCTTCTCGTTGGCGCCGGTCCAGGAGGCAACGATCTTTGCCCCCGCCCGACTGTCTCCGAGTGATCGCTTCAGGGTCGATGCGATCTCAGCGGCGAACCAGTTGTCCGGCTCGTGACGACCATTCCCAGTATACCCATTTTCTTTCGGAAAGAACTTGCCCTTTTTCGGAAACGACATTCCGGCCTCCCTCGCGTTACATGGACACGGGGATTCAGCCGCAGCTCCGCGCGGACTGGGCGAATTTGCCTGGAATGATGAGGAGATGCGTGCGTGGGCGGTCGATGGACGACCAATTCGGACAGGAGCGACGGGCCGCCCGAGATGGACGTGCCTGCGGTCGCCTATGTCCGGATGTCGACCGACCACCAGAAATACTCGACCGAGAACCAGCTCGACGTCATCCGCAAATATGCATCGGATCGCGGTCTTGAGATCCTGCGCGTCTTCGAGGATTCCGGTCGGAGCGGGCTGCGCCTCGACGGCCGCGAGGCGCTGCAGAGCCTGATGGCAGAGGTCGAATCCGGGCAAGCCGACTTCAAGGCGATCCTCGTCTATGACGTCAGCCGCTGGGGCCGGTTTCAGGATGCCGACGAAGGCGCCTATCACGAGCATGTCTGCTCGCGCGCCGGGATCCGCGTCCACTACTGTGGCGAGCAGTTCGAGAATGACGGCAGCATCGGCTCGAACCTGCTGAAGACCGTGGAGCGGGTCATGGCTGGCGAATACAGCCGCGAGCTCTCCGTGAAGGTCTTTGCGGGCCAGTGCCGTCTGGTCGAACTCGGTTTTCGCCAGGGCGGCGCGCCGGGATACGGATTGCGCCGGGTGCTGATCGACGAGCACGGCAGTCCCAAGGGCGAGCTGTCGCGCGGCGAGCAGAAGAGCCTTCAGACCGACAGGGTCATTCTCGTCCCCGGTCCCGAGGACGAACAGGACGTCGTCCGACGCATGTATCGCATGTTCGTCGAGGACGGCCGATCCGAGCGAGAGATCCCGGATGCCCTGAACGCCGACGGACTGCGAACCGATCTCGACCGGCCATGGACGCGGGCGACGGTCCATCAGGTGCTGACCAACGAGAAATACATCGGCAACAACGTCTTCAACAAGATCTCCTTCAAGCTGAAGCAGCGCCGGGTGGTGAATCCGCGCGAGATGTGGATCCGCGCCGAGGGCGCCTATCCGGCCATCGTCGATGAGGCGCTGTTCCTGCGCGCCCGGGAAATCGTCGATGCACGCAGTCGCCACCTCTCCGACCAGGACCTGCTGGACGCACTCCGGGCCCTGCTTGCCAGCAAGGGCTTCCTTTCCGGGCTGGTCATCGACGAGCACGAGGACACGCCGTCATCGAGCGCGTTCCGGTCCCGGTTCGGCAGCTTACTGCGCGCCTATGAAATGGTCGGCTATCAGCCCGACCGGGACTACCGATACATCGAGATCAACCGCAAGCTCCGCGAGGCACATCCGCAGATCGTCGCGGGTGTCATCGCCGGAATCGAAAACGCCGGTGGCAGCGCCATCCAGGATCCCCGGACAGAGCTGCTGACCGTCAACGGCGAATTCACGGTATCGGTCGTGCTGTCGCGATGCTTCGAGACCGCGGCAGGCTCGCTGCGCTGGCGCATCCGCCTCGACACGGGGCTCTTGCCGGACATCACCATCGCCACACGCATGGACGAACTGAACGCGGCGCCACGCGACTATTACGTCCTCCCGAGCATCGACATGACGGCGGATCGGCTGCGGCTCGCCGAGCAGAATGTCAATCGGCGTTGAATGGTGCCCCCTGATCGGCGTCCAAAAGGGACCCCTCCGGCGCTGTGGTGAGCAGGCCCGTGGCGGCGTAGCTTTCCAGCTGGCGCAGCCGACGCGGGCCTGCGTTTCGAAGGCGTTCAGGCTCGTGTTTGATGCGCCAGCTGTCGTTGCCGGTTTCGACGATGTCGCAATGATGGGTGAGACGATCGAGCAGCGCGGTGGTCATCTTCGCGTCTCCGAAGACGGTCGGCCACTCCCCGAATGCCAGGTTGGTGGTGACGATGACGGAAGTCTGCTCGTAGAGCTTGCTGACCAGATGGAACAGCAACTGGCCGCCGGATTGGGCGAATGGCAGGTACCCGAGACCGCGCAGTTCCTCGTAGATCTGGATCAGTGTCAGGCGTTCCCGGCGCCCACGAGCCGCGTTGATCGCCAACAGCCGGCTCAGCTCCTCAAGCCAGGCGCCCAGCTTCGGGCGTGGCTGAACCGTCCGGGTGTAGGTGAACTCCGTTATCCCGGTGCGGATCACCTTGCGCACCGTTCGGCGTGGCCTCGGACCGATGGCGGCTCACGCCTCACTCTTCGACAGCTTCAGGTCGCGGCAGATCGCCTTGATCCCCTTGCCCTCGGTAAAATGCAGCCGCCTGATTTTTGCGTTCGCCAGTGGGCTCGAACCAGTGGCGCCTCACCGGCTCACTCTCCACGATCAGCATCCCGCGCTCGGCCTCCGATAATCAGCGGAAGCACAATGGACCCAACCCCCGGTCGGTGGGATCCCTTTTGGACGCCGATCACCCCAGAAGCGGGGTCCTTATTCCACGCCGGTCAACACCTGGGCCGCGCCCTCATGGCGTCGACCCGCATCAGCCGTTCGATCTGGTGCAGCCCGCAGGCAAGCCCCTCCTCCAAAACATCGCGCCAGACGCGGTGGGCTCCATAGGTCCGGTCGCTGGCCTTGAAGCTCGTCTCGATCGCTGCGACGAGCTTCGCGTCATGGATCTCGCGGGTGCTGGAAGGGCGGCTGAGCCAGGCATGGAAGCCGGACCGCGAAACCTCCAGAACCTCGCAGAGCCAGCTGACCGGCCAGATGTGGCGGTGTTTGGCGATGAAGGCGAACCTCATATCGCCTCGCGCGCGAAAAAGTGTTCGCCATTGCGCTCAAGCCAATGGCGCGCATGGCTCACCTATCTTCAGGATGTCACGCTCCGCACGCAGCCGCGCGACCTCTTTCTTCAAAGCTGCAATCTGGGACAGATCGGCCCGCATCTGCCCGTTCCCGGGGAATGCTGCGGCAGGGGTAGCGGTCAGTTCCCGCATCCAGCGGCGCAGCACGCTCTCCGCAACATCGAGGTCTCGGACGGCCTGCGCTACCGCAATGCCACGATCCGTCACCAGCCTCACGGCCTCAACTTTGAACTCGCGGCTGAACTTCCGTCTCATCATATCTGCACTCCAGTAGCCAATGAGCGAGAGTGAATCCGCTGTTCTGTTCAGAGAGCGCCCCAAGCCTTGTTCTGGCAACATGCGCATCACATCACATCGCGGGTGTCCGTCGTACTTCTCGCGCTTCTGCACTCCCGCAGCCAGAAAGCACCGTTTGCCAAGCTGCATGTCCTGAACGATGCTGTGAGAACGGAGGCTTCCAGAGCCCATCTTGTTGCGGTCGCAGAAGGGAGAGCGGCTGCACTGGACGACGGCGGACATCAGGGTATGGAGTTCTTCAGCCGGCGCAGGTCGATTTGAAATCGTCGTAAGCTTCGATGATACCAGCCGCCTTGCCGGCGGTCTCCCTGGCGTCCTGCCCCGGACGATAAAGCGAACTCCCCAGTCCGAAACCATCCGCCCCGGCAGCCAGATATGCGCGCATCGTCTGCGCGTCGATGCCTCCGACGGGAAGCAACCTCGCCTGCGCCGGCAGCACGCTGCGCATGGCGCGTAGCGCGGCAGGCGGGATCATCTCGGCCGGGAACAGCTTCAGCGCGGCCGCCCCCGCCTTCAGCGCCGCGAAGGCCTCCGAAACCGTGCCGATGCCTGGCAGGTAGGTGAGGGCCAGGCGTGCCGCCTCGGCCGCGACCTCGGGGTCGAAATTCGGCGCGACGATCAGTCGGCCGCCCGCACGGCCGACCGCCCGCACGTCCGCCGGGCTCAGCACCGTGCCCGCACCGACCAGCGCATCCGGCAGATCCGCCGCCAGCCTTGCGATGCTGTCCAGGGGCTCGGGCGAGTTCAACGGCACCTCGAGCAGCGTGAAGCCCGCCCCGGTCAGCGCCCGGCCATGGGCGAGGGCCTCGTCGGGCCGCAATCCACGCAGGATGGCAACCAGGGGGCATGTGGCGAAGGCGTTTTCCCAATCCGGCATCAGACGATCCCCGCTTTGCGTGCTATGTTCCAAAGTCCCTTTTGCGCCATGCCAGGCGCGGCGACCCGCGCCACGATGCCATTCCCGGCGCAGGCAATCCGATAGCGGTCGGCCAGGTCGCCGCGCCCGATGATCGTGACCGCCCGGTCGCCGGCACGGGCCGCCTCCTGCGCAACCTCGTCCCCGATCAGCAGGCCCGACAGGTAATCGGCGATTGCGGCTGGTCTCAGCCGGCCCATCAGGGCCAGCGACCGCGCGGCAAAAACACGGCCCAGCAGCGGCCCATCCGCCGCGCCGGCCCGGACGCCGCTTGCGAAGGCCTCGGCGTCGAAGGGGCCCGGCTCGGCCAGCCGCCCGAGGATCGAGTGGTCGCGCATCGCGGCGAAGATTTCTCCGGTCATCACCGTGCGAAAGCCGGTCAGCCGCCCGCCCCGGACCCGCGCCCATTTGCTATGGGTGCCGGGCAGGACGAACAGGCCGTCCGCGCCGTCTCCAGTGGCCAGATGACCGATGATCTCGGTTTCCTCGCCGCGCATGACATCGGGCGCGGGCCCGTCCGGGTCGCTGACCGCGCCGCAGGTGAAATGCAGCGCGCCGAAACGCGACGGATGCCGCAGCAGCGCCCCGGCCAGCGCGGCTGCATCCAGCGGCAGCGGCAGATAGGGCGTCTCGACCCAGCCATTGCGGCTGGTAATCATCCCCGAGGCGATGACCGGCTGCCCCTCGGACAGCCAGCCGCCGATGGCGCGCTCCAGCGCGCCCTCGAACCCGCCCGGCGCGGCCGCGGCGGCAAGAATGCCCGGCCCGTCGCCCATGATATCCATGACCTGTCCGCCCGCATCCATGCGCCAGGCCCGGAACGAGGACGTGCCCCAGTCGATACCGATCAGCCCCCGGCTCATCTTGCGAACCTGTAGGATACGCGGTGCCGGTAGGTCTGGCCCGGCCGCAGGATCGCGTCGGGAAAATCGGGCCGGTTCGGGGCGTCCGGCCAGTGCTGCGTCTCCAGCGCGATGCCCGCGTAAGGGGTGCAGACCTGGCCCTCCAGCCCGGCGAAGCCGTCGAAATGCCTGCCGTCATAGAGCTGCAAGCCGGGCGCGTCGGTCAGGACCGTCATGCCCAGCCCGAGCGACCGGTCAGCCGCGCCACGGGCCGCAGGGGGACCGCGCTGCGCGACAGGCAGAAATTATGATCGTAGCCCGCCGCGCCGATAGGCCGGGGGCTGCGGAAATCGAAATCCGTGCCCTCGACCGGCGCGATGCCCGGCAGCGGGATCAGATCGCCATCGACCGGCAGATAGCTGTCGGCGTCGATCCACAGATGCTGGTCGCGAATATCGCCCCCCGGATCCAGCGCGAAATAGCCGTGATGGGCGAGGCTGCAAGGGGTCGCGGCATCCGTCCGGGCCTGCATCTCGATGGCCAGCGCCCGGTCCTGCACCGCAATCGTGGCGCGGATGGTCAGGTTGCCCGGAAAGCCCATATGCCCGTCGGCCAGCAGCAGCCCCATCGTCACCCGGTCGGGGGCCGCGTCCTCGATGGCCCAGACCTGCCCGCCCGCGCCTTCGGTCCCGCCATGCAGCGTATGCCGGCCGAGGAAATTCGGGTCGGTGTCGTGGCGCCTGCCGTCCAACTCGAAACCCGCGCCGCCGATGCGGTTGGCGAAACGGCCGACGATGGCGCCCATATGCTGCGCGCAGTCCAGATAGGCGGCGGGATCGGCGCAGCCCAGAACCAGCGGCTGATCCTCACCCTCCAGCCGCAGGTCCCGCACAATGGCCCCAAAGGTCAGGACCGTGGCACGCAGGCCGCCGCCGCGCAGCGTGACGGCGCGGACAAGGCGGCCATCCGGCAAGGGCGCAAGATCGGAGACGCTCACAGGATCACCCGAGGTTCGGGAATGCTGTTCAGATCGTGAGAGACCAGATAGGTCAGGCCCTGACGGTGATCGGGCGCCTCGAGGCCCTGCCGCGCGGTCGTCACCAGCATCTGCCTCGGCGCGCCGAAGGCCGGGCAGGACGAGTGCCGGCCGCCGACCGCAAAGCGATGCGTCCGCCGCCCCCCGGCATCGAAGCGGAGCACCGCACCCTCGCCCCAGATGGCGCAGCAGAAGCCGCCATCGGCATCCATGACCGCCCCGTCGGGGTCCAGCCCCTGCGGCGCCAGATCCAGATACAGCCGCCGTTCGCCCAAGGGCCAGCCATCGCCGTCCAGCGCCTGCCGCCAGACCTTGCCGGTCGCGGTATCGGCGAAATGGGCGGTGCCGCCATCGGGCGAAAAGCAGATCGCGTTCGGGATGGTGATCCCCTCATAGAGCCGCCGCAGCTCGCCCCGGAAATAGCGGTAGATCGCGCCCGCCCCGACCTCGGCCGCTTTGCCCATCGTGCCGAACCAGAACCCGCCCTGCCGGTCCGCCCGCCCGTCATTCGAGCGGGTCGCGGGGTCGCCCGCCTCGACGGCGACCAGATCCTCCAGCCCGCCGCCCGTAAGATCCAGCACCGCCAGCCCGATCTCGGTTGCGACCAGCAGCCGGTCGCGGTCGATCCATCCGGCGGCCGAACCCATCCGGTCAAGGCGCCATTTCAGCGGCCCCGAGACGTCGCGCGACAGAAGCCGCCGCCCGAGGATGTCGAACCAAAAGAATTGCCGCCGCTCGGGGTGCCAGAGCGGGCCTTCGCCCAACTCGCAAGCGCGGGCGTCATAGATTTCGGCGCTCATCCCTGTCCTCCCAACCGGTCCCGCGACAGTTTCAGCAACCCCTTCTGCAGCAGGATGAAGACCAGCAGCAGCACGCCGATGACGATCTTGGTCCACCAGCTCGACAGCGTGCCGTCGAAGACAATGTAGGTCTGGATCAACCCCATGGTCAGCACACCGACCAGCGTGCCGAACATGTAGCCCGCGCCCCCGGTCAGCAGCGTGCCGCCGATCACCACCGCCGCGATGGCGGTCAGTTCCGTCCCCACCGTCGCCAGCGAATAGCCCGAGCCGGTATAGACCGAGAAGACGATCCCCGACAGCCCGGCCATCAGCCCGGAAAAGGCATAGACCAGCATCGTCGTGCGGCCCTGCCGCACGCCCATCAGCCGCGCCGTGGCCTCGCCGCCGCCAAGCGCATAGACCGAGGCGCCGAAGCGGGTCTTGTGGGCGACGACCATGCCCGCCAGCACGGTCAGCAGCATCACGACGCCGATCAGCGCCAGCCGGCCCTTGCCCGGCATCAGCCAATAGGCCGATTGCAGGGTTTTGTAGAAGGGATGCGCGATCGGCACCGAGTCGATGGACAGCATGTAGGCCGCGCCGCGCGCCAGGAACATGCCGGCCAGCGTGACGATGAAGGCGGGCATGGCCAGCCGGTCGATCAGGAAGCCCATGGCGGCGCCGAAGGCGGTGGTCAGCGCCAGCAGCAGGGCGAAGACGACCAGCGGGTGCAGCGACGTCTCGCGCAGGATCACGGCGATGAAGACGCCGGAAAAGGCGATGACGCTGCCCACCGACAGGTCGATGCCGCCCGACAGGATCACCAGCGTCATGCCGACGGCGACGATGCCCAGATAGGCGTTGTCGGTCAGCAGGTTGCCGATCACCCGCGTGGACAGGATGTTCGGGAATTGCAGCCAGCACAGCAGATAGGCCAGCAGGAAGATCACGACGGTCGCGTAAAGCGGCAAGGCGCGGGTGTTCATGTCCGGCTCCTCTGCGCGGCGCGGGCCTCGCGGCTGGCGCGGTGGCTGTCGCGCCACAGCCGCCATTCCCCGGCGATGCGCGGCGATTGCAGCACCAGGATCACCAGCACCAGCCCGGCCTTGATGACGAGATTGTATTCCGAGGGGAAACCGGCCAGCAGGATGCCGGTGTCGATGGTCTGGATGATCAGCGCCCCCAAGAGCGAGGCGATGATGGAAAACCGCCCGCCCAGCAGGGAATTGCCGCCGATCACCACCGCCAGGATGGCGTCCAGTTCCAGCCACAGCCCGGCATTGTTGGCGTCGGCGCCGCGGATGTCGGCGGTGACGACGATCCCCGCCAGCGCCGCGCAGAGCCCCGAGACGACATAGACCGCGATCAGCAGCACCGTGGCGTTCACCCCGGCCAGGGCGCTGGCGCGGCGGTTGATGCCGATGGCCTCGACCAGCAGGCCAAGCGCGGTGCGCCGCATCAGCGCCGCCATGCCCAGACCGCAGGCCAGCCACAGCCAGGCCGGCACCGGCAGACCCAGCAGCGTGCCCGAGCCCAGAAAGGCAAAGCCGGCGTGGTTGAAGGTCAGGATGCGGCCCTCGGTGATCAGCTGGGCGATGCCGCGGCCCATGGTCATCAGGATCAGCGTGGCGACGAAGGGCTGGATGCCGACCACCGCGACCAGCAGCCCGTTCCACAGCCCCGCGAGCGCGCCGGCGGCCAGCGCCAAGAGCAGCGCGGGCACCAGCCCCCAGCCGCCGGCCACGGCCCATGCGGCGACCGCGCCGCAGATGGCCATGGTGGTGCCGACCGACAGGTCGATGCCGCGCGTGGCGATGACCAGCGTCATGCCCACCGCCAGCAGCGCCACCGGCGCGCCGCGTTTCAGCACGTCGATCATCGGCCCGACCAGCCGGCCGCCGCTGAGGTCCAGCTTCAGAAAGCCCGGATAAAAGACCGTGACCAGCGCCACCAGCAGCGCCAGCGCGATCAGTTGCGGGGCGATACGCTTGAGCAAGCTCATGCCGCCACCTCCTCGGCCGCAATGGCGCGCATGATCTCGTCTCCGGTGACGCGGGCGCCGGCCAGTTCCGCGACATGGCGACGGTCGCGCACAACGATGACGCGGTTTGCCACGGCGACCAGCTCGTCGATTTCGCTGCTGATGACCAGAATGGACATGCCGGCCTCGGTCAGTTCGCGGATCAGGCGCAGGATCTCGGCATGGGCGCCCACGTCGATACCGCGCGTCGGCTCGTCGAGGATCAGGAAACGTGGGTTCATCGCCAACCAGCGCGCAAGGATCGCCTTTTGCTGATTGCCGCCCGACAGCTCGCCAATGGGCTTTTCCCGACCCGAAGTGCGGATGTCCAGCCGCTTGATATAGTCGTCGGCGATGCGGTTCTGCTCGCTGCGCGGGATGGGCCGCGCCCAGCCCCGCCGGGCCTGAAGCCCCAGGATGACGTTCTCGCGGATCGAGAGTTCGGCGACGATGCCGTCGGTCTTGCGCTCTTCGGGGACGAAGCCGAACCCCTGCGCGATGGCGGCGCGCGGGCTGGACAGGTCCAGCCGGGCCTTGGCATCGCTGGCCTCGCCCTGCGTGGCGGTGCGGACGCCGAACATCAGCTCGGCGGTCTCGGTCCGGCCCGAGCCCAGCAGGCCGGCCAGTCCGACCACCTCACCCCGGCCGATGGTCAGGTCATAGGGCTCGATCACGCCGCGGCGGCCAAAGTTCTGGAAAGACAGCAGCGGCACCCGGTCGCTGGCGACGGGTTCGGCGGTCTGCCCGGCGACCTCGTGTTCCAGCGCGCGGCCCAGCATGTGCTCGATCAGCTTCACGCGGTCCAGATCGGCGGTGCGCTCGGTCACGATCCTGCGGCCGTTGCGCAGGACGGTGATGCGGTCGGTCAGGCCAAAGACCTGATCGAGAAAATGCGACACGAAGACGATGCCAAGCCCGCGCGCGCGCAGGCCGCGCACCACGTCAAAGACCATGCGCACCTCGGCCGCATCCAGGCTCGCCGTCGGCTCGTCCAGGATCAGCACCTTGCCCGACAGCGCCACGGCGCGGGCGATGGCGACGATCTGCTGGATGGCGACGGAATAGCTGCCCAGGTCGCGGTCCACGTCGATGTCAAGCCCGTAGGGCCGCAGCGTCTCGCGCGCCTCGGCCCGCATGGCGCGGCTGTCGACCAGCCCCCAGCGGCGCGGCTCGCGGCCGAACATCAGGTTCTGCGCCACGGTCAGATTGGGCAGCAGGTTCACCTCTTGATAGACGGTGCCGATGCCCTGCTCCTGCGCCTCGACGGTCGATTGCGGGTCGATCTGCGCCCCGTCCAGCGTGATGGTGCCGCCGTCGCGGTGATAGGCGCCGGTCAGGCATTTGATCAGCGTGGACTTGCCCGCGCCGTTCTCGCCCAGAAGCGCATGCACCTCGCCCGCCGCCAAGTCGAAATCGACGGCGTCGAGCGCCCGCGTGCCGGGAAATGTCTTGGTCAGCGACCGGATGGTCAGAAGCATCTCGCCCCCCTTGTGCCGGTTGCCGGGCCGCCGCATGGACGGCCCGGCCGCTTGCGGTCAGTAGCCCAGGCCCTTGCGGCGCTCGTATTCGCCGGCCGGATCGTCGGCCTGGGTATAGAGCTTCGACTCGGTCTGCAGGAACTTCGCGGGCTCGGTGCCGTCCTTCCAATAGGCGGCGAGCGCGTCGAAGGCCGGGCCGGCCATGTTCGGCGTCAGTTCGACGGTGGCGTTCGCCTCGCCATTGGCCATGGCCTGGAACAGGTCCGGCACGCCGTCGATGGACACGACCAGGATGTCGGTGCCCGGCTTCAGCCCGGCCTCCTTGATGGCCTGGATCGCGCCGACCGCCATGTCGTCGTTATGGGCGTAAAGCGCGCAGATGTCCTTGCCGCCGTTCTCAGCCTGCAGGAAGCTTTCCATCACCTCCTTGCCCTGGGCGCGGGTGAAGTCGCCGGTCTGGCTGCGCACGATCTTCAGGTTGTCATGGCCGGCCAGCGCGTTCTCGAAGCCCTTCTTGCGGTCGATGGCCGGGCTCGATCCGGTGGTGCCCTGCAGCTCGACCACGCGGCATTCCTTGTCGCCGACGGTGTCGACCAGCCATTTGCCGGCGACCTCGCCCTCGTGCACCAGGTTCGAGCCGACGGCGGTCAGATACAGGTCCTCCGCGCTGTCCACCTGCCGGTCCAGAAGCACGACCGGGATCTCGGCCTCCTTGGCCTCCTGCAGCACGGCGTCCCAGCCGGTGGCGACGACCGGGGCCAGCAGGATCGCGTCCACGCCCTGCGCGATGAAGGAGCGGATCGCGGCGATCTGGTTTTCCTGCTTCTGCTGCGCGTCCGAGAATTGCAGCTTCAGGCCGCGTTCCTCGGCCTGTTGCCGGGTCAGCGTGGTCTCGGCCGCGCGCCAGCCGGATTCCGAGCCGATCTGGGAAAAGCCGATGGTTTCGCCCTCGGCCATGGCGGCCGTGGCCGAGATCGCCAGCGCGGCAGCGGCAGCGGTGCTCATCAGGAATCTGGTCATGGTTTCCTCCCTTGGGTTTTGTGACCGTGATGGGCGGGGCTGTCCTCTCAGCCCCGCAAGTCCTCCGGCAGCAGCGCGTCGGGCAGGTTCTGGAAACAGACCGGCCGCAGGAAGCGGCGGATCGTCAGGGTGCCGACGCTGGTGGCGCCGAAATTCGTCGATGCCGGGTAGGGGCCGCCATGCACCATGGCGTCGGCGACCTCGACCCCGGTGGGCCAACCGTTGGCCAGCACCCGGCCGGCCTTGCGTTCCAGGATCGGCATCAGCCGCCGGGCCAGCGCGGTGTCGCCGGCGTCCATCTGCAAGGTGGCGGTCAGCTGGCCGTCCAGCGCGCGGGCAAGGCCCAGCATCTCGTCGTCCGAGGTGGTGGTGACGACAAGGCCAAGCGGGCCGAAGACCTCTTCCCCCAGCGCGTGGCTGTGCAGGAAGTCCCGCGCGCTGGTCCGGTAGATGCCGGGCCGCGCATTGCGGCCCCGGCTGTCGCAGGCCAGCACCGGCGCGGCATGGGCTCCGATACGGGCGGCGCCTGCGCGATAGGCCTCGGCGATGCCATCGGTCAGCATGACCTGTTCGGGGGCGTTTGCCAGCGCCTCGGTGGCGGCGGCGGTGAAGGTTTCGGCATCCTCGGCGCGCAGCACCAGAAGGCCCGGATTGGTGCAGAACTGGCCGGCGCCCATGGTCAGGCTGGCGGTCCAGTCGCGCGCGATCTGCGCGCCGCGCGCCGCGAAGGCTTCGGGCAGCACGAAACAGGGGTTGATGCTGCCGAGTTCGCCGAAGAAGGGGATCGGCTCGGGCCGCGCGGCGCACAGGTCGTAAAGCGCCCGGCCGCCGCGCAGGCTGCCGGTGAAGCCCACGGCGCGGATCAGCGGGTGTTGCACCAGCGCCGCGCCGACCTCGTGGCGGTCGCCGTGGATGAAGCCGAAGGTGCCGGCGGGCATGCCGGTGGCGCGGATGGCGGCAAGGATGGCCTCGGCCACGATCTCGCCGGTGCCGGGATGGGCGGGGTGGCCCTTGACCACCACCGGGCAGCCCGCCGCCAGGGCCGAGGCGGTGTCGCCGCCCGCCGTCGAGAACGCCAGCGGGAAGTTCGAGGCGCCGAAGACCGCCACCGGCCCGATGGGACGCTGGATCAGCCGCAAATCCGGGCGCGGCAACGGCTGGCGATCCGGCAGCGCCGGGTCGTGGCGGCGGTCGAGGTAATCGCCCTTGCGGATATGATCCGCGAAAAGCCGCAACTGGCCCACGGTTCGGCCACGCTCGCCCTGCAGCCGGGCCTCGGGCAGGCCGGTTTCCTGCGTGCCGATGGCGGTGATCGCCTCGGCCCGCGCCTCGATCTCGTCGGCGATGGCGTCGAGAAAAGCCGCGCGTTCGGCGCGCGCGGTCCAGCCATAGGTCCAGAAGGCGTCCTCGGCCGCGGCGCAGGCGCGATCCACCAGCTCGGCGGTGCCGCTGGCGAAACCATGCGTCGGGCCATGCGCGGGGGCGGATCGGAAGATGGCCTCGCCCCCCACCCATTCGCCTGCGATTAGATGCTTGCCTTGCGGTGTCCAGTCCATCGGTCTTCCTTCAGAATTCGAATGCGTCCACGGTATTGCGGCTGCCGAGGGTGAAGGCGTCGGCGGTCAGGACCATGGGGGAGAGGTCCACGTCCGAGGAGCCCCTGCGCACCAGCTCCGCCATGCGCGCGTAAAGCGCCGGGTATTCGCCCATGATGCTGGCCTGCCCCCCGGCATCAGTGTCGTCGATCTCCAGCACATTGCCGCCCAGGCGCAGCGCGAGGCGGCCGGCGTCAGTCAGAAACTCCATATCCCAGGTCTGCGGGCCCTGCTGGCGGAAATCGAAATCGGCCGCGATCCCATGCGACAGGCTCAGCCGCGCGGCGATGGGGGCCTGGCGGTTTTCCGGGAAATCCAGCTCGGCGGCGCGCAGGTGGACCGGCATCGGCAGGATCTCGGTCAGGATCGACAGCGCGTTGATGCCGGGGTCGAAGACGCCCATGCCGCCCGCCTCGAAGATCCAGTCCTGACCGGGATGCCATTTGCGCACATCCTCGCGCCATGTGATCCGGCCCTCGCGGATGGTGCGACCGGCCAGCCACGCCTTGGCCCCCGCCACCCCATGGGCCATGCGCGAATGCCATGTCGCATAGAGGCTGACCCCCTGCGCCGCTGCCAGATCGCGCAGGATATGCACCTCGGCCAGCGTCGCGCCGGGGGGCTTTTCCAGCATCAGGTTGCGCCCCGCCCGCAGCACCGCCTGCGCGGCGGCAAAGCGCGGCACCGGGGGCAGGCAGAGGCTGACCGTGCCGATCTCGGGATGGGCCGCCAGCATGGTGTCGATATCGGCGAAGGTGGGGACGCCCTCGACGCTTCCATGACGGGAAACGGTGGCGGCCAGATCCCAATCGGGGCTGGCTTCCAGCGCGGGGACATGCTGGTCCAGGGCGATCTTGCCAATGCCGACGAGCGCGAGTTTCATCAATGGCTGTCCTTTCCGACCGGGTTGCCGCGGCAGCCGCGCAGGAAATCCAGATCGGCGCCGGTATCCGCGCCGGTCACATGCCGCTGATGCAGCCATGCGTAGCCGCTGGCGGGCTGGTCGGGCAGCGGTTGCCATTCCGCCAGCCGCGCGGCCAGTTCCGCATCTGAGATGTCCAGATGCAACCGGCGGTTCGGCACGTCCAGCTCGATCATGTCACCATCGCGGACCACGGCCAGCGGGCCGCCCGCCGCCGCCTCGGGCGAGGTATGCAGAACGACCGTGCCATAGGCGGTGCCCGACATGCGCGCGTCGCTGATGCGCACCATGTCGGTGATGCCCTTGCGCAGCACCTTGGGCGGCAGGCCCATATTGCCGACCTCGGCCATGCCGGGATAGCC
>NZ_LLWQ01000047.1 GCF_001447385.1 Paracoccus sp. MKU1 | reverse complement strand
GACTGGATGCCGGGCAGGATCTTGGTCGGGCGCACATTGGCATATTGATCGAAGCCCTGGCAGATCGGCAGGCGCAGACCCCAAAGCGTGAGGTGATCGGGCACGTCCGGCGCACCCACCGCCCCGAAGAAGATGGCGTCGAAGGCCTTCAATTGCTCAGGGCCGTCCTCGGGCATCAGCGCGCCGGTCTTCTTGTAGCGGTCCGAGCTCCAGTCGAATTCGGTGATGTCGAACGTGAACTTGCCGTCGCGCCCGGCAAGGGCCTCCAGCGCCTGCAGGCCGGCGGCGATCACTTCGGGGCCGATGCCGTCGGCGGGGATGGCGGCGATCTTGTAGGTTTTCATGGCGTTTTCCGTTCCAGAAAGGTTGTCAATGTGCGGAAGCGATGGCATCGGCCTGCTTGCGGGTGGATCTGGCGATGATCAGCGTCATCACCGCCGACAGGATCAGCAGGCCGCCCACGAAATAGAGGCCGTATTCGAAACTGCCGGTCTGGTTCTTGATCAGGCCGATGGCATAGGGGCCGACGAAACCGCCCAGATTGCCCAGGGAGTTGATCGTGGCTATGCCGGTCGCGGCGGCGGATCCCGACAGGAACAGCGTCGGCATCGACCACAGCGGCGGCTTGGCGGCACTGACGCCCGCATTCACCAGGACCAGCGCCAGGACCACGGCGACCAGCGAGACCGCGAAGCCGGCAAAGAACAGCCCCAGGCCGGCGGCCGCACAGGCCAAGGTGACGTGCCAGGTGCGCTCGCCCGTTCGGTCCGAATGGCGCGACCACAGATACATGGCGACGACGGCGAAGATCGGCGGGATCGCGTTGACCAGCCCGGTCTGGAACGAGG